>CAZOMP010000003.1:0-218082 GCA_964581085.1 uncultured Gaiellales bacterium | reverse complement strand
TGTTGACACCGCCGGGGATGACCGCGGCCGCGCGCGCCGCGAGGCCCGCCGTGGCGCCTTCGGTCGTCGTGCTCATGCTCTAGCTCCTTCGGGAGACGTTCATTGCGAACCGTGGGAGAGCCGTCACGCCACCCGCAGGCTCTCGAGCACGTCCATGTCGAGATCGACACCGAGCCCGGGCGTCGTCGGGACGGCCACGTAGCCGTCGGCCTCGATCGGCAGACGCTGCACCGTCAGGCGCGTCGCGATCGGGGTCCTGGCGACGCTGTACTCCTGCCAGATGCCGTCCGGCCGGGCGGCGTTGCAATGCAGGGAGGCCGCCTTGATGATCCCGCTCTTCCACGCGTGTGGGACCGTCTGCTTGCCCTGGTCGTAGGCGAGCTCGGCGATCCGCAGTGTCTCGGTGATCCCTCCGCAGCGGGTCACGTCCGGCTGGACGAGATCGACGTGAGTGCGGTCGATCAGCTCACGGAAGCCCCACCAGGTGGCGTCCTGCTCGCCCGCCGTGACGCGGATGTCGACCGTGTCGGCGAGCTCGGCGTAGGCCTCGTATTCGTCGGGCTCGAACGGCTCCTCGAGCCAGTAGATGCCGATCTGTTCGTACTCGCGGGCGACCTCGATCGCGCGCTTCGCGTCGGCGACGTAGCCGAGGCCGGCGTCGATCATGACCTCGACGTCGGGGCCGGCGGTCTCCTTCGCGGCAGCGGCGAGCGCGACGTCCCGGCTCGTGTCCTGGCCGAGCGGTCCCCAGCCGAGCTTGATCGCGGTGAAGCTCTGCTCCTTCAGCGCCGTGACCGCCTCGACGACCTCCGCGGTCGTCTCCGGCATCAGCATGGAGGCGTAGGCGCGCACGCGGGTGCGGTGGGGCGTCCCGAGCAGCTCGTACACGGGCTTCCCGAGCGCCTTGCCCTTGATGTCCCAGAGTGCGATGTCGAGGCCGCTGATCGCGTGAATCGCGATCCCGCGACGACCGAAGTAGATGAGGCCGCGGTACATCTTCTGCCACAGACGCTCGACGTCGAGTGGATCCTCGCCGATCAGCAGCTCTCGCAGACCGATCGCGACGGCGTGGGAGGTGGGGGCCTGCACGAGCGCCTGGACGAGCTCCGGGGACGAGTCCACTTCGCCGATGCCGGTGATCCCCTCGTCGGTGTGGATCAGGACGATCAGGTCGTCCTGGCTCCCGTCTGCGATTCCTGCGTTCACCTCCGCCTGGCGCAGAATGACGGCCTCGACGTCGGTGATCTTCACGGGAAAGCCCCTCCCGGGTACTCGGAGACGCTGGCACGAGTCGCTGCCAGATTGTCGACTATAGCGAAATTGTTGACAATCCTCTAGGATCGAGCCGGCGGCCCTCCCGCGCCACGCAGGGCGACCATGACGTCTCCCGTGAGGCGGACCGCTCGGAACCGGACTGACAGGAGGAGGAGACATGACGGAGCTACGCGCAGGCGTCGCCCGGGCCGACATCACACCGCCCTGCGGCCTCCCGCACGGGTGCTGGGGGATCCGCACGGGCCTTGCCGAGGGCGTCCACGACCCGCTCGTGGCGCAGGCACTCGTCCTCGACGACGGTGAGACGACGGTTGCGATCGTCGCACTCGATCTCGTCTTCGCGGGAGCCGATCTGACGGCCGCGGTGCGCGAGCGGGTGGAACGGCTGACGGGCATTCCGCCGCACGCGGTGCTGGTCAACGCGGCGCACAACCACAGCGCCCCGAGCCTTTCGCGTGGCAGCAGCGTCGCGGGCCTGAAGGATGCGCCCGCCTTCGCGCACTACGTCGATCTTCTCGCTGACACGATCGGCGGCGCCGTCTATGCCGCCTGGCGTGCGCTCGAGCCGGCCCGTGTCGGTCACGGGCGTGGCTCGGCTCCGGGGGTCACGGTCAACCGCGTCGTCCACGAGCGCCAGGTGGACGACACGGTCGGCGTCATCGTCGTCGATCGCGCGGACGGCTCGCCGCTCGCCGTCGTCGCGAGCTTCGCGTGTCACGAGACCCTGATGGGCGGTCAGACCCTGCTCTGGAACAGCGACTTCGCCGGTCCGCTGCGCGACTCGGTCGCGGAGGCGCGTCCGGGAGCCGAATGCCTCTTCCTCTCCGGCTGCGGCGGCGATGTCGCCGGCTGGGACTACTGGTTCGGGAACTGGGAGGCGTCGCGCCACTCGTACGCCCGTCGCGACGAGCTGGGCGAGCGGATCGCCGCCGCCGTCGTCGAGACGGTGCGCACGATCCGGACGACCGACGAGGCGCGCCTCCGCGCGGCCTCGACCCGCATCGAGCTGCGCCGCCGCCGGCCCTCCTATGACCTTGCCGACGTGAAGGAGCGCCTCGCTGTCCTCGACGCGGCGCCGCCGGCGGAGTACCCCGAGCGCTGGGACGATTCGATCCACACGGCGACCTCGGCCCAGCAGTATCCGCCGCTCTACCAGCGGTCGGCGCTCACCTTCTACGAGGACATGCTCGAGCGCGCCGACGTGCCCATCGAGGCGGAGCTCCAGGCGGTGGCGATCGGGGACCTCGCGATCGCCGCCAACCCGTTCGAGCTCTTCAACCAGATAGGGGTCGAGCTGCGGGCACGGAGCCCCTTCGCCGAGACGATCACCCTCGGCTACACGAACGACTACGCCGGGTACTTCGCCCCGGACGCCGACCTCGACCTCGTCGCGGCGGTCGGGCTCGACGAGATCCTCGACCAGGATCGTTACCGCTGGGCCTACGGGATCACGAACACGAACGTCGAGCGTGGCGGCACGGCGGTGTTTCTCGACGAGAGCCTGGCCCTGCTCGAACAGCTGCGAGGTGACGCATGAAGATCGTCGCCGTGGAGGCGCACGTGTGCAACGCACGCATGCGCAACTGGGTCTTCGTACGGGTCGTCACGGACGAGCCCGGGCTCGTGGGCTGGGGTGAGGCGACGCTCGAGTGGAACACGCGCGCCGTCGTCGGTGCGATCGAGGACATCGCGGAGCTGATCGTGGGCGAGGATCCCACACGGATCGAGCATCTCTGGCAGATGATGGTGCGCCAGCACTTCTGGCACCGCAACGACATCGTCGGTGGCACCGCCGTGAGCGGCATCGACATCGCCCTCTGGGACATCCTCGGCAAGGTGCACGGCGTCCCGTGCCACAAGCTGTGGGGCGGACCGGTACGCGACCACGTCCGCCTCTACGGCCATCTGGGCGGTGGCCGGATGGAGGACTTCTACGAGAGCTCCGAGGCGAGGCGGTTCGGCGAGCTCGCCGCCGCGATGGTCGAGCAGGGCTTCACGGCCTTCAAGTCGATGGCCGTGCCCCCGACGATGCCGCTCGAGGGCCTCGCTCCCGTCCGCCTCGCCGAGGCGTGCGTCGCGGCGATGCGGGAGGCGGTCGGTGAGGGGATCGACATCATGGTCGACTGCCATGCGCGGCCGAGCCCCCGGATGGGCCATCTGTTCGCGAAGGCGCTCGAGCCGTTCGACCTCTACTGGTTCGAGGAGCCGTGCTGGCCGGAGCGGCTCGATGACATCGCCGCGATCCAGGCGGCCGTGCGGACGCCGATCGCGACGGGCGAGCGCCTCGTCGGCGTGCAGGCCTTCGACGAGCTCCTGCGGCGCAAGGCGTGCAGCGTGATCCAGCCCGACATCACCCACTGCGGCGGCCTCAGCGCGGCCCGGCGGATCGCCTCGCTCGCAGAGGTACACCGCGTGGCGCTCGCCCCCCACAACCCGCAGGGTCCGGTCTCGACGGCGGCCTCGATCGAGCTCGGCCTCGCGGAGCCGTCCTACGTGATCTGCGAGGCGGTCACCTCCGATGTTCCCTGGCGGGCGGAGGTCGCCGGCGAGTCGCACCCGATCGACCGGGACGGGATGCTGGCGCGCCCGGGCGGCAAGCCGGGACTCGGGATCGAGATCGATCTCGAGGTCGTCGCGCAGCATCCGTTCGAGCCGGAGTTGCCCCAGCGCGTGTTCTACGGCGACGGCAGCATCGGCGACTGGTAGCGGTGGACGTCGCCCGCTTTGCGCAGCTGGGCGTCGCGACGACGCTCGAAGCGGCCGGCGGCACGGGCCTCGTGCGAGCGCCGCTGCTGCGTCTCGTCCCCGGAACGTGCGCGGCGGGTCCGGCTCGCACGGCGCTCTGCGGCGAGGGCGACAACCTCGCCCTGCACCGGCTGCTCGCGTGTGTCGAGCCCGGCGAGGTGGTCGTCGCCGTGCGTCCCTGCGTCGACGAGATCGCCTTCGCGGGCGAGCTGATGGCGTTGCAGGCCAAGGCGTCTGGAGCCGCCGCCATGCTCGTCGACGGCGCCGTTCGCGATCTCGATCGGATCGCCGAGATCGGCTTGCCGGTCTGGGCGCGGGCAGTGTCGGCGCTCGGGCCGGAGAAGGTGGCTGCGGGTGCACTCGACGTTCCCGTGCAGGTCGGAGGCGTCACGATCGCGCCCGGCGACCTCGTCGTTCTCGACGCCGACGGTGCCGTGGTCGTGCCGGCGACCTGCGCCCGAGACGTGCTCGCGCAGGCCGAGGCCCGCGACGAGCAGGAGCGGGCGCTGCGCTCCCGGATCGGGGCGGGCGAGGCGACCCTCGACCTTCTCGGTCTGCGCTCCCACGACGTCTGACGACGGCCTGCGAGCGTCCGTCGGACGGTGCCGCCCCGGTCGGCACCGCCCCACGAATCTCGGGTCTGCCGCCGACGGAGTACGGCCTCCCGTACCGCGTCTGCCGTGCCCGCGGGCCTAGCGTCGAGTCATCGGATCAACACGGCTCGCACGAAAGGCGGCTACAGACATGACTGCCAATTCATCCAGGCGCTGGTGGGCTCTTGCGCTCCTCAGCGTCGTCCAGTTCATGGTCATCCTCGACATCGCGATCGTGAACGTCGCGCTCCCGTCGATCAAGGTCGATCTCGGCTTCTCGCAGGAGAACCTGCAGTGGGTGATCAGCGCCTACGCGCTCACCTTCGGCGGCTTCCTCCTGCTCGGCGGCCGCGCGGCCGACCTGCTCGGTCGCAGGCGGGTTCTCCTCGGCGGTCTCGTCCTGTTCGCCTTCGGCTCGCTCGTCGCGGGGCTCGCCTGGAGCGAGGCGTCGTTGATCGGAGCCCGGGCCCTGCAGGGCCTCGGCGCCGCCGTCGTCTCGCCGGCTGCGCTCTCGATCCTGATGACGACCTTCAAGGAGGGTCGTGAGCGCAACATCGCCCTCGGCGTCTGGGGCGCCGTCGCGGGCTTCGGCGCCGCTGCCGGCGTGCTCCTCGGCGGCCTCTTCACAGACCTCCTCAGCTGGGAGTGGATCTTCTTCGTCAACGTGCCGGTCGCGCTCGTCTCGATCGGGCTCGCGCCGCTCGTGCTCGCCGAGAGCCGTGGCGCCGCTGCGAAGGGGTTCGACGCCGCCGGTGCCGTACTCGTCACGTCGGGTCTCTCCCTCTCCGTGCTCGGGATCACGAAGGCGAACGACTGGGGCTGGGCGTCCGGTCGCACGATCGCCGTGTTCGCGGCCGCGGCAGCGCTGCTCCTCGGGTTCGTCGCGGTCGAGCTGCGCGTCAGGCATCCCCTGATGTCGTTCTCGATCTTCCGGCTCAAGACGGTGACGGGTGCGAACGTGGCCGGTTTCATCCTCGGCACCGCCCTGTTCTCGATGTTCCTGATGCTGACGCTCTACATGCAGCAGGTGCTCGGCTACTCGGCCCTCAAGACCGGGGTCGCCTACCTGGCCGTCGCGGGCACGTCGATCCTCTGGGCCGCGGTCGCCTCCCAGCTCGTGACCTCGATCGGCGTCAAGCCGGTGCTCGTGACGGGAATGGCCCTGCTCGCCGTCGGCCTGTTCCTCTTCACCCAGGTCTCGGTCGAAGGCTCCTACGTCACCGACCTGCTGCCGGGCTTCCTCGTCGTCGGCGTCGGGATGCCGTTCGCCTACGTCGCGATCAACATCGCCGCCCTCGCGGGAGTGGAGGCAGAGCAGGCCGGTCTCGCGTCGGGACTGATCAACACCTCGCAGCAGATCGGCGGCGCGCTCGGGATCGCGATTCTCTCGTCGGTCGCGGTCGCGCACACGAGCGATGCCGCCGCCTCCGGTGATGCCCTCCCGAACGCCCTCGTGACCGGGTTCCAGGCCGCGTTCTGGGTCGGGGCGGCGGTCGCCGCGGTCGGGACGGTGGTCTCGTTCGCATTGATCCGTCGCGAGGAGCTGGTCGCGGCTCCGGCAGGTGAGGCCGCGCCGGTCGGGGCATAGCCTCTCTCGCTCCGCCGTGAGGGGCACGGTGCGGCACACCGTGCCCCTCACGGGCAGACTGCGGCTGTGCTCGACACGACGATCCCGCAGCCGCTCCAGGCTCGCTCGGTCAGCTCGAGCAGACGCGTACGCCTCTCGGACATGGATACGGCCGGACGTGTCCGTCTCGATGCCGTCGCCCGCTTCCTCCAGGATGCCGCCATCGACGACGTGCAGGAGACGGGCTGGGGCATCCCCGACCACCTGTGGGTCGTGCGCAGGATCCGGATCGACGTCCAGGCGCCGCTCCTCGACGATCGCACGCTCGAGCTCACGACCTGGTGCAGCGGGGTCGCCTCGATCGCCGCCGGGCGGCGCTGGTCGATCCAGGGCGACGCGGGCGGTCGGATCGAGGTCGACAGCGTCTGGATCCATCTCGATCCTGATCTCCGGCCTGCCCGGATCGGTGACTTCGGGCCGTATGCCGAATCGGCCGCCGGTCGAACGGTCTCGACGAAGCTGACATTGCCCGCACCGCCCGACGATGCGCAACGAACCGCCTGGCCGCTGCGTCTGAGCGACCTCGACGCGCACGGCCACGTCAACAACGCGGTCCACTGGGAGGCGGTCGAGGACACGCTCGCACGGACGGGCGTCGACCCCTGCGTCCCGTTCCGCGCCGATCTCGACTATCGGGATCCGATCGACCTCGACGACGGACTCGAGCTGGCAGCCTGGCGCGACGGAGAGCGACACCTGCTCGCGTTCCTCGTCGGGCCAAGCCTTCGCGCCGTCGCCGCGGTCGGTCCGCTCGTGTGCTGATCGGGCTCCGTGGTCGGGTCAGGCCCCGCTGGCCTGCCGCTTCCACTGGGCGCCGCTGTTCCCGCGCGTCAGCGCGCTGACGGTCGCGCGCTGCGTCGTGCGCCCACCTCGGGCGACACCCTGCACCTGTATCCGCCGCGGCACGTCGTCGAGCCGGACCTCGACCGACGTCGTCCGACCGGGCAGGGTGAGGGCCCGTTCCTCGATGTAGTCACCGCGCGGATCGGGACGGACGCTGACTCGCACGCTCCACTCGACGACGCTTGCCGCGGGGGTCCACTCGAGGACGACCCCGTCGCCGGTGCGGCGTTTGCGCAGCGGCAGGTTGCCAACGACCGTCGCCGAAGGTTGCAGGGCGAGACGCCGGATCGGAGTGGGGGGTGGTGGCGTCGCGGCAGCGACGGCTGCCGCGACGACTGCGTGCAGCGACGCTAGGGCTTCGCTCTCGACCGCCTCGACCGTGTCCTCGAGATCCGTATGCGAGAGCCACGGCTGCGAGTCGAGGTAGCGGCGCGTCTCTTGGCGGATTCCCGCGGCGAGGCCGTCCTCGTTCGGTACGTGCCCTTCCTGGGCGATCCGGCGTGCCTCACGCAGGTAGAGCGCATGGCGGCGACCGAGCTCCGTCCGGATCTCGTCGGGCGCGTCGGAGTCGAGCAGCAGGTCGACGGGACGCCGCCACTCGACCTCGCTCATCGCTTCTCCCCCGTTCGGCGCACGCTCGTGCGGGCACGGACGAGCGAGACCCAGAGTACGACCGGCACCCCGGTCGGCAGCAGCCACCAGGGATCGCTACCGAGTTGGACCGCGACGGCGACGAGGCCCATCAGCGCGAGCACGGCCACCGCGACCCAGAGGTCGTCGCCGACGACGAAGTCGACAACCGCACGCCATGCTCGTCTCATGCCGGGGCCGGCCCGGACGCGACGCTCAACATCCGCGCGAATGCGAGTGACCAGGCGAGCGTCACCGCCACGATCGCGAGCAACGCGAGATCGTTGCCAGGCCAGTCGATCCCGAGGCCCTCGCCCACCCAGAAGGTGCCGAACGAGGTGAGCATCACGCCGACCCCGAACTTGAGGGTATTCTCCGGCACCCGACTGAGCGGATGCCGGGCGAACGCGCCGGCACCCGCCACGACGACGATCGCGGTGGCGGCGCCAGAGGCCGCGATCGCGGTCGCGCCGGCGCTCGTCCCGAGTGTGATCACGATGAAGGCGACCTCGAGCCCCTCGAGCAGCGTCGACTTGTAGCTGATCGCGAACGCGTAGCCGTCCCTGCCGACGGGCCGCCCGGCCTCCCGCGCTGCGGCCACCTCGCGCGCGAACGCCTCGTCCTCGTCGTGGAGTGCCTTCAGCCCGGCGGAGCGGAGAATCGCCTTGCGGAGCCATTGCAGCCCGAAGACGAGGAGCACCGCTCCCACGACGACCCGGAGCGCGTCGAGCGGGACCGCCTGGAGCGCCGGGCCGAGCACGGCGACGAGCACGGCGAGCGTCGCGATCGCGGTGGCAGCTCCCTGGAGGGGTGCCCGCCACCCGCGCGTCAGGCCGAGGGCGAGCACGATCGTCAGCGCCTCGACCATCTCGACTGCACTTGCCAGCGCCGCGCCGAGGAAGACGAGCAGGTTGCCGGTCATGTCACGAAGGTAGCGACCGTTCCAGGCTCCGCGCACCCGGGTCTCAAGCCGGTTGCGCGATCGGACGATGACCTGCACATGCCCCGTGCCGCCATCGTCGTCGCCCGCCGGGCGTCGGCGTCCGCATGGCAGCTCGGAGCAGCTCTGCTCACCTTCGACGTCGTCGAGCCGGCGGCGAGGGCGGGCGTGACCGCCGCGCTCTACGGGGCCTTGACCGTCGCACTCTTCGTCTACCTGGTGGGCACGCTCGGGCTCCGGAGTCGGCGCCCGAGCCTGGACTACGCCACGTCGTCGCGCCTGCGCTTGCGCAGCCAGTAGCGCACGAAGTAGACCGGGACGACCACCCCGGCGGCGAGGAAGGCGCCGACCCCCCAGGCGGTCGCATGGCGGCTCCCGTGTCTGTCCGCGTGGGCGAAGGTGCCGGCGGAGATCGCGGCGGCGATCGTGACGGCGACGAGGAACTCTCCGACGGGCATCGCGGAAGTGTTGCAGGCACATGGTGGTGCAGGGTTGTGCGGTCGTTGCGAGAATGGCGCACCGGCCCACCGGTCGCATCCCGGCCGCGAGGCTCCGTCTCCGATCAACACTCACGAAAGGCAGTCATGCCAGGCAAGTTCATCGTCAAGAAGGGCACCACGGGGAAGTTCCGCTTCTCGCTCGTCTCCACGAACGGCCAGATCGTCGCCACGAGCCAGGCCTACGAGACGAAGCGCGCGGCACTGAACGGGATCAACTCCGTCAAGAAGCTTGCTGCCGCCGCCGAGGTCGTCGACACGACGCTCGCCGCGGCCACGAAGCCGGCCGCCAAATCGGCCGCAAAGGTTCCGGCGGCGAAGCCGACCGCGAAGAAGGTACCGGCCCGCAAGGCCGCCGCGAAGCGGTAGCGCAGGTCCCGCCGGGGCGGCCCGCGGGTGGGCGCCGCCCCGGCCGTACCCGTCAGCCGTTCGTCTCGAGAAAGCGACGGATTCCCCGCACCGCCTGTCCGATCCGGTGCTCGTTCTCGACGAGCGCGAAGCGAACGAAGCCGTCGCCGTCGGAGCCGAAGCCGACACCCGGTGAGACCGCAACCTTCGCCTCGCGGGCGAGCCGCTCGGCGAAGGCGAGCGACCCGGCGCTGCGGAACGCCTCCGGCAGCGGCGCCCACACGAACATCGTTCCCTTCGGCCTCGGGAACTCCCAGCCGGCCCGGGCCAGTCCGTCACAGAGAGCGTCTCTACGGGATTGGTAGATCGCCGACACCGTCTGTGGGTACTCGGGGAGCTCGTTCATGGCCACGATCGCAGCGATCTGGATCGGCTGGAAGGTGCCGTAGTCGAGCCAGGACTTGAGCCGCGCGAGCGCCGCCACGACGGCGGCGTTGCCGACGACGAAGCCCACGCGCCAGCCGGCCATCGAGAACGACTTCGTCAGCGTGTAGAGCTCCACGGCCACCTCGTCGGCGCCCGGCACCTGCAGGATCGAGGGGGGCTCGTAGCCGTCGAAGGCGAGATCTGCGTAGGCGAAGTCGTGCACGACGAGCAACTCGTGCTGCTTCGCAAAGGCGACCACCCGGGCCATGAACGCGAGGTCGACCGTCGCCGTCGTCGGGTTGTGCGGGAAGGAGAGGATCAAGACCCGTGGCTTGGGGGTGGCGCGACTCCAGGCGGCTTCGAGGTTTGCGAAGAGGTCGTGGTCCGCGCCCATCGGCACCCGGGTCACGGACGCTCCGGCGAGGATCGGGCCGTGGATGTGGATCGGGTAGCTCGGGCTCGGGACGAGGGCCGAGTCGCCGGGCTCGAGTAGGACCCACATCAGGTGGGAGAGCCCTTCCTTGGCTCCGATCGTGTTCAGCACCTGCGTCTCGGGATCGAGCTCGACCCCGAAGCGGCGCCGGTAGAGCGTCGCGCACGCAAGCCGGAGATTGGGGATCCCCTTCGAGGCCGAGTAGCGGTGGTTGCGCGGGTTCTGCGCCGCCTCGGCGAGCTTCTCGACGGCGAGGTCGGGCGAGGGCAGGTCGGGATTGCCGAAGCCGAGGTCGACGACGTCCTCGCCGGCTCGCCGCAGCTCGAGCGTCAGGTCGCGGATGACGGCGAAGACGTACGGCGGCAGGTTGTCGACGCGCCGGAACTCCACACGTCAAGGGTAGTCGGCCACCGTCGCGGAGACGCCGACGGGGGTGCTGAGCCCGGATCCACCGATCTGCGCGGGCGGTGCGCCCGTCTGGGTTCGCCAGGTCGCTCACCGAGCGGGTTCCGGCCCCGCAGGGGCCTCCACCCGCTCGGTGCGCTCCGAGCCGCTGCGGCACCGGCCGGGCTTCAGCCCGTCCGGTGCCACCGCGTCCCGTCCTGACGGCCCAGCCGAACGCCCCGCGAGCACGCATCCCGGTGGATCCGGGCTGAGAAATGCCGCCACGAGCTCGTGGTAGCGCGGCACGTCGAGCAGGAAGGAGTCGTGGCCCCAGGGGGAGGGCACCTCGACCTGGGTCACGTCGCAGCCGCCGCGGCGGAGGATCTGGGCCATCTCCTGCGAGCGCGCCGTCGGGAAGCGCCAGTCGGTGTCGAACGAGATCAGGAGGAAGCGCGTCGGATTACCGCTCAGCTCTGCGAGCGCCGCCTCCTCGTCCGCAAACGGGTCGAAGTAGTCCATCACCCGGGTCAGGTACAGGTAGGAGTTCGCGTCGAAGCGCTCCAGGAACCGCTGGCCCTGGTGCTCGAGATAGCTCTCGACCTGGAAGTCGGCCTCGAACGTCGGCCCGTCGGCGATCCGGTCGCGGCCGAACTTGCGGCGGAGACTCTCCTCCGACACGTAGGTGATGTGCGCCATCATCCGCGCCACGGCGAGCCCGACGCGGGGCGTCTCTCCGGTCGCGTAGTAGTCGCCGCCGTGGAAGTGCTCGTCGTTGATGATCGATGAGCGGGCGACGGCCGAGAAGGCGATGTTCTGGGCGCTCAGCCGTGCCGTCGCGCAGACGAGCACGGCATGGTCGATCTCGTCGGGGTGCGACAGCGCCCACTGCAGCACCTGCATCCCTCCGAGCGAGCCGCCGATGGCGCCGTGCAGCCGTTCGATTCCGAGCTGGACGAGCAGACGGCGATGGACGGCGACGAGGTCTGCCACGGTGAAGTGGGGGAAGCGGAGGCCGTACGGCTTCCCCGTCGCTGGGTCGAGAGACGACGGCCCGGTCGTCCCGCGGCAGCCGCCGAGCAGGTTGGGCGAGATGACGAAGAGATTGTCGGTGTCGAGAGGCTTGCCCGGGCCGATCAGCGTGTCCCACCAGCCGCGATGCGCCTCGTCGCCGTGGTGCCCTGCGGCGTTCGCGTCCCCCGTCAGCGCGTGGCAGACGAAGACGGCGTTCGAAGCGTCGGCGGCGAGCGTGCCGTAGGTCTCGTAGGCGACCTCGAGCGGACCGAGCGTCTCGCCCGATTCGAGCACGAGCGGGTCGTCCTCGCCGAAGAGGACGACCCGCTGCGTCTCGACGTATCCGACCGAACCGGACATGCGTGCGATCTGCTACACCGCGGCCGGAACCGCAGCCTTGACGAGCGCCTGGTCGATGTCCTCGACGATGTCGTCGATGTGCTCGATCCCGATCGAGAGACGCACCGTGTCCTGTGTGACGCCGGCGGCCGCGAGCTCCTCGTCGTTCAGCTGCGAATGCGTCGTCGTCGCATTGTGGATCGCGAGCGACTTGGCGTCGCCGATGTTGGCGAGGTGGCTGAAGAGCTCGAGGCTCTCGATGAACGTCGCCCCGGCTTCGCGGCCGCCCCTGATCCCGAAGGTGAGGAGCCCGCCGTAGCCGCCCCTGAGCACGCGGTCGGCGACGGCCTTGTAGGGGCTCGAGTCGAGGCCCGGGTAGTTCACCCATGTGACGGCGTCGTGCTGTTCGAGGTGCTGCGCCACGGCGAGGGCGTTCTGCGAATGGCGCTCGATCCGCAGCGGCAGCGTCTCGAGGCCCTGGATGAACGTCCACGCGTTGAAGGGCGAGATCGCCGCGCCGACGTTGCGCAACAGCACCGTGCGGACGCGGCCGATGTACGCCGCCGGCCCGAGCGCGTCCGACCAGACGACCCCGTGGTACGAGGGGTCCGGCTTCGTCAGCCCCGGGAACCGCTCCGCGTTCGCGACCCAGTCGAAGTTGCCGGAGTCGACGACGACCCCGCCGATCGAGACGCCGTGCCCGCCGATGTACTTCGTGGCCGAGTGAACGGCGACGTCGGCACCCTGTGCGAAGACCCGCCCCAGGATCGGGGTGGCGATCGTGTTGTCGACGACGAGCGGAAGCCCGTGTGCGTGCGCGGCATCGGCCCAGGCCGCCACGTCGACGACGTTGAGCTTGGGGTTGCCGATCGTCTCGGCGAACACGAGCCGGGTCTTGTCGTCGGCGAGCCGCGCGACTGCTCCTGGATCGTCCGGGTCTGCCCACCGCACCTCGATCCCGTACTGGGGCAGCGTGTGCGCGAAGAGGTTGTAGGTGCCGCCGTAGAGGGTCGACACCGAGATGATGTTGTCGCCGGTGCGGGAGATGTTCAGCACCGAGTAGGCGACCGACGACTGGCCCGAGGCCGTCGCCACCGCTGCGATCCCGCCCTCGAGCTGTGCGATGCGCTGCTCGAACACGTCCTGGGTCGGGTTCATGATCCGGGTGTAGATGTTCCCCGGCACCTTGAGGGCGAACAGGTCCGCCGCGTGCTGGGTGTCGTCGAACACGTACGAGGTGGTCTGGTAGATCGGCACCGCCCGTGAGCCCGTCGTCGGGTCCGGCACCTGACCGCCGTGGAGGGCGATCGTCTCTGGCCTCTGGTCACTCATGTCCTGCTCCTTCCCGCCTGCCGGCGTGTGGTGGCGTCCCGGGAACGTCGAAGGCCCCTTGTCCCGGGGCCTTCAGTGCTCCCGCCGAGGCGGGTGCAGCGTCGCTCCATCTTCCCGCTTCCCGCCCGGGACGGCCGGGTCGCGGCTGGAGTTCGCACCCGACGGACGATGTCCCGGCTGCGGCGGTGTCTCGGGGCCAGTTCCCTCGACCGCTCGTGATGGCCAACGCTTCAATCAGGAAAGTAACACAGCGACGCCGTCGACGAACAGTGCGGCAGACCGTACGTTTTCGATCTCTCCGGCCGCGACAGGATCGACTGGGAAGATCGTTGGTACGCTTCGGCAGACGTGAGTGGCTGGGGCCTCTACTTCGTCTTCCTGATCCCCCCGCTCGTGCTGGGCTTCATCATCCAGCACCGGTTGAAGACGACCGTGGCAACCCAGATGCAGGTCGCCGTCGCGAGCGGGATGAGCGGCCAGCAGGTCGCGCAGACGATCCTCCAGCACAATGGGCTCGGGGATCTGACCGTGCAGCCGGCCGCCGGCGGCCCGCTGTCCGACCACTACGACCCGCGTAACCGCACCGTCAACCTCTCGCAGGGCGTGTACGACGGCCGCTCGATCGCCTCGGTCGCGATCGCCGCCCACGAGGTCGGGCACGCGATCCAGCATCAGAAGGCCTATGGGCCGTTCAAGCTCCGTAGCTCGCTCGCGCCCGCTGTCAATCTCGCCTCGAGCGTCTGGATCTTCTTCCTGCTCGGCGGTCTCTTCTTCCAGCTCACCGGGCTCGGAGTCGTCGCGGTCGTCCTCTTCGGCCTCGTCGTCCTCTTCCAGCTCGTGACGCTTCCGGTCGAGTTCGACGCCTCACGCCGCGCCAAGCGGCAGCTGCAGGATCTGGGGTTGATCAGCGCGCAGGAGGGGCAGGGCGCGAGCAAGGTGCTGACCGCGGCCGCCTGGACGTACGTGGCGGCGGCACTCGCGGCGCTCTCGCAGCTCGCCTACTACCTGCTGCTCTTCTTCGGCAACCGCAACTAGAGTTCTCGCAATGCGCGTCGTCGCTCTGGTGCTGCGGGCAGGCGCCGTCGTCGTCGCGTTCGGCTTCCTCGTCTCGCTGCTCGTCGATGCGCCGCCCGCGCCTGCGAACGCCGAGGCGCGCACCTCCACCACGGCGACCCGGGGGACCGTCGGGCCGTCGAAGACCAGGTCAACGACGGTTGCGCGTCGTTCCGTTCCCGCCGGCGAGGTGACGATCGTCGCGACGGGTGACATCGTGATGGGGTCGACGCCGAACCTGCCTCCCGACGGCGGGCGAAGCTTCTTCGACGGCGTCGAGACGGACCTGGCGGGCGACGTCGTGCTCGGCAACCTCGAGGGAACGCTCTCCACCGGAGGGAGCTCGAAGTGCGGCGCCGGGAGCAGCAACTGTTTCGCGTTCCACACGCCGCCGTCGTACGCGGCGTGGCTGCAGAAGGCCGGCTTCACCGTGATGAACCTCGCCAACAACCACGCCTGGGACTACGGCGCCGTCGGCCAGGCACAGACGCTCGCGGCCTTGCGCAGCCGGCACCTCCTCACCACCGGACGACCCGGCGAGATCGCCTACCAGCAGGTGGGGAAGATCAGGGTCGCGATCGTCGGGTTCGCGCCCTATCCCTGGGCGCAGTCGCTGACGAACATCCCGGCCGCCCGCAGACTCGTCGCACGAGCGGCTGCCAACGCCGATGTCGTCATAGTCACCATGCACGCCGGCGCCGAAGGAGCCGACAGGCAGCACGTCCGTCCGGGCACGGAGCTGTTCCTCGGTGAGAACCGTGGCAACCCGATCGCGTTCTCGCACGCGGTCGTCGCTGCGGGTGCGGACATCGTGATCGGTAGCGGGCCGCACGTGCTGCGAGGGATGGAGTGGTACCGGGGCCGGCTGATCGCCTATTCGCTCGGCAACTTCGCGGGGTACAAGGTGTTCGCGCTCGGCGGCCCGCTCTCGCTCGGCGCGATCCTGCGAGTGACGCTGAGCGGGGATGGCCGCTTCGACGCCGGAACGATCGTCCCGACGCGCCTCGTGGGAGCGGGGACACCCGCACTCGACCCGGCCGAGAGCGCCCACGGGCTCGTCCGCACGCTCTCCCGCGAGGACTTCGGGTCGCACGCCGTCAGGGTCTCCGCGAACGGAACGCTCTCCCGGCCGTAACACAGGCGCAAAGGCGTCCGTCCCGATCCCGGTTGACCGGGCGATCACGCGGTCGGCAGACTGAAGGGGTAGGTCGCGACTTCAGGAGGCGTGGGTGAGCTCGGAGATCGTCGGCCCGCTCGAGCGGGCCTCCAGGCGGGCGCGAGTGGCAGCGGCGAGCCGCCGCTCGGGGCGGGAGCTCGCGATCGAGTTCCTGGGGCCGATCACGATCCTCGGCGGCGTCGTGTGGGGGTTCTTCCAGCCCTACCGGATCGTCTTCCTCGATCCCCAGGGGAAGGGCTTCTACGACTACCTGTTCCAGCCGCCACTGCTCGTGATCGGGGTGGGGTTGATCTTCACGTTCCTCATCGCGCCGGGGTTGATCGAGGACCTGAGGCGGCACGATGGCTCCAAGAGCTGAGCTCGTCCACTGGGCTTTCGCGGCCGGCTTCCTGCTACTCGGGCTGGTCCTGCTCGCCGAGGTGATCGTGGGCGACACGGTCTTTGCGATGCGTCGCTGGCGCCTCTACCTCTGGCCTTCGCTCGCCTTCACGATCGGGATCATGCTCTGGCCGGTCTCGGTCTTCTTCACCAACTCGACGCTCCACATGCTCGCGCACGCCTCGTGGGCGGAGGTGGCGATGCTCTCGGGTGCCGTGCAGCTCGCCCTCGTGCGCGGCAAGCTCCACAGCCGCTGGTGGACGCTCACGGTCGCCTTCGCGCTGCTCGTAGCGGCGATCGCGTTCCTGATCCACGAGCAGAACCCGTGGCTCTTCTCGCGCTCCGCATTCCTCCACCACGCGATCGGCTGGACGCTGATCGTCTGCTCGGTCTTCCCGCTCATGCAGTCGTTCCAGCCGCGCCGGCCGCTCTGGGGGGCCGGCTTCGCGATGACCTGGGTCGTGCTCGCCGTGATGCTCTTCTGCGACCGCGACGTGGCACCGATCTTCGGGCATCTCTCCCGCTACGCCGGCGGCCAGTGAGACACGCGGGGCTGCCGGCGATCGTCGTTGCGGCGCTCGTGCTGCCCGGCACCGCCTTCGCCCACGCCACGCTGACGAGCACGACGCCTCCTACCCAGTCGCGGCTGCATGCTGCGCCGAAGGCGGTCGTGCTGCGCTTCGACCAGTCCGTCACGATCACCTCCCGCGCGATCCAGGTCTTCACGGCGAGCGGCCGCCAGGTCTCCGCCCCCGCCGTCACGAGCAACCACAGCCGCTGGGTGAGCGCTGGGCTCTCCGGGCTGAAGCGAGGGCAGTCGTACACCGTGCGCTGGCGCGCGACGTCGTCCGACGGGCACACCGGCTCCGGGGTGTTCACGTTCGGGATCGGAGTGACGCCGCCGCCGCCCACCGAGGCCTACGGCTCGTCGGGGCCGACCTGGTCCGACGATGCCGCCCGCTGGGCGTACTTCGTCACGCTGGCGCTGCTGATCGGCACGCTCGGCCTGAGGCTGCTCGTCCTGCGGGAACCCGTGCCCGAGCGCCTCTCGAACCGGCTCTACGGACTCAGCGTCGCGGGCGGGGTCGCGACGATCAACGTCGGCATCGCCGCGTTCGTGATGCGGGCGGCGGACGCGCTCCAGGTGCCGTTCGTCCAGCTCCTCTACGGTGATCTCTCGCCGCTCGCGACGAAGACGCGCTTCGGGATCGCCTTCGTGGCGATGACGCTCGGGTACGCGCTCGTGACGGCGCTCGTTCTGCTCTCCTGGATCTTCGACCGACCGCGGCTGCTCTGGCCCTCGTTCGTGATCGCGCTCGGCTTCGGTACGGGCCTCTCGCTCTCGGGCCATCAGGGAGTCGAGCCCAACTCGACCTTCTTCACCGAGCTGGCCGACTGGCTCCATCTCAGCGCCGCGGTGCTCTGGGTCGGTGGGCTCGTGGCGCTCGCCACGTGCGTGTGGCCGCTCGCACCGGAGCTGCGACGACGCGCCTTCCTCGGCTTCTCGCGCATCGCGACCGTTCTCGTGGCGGTGCTCGTGCTCGCCGGGACGTACCTCACGATCGAGCGGCTGACGGCGCTCGACGAGCTCTGGACGACGTCGTACGGGAAGGCGCTGCTCGTCAAGATCGCGATCGTCTGCGTGGCGCTCTCGTGGGGCGCCTTCCATCATTTCGTCGTGCGGCCCCGGCTGGAGCGAGACACGGAAGCGCCGATCACGGTACGCCGCAGCCTGCTCGGGGAGAGCTCCATCGCGATCCTCGTGCTGCTGCTCGCGGCGGTGCTCGTGAACGAGCGGCCGCCGGCGGTCGAGCCGGCTGCCAAGGCGCGGGTCACCGTCCAGCCGGGCGCCGCCGCGCGGGCGGCAGCACGCGAGTAGCGAGGTCGGGGGCAGTGGGGGCTGGATGCGTCGCGGTCGTCTCCGCATAGGAACGCGGGTCGCAATGATCGTTTCTGCTTTCGTCGCGACGGTGGCCCGACGCGGACGCACCTTCACCGGGGTCTGCTGTGGAGCAGACATACATACTGTCGTGCGTGAGCGACCTGACGCGACTCTCCGTAGAGGAGCTTCTTGCTCTCTACGGTCAGCATGCGGTGTCGCCGGTCGACGTACTCGATGCGCTCGCGCAGCGGATCGAGGAGGTCGACAGGAGGGTCGGTGGGTTCACCGCGCTCTGCCTCGACCGCGCCCGTGACGAGGCCGTGGCCGCGGAGCGAGCGTGGGCGCACGGCACGGCGCGGCCCCTCGAGGGTATCCCGTTCGGGGCGAAGGACCTGTTCGACACGGAGGGCGTGCGGACAGCGTACGGCTCACCGATGTTCGCCGACCACGTGCCAACCCGCGACGCCGAGGCCGTGCGCCGGGCCCGTGCCGCGGGAGCCGTCCTCGTCGGCAAGACGCAGGTCCACGAGTACGCCTGGGGGATCACGTCCGTCAACGAGCTGATGGGCTCCGCCCACAACCCCTGGGCGCTCGACCGCGTGTCGGGCGGGTCGAGCGGCGGCTCGGCCGTCGTGCTCGCCGCCGACGAGGTGCCGCTCACGCTCGGCAGCGACACGGGCGGCTCGATCCGCGTCCCCGCCTCGTTCTGCGGCATCGTCGGGCTGAAGCCGACCTACGGCCGGATCAGCGGCGCGCGGGCGTGGCCGCTTGCCGCGTCGCTCGACCACCCGGGCCCGATGGCGCGCACTCCCGCCGACGCTGCGCTCCTGCTCGAGGTGATCGCCGGGGTCGATCCTGACGACCCCTCGACGGAGGACGTCCCGCTCGGCGACGTGCGCGGCGAGCTGCGCCGCGGCCTCGAGGGGCTGCGCATCGCCGTCGCGCCCGACCTCCACCTCGTCCCGCTCGCCCCCGCCGTCCGCCGCGTCTACGACGACACGGTGCGCCTGCTCGAGGCGGCAGGCGCCGTCGTCGAGGAGCACCGGTTCCCCGAGGCTGAGCTCGTGTACCCGACCTTCGTCACGATCCAGCGCGCCGAGGCGCTCGACACCCACCGGCGGGCGGGGCTCTACCCGGCGCGCCGCGACGAGTACGGGCTCGACGTCCTCGGCCGCCTCGACGGGGCGAGCGAGGTGGACGTCGAGCAATACCTCGCGGCGAGCGCGGCGCGACGCCGCGTGCGGGCGGCCTTCGCCCGGCTGCTCGCGGCGTGCGACGTGCTGCTCACGCCCGTCAGCGCCGGCCCGCCGGCGCCGATCGGGCAGGAGACCGTCGTGCACGACGGCGCCGAGATCACCTTCCGGGAGCTCGTGATGAGCTACACGACGCCGCAGGACATCGTCGGCCTCCCCGCCTGCGCCGTCCGGGCCGGCTTCGACGACCTCGGCATCCCGGTCGGGCTGCAGTTCACCGCGGCGCCCTGGGGCGAGGCCCGCACGCTGCGGGCCGCGCAGGGCCTGTACGACGCGACGCCCGCGGTCCAGGCCCGCCGACCGGCGCTCTGAGCACGGACTCGGCGGGGCCTCGCGCTCCGGCATATACGCTATAACGCCCTCCGGGAAGTCCCTCATGGCAACGCCGCGTACCGACATCATCCAGCGCGTCAGCATGGTCGACAACGTGACCGAGCGGTTGCGGCACGACCTGCTGAGCGGCGAGATCCGCCCGGGCGAGAAGATCCGGGTCGCCGTCCTCGAGAAGCGCTTCGGCGTCAGCCACATCCCCATCCGCGAGGCGTTCCGCCGCCTCGAGTCCGAGGGGCTCATCGTTGCGGCGCCGCAGCGCGCCGTCGTCGCGGCGGGCGTCGATCTCGAGGACCTCGGAGCGCTCTACGACCTGCGCCGCATCATCGAGTGCACCGTCATCGAGCGCTCTGCGGCCGAGATGTCGGACGAGCAGACGGAGACCGTGCGTGCCCGCCTCGCGGAGCTCGAGGCGACCTCGTCCGACGTCGACTCACCCGGCTTCTGGGAGGCCCACAGGGCCTTTCACTGGGCGCTGCTCGAGCCCGCGGCGAGCCCGTGGGTCGAGCGCGTGCTCGACCAGATCTGGACGGCCTCCGAGCGCTACGTGCGGCTGTACGTCTCCGAGACCGTGGCAGGCGCGATGCGCGACCACCGCGAGCTGCTCCGCGACTGCGAGCTGCACGACGGTGCGGCCGCCGCCGAGCTCCTACGCCGCCACCTCTACCGCACCGAGCAGACCGTGCGCGCAGCCTTCGTCCCGACCAGAGCCGACCACGAGAGCGAGGAATGACCATGCGAGCTGCGATGATCACCGAGTACGGGACGGCGCCCTCCGTCGGCGAGCGGCCCGACCCCGTCGCGGGTCCCGGCCAGGCGGTCGTGAAGCTCTGCGCCGCGGCGCTCAACCCTGCTGACATCGCGGTCGCGTCGGGCACGTTCCCCGCCGGCAGCCCGCCGCTCCCTTACGTGCCGGGGATCGAGGGCGTGGGCGTCGTCGTCGAGTCGCAGCGCCTCGCGCCGGGCACGCGCGTGTGGGCCTCCGGGCGCGGCATCGGCGTCACGCTCGACGGCACGCTCTCGGAGCGGTTCCTCGCGCCGGACGATGTGCTGGTCGAGGTGCCGGAGGCTGCCGACGACGTCACGGCCGCAGCGATCGGCGTCGCCGGCCTCGCCGGATGGCTGCCGGTCTCCTGGCGCGCCCCCGTGCGCGAGGGCGACTCGGTGCTCGTGCTCGGCGCCACGGGCAACGTCGGTCTCGTCGCCGTCCAGGCGGCGCGCATCCTCGGCGCCTCGCGTGTCGTGGCCGTGGGCCGCGACGCCGCCCGCCTCGAGCGGGCAGCGGCGCTCGCCGCCGACGCGGTCGTGGCGCTCGGCGACGACTTCAAGGCCGACCTCGCCGAAGCGGTCGAGGGCGCCGCGCCGACGCTCGTCGTCGACGCGCTCTGGGGGCCGCCGCTCGAGGCCACCCTGGCGGTCGTCGCGCCGGGGGCGCGCATCGTCCACCTCGGCCAGTCGGCGGGGCCGACGGCCACGCTCGTGTCCGGCTTCGTCCGCAGCAAGATGCTCGAGATCCTCGGCTACACGAACTTCGCCGTGCCGCAGGACGTGGTCGCACAAGCCTACGTCGACCTCGTGGAGCACGTCGCCGCCGGGCGCGTCTCGATCGAGACGGAGACCGCGTCGCTCGCGGGGATCGGCGAGGCGTGGGCGGCCCAGGCGGCCAGCCCGGACGCGAAGCTGGTCGTTCTGGGCGATTTGCTATAGCCTATAATCCGTCCCTTCAGCGATCGGTTCCGGGGAGGCGCGTGGCCGTGCAGCCGGTGATCATGCCGAAGCTCGGTGTGTATACCGAGGACGTCCTCCTCGCCGTCTGGCACGTCGATGAGGGTGCCGAGGTGGAGGCCGGCGCCGTCGTCCTCGAGATGGAGACGGACAAGACGACCGCCGACGTCGAGGCCGACGCGGGCGGTTTCCTGCACCGGGTCGTCGACGCGGGGCAGAAGGTCCCGATCGGCACGAAGGTCGGGTTCATCGTCGGCACGCGCGAGGAGTACGACGCGCTGCTGCAGGAGGTCGGCGCGCGCGCCGCCGCGCCGGCGGCCGCCGCGACGCCGGACGGTCGGCGCGCGCGCCGCGACGGCCCGCTCGTCTCGCCGCGCGCCCGCGCCCTGATGGCGCGTCGCGGGCTTCCGCCCGAGACGGCGCGGGAGATGACCGGCTCCGGCCAGGGCGGGCGGATCACCGACAAGGACGTCGACGCATGGGTCGCGACGCGGGCCGCCGGCGGGCCTTGCGCGTCCGCGCCGGCCGTGCTCCCGGCCGCCGCGGGCGAGCTGCGCGTACTGCGCACGATCCCGCTGCGCGGCCGCCGCCGCACGATCGCGAACCGCATGCTCTCGAGCTTGCAGACATCGGCCCAGCTGACATCGGTCCTCGAGCTGGACGTCAAGCCGCTCGTCGACCTGAAGGCCGCGCTCGACGCCCGCCCCCGCGCCGCGAAGACCGGCGTCACGGCGATCGTCGTGAAGCTCGTCGCCGAGGCGCTGCGGCAGCACCCGGGCATGAACGCGCGCGTGACCGACACCGAGATCGAGCTCCTCGCCGACATCAACGTGGCCGTCGCGGTGGATACCGACGACGGGCTCCTCGCCCCGGTCGTGCCCGGCGCCGACCGGCTCACGGTGGACGAGATCAACGGGCACATCGGCGCCCTCGCCCGGGCCTCGCGCGACGGCACGATCGGCCCGGACAGCCTCGCAGGCGGCACGTTCACCGTCTCGAACGGCGGCATCCACCCGGTGGACATCACGACTGCGGTCCTGAACCCGCCCCAGGTGGGCATCGTCTGGATCGGCCGCATCAAGGATCGCCCCGTCGTGATCGAGGGCGGCGGGATCGCGGTCCGGCCGACGATGCAGGCCTGCCTCACGTTCGACCACCGCGCCGTCGACGGCGCGCCCGCCGCCGCGTTCCTCGGCACCTTCGCGTCCCTCGTCGCTGCCCTGCCGGCGCTCCCGTCCTGACCAGCAAAGGAGACGCCATGGACGTCGCTCCTGAGACCACGCTCGGCCTCTACCGCACGATGCTGACGATCCGGCTCTTCGAGCAGCGCGTC
The DNA here is from genome assembly GCA_964581085.1 of uncultured Gaiellales bacterium. Taxonomy (GTDB): domain Bacteria; phylum Actinomycetota; class Thermoleophilia; order Gaiellales; family Gaiellaceae; genus Gaiella. The sequence goes on along the minus strand of CAZOMP010000003.1, from coordinate 195,528 downwards.
GCGCGGGAGTTTCGTACCGGCGAGATCCCCGGCTTCGTGCACATGTACGTCGGCGAGGAGGCGGTTGCCGCGGGCGTCTGCGCCCACCTCACCGACGCCGACTACATCACCAGCACCCACCGTGGCCACGGGCACTGCATCGCGAAGGGCTGCGACCTCGACCGCATGATGGCCGAGCTCTACGGCCGCGAGGACGGGCTCTGCCGCGGGCGCGGCGGGTCGATGCACATCGCCGACTTCTCCAAGGGGATGCTCGGGGCGAACGCGATCGTCGGCGGCGGCATCGCCCTTGCGACGGGCGCCGGGCTCGCGTCGTCGGTGCGCAGCGACGGCAACGTCGCGGTGGCGTTCTTCGGCGACGGCGCCGCCAACCAGGGCGTGCTTCACGAGAGCCTCAACCTCGCGGCGATCTGGAAGCTCCCGGTGATCTACGTGTGCGAGAACAACCGGTTCGCCGAGTCCACGCCGTCCACGTACTCGACGAGCGTGTCCGACGTCGCGACCCGGGCGGCGGGCTACGGCATCCCGGGCGTGATCGCGGACGGCGCCGACGCGCTCGACGTGTACGCGCGAGCGGGGGAGGCCGTCGCGCGGGCACGCGCGGGCGAGGGGCCGACGCTGCTCGAGGTGAAGACGTACCGCTTCATGGGCCACTTCGAGGGCGACCCCGAGGCCTACCGCGACGACGACGAGCGCACCCAGACGCGCCGCAACGACGCGCTCGCGTCGCTGCGCGCGCACGTGCTGGAGACCGGGACCGCCGACGAGGCCGGGCTCGAGGCGATCCGCGCGGCGATCGAGGCCGAGATCGCGGGGGCCGTTGCGTTCGCCCGCTCGAGCCCGCAGCCCGACCCCGCCGAGATCGAGCGCTTCGTCTACCCGGAGCCGCTCGCGACGGAGGTGGCACGGTGAGCGGCGTCGCCCCCGACCGGGTGCTCTCCTACGTCGACGCGGTCGGCGAGGCGATGCGGCAGGCGATGGAGCAGGACCCGTCGGTGATCGTGATGGGCGAGGACGTCGCCGGCGGTGCGGGGCGCGGCGGCTCGAAGGAGAACGCGATGGGAGGCTCGTTCGGCGCGACCAAGAGCCTCTACCCGCTCTTCGGGCCGAACCGCGTGCGCGACACGCCGATCTCCGAGGCGGGCTTTATCGGCGCCGGGGTCGGCGCGGCGGCGGCGGGGCTTCGGCCGGTCGTGGACGCGATGTGGGCGGACTTCCTCGGCCTCGGGTTCGACCAGGTGTACAACCAGGCCGGGAAGATGTCGTACATGTTCGGCGGCCAGGTGCGGCTGCCGCTGACGATCCGCGTCGCCATGGGCTCCGGGCTCAGCGCCGCGGCGCAGCACTCGGGCACGCTCTACTCCGTCTTCACCCACCTGCCCGGCGTTCGCGTCGTCATCCCGTCGACGCCGTACGACGCGAAGGGCATCCTCATGGAGGCGATCGCCGACGACAGCCCGGTGCTCGTCTTCGAGCACCTGAAGCTCTACGTCGCGAAGGGCCACGTCCCGGAGGAGCCGTACCGGATCCCGTTCGGCGTCGCCGACGTGCGGCGAACGGGCGGCGACGTCACCGTCGTCGCGATCGCAGCGATGGTGCAGCGCGCGCTCGACGCGGCGGAGGCGCTCGCCGTGGAGGGGATCGACGTCGAGGTGATCGACCCGCGTACGGTGTCGCCGCTCGACGAGGACACGATCCTCGAGTCGGTCGCGAAGACCGGCGCATGCGTCGTCGTGGACGAGAGCCCGCCGCGCTGCAGCGTCGCGTCCGAGATCGCGGCCGTCGTCTCCGACCGGGGCTTCGACCTGCTGAACGCCGCCGTCGCGCGCATCACGGCGCCGCACGCGCCGGTGCCGTTCACGCCGTCGCTCGAGGACGCCTACGCGCCGACGGCCGAGCGCATCGCCGCGGCCGTCCGCTCGACACTGAACGTCTGAGAATATAGATTATAGGAAATACGGGAGGAGACAGGATGGCTGAGCGGACGGTGCGGGTCGGATCCCTCGACATGCACGTCGAGGTCGTCGGCGAGGGGATACCCATCGTGCTGCTGCACGGCCTCGGGCTCTCGGGCGCGCTCTGGAGCCGCGTCTGCGACAGCATCGGGCCTGGCCGCACGCTCGTGCTCGTCGACCTCCGCGCAGCGGGGCAGACGCGCGAGCTCGTGCGCGAGGAGCTCTCGCTCGAGCGGTGGGCGAACGACGTCGCCGGCCTGATCGAGGCCCTCGGGCTCGACCGGCCCGTGCTCGTCGGTCACTCCCTCGGCGCGAGCATCTCGATCAAGCTCGCCCTGGAGCGGCCGGAGCTCGTCCGCGGGCTCGCGCTCATCGGCGCCGACGCGACGCTCTCCAACCTCGCGCCCCGCATGCAGCGCTTCGAGGAGGCGATCACCGAGCTCGGCATCGACGGCTGGGTGGCGGAGCGGTGGGTGCAGAACCCGCCCTTTGCCGCGGTCTCGCTTGAGCGCGACCCGACCATGCTCGACGAGTACCGGGCGCTCCTGCTGCAGAACGACCCGGACGACTACGTCCGCCAGACGCGAGCGATCGCCACCGCCGAGGACCTGGCGCCGCGCCTCGGCTCCGTGACGCGGCCGGCGCTCGTCCTCATCGGCAGCCTCGATGACCGCACGCTCCCCGAGCACGGCCGCGCCCTCGCGGCCGAGCTTGGCAACGCCCGCTCGGTGGAGTTCGCCGACGTCGGGCACACTCTTCCCCTCGAGGCTCCCGTGGAGGTGGCAGCCGCCGTGAACGAGTTCATCGACGAGATCGCGGCCGCGGGCAACGGCAACCGCGTACTCCGCGCCGACACGACCCCGCGCAACCCGACCGAGGGCCCGTTCGGCCACCTCGACGTCCGCTGGATCGTCGGGCCGGACCAGGGCGCGACCCTCGTCTCCTTCGGGCAGTCCACGTACCCGAAGGGGGCCACGCACGAGAACCACCACCACCCGAATGCCGAGGAGGTCGTGATCGTCCTGAGCGGCCGCGGGACGCAGATCGTCGGCGACAAGGCCCATGACGTCGGCCCGGGTGACGTCTGCTTCATCCCCCGCGCGACCCCGCACCGGATCACGGGCACCTCCGACGAGGACCTCGTGATCCTGTGGGCATTCGGGGGCGCTTCGAGCATCGAGGACGCGGGATACGTCCCGCTCCCGGACGACGCCAAGGAGGCGACGACATGAGCGAGGTGCGCACCGATCCCCTCACGCCCGAGGAGATCGCGCAGTACAACGAGCAGGGCTACCTCTTCCCGATCCGCGTGCTCACCGACGAGCAGGTGGCGATCGCCCGCGAGGCGCTCGAGGAGCACCTGGAGGGCGGGCGCGGCTCGCAGCTCTACGAGCTCACGGACCCGATCGTCGAGCAGGACGGCTCGGCCGCCGTCGCCGCGGGCGTGGCCGTCGCCGAGGAGGTGGAGACGAAGAAGCAGCCGCACTCCGTCCCCTTCCTCTACAACCTGTGGGAGCGCGACGGGCGCTTCTGGGACATCGTCTCGAACCCCGTCATTGCCGGCATGGCACGCCAGCTCCTCGGCTCCCAGGAGGTCGTCCTCATGGAGGACGGCGCCGTCGTCAAGAAGCCGCAGGTGGGCGGCCGCCTCGCGTGGCACCAGGACTACGCCTACTGGCCGCTGATGACGCCGGGTGCGGTCACGTGCTGGGTCGCGCTCGACGACGTGGACGGCGAGAACGGCGGCATGATGGTCGCCGAGGGCTCGCACAAGCTCGGCGAGAAGCTCCCGGTCGAGTTCGGCGACGGCAGCTCGTTCCTCCACGACGAGCGGCCGGGCCTCGGCGAGGTCGTCGATCCCGAGGAGGCGGGCCTCCCGGTCGTCGGCTACAAGCTGAAGGCCGGCGAGTGCGGCTTCCACCACGCGCTGATCTGGCACGCGTCCGGCCCGAACACGAGCCCGAACCCGCGCCGCGGGTTCATCCCGCGCTACATCGCCGGGGGGACGATCTGGCTCGGCAAGCTCAAGTTCCCCTACAACTACACCGACGAGGAGCTCGAGTGCGCTCCCGGCGAGCCGATCCACGGCCTGCACTTCCCGCGCATCGACACCGCGTTCTAGCGCATCGGCCGCTCTGCGGCCGTCCCGTGGCGCCGTGGCACTCCTCCTGGGCCACGGCGCCACGGCCGTTCTCTGCGACGTCCCTCAGGCGCCGGTGTGGCGCCGCCAGTACTCGGTGTAGGTCGTCACCTCGACGCCGCGCTCCTTGGCGTAGGCGAGGAAGCCCCGCAGCCAGCCGACGCGGCGCTCGTCGGAGGCGAGCATGACCCAGTCGTGGAAGCACGCGCCGTAGACGAGGTCATGCTCGGCGACCTCGTCGACCGCCCCCCTGAGCGCGTCGAGCAGGACGAGGCCCGTGTCGTAGCCCTTCTGGTCGAACCACACGACGTCGAGCCAGAACTGGAACGGGATCTCGAGGACGTCCGGGTAGCCCTCCTCGTCGTAGGTGAACGGCTGCACCCACGGCGTCGGGTTTCCGTTGTCCTCGTTGCGGCCCCAGGAGGTGATGTAGCGCAGGCCTGCACCGCGGACGATCTCGAGCAGGTCGGGCCGGTCGCGGAGGCCCCGGTAGTAGCCGAACGGCGTCCGTAGGCCGACGCATTCGACGCCGATGTGGTCGCGCAGGAGCCGGCTCGTGAACGTCAGCTCCTCGAGCAGGGCCACCGGTGGGGCGGCCGGGATGGTGGCCACGATGCCCGGCTCGGGCGCGTACTCGATGTCCTTGAACGGCACGTGGCTGAACGTGTGCTGCTGCACGTCGAAGAGGCCCGATGCATGTGCCGCCTGCATCGGCTCGAGCGCCTGAAGGAGCGTGCGCCCACACGTGAAGAGCGTCGCGGGGACCCTTGCCTCGCCGTGGATCTCGGTCAGCAGCTCCAGGGCCTTGCCGCACGTGGATGCGTCGAGCGCGAGCTCGTAGAGCGGGAAGTAGGGGCTCTGCGTCATGCGCGAGAGCGCCTCCCCGACGGCTGCGGTCTCCGTGTCGTAGCCGACCAGAATCGTGCCCATGCGTGCGGTGCTCCTCTCCGCGGCCCTACCTGCTACCAGGCGAGCAGGCCGCCGTCGACGGTGTACGAGGCCCCGGTGACGAACGACGCGTCGTCCGAGGCGAGGAAGGCGACGACGGCAGCGACCTCGGAGGGCCGGCCCATACGGCCCATCGGGTGCGCAGCGACGACCTCACGTTCGGAGGCAGCGGGGTCGTCGTGGCTCTCGACGTAGACGCGCATCTGCTCGGTCTCGATGAAGCCGGGCGCGACGCAGTTGACGCGCACGCCCTGCTGGGCGTAGTCGAGGGCCATCTGCCGGGTGAGTGCGTGCACCGCGCCCTTCGACGCGCAGTAGGCGGCGTCCGTCGCGAAGCCGACCGTCGCCGCGACCGAGCCGACGTTGACGACGGAGCCCCGGCCCGCCGCGACCATGAGCGGGATCGCGTGACGGCAGCAGCTGAAGATCCCCCAGAGGTTCGTGTCGAGCACGCGGTCGTAGTCCTCGCGCTCCGTCTCGTGGATCGCCCGCAACAGCCCGACGCCTGCGTTGTTGACGAGCACGTCCACGCCGCCGAAGCGCTCCACGGCGGCGGCGACGACCCGCTCGGCCTCGTCCTCGCGGCGGATGTCGGCCGGAACGAAGACGGCCTCGTGTCCCTGCGCGCGCAGCGCGCGCACGAACTCCTCGCCCTCCTCGACGTTCCGCTGCGTGGCGACGACGGCGGCACCCTCGAACGCGAGGCGCTCGACGACTGCGCGCCCGATGCCGCGGCCCGCACCTGTCACAATCGCCGCGCGGCCTCCGAGGCGCCCTGGGGGTTGATCCGTCACTTATAATCCCAGATGATATCCTCTGACTGCCGGTCATTCAAGGACGGTCGAGGAGACGACGATGAGCACGCAGCCCTGGGTTGGGATCTATCCCGCCATCTGTACGCCGTTCACCGCGGAGGGCGCGGTGGATCTCGACGCGCAACGGCGCGTCGTGCGTTTTGCGCTCGACGGCGGCGTCGACGGCATCGTCGCGTTCGGTCTCGCCGGCGAGGTGCTCCGGCTGACCGACGACGAGCGCCGCGTGCTCGCAGAGACGATCGTGGATGAGGTGGGCGGTGCGGTACCGGTGCTCGTGGGCGCAGGCACCTCGAGCGTGCGCGGTTCGGTCGAGCTCGCGCGCCACGCAGAGAGCGCCGGCGTCGACGGCGTCGTGCTCGCGTCGCCCGTGGGGGTATCGGTGAGCCCCGACGCCCTCGTCGACTACTTCGTCCGCGTCGCCGTGTCCGTCTCCGTTCCCGTGATGATCCAGGACGCACCTGCCTATCTCGGCGTCGGACTCGGGGCGGAGGCCGTCGGCCGCATCGGCGCCGCTGCAGGGAACGTCCGCCACGTCAAGCTCGAGGCGGGCCCGATCGAGATCCGCGAGTGGATCGAGCGGCTCGGTGACGACTACGCCGTCTGGGGCGGCGACGGCGGCGTCTACCTCCTCGACAGCATGCGCGCAGGTGCCGCCGGGATCATCCCCGGCGTCGACCTCGTCGACCGGCTCGTCGCCGTCTACGCGGCCGAGTTGGAGGGTGACGCGGCGCGTGCCGACGCCCTCTTCCGCGAGCTGATGCCTACGCTCGTGTACGAGATGCACCTCTCGATCGACCACTACAACACGTGCGCGAAGCACACGCTCGCCCGGCGTGGCGTCCTTGAGGTGACGAGCCTGCGGCAACCGGCGAGCTCGTTCGACGGGTTCTCCTCCGAGCTGCTCGACCGCTACCTGGACGGACTCGGCCTCCCGGTGGGGGGCGCGCGTGTCGGCTGAGCGGGCGGGCCTCGGCCAGGGGCTCCGCGAGCCGCAGCGCCTGAGCCGCCAGCTCTCCGCGCTCCTCGCGGCCGACATCGTCTCCGGGCGCATCGGCGTCGGCGAGCCGTTTGCCTCGTCGGAGGAGATCGTCACGAAGTACAACGTCAGCCGGACCGTGGCGCGCGAGATGGTTCAGACGCTCGCGATGCTCGGCATGGTCAACGTCCAGCACGGCAAGCGCACCGAGGTGAACCCGCCGGAGGACTGGGACGTCCTCAACGACGTCGTCCAGGAGGCACTGCTGCGCGAGGGCAGGGCGGAGCCGCTGCTGCGCGACCTTTACGAGTTCCGGCTCATCATCGAGCCCCAGGCTGCTGCCTGGATGGCGGAGAACGCCGCCGCCGCAGATCTTGCGAGCCTGGGCGATCTCGTGGAACAGATGGAGCACTCGGTGCGTGCCGACGGCGAAATCCCCGAGCTGATGGACGCCGACCGAGCCTTCCACGACCTCGTCGCGCGCGCGAGCGGCAACCAGGTCGTCGCCGCCGTCACCCGCGACATCCGAGAGCTGCTGGGGACGCTCTGGGGCTTCTCGCACGTGGGCGTCGACGACACCGTGCAGGTCGCTGAGCAGCACCGTGCGATCGCCGACGCGATCGCACGCCACGACGCCGCTGGCGCGAGCGCGGCGATGCGTGTGCACCTGATGTGGGCCGCACATGCAGATCTACACGGGTCCGGCGTTGTTGTCGGGCTGAGGACTCCGACAACCGGATGGTGAGTGACTAGGCGATGGGACTTGTAATCGGGATCGACACCGGCGGCACGTTCACGGATATGGTCATGCTCGATCCGTCGACAGGAGCCATCCGCTCGCTGAAGACGTCGTCCGTGCCGAGCCGCCCCGGGCAGGCGATCGTGAACGCCCTCGATGAGGGCAGCGTCCCCGCTGCCGAGGTCGAGCGGTTCACGCACGGCACCACCGTCGGCACGAACGCTCTGATCGAACGCACGGGCTGCAGGGTCGCCCTCGTCACGACGAAGGGCTTCGAGGACACGCCGTTCATCCAGCGCATCAACCGCAAGGTGCTGTACGACCTGCGTTGGCGCAAGCCGGAGCCGCTCGTCGCGAGCCGCCGGCTTTGCCTCGGCATCGACGAGCGCCTCGACGCGAGCGGCGGCGAGATCAAGGGCATCGACGAGGCCGAGGTGCGTGCCGTCTGCGCCACGATGCGCGAGGAGGGCGTCGAGGCGGTTGCGCTCTGCCTGCTCTTCTCGTACGTCAACACCGACCACGAGGACCGCGTCAGGCAGATCATCGAGGAGGAACTCCCCGGCGTGCCGGTGTCGGTGTCGTACGAGGTGGCGCCGATCTGGCGCGAGTACGAGCGCTCGTCGACGACGATCGCCGACGCGTACTTGCGGCCCCTCCTCACCCGCTACGTCGCGAGCCTCGACGCATCGCTGCGCGACGCCGGCATGACCCGCGAGTGGACGCTGATGAAGTCGAACGGCGGCGCGATGCTCTCGGGCGCCGCGGCCGATGCGCCGGTGCAGACGGTCATGTCCGGCCCGGCCGGCGGCATGACGGCCACCGAGCACATCGCGAAGGCGCTTGGCGAGCCGGACGTCCTCACACTCGACATGGGCGGCACGAGCGCCGACGTGGGCATCCTCGTCGACGGCAAGCAGCGCCACACGACCGAGTACGAGATCGAGTGGGGCCTGCCGGCCGCGGTGCCGCTGATCGACATCAAGTCGGTCGGTGCCGGCGGCGGCTCGATCGCATGGGTGGACGCGGGCGGCTTCCTCCGCGTCGGGCCGCGCAGCGCCGGGGCCCAGCCGGGGCCGATCTGCTACGGGCGCGGCGGCACGGAGGTGACGGTCACCGACGCGAACCTCCTGCTCGGACGTCTCGACCCGGAGTACTTCCTCGCCGGGCGGATGAAGCTCGATGCCGACCCGCTCGAGGAGGCGCTGACCGCGCTCGGCGGCCCGATGGGCCTCGACGCGCTTGAGCTCGCCGCCTCGATCGTGGACATCGCGAACGAGAACATGGCGAGCGCGATCAAGATGGTCTCGCTCGAGCGCGGCCACGACCCGCGCCGCTTCTCGCTCCTCGCCTTCGGCGGCGCAGGGCCGCTCCACGCCGCCGGCGTGGCGCGCCTGCTCGGGATCCCCAAGGTGATCGTGCCGCAGTACCCGGGCGTCTTCTCGGCGCTCGGGCTGCTGCTCGCCGACATCCGCGTGGACAAGGTGTGGACGCAGGCGTTCCGCTCGAACAGCGTCGACGCCGAGGTCGTCAACCGGCAGTTCGAGCGGATCACCGACCGCGCGATCGCGGAGCTCCGGCAGGAGGGATTCGCCGGCGAGCCCGAGGTGCGCCGCGCGATCAACATGCGCTACTTCGGCCAGAACTACGAGCACGAGGTCGAGATCGACGCCGGCGAGCTCGACGAGGCGGCGCTCGAGCGGGCCTTCCGCGGCTTCGACGCCCTCCACGGCGAGCGGTACGGCTACATGATCGAGGGAGAGGTGATCGAGCTCGTGAGCTTCAAGGTGACGGCGATCGGCCGGCGCCCGGCCGTCGACGTGACAGCGCCGCCGGCGAGCGGGCACTTCGAGCGCTCGATCCGGCCCGTCTACGTGCGCGGTACGGGGTTCGTCGACGCGACGGTCGTCCATCGCTCCTCGCTCGCCCCGGGCGAGCGGATCGCGGGGCCGGCGGTGGTGGAGGAGGAGGGCTCGACGCTCTACGTCGAGCCAGGGATGACGCTCGAGCGCCACCCGCAGGGTGCGCTCCTGATCGAGACGGGGGTGGAGTGATGAGCACGGCTCCGGTGATCGACCAGGTCGCGCTGACCGTGGTGGACAACTACCTGACGAGCTGCTGCCGCGACATGGGCGTGACGATGATGACGACGGCGTACTCGCCGATCTTCAACGAGTCGCTCGACTTCTCGTGCGTCATCTTCGACCCGCAGGGGAACATGATGGCGCAGGCCGAGTTCTGCCCCTCCCAGATCGGGACGATCAAGTTCACGGTCGATTGGACGATCGAGGAGCTCGGGCTCGACGCCTTCGAGGAGGGCGACGTCCTCCTCCACAACGACCCCTACCGCGGCTCCGGCCACGTGCCCGAGCACATGCTCCTGAAGGGCGTCTTCTGGGAGGGCGAGCTCGTCGCCTTCGTCGCCAACGTCGCCCACATGTCCGAGGTCGGCGCGAAGACGCCGGGCGGCCTCTCGGGCGACGCGACCGAGATCTACCAGGAGGGCCTGCTCCTCCCGCCCGTGAAGATCAAGCGGCGCGGCGAGGACGTGGACGACATCTGGAAGATCATCCTCACGAACCACCGCACGCCGCGGGTCACGCTCGGCGACTTCCGCGCCATGATCGGCTCGCTCGACATGGCGGAGAAGCGGATCCACAAGCTGATCGCCGACTACGGCATCGATTTCGTGAAGGCCGCGTCGGCGGAGCTGATGGCGATCGCCGAGCGGCGCATGCGGGCCGAGATCGAGAACATCCCGGACGGCGTCTACACGTTCGAGGACGCGATCGAGGACGACGGCATCACCGACCACGACTACCCGATGAAGCTGCTTCTGACGGTGGCGGGCGGCGAGGTGATCGCCGACTTCACCGGCTCCGCGCCGCAGGCCGTCGGCCCCGTCAACGCGATCTACGCCGTCACCGCCTCGGCCGTATACAACGCGTTCCTCCACCTCACCGACCCGACGATCCCGCGCAACGAGGGCTGCTACCGGCCGTTCACGGTGATCGCGCCGCCCGGCACGATCGTCAACTGCGCGTTCCCGGCGCCGGTCGCGGGCGGCAACACGGAGACGAGCCCGCGCATCACGGACATGGTCTTCGGCGCGCTGCAGGACGCGATCCCGGACCGGGTCGCCGCCTCGTGCGGCGGCACGTCCTCGCCGTTCCTCTTCGGCGGCATCGACCCGCGCACACGCGAGCCCTACGCGCATTTCCACTTCGAGGGCGTCGGCTGGGGCGGCCGCGCGGGGCTTGACGGCAACAACATGGTCGTGACGATCAACGGCAACTGCCGCAACACGCCCGTTGAGGTGTTCGAGACCCGCTACCCGGCCTTCCGCATCGACTCGTACCGGCTCGTCGCCGACTCGGGCGGGCCGGGAGAGTTCCGCGGCGGCCTCGGGGGCGAGCGCATCTTCACCGTGACGGTGCCCGAGGTGACGGTGAGCGCGCTGCTCAACCGGATGAAGACCGAGCCGTGGGGCGTGCTCGGCGGCGCCGCCGGCGCCGTCGGCGGGCTGTGGGTGCGCCGCGGCAGCACCGGCGAGTGGCGGACCTTCGTGGAGGAGTTCGGCGCGCTCTCGCCGTCGAAGTTCTCGGGCGTGACGCTGCGGACGGGCGACCAGGTGAAGATCCTGATGCCCGGTGGCGGCGGCTACGGTGACCCGCGTAAGCGCGACCGCGAGCGCGTGCGCCGCGACGTGTCGGAGGGATTCGTCAGCGCTGAGGCGGCACGGGCGGTCTACGGCCTGACGGACGGGGAGGTCTGAGATGGGCGAGTGGAAGACGGCGGAGATCTCGTATCTCAAGGCCAACATTCACTGCTGCGACCTCTGCGGCCACCCGATCGCGGCGCGCTACTGGGGCGCCGAGGTCGACGGCGAGCCGAAGATGTTCTGCTCGCCGAAGCACGAAGACCTCTACCACTCGTACTGGCTGTCCCGCTACGGAACGAAGGAGGCCGCCTAGATGTCCCGTACTCCGGTCCTCTCGTCCGATGCCCCCGCACCCTCGGGCGGCTACTCGCAGGGCATTGTCGCCAACGGCTTCCTCTTCCTCGCCGGCCAGGGGCCGTACGACGCCGCGGGCACTCGCGTCGGCACGACGATCTCCGAGCAGGTGCGGCAGGTACTCGAGAACCTCGACGCCGTCGCCCGCGCCGCGGGCGGCTCGCTGCAGAACGCGACCCGGGTCGGCATGTACATCAGCGACATGACGCACTTCGACGAGATGGACGCCGAGTACCGCCGGTTCTTCTCCGATCCGATGCCCGCGCGCACGACGATCCAGTCCGACCTCGTCGGTTTCGACGTGGAGGGCGACGCGGTCGTCGTGCTGTGACACTCGACGCGCTCGACACGCCGGTCGCGACCGTCGACCTCGACGCCGTCGAGCGGAACATCGCCCGCATGCAGGGCTACTGCGACGCGCAGGGCCTCGCGTTCCGTCCGCACATCAAGACGCACAAGCTGCCCGCGATCGCGCATATGCAGCTCGACGCGGGCGCGGTCGGGATCACGTGCCAGAAGCTCGGCGAGGCCGAGGTGATGCTCGCGGCGGGGATTCACGACATCCTGGTCAGTTTCCCGCTGGTCGGCGCTGCCAAGGCCGAGCGGCTAGCGGCGTTCGCGGGCGAGGGGCGCATCTCCGTCGTCGGTGACTCGGAGGAGGTCGCGCGCGGCCTCTCGCCCGTCCTCGCCGAGGCAGGGACCGAGGTGGGCTTCCTCGTCGAGTGCGACACCGGCTTCGAGCGCACCGGCGTGCAGACGCCGGAACGGGCGGCCGTCCTCGCCGCGCTCGTCGCGAGCCTCCCGGGACTGCGCTTCGAGGGCCTGATGACCTACCCGACGCTGCCCGGCACCGGGCCGTTCGTGCGCGAGGCGATCGCGGCGATCGAGGCGCGCGGGCTGACGGTTCGGGTGGTGAGCGCAGGCGGAACGCCGGGATTCTTCGCGAACCACGAGGTGCCTGAGATCACGGAGGTCCGAGCCGGGACGTATGTCTACGGCGACCGCTCGTGCATCGCGAACGGCAGCGTGCCGCTCGAGGACTGCGCGCTGCGCATCCGCGCCACGGTTGCGAGCCGCCCGACCGAGACCCGCGGCATCCTCGACTGCGGCTCCAAGACGCTGACGAACGACCCGGCCGAGAAGACCGACGCCGGCGGCCACGGGCTGATCGTCGAGTACCCCGGCGCGCGGATCTACGCGCTCTCGGAGGAGCACGGCCACGTCGACCTCTCCGCCTGCGACGCGAAGCCGTCTTTGGGCGAGGTCGTCACCATCGTCCCCAACCACGCGTGCGGCTGCGTGAACATGCACGACGAGGTGGTCGTCCATCGCGGCGGCCGGATCGTCGGCACGTGGCCCGTCGCCGCCCGCGGCAAGCTGCGCTGACCCCTCGACGCTGACCCCCTCGACCACCACGGAGGACCACATGACCCCGGAAGAGCGCCTCGCCGAGCTCGGCATCGAGCTGCCCCCCGTCAACCCGGCCGTCGGCAGCTACGTCGGTGCCGTCACCGCCGGCAACATCGTCTTCGTCTCCGGCCACGGCCCGTTCAAGGACGGCGAGTTCGTCTACACCGGCAAACTCGGCCGAGACTGCGACGTCGAGACGGGGCAGAAGGCCGCCGCTCTGACGATCGTGAACCTGCTCGCGAGCCTCAAGGCCGAGATCGGCGAGCTCGAGCGCGTAAAGCGCGTCGTCAAGCTTCTCGTGCTCGTCAACTCGGCGCCGGACTTCGGCGAGCAGCCCACCGTCGCGAACGGCGCGTCGGACATCCTCGTCGACGTGTTCGGCCCGGAGCGCGGGCCGCACGCCCGCTCGGCGATCGGCATGGGCGCGCTCCCGTTCGGGATCCCCGTCGAGATCGAGGGGATCTTCGAGATCTAGCTCGAGCTCGCAGCCGCCGGGCGCGCGATGCTGTAGTCGTGCGTCGCGGCGGCCGGCGTGACGAGGCCGCTGCGCACGTCGGCGGCGACGAGCGCCGGGTCGCGCTCGCGCGGGTCGCCGAAGCCGCCGCCGCCCGCGCTCTCGATGCGGACGACGTCGCCTGCGCGGAGCGTCACGCCCGCGAACTTCGACGGGCTCGCCGTGCCGAACGCCTCGGTGAAGTCGCGGAACGCGTCGCCGCCGGCGCGGCGCACGAGCAGCGCGGCCGGCCGCCCCGGCCTGCCGCCGAAGAGGCCCCACGCGCCGTCGTCGACGCGGTCCATGAACGCGCTCACCGTCACCTCCGGCGCGAGCACCTCGAGGTCGCGCCGGATGCCGAGGCCGCCCCGGTGCCGGCCGGGCCCGCCCGAGTCGGGGACAAGCGCGTACGAGAGCGTGCGGAACGGGAAGCGGGCCTCGAACACCTCGACCGGCGTGTTGCGGCAGTTGCCGTGGATGTGGTTTTGCGCGCTGTTGCCGTCTCCGTCGGAGCGACCGCCCCAGCCGCTCGCCTCGAAATGGTAGTGCGCGTACGGCTCGCCGGTCGCCGGATGGATGCCGCCGAAGAGGAAGTTGCACGAGGTCACGCCTTCGGCGGCCATCACCCGCTCGGGCATCGTCTCGGCGAAGGCGCCGAGGATCATCCCCACGAGCTTCGGCTGCGTCTCCGTGTTGCCGCCCACCGACGGGCCGGGGAAGCGGACGTTGACCGCGGTGCCCGGCGGGGCGATCGTGCGGACGCAGCGGTACGCTCCCGCGTTCCGCGGGATCTCGCGGCCACTGATCTGGAGGAAGGCGTTGCACGTCGCCGAGACGGCCACGCCGTAGGTCGCGTTGACCGGGCCGCGCGCCTGCGGATCCGTCCCCGTCCAGTCGACGACGGCGCGGTCGTCCTCCACGACGACCCGGAGCCGAAGCACGATCGGGTCGCGCGTGTGGCCGTCGCCCTCCATCACGTCATTGAACGTGTACTCCCCGTCAGGGATCGCCGCGATGCGCCGCCGCATCAGGCGCTCGCCGTGAGCGATCAGCCCGTCGCAGATCTCGTCCATCGTGCCGGCGCCGTAGCGGCGGAGCAGCGCGTGGAGCCGCTGCTCGGCGAGGTGGAGCGAGCCGATCATGGCGTGGAGATCGCCCCAGCTCGCGCGTGGCGTGCGGTGGTTCGAGAGGATGACCTTCCAGACGTCGTCGACCGTCGCGCCGCCGCGGACGAGCCAGACGGGCGGCAGGCGGAGGCCCTCCTGGTACACCTCGGTCGCCGTCCCGGCGAACGAGCCGACATTGACCGCGCCGATCTCGGCCATGTGGCCGATCGTGGCGGCGAGGAACGCGAGCCGCCCGTCGTGGAAGACCGGGGCGAGGACGAGGTGCTCCGGCATGTGGCAGCCGCCCCGGTAGGGGTCGTTGTGGATAAGCACGTCGCTCGGCCCGAGCGCGTCGAGGCCCATCTCGTCCACGACGCAGCGCACCGTCTCACCCATGGCGCCGAGGTGCGCGGGGTTGAAGCGGCCCTGGGCAACGAGCAGGCCGTGCCGGTCGAACAGGGCGCAGGAGAAGTCTCGTGACTCGCTGAAGATCGGCGAGTACGCGGCGCGCATCATCTGCTCGCCCATCTCCTGTGCGATCTCGACGAGCTGGTCGCCGACGACCGTCATCGTCACAGGATCGGCTCCGCGTCGGGCGCCCGCTGCCTCCGCGCCGGTGCGCCGCACGCGCAGGATCCCGTCCTCGAGTACTGTGAGCGCGTGACCCGGGGGAACGAACGTCGTCGAGTCCACCTCCTCCACGATGCAGGGGCCCTGGAGGACGACGCCGCCGGGCAGGTCCTCTCGTGCGAAGACGGGCGTCTCGCGGGCAGCACCCGCTCCGAGCTCGACCGGGCGGCGCGAGCGGGGGAGGGGCGCCGGCCCGGGCTCGAGACGGGGCGCAACGGGGCGTGCACCGGCGCCGAGCGCGACGACGTTTGCGTGGATGAGCTCGATCGGCTCCCCCGGGAAGCCATAGCCGTACGTCTCGTGGTGGAGCGTGTGGAAGGCTGCGAACGCGTCGGCGAGCGCCTCCGCCGTGAACGCCCCCGGCCCGAGCGGCACATCGCGCTCGTAGTTCTGCCCGGCATACCGCAGGCTCAGCGACCGCTGCACCTCGGGCTCGCCGTGGAACCCCTCCGCCGCGAGCTCGGCCCGCGCCTCGCGCTCCATCGCCGCGAGCCGCCGCTCGAGGTCGTCTACCGAGACCGCGTCCCCCCGCGCAAAGTGCGTCCAGCGGCGGTCGACGCGCCGCTCGGCGAGCAGCGTCCCGTAGGCGGACGTGAGCCCGGGGTGAGGAGGCACGATCATCCCCGCCGTGCCGAGGGACTCGGCGATCGCGGCGGCGTGCAGCGGGCCCGCGCCGCCGAAGGCCACGAGCTCGAAGTCGCGTGGATCGACGCCGCGCTCGACGGCGACGCGGCGGATCGTGGCCGCCATGGCCTCGTTCGCGATCTCGACGATCGCCTCGGCCGCGGCGACGACCTCGAGCCCGACCGCCGCGCCGACCCGGGCGACGGCGGCGCGCGCGAGCCCGGCGTCGAGCGCGACCTCGCCGCCGAGGAAGTACCCCGGGTCGATGCGCCCGAGCACGACGTTCGCATCCGTCACCGTGGCCTCGAGGCCACCCTTGCCGTAGCAGGCGGGCCCCGGGGCCGCGCCCGCGCTGCGCGGGCCGACGCGGAGCATGCCACCGTCGTCGATCCAGGCAATCGAGCCGCCCCCGGCGCCGATCGTGACGAGGTCGATCGCGGGCGCGGCGACCGGCACGCCGAACTCGAGCTCGAAGCCCGACACGAACTGGATCTCCCCGTCCCGGACGAGCCCGATGTCCGCGCTCGTGCCGCCCATGTCGAACGTGACGACGTTCGCCGTGCCCGCGGCGAGGCCGAAGTGGCGTCCCGCGACGATGCCCCCGGAGAGCCCGGAGAGGACGGTCTGGACCGCCTGGGCGCTCGCCACCGAGGCCAGCATGCGGCCGCCGTTCGACTTCATGATCGACACCGGCCCTGCGGCGCCGAGCTCGGCGAGCCCGTGCTCGAGGCGGCCTGAGAGGCGCCCGAGCACAGGTGCGAGGTAGCCGTCGATCGCGGTCGTCGAGATCCTCTCGTGCTCGCGCCAGACGGGCGCGGTCCGGTGCGAGAGCGAGACGGGGATGCCGGGGAAGCGGTCCCGCAGGAAGGCGCCGAGACGCTCCTCGTGCGCGGGGCTCGCGAACGCGAACAGGAGGGCGACGGCGATCGCCGCGTCGCCCGTCTCTCCTGCGAGACGGCGCTCCACCTCGGCCGCGACGCGCTCGAGCTCGGTGGGATCGAGAGGCGTCACGACGGAGCCGTCGTGCGCCACCCGCTCGTCGACGCCGACGCAGTCCTCGCGTGCGACGATGGGGCGGGGCTTGGGCCAGGTGAGGTCGTACGGGTCCGGCTTGTCGATCCGGCCGATCGTGACGACGTCCTCGAACCCTGCCGTCGTCAGCAGCACGACACGGGCGCCGCGCCGCTCGAGCAGCGCGTTCGTGCCGACGGTGGTGCCGACGGTGACGGTCGCGGTCGCAGCCGCGTCGATGCCCGCCGCGGCGAGCGCGTCGAAGATCGCGTCGGCGGGAGCCGCGGGCGTCGAGGGCCGCTTCGCGACGACGGTCGCACCCGTCTCGTCGTCGAGCGCGACGAGGTCGGTGAACGTCCCGCCGGTGTCGATGCCGACGTGCAGCGCCACGTCAACCGCGCTCTCCCCGCGCGCCGTAGCGCGGCAGCACGTACTCGCGGTACAGCCGCTCGCACTCCGGCTCGCAGAGCTCGAGCTCCTCGCCGTCGAGCTGCACGCGCCACGCGCGGCCGAAGAGCGGCCGGCCGCAGCAAGCGCAGGCGCGCGCGGGGCCGTCCCTGAGCGCGGCGGGCGGTCGCACCCAGACGCCGGACGACACGATCAGAGGACGCCGTGCTCGTCGTACATGTCCTGCAGGCTCGTGCCCGACTCGAGCGCGACGAGCGCGACGTCCTCGACCTGCAGCTTCGCCTCGGCGGCCGCGATCGCCTCCTCCGCCCGGTCGCGCGGCACGACGACCACGCCGTCCTCGTCGGCGAGGACGAGGTCGCCGGGGCGCGTCGCGACGCCGCCGCAGGTGGTCTCCCCACCGAAGCCGACGACGAGGAGGCGCCCGTACGAGTCGCGCGCGCTCACGGCGGCGGCGTAGGTGGGAAGGCCCTTGCGGCGCAGGCCCGCGAGGTCGCGCACCGCGCCGTCGGTGACCGCCGCCACGGCGCCGCGGTTGCCCGCCACCGTCGCGAGTAGCTCGCCCCAGACGGCGGCCTCGACGGTGCCGGCCGTGCCGACGACGACGAACGCGCCGCCGGGGATCGCGTCGACGGCCGCGATCTCCTGGGCATACGGGTCGTCGAGCAGCCGGCCGTCCTTGACCGCGTCGATCGTGAAGGCGGGGCCGGCGATCGGCTCCGCGGGCGTCACCACCGGCCGGATCGCGTGGTGCAGCACCTGATCGCGCATGCCCATGCGGTCGAGGGCATCCGCGAGAGCCGCGACGCCGAGCGCGCGCAGGCGCTCGACCAGGGTGTCGTCCGCTGTGAGGATGAGAGGATTATATTCTCGATGGCGGTGGGATCGACGACGACCAAGTTAACGCGCGACCCGCTGGGCGTCCTCGCGCCCAAATGCGCCTTCACCGGGCGGCTCCTCCACCCCGGCGAGACCGTCGTGCGCGACGACGCCGGCACGCTGTACGCCGACGACATCGCCTGCGCGCTCGCGCAGCGGGCCGCTCCGCTCGAGGACAGCCTGCCCCTCCTCGCGGCGTGGCTCGGCGGCTCGGACCTCGAGCCCGACCCCCGCGTCGACCCGGTCACGCTCGAGGTCGTTCACGGGGCGCTCACCTCGATCTGGCTCGAGATGCAGCTGACGATGACGCGGACCGCGTACTCGCCCGTGTTCTTCGAGGGCGAGGACTTCACCGTCGGCATCTTCGACGCCGGGCTCGAGCGGGTGGCGACGCGCGAGGGCTTCGTCGCCCAGATGGGGGCGATGCGGCCGGCCGTGCAGGCGGCGATCGCCCAGTTCGGCTTCGACGGCATCGCCGAGGGCGACGTGATCGTGCACAACAGCTCCCTGCTCGGGACGCCGCACCTGCCCGAGTTCTGCATGGTCAAGCCGGTGATCCGCGACGGCGAGCCGCTCGCCGTGCTCGCCACGATCGCCCATCACGCCGACGTCGGCGGCAAGGCGGCGGGAGGGATGCCCGGCGATTCGACGGACATCCACCAGGAGGGCGTAATCATCCCGCCCGTGAAGCTGTTCCGCGCGGGCGAGCCCGACGACCAGGTCTGGCGGATCCTGCTCTCGAACACACGCACCGCGCGCTCGAGCTACGGGGACTTCATGGCGATGTATGGCTCGCTCGTGATCGGGGAGCGGCGGATCGACGAGCTCGTGGCCCGCTACGGCCGCGACGAGCTCCTCCGCACGATGCGCGAGCTGCAGCGCTACGCGGAGCGGCGCATGCGGTCGTGCCTCCGTGAGATCCCGAACGGGGTCTACCGCGCACGGATCGAGGCCGACGACGACGGCGTCCGGCCCGGCTCGCACCCGATCGAGCTCGCGGTCGCCGTGCTCGACGAGGACGTGATTCTCGACTTCCGCGGCACGGCTCCGCAGGCGGCCGGACCGATCAACTGCCCGTTCGTGGTGACGCTCTCGGGGTGCGCCAACGCGCTCTTCAACCTCGTCGACCCGGCGATCCCGCACAACGAGGGCGCCTTCCGCCCGATCCACCTGATCGCGCCGCCGGGGACGCTCGTCAACTGCGACTACCCGGCGCCGCTCTCGGCCGGCAACACCGAGAGCCACAACCTCGTCGCCGAGGTCGTGTTGGCGGCGCTGCGGAACGCCGTGCCGGAGCGTGCGATCGCCCCGACCGGGGCCACGACGGGGCTCATCACGGGCGGGGGGATCCACCCGGCCCTCGACGAGTTCTACGCCTTCGTGATCTGGGAGCCGACCGGCTACGGCGCCCGGCTCGAGCAGGACGGCTACTCGGTGACGACCTGGGTGGCGCCGCAGGCGCGCCAGTTCCCGACCGAGGTGGTCGAGACGGCGCAGCCGTGGCGGGTGCTCGAGTACGCGCTGCGCGCCGACTCGGGCGGGGCCGGCCGCACGCGCGGCGGGCTCGGCGTCACGCGCGTCTACGAGGTGCTCGAGCCGGTCACGCTCAACTCGATCTCGCACTATCACCGCTTCCCCGCCCGTGGCGTCGACGGCGGTCGCGACGGTGCCGCGATGGAGATCCGGATCGCGGGGCGGGACGGCGTGGAGCGGCTTGCGACAGACGGCTCGGCGGCGGTGTCGCCGACGAAGTTCTCCGGTCTCACCGTGGAGCCCGGCGAGCGCATCGTCGTCCGCCTCCCGGGCGGCGGCGGCTGGGGCCCGCCGGCCGATCGCCCGCGCGAGGCCGTCCTACGCGAGGTGCGCGACGAGCTCCTCACGCCCGCCGCCGCGGCCGAGCTGTACGGCGTCCCGCTCGAGGAGGCTGAGCAGGCCGTGCGCGAGCACGGCTGGGCGCACCGGCGGGCGGAGCTGCGCGCCCGCCGCGCCGAGGTGTCGTCGTGATCGTCGGGGTCGACGTCGGCGGCACGTTCACGGACATCGTCGTCGTCGACGAGGAGCGGGGCGAGCAGCGCTTTCACAAGCTGCGCTCCACGCCCCACGACCCGTCGCGGGCCGTCGTCCAGGGCCTCTCGGAGCTCGGGCTCGACCCCGCGCTCGTTACCCGCCTCGTGCACGGGACGACGGTGGCGACGAACACGATCATCCAGCGAAGCGGCGCACCGACCGGGCTGATCACGACCGAGGGCCACCGGGACATCCCGCAGATCCGCCGCGGCAACAAGCCGGAGAGCACTGTCTTCGACCCGCTCTGGCAGGAGCCAGAGCAGTTCGTCCCGCGCTACCGGCGGGCCGACGTGGCGGGCCGGCTCGACGCGCGCGGCCGCGAGGTGACGCCGCTCGCGCTCGACGAGGTGGAGGCGGCCGCCGACTACCTCGTCGCCCAGGGCGTCGAGAGCGTCGCGATCTGCTTCCTCTTCTCGTACCTCGACGACGGGCACGAGCGGCGTGCGGCAGAGGTCGTGCGTGAGCGGCACCCCGGGCTCCGGATCTCGCTCTCAAGCGAGATCCTGCCGCAGTGGCGCGAGTACGAGCGGGCGTCCACGACGATCGCGGACGCATACGTGAAGCCGGTGATGGCGCGCTACCTCGGGCATCTCACGGACGCGCTCGCGGCGGGCGGCTACGGCGCCGAGCCGCTGATCATGCGCTCGAACGGCGGCGTGATGACGGCGGGTACCGCGCGCCGCCGGCCCGTCGAGACCTTTCTCTCCGGCCCTGCGGGAGGCGTCGTCGCGGCCTGCGCCCACGGGCGGCGCACCGGGCGGCTCGACCTGATCTCGATCGACGTCGGCGGCACGAGCTCGGACGTCGCGCTCGTCACCGGCGGCCGACCCGGCAGCACGACCCAGGGGTGGATCGACGAGATCACGCCGCTCAACCTGCCGATGCTCGACATCCGTACGATCGGCGCCGGGGGCGGCAGCATCGCGTGGGTCGACGCCGGCGGCGGGCTCAAGGTCGGGCCGCGCAGCGCGGGCGCCGACCCCGGGCCGGCCTGCTACGGGCACGGCGGCCGGCTGCCCACCCTGACCGACGCGAACGTCGTGCTCGGACGCATCGATGCGCGCTCGCTGCTCGGCGGTGCGCTCGAGATCTCGCCCGACCTCGCGCGCGAGGCGGTCGAGCGCGAGATCTGCGAGCCGCTCGGCATCGACCTGCTCCACGCCGCCTCCGGGATCGTCCGCATCGCCGTGGCCAACATGGCGAAGGAGATCCGCGCGCTCACCGCCGAGCGGGGGGTGAGCCCGAAGGCCTACGCGCTGCTCGCGGGCGGCGGGGCGGGGCCGCTGCACGCCGCGTTGCTCGCCGACGAGTTCGGCATCGAGGAGGTGATCGTGCCCGCACACCCAGGCCTGCTGTCGGCCGGCGGCCTTATCCTCTCCGACCTCCGCATCGACCGCCTGCGCTCGTTCCCGGTGCGGCTCGAGAAGACGGGCGTCGATGCGCTCGCCGCCGCGTCGACAGCGCTGCTCGACGACGTCGTGGCGGCGCTGCGCGCGGAGGGCTTCGAGGGCGAGCCGCGCACCGTGCTCGCGTTCGACATGAAGTACGTGGGGCAGAACTGGGACATCGTCGTCGAGCCGCCCGGCGACGGCATCACGCGTGACGGGCTCGCCGCGGCGTTCGACCGGGAGCACGAGCGGCTGTATGGGTTCGCGCTCACCGGCCACCAGCACGAGGTGCTCGCGATCCGTGCAAGCGCCGTAGGCCCGACCGTGGACGCCGCCCGGCTCGTCCCGCGACGCACGCCGCCGACGGTGGGGGCCGGAGAGCGCACGCTCAGGCCAGTCTACGACGACGAGGCGCGTGCCGTCGTCGACGCGCAGGTCGCCGACTGGGAGTCGCTCGGCGTAGGCGAGGAGTTCGCCGGCCCGCTCGTGCTCGAGGGACGCGATGCCACGGTGTGGGTGCCCGGCGGGCGCACGGCGACGCTCGATGGCGACGGCAACGTGATCGTGCGGCGGACTTTATAGGATATAGCGATCAAGGCGAGACGATTTCGGAGGAGACAACAATGGGCGACACCTCGTTCAGCCAGGCGATGTTCACCGATCTCTGCGAGCGGATGCTCCGGCTCTGCAAGGTCACCGAGGGCGAGAGCCTCGTCGTGCTCTCGCAGGGGAACGAGCGCGCCGAGTACGTCGACGCGTTCCTGACGGCCGGGCAGCGTCTCGGCGCGAAGGCGATGAACCTGCGGCTGCCGTACTCGTCGTCCGCGACGGCGGGCGAGGTGGGCGTGTGGACGGTCGGCAAGACGCCCCTCTCCGGCAACCAGCCGGCGGTGGACATCCTCAAGAGCGCCGACATGGTCGTCGAGACGCTGTTCCTCCTCTTCAGCGACGAGCTGACGGAGATCCAGGGCGCCGGCACCCGGATCCTGACCTGTATCGAGCCGGTCGACCTGCTCGCGCGAATGTTCCCGACCGACGACCTGACCCGCTGCACGAAGGTGGCGCTCGATACGCTCGCATCCGCCTCCACACTGCGCTTCACGAGCCCGGCCGGCACCGACGTCACCTATCGGATCGGCTGCTACCCGAGCAAGGCGCAGTACGGGTTCGTCGACCAGCCCGGTCAGTGGGACCACTGGCCCTCGGGTGGCATGGTGCTCACCTGCGGCGCCGACGACGGCATCGACGGCCGTGTCGTCGTCGACCGCGGCGACATCCTCCTGCCCTTCAAGCAGTACGTCCAGGAGCCGATCGCGTTCGTCATCGAGGGTGGGCGGATCAGGAGCATCGACGGCGCCGGCTATCAGGCCGACCTGATTCGGACGTACATCACCGACTTTGGCGATCCCGACGCCTACGGCCTCTCGCACATCGGGTGGGGCCTCGACGAGCGGGCGAAGTGGGCGGCGCTCAGCACCGACCAGCGCGGGCACGGCATGGAGCTGCGTGCCTTCTACGGCAACGTCCTCTTCTCGACGGGGCCGAACGACCTCGTCGGCGGCCCGAACCACACGAGCTGCCACCTCGACATCCCGCTGCGGAGCTGCAGCCTCTGGCTCGACGACCGGCCGATCATCGTCGACGGCGACGTCGTCGTCGAGGAGATGCGCCCGGCCGGGGCGCCGCTGCTCGCCTAGGCAGAGCCGACCGTCTGCCGATAGGGGAGCACGACGCAGCGCGCGTCGTGCTCCGGCGCGACCGTGACCGGGGCCGGCTCGGCGGCCGCGCAGCGCTCCTCGACGTAGGGGCAGCGCGTGCGGAAGCGGCAGCCGCTCGGGATGTCGAGCGGGGAGGGGATGTCGCCGCGGACGGCAGGCTTGCGGTGATGGCGGCGCTCGGGGACGGGCTCCGGGTTCGCGGCGAGGAGAGCGGCCGTGTACGGGTGCTGCGGCGAAGCGAAGACGGCGTCCACCGGGCCGGACTCGACGATCTGGCCCAGGTACATGACGGCCACCGAGTGCGCGATGTTCGCGATCACGGAGAGCTGGTGGGAGATGAAGATCATCGTCAGCCCGAGCCGGTCGGTGAGGTCGACGAGCAGGTTCAGGATCTGCGCCTGGATGGAGACGTCGAGGGCGCTGACCGCCTCGTCGGCGATCAGGAGCTCGGGCTCGGGCGCGAGGCTGCGGGCGATCGCGACGCGCTGCCGCTGTCCGCCGCTCAGCTCGCGCGGGAAGCGGCGGGTCACCGCGGACGGGAGGCCGACGAGGTCGAGCAGCTCGGCGACGTGCGCAGGCGCCTCCGCCTTGCTCGCGATGCCGTGCACGCGCAGCGGCTCGGCGAGGGCTGCCCCCACCGTCATGCGAGGGTTGAGGGAGGTGAACGGGTCCTGGAAGACGACCTGGATCCGCCGGCGAAGCCGCTGCAGGTCCCTGCCGTCGAGCGCGAGCACGTCCGCCCCGTCGTACAGTACGGAGCCGCTGTCGGGCTCGATCAGCCGGGAGACGCAGCGGGCGAGCGTGGTCTTGCCGCTGCCCGACTCGCCGACGATCCCGAGCGTCTGGGTGCGCGGCACCGCGAACGAGACATGGTCGACGGCGGTGAGCTTCGGCACGGGCTCGCGCCCCACGCGGTGCTTCATCGTCTTGCGCAGCTCGAACTCCTTGACGAGATCGCGCACCTCGAGCATCGGCGTCTCGCCGGTCATCGCCCCTCCGCGGTGAACGGGCACGCGGTGGCGTGCGCTGGGCCGACCTGCTCGAGTTCCATCGTCACTGACGCGCACGCATCGCGGACGTGGCCGCAGCGGGGGCGGAACGGGCAGCCCTCGGGCAGCCGCGAGAGGTCGGGCGGCTGACCGCTGATCTGGTGCAGATGGCCGCGCGTGCCCGGTGTGCGGATCGACGGGAGCGCCTCGAGCAGGGCCGCCGTGTATGGGTGCCGCGGCAAGCGGAAGAGGTCGACCGCAGGCGCGTCCTCGACGACGTGCCCGGCGTACATCACCGTGACGGAGTCGCAGTTCTGCGCGACGACCCCGAGATCGTGGGAGACGAGGATCATCGCCATCCCGAACTCCTCCTGGAGATCGGCGAGCAGCGAGAGGATCTGGTCCTGGATCGTCACGTCGAGCGCGGTGGTCGGCTCGTCGGCGAGGAGGAGCTTCGGCCGGCAGGCGATCGCAATCGCGATCATCACGCGCTGGCGCATGCCGCCGCTCAGCTCGTGCGGGTAGGCGCCGAGGCGGGACGTCGCCGCCGGGATCCCCACGTGGTCGAGCAGTTCGACCGCCCGGGCGCGTGCGTCGCGCGAGCCCATGTCGAGCTTGATCCGCAGGACTTCGGTGATCTGGTCACCGATCGTGTAGACGGGGTTCAGGCTGCTCGTCGGGTCCTGGAAGATCAAAGCGATCTCGCGCCCGCGGATCGATCGCAGCTCGGAGGCCGAGAGCGCGAGCAGGTCGCGGCCCTCCCAGCGCACGGCGCCGTCGACGACGCGACCGGGCTCGGGGACGAGTCCGATCAGCGAGCGGAGCGTCACGCTCTTGCCGGAGCCCGACTCTCCGACGATTCCCTTCGTCTCTCGCGCGCCGACTGTGAGGTCGACGCCGGCGGCCGCCATGACCGAGCCGTACGCCGTCGGGAAGGCGGTGAAGAGGCCTTCGACCTCGAGGAGCGGCGGCTCTGCCGCACCGGTGGGTCGCACGTCGACCGTCTCGGGGCTGGCGCTCACGGCTGCTCTTCCGCGACCGACAGGATCATCCCGTCACTCTCGCTGGCGCGTCCGCGCCACCCTTCGCCGAGCCGGTCGGCGAGGCCGTCGCCGAGCAGGCTGAAGCCGACACCCGCGAACACGATCACGAGCCCAGGCATGGTCGAGATCCACCAGGCCGTGAGCAGGAACGTCTGGCCCTCGGCGACCATCAGGCCCCACTCGGGCGTCGGGGGCTGCACCCCGAGGCCGAGGAACGAGAGCGAGGCGAGCACGAGGATGTTCAGGACGATGTCGAGCGTGGAGAAGACGAGGTTCGGCCGGATCACATTCGGCAGCAGGTGCCGGCACATGATCCGGCTGCTCGAGTACCCGAGGCTCTTCCCCGCGAGCACGAACTGCTGCTCCTTGAGCACGAGCACCTCGGCGCGGGTTAGGCGGGCGTAGAGCGCCCAGCCGACGACGGTGATGCCGATGTAGACGCCGAGCAGGCCGGGACCGACGATCGCGATCACCGCGATCACGAGTACGATGAACGGGAAGGCGACGACGACGTCGACGGCCCGCATCACGACCGTTTCGAGCCGGCCGCCGCGGTAGCCCGCGACGAGCCCGAGGAGGACGCCGAGCACGAGCGGGACGTAGGTCGTGACGATGCCGACCATGAGGTCGATCCGCGCGGCGTAGATCGAGCGGATGAAGATGTCGCGGCCGAGGTTGTCGGTGCCGAAGGGGTGCTGCCAGCTCGGCGGCTGCAGCGTGTTCAGCAGGTCCTGCTCGTCCGGGCCGCCCGGGAAGATCACCGGGGCGAGGAGCGCCGCGAGGGTGAGGATGCCGACCATGCCGACGCCGATCCAGAGGCTGATCATCCCCCAGCGCTGCTCCGACTGCGCCCGCTTCTCGAGCGCGCGCAGCATCAGCTCCTTCTCGTTCGGCCGCGCTTGCCGCCGGGGCGGGGGCGAGGTCGCCTCGCTCACAGCCGGATCCGCGGGTCGACGATCGCGTACGAGAGGTCAGCGATCAGGTTGACGAGGATGACGAGCAGGCCGAACAGGAGCGTCAGCGCAGAGATGGTGGGGAAGTCGCGCATCTGGATCGACGAGACGAGCAGCGAGCCGAGGCCGGGGATGCCGAAGACGTTCTCGATCACGACCGTGCCGCTGATCAGGTACCCGATGTTGATCGCGAGGATCGTGATCGTCGCGATCAGCGCGTTGCGCAGCGCGTGCCGGCCGATGACTCGCCTCTCCGTTAGGCCGCGGGCGCGGGCCGAGGTGATGAAGTCGGCTCCGAGCGTCTCGATCAGGCTCGAGCGGAGCGTGCGCACGATCAGCGGCGCGAGGTAGATCCCGACGGTGATCGCGGGCAGGGTCAGGCTCTCGAGATGGCCGAGGAAGCCGTCGCCGTAGCCGGATACGGGGAGGAGGCCGAGACGGAGGCTGAAGAGTTCGACGAGGAGCAGCCCGAACCAGAACGAGGGCATCGCGAGGCCGACCGTGGCGACGATGCGGATCATGTGGTCGGGAGCCCGGTTCCGGTAGAGGGCTGAGTAGACCCCGAGAGGAAAGGCGACGAGCAGCGAGATGACCGTGCCGTAGAGGAGTAGGAGAATGCTGGGCATGATCCGCGGCCCGATGATCTGCGATACCGGTTGCTGTAGGTTGATCGACGTGCCGAGGTCGCCCTGCGCTAGGCCGGCGAGGAACGTCCCGAACTGGTGGGGCAGCGACTGGTCGAGGCCGAGCTGATGGCGGACCGCCCGTACGTTCTCCTCCGGTGCGTGCGCCCCGAGGGTGATCCGGACCGGGTCGCCCGGGACCATGTGGATGAGGAGAAACGCGGCGAGCGTGACGATGAACAGCACGAGGACCGCGTGCATGCCGCGCCGTGCGAGATACGCTGTCATCGCTCCTGTCGCCTCCGGGGGATCAGGGCCGGCACCGACGTGCCAGCGCCGGCCCTCTGCATCTCGGTGCTCAGCTCTTCCAGACCTCCCACAGGTTCCACCAGCCGCTCTCGAGCGTGCGGAAGTTCTGCACCTTCTTGCTGATGCCCGTGCGAGCCGGAACGAAGAACATCGGCACCCACGGCGCGTCGTCGAGCGTCAGCTTCTGGAGTTGGCCGAACAGCTGCTTGCGCTTCGCCTGGTTGGTGGTCCCGTTCGCGGCCTTCGTCAGCGCCCACGCCTTGTTGTTCTTGTAGAACGACCAGAAGCCCTTCTGCACGCCCTTCGGGTCGAACCACGCGAGTGCGAGCTCGTCGGGCACGAGGACGTCGGACGTGATCGTCGGCAGCGGGTCGGAGGCCTCGTAGTCGCCGTCCATGTACTTCGTGAAGAGGGTGTTCGTCTCCATGCTCTGGATCTTCACGTTGACGCCGATCTTGCTCCAGAGCTGCTTGACGACTGCCATCATCTGTGCCTTCGTCTGGTCCTCGGCAGGGACCAGAATCGTGAGGTCGAACCCGCCTGGCGCGGAAGACTTCGCCATCAGCGCCTTCGCCTTGGCGAGGTTGTAGGGATAGTTCTTGACCGCCTTGTTCTCCCACTTGTAGAACGGGAAGAGGGCGTTCGCGACCTCGGCCCTGTTGAAGTAGACGACCTTGTTGATCGCGTTCTTGTCGGTCGCGTAGTTGAGTGCCTGGCGCACGAGCTTGTCGTCGAGCGGCTTGTGCGTGTTGTTCAGCCAGATGCCGTCGATCGACGCGAGGGGCGCCACCTCGACCCGCAGGTTGCCCTTGTCGAGGGCCTGCACCTGTGAGAACGGGATGCTCTCGGCGACGTCGACCTCGCCCGACTGGAGTTTGAGGATGCGGGTGTTGTCGTTCGTGATGTAGTTGAACACGACGCTGTCCAGGTACGGCTTCCCCGGGCGCCAGTAGTTCGGGTTGCGCTTCAGCTTTAGGTACTGGCCGCGCACCCAGTTCTCGACCGCGAACGGGCCGCTGCCGATCGGGTCGAGCGCGAACGCCTTGTCGCCCATCTTCGTCACGACCGACTTCGGCGTGATCGAGGCGGGGAAGACGGACAGGTTTGCGAGGATGGCCCCGTCGACGCGCTTCATCTTCATCACGATCGTGTCCGGCTTCGGGGCTTCGACCGACGCGATCGCGTCGGCGAGGAACGGCAGCAGGTTGTTGACCTTCGGGTTCTTGAACCGGTCGAGCGAGAACTTCACGTCGGTGGCGGTGACGGGCTGCCCATTCGAGAACTTCGCAGGGCGGAGCTTGAAGACGATCGTCTTGCCGCCGTTCTGGAACGACCACGACCTCGCGAGCCCGGGTTGCGGGTCGGGGGTCCCGGGCTGGTACTCGACGAGCTGGTCGTAGATCATCATGATCGTCCATATCGTCCCGTTGTCGGCGGCGCCGAACGGGCCGAGCGTGACCGGCTCGAAGTTGCGTGCGAACTTCAGCGTCCCGCCGCGCTTCGGCGTGGCGTCCGTAGCGGCCTGCGCGACCGCCGCGCCGCCGCGGCCCCAGGCCGAGAGCAGCGCCGCGGCGGCGGGCAGCGAGATGCCCAGTGCGACCGCCTTTTGCAGGAACGTCCGCCGATCGAGTCGCCCCTCGAGGAGCGAGTCTCGCAAGCCGTCGAGATCTTCCATCGCTACTTCCCTCCCTGGCGCATGCGCCTGACGGCGCGGTGTGTTGGACCGATGCGTGCTCTCTAAGTCGTCGCAGGCCACCGCGCGGCGGCGGCCGCGCGCGCCCAATAGTCGCTGTAGGTGGTGACCTCTACGCCGCGCTCCCTGGCGTACTTGATAAGGCCTCTGATCCAGCCTGTACCATGCTCGTTCGCCTCGATCGCGACCCACTCGTGGAACGCCGTCGCGAATACGAGGTCATCCTCGACGACCTCGTCGATGGCACCGCGCAGGGCGGCGAGGAAGCCCTTACCGTTGCCGTATCCGTGGGCGTCGAACCAGACGCCGTCGAGCCAGAATTGGAAGGGAATCTCGAGCAGATCGGGGAAGCCCTCCTCCGCGTAGCCGAACGGCTGTACCCAGGGCGTCGGGTTGCCATTCTGTTCGTTCCGACCCCACGAGGTGACGTACCGGTGGCCGGTCTCCTCCACGATCCGAAGCAGGTCGGGCCGGTCGCGCAGGCCGCGGTAATAGCCGAAGGGCGTGCGCAGCCCGATGCACTCGCGCCCCAGGTAGCGCCGGATCAGATCCGACGTCCAGCGGAGCTCCTCGCGGAGCGCCACCGCCGGCGTCTCGGGGATCACCGCCTGCTGGTCGGATCCAGTCGGCTGGTAGCGCACGTCGCGGAACACGACGTGGCTGTAGGTGTGTGACTGGATGTCGAAGAGGGGGGACACCGCGAGCGACTCGATCGCGTCGAGCGAGTGGATGAGCGTGCGGCCACACACAAAGAACGTGCACGGCGCCTCGAGCTCCTCGTGTAGTTCCCGCAGGACATTCACGCCCGCCCGTGCCGTCTCGGGATCAAGCGCGCCGTAGTACTGGGGGACGTTCGGGCCAAGGAACCGCGCGAGACCCTCACCGACGGCGGCAGACTCGGTGTCGTAGCCGATCAACAGGGTGGCCATGGGGCTCCTTCTCCTCGCTCTCCGTGACGCGTTGTACTTGTGATGCTCTCTGATGATCTTATAATCTACGTGCTCGTGTCAACCTCGGAGGATTCGCCATGTCGACAGACCCCGCTCCGCCTCTTTCCTCGCTGCTCGACCTCTCGGGCAGGGTCGCGCTCGTCACAGGTTCGGCGCAGGGCTTCGGCTTCGCCTGCGCGCGCCGGCTCGCGGAGGCGGGTGCGGCCGTCGTAATCGCCGACCGGCGTGCCGACCGGCTCGTCACCGCCTGTGAGCGGCTCCAGGCTGCAGGCGCGGCTGTCGCAACAGCGGAGGGTGACGTCTCGGGCGAGGAGGACGTCGACCGCCTCGTCGGCACCGCGGTTGAGCGCTTCGGCCGCCTCGACGTCCTCGTCAACAACGCCGGCGTCTTCTCGAACTTCCTCCTCGAGCACATGGCCCCGGCCGAGTTCAACCGGATCATCGGCGTTAACGTCGGCGGCGCGTTCCTCTGCATCCGCGCCGCGGCGGCGCAGATGCGCCTGCAGGGCGACGGCGGCTCGATCGTCAACGTCAGCTCGATCGATGCGATCCACCCGAGCGGCCGGGGACTCTCGCACTATGGCACATCGAAGCACGCGATCTGGGGCCTGACGAAGACGATGGCGCTCGAGCTCGGCCCCGACGGGATCCGTGTCAACGCCGTCGCGCCGGGTCCATCGCTGACCGAGGGCGCGGTCGAGTTCGTCCAGGAGGGCGCGCCCGAGGGCATCGATATCGACGCGCAGTGGGGCGCGTACGAGGCGCGAATCCCGCTCCGCCGCCTCGCCGACCCCGACGATGTTGCGCGGGCGGCACTCTTCCTTGCATCCGACCTCGGCGCGTATGTGAACGGTGCGCAGATCGTCGTCGATGGAGGGCTCCTCGCGGCATGATCCATGAGCCGAGCGACCTCTTCCCGGAGTTCATCCATACGCTGCCGACGGTCGAGAAGCCGATCGTGCCGCTCCTCGGCTGGCTCCTGCAGAGCGACCAAGTGGTCGCGATGTTCTACGAGCTGCCCGAGGGCGCCGACCTGCCTGAGCACACGCACGGTGCGCAGTGGGGGGTCGTCCTCCGCGGCCGGGTCGACTTCGTCGTCGACGGCATCGTAGTGACGTGCCACCAAGGCGACACGTACTCGATCCCCGCCGGCGCACCGCACAGCGCGTTCATGCACGCGGGCACAGCCGGGATCGACGTCTTCGCAGACGCCGACCGCTACCGGGCGTCGTCGGATTAGCCAAATCGAAGTAGTCGCACCTCTACGTCAGCTTGTCGGCGTGCACCTGGCAGGGTCGCACAGTCATCCGATCAGTCCCACGGCGCAGAAGGCGATCACACAGGCGCCTCTGTCAGGCATCACAGGCCGACCCACGGATCGCCGCCGGCGATGGCCGCCATACGAACAGCACGCGATACCAGTTCGGTCGACGGTGACGGGACGGTCTCTTGGCGCCAACCGCCAATTATAGATTATAGACTATTAGATTATAGAATCGTTGGCCGAACTTGAAATCTCTGATTACATGTGGTTTAGTCGATGAAGGGCAGGCGAGCCGCGCCCGGGTCCTCGGGCGAATCGGACAAGGAGGAACACACTGTGGGTGACTTGGGTGATCGCAGCACAGAGGGGCTCTCGGTCGGTGACGGGGCTCCGACGGAGACTCGCCGTGGCTTTCTCACTAGAGCCGCCGTTCTCGGTCTGACGCTGCCCGCTGTGGGAGCCCTGGCCGGCTCCGCGCAGGCGAAGCAGAGCATCCGCGTCCGCTCGCGCGGGCGCTCCCAGTTCGAAGGCCAGACACTCTCGTTCGCGAAGGCGCCGTTCGGGACAGACGAGAAGGACGTCGTCGCGAGACTGTTGAAACCGTTCACCGCCAAGACGGGTATCAAGGTCAAACACACGATCGTACCATGGAACGTCGAAGGTGCGGCCTACGCGACGAACTACGCCGGGCCGAACCCGTACGACGTCAGCTACCAGACGAGCACGGACCTCACGGGCCTCGGCACGAAGGGGGTTCTCGAGGTATTGAACACGCGGCAGTGGCTGAACAGCCCGTCGTTCGCGTCGACGAAGGCGAAGTTCATCCCTAACACGATCAAGAAGAGCACCTACAAGGGCAAGCTCTACGGCCTGCCGTGCATCATCGGCGGCACCGTCGTGTACTACAACAAGGACCTGATGGCCAAGGGTGGCGTGGGTGCCGTCCCGACGAGCTTTCCGCAGCTCGCGGCCGCATCGCAGAAGATCATGAACGCGGCCGGTGACGGCACGTGGGGCTTCAACGTACCGATGACAGACAAGGACTTCACCTGGTACTTCCAGTACTGCTATCTCCACAACCTCGGAGGTGACATCGTCTCGGCCGACCAGAATAGGGTGACGTTTGCGACGAGGCCAGTGATCAAGGCCACGCAGGCGGCGGTGGACATGCTCCTCAAGTACAAGGTGCAACCGCCTGTTGGTCAGTACGATCGTGAGGCTGGCGTCGCGCTCTTCAAAGCGGGTCGCATCGCGTTTCTCCAGGACGAGCCGCTCCGTCTGGCGGTGTTCCGCAGTGAGGGTCTGCCGTTCAAGTGGGACTTCGTCAACCCCGTCGCAACGATCACCGGCGGTAAGCGCACGATCTTCTCCACAACTGGTCACTGGGTGATGGCTTCCAAGGGTGCGAACAAGGCGGCCTCATGGGAGCTCGTCAAGTACCTCTCGTCACCGGCCTTCGCCAACGCGTTCGGTGCCCACTACGGCTGGGCGCCCGTGCGGAGGGACGTGAACACGAGCAAGGGTGACGCCCAGGTCAAGCGGATTAATGCTTACGTCCTCAAGGGGTGGGACGGTCTCCCGGCTGGCCCGAAGATGGCGCAACTGACGAGCGTCTACGGCCAGGCGATCGAGGCTGCAGCGACGGGCAGCAAGACAGTTGCTGCGGCGATGGCGAAAGCGCAGGCGGACGGCACTCGAATCCTGAAGTCGTCGTAGGCAACGGGGGAGGCGACCAGGGGAGGATGGCGAGTAACACGACAGAGGTGGCCTGGGACGACCTGACGCTCGGCGAGGCTGCGTACCGGCGTGCTGGTAAGGCGTATCGCAGACGTCGGAGTTTTCGGGCCTACCTCTTCGTGTTGCCGTACTTCCTCCCCTTCGTCGCCTTCCTCGTCGTGCCGACCTTCTGGTCGGTGTGGCTCAGCTTCTTCGAGGGAGGCATCCTCGACGCCCCGAAGTTCGTCGGTCTGGGAAACTGGCGGGAGATCTCCAGCGACACCGAGTTGACCGGCTCCATCAAGAACACCGCGGTCTACGCTGTCGAAGCGATCTTCCTCGTGTTCGTCCTCGCGCTCGTGCTCGCGATGCTGCTGAACCGCTATCGCAAGGGAAGCAACTTCTTCAAGCTGGCGCTGTACATCCCATTGCTCGCGCCCGCCGTGCTCGTCGGCCTAATCTGGCAGTTCCTAACGAACTACGACTTCGGGCTGATCAACCTCATCCTTTCAACGCTTGGGCTCGACCGGCTCAACATCCTTGGCAGCGCGACTCTCGCGCTGCTCACTATCGTGCTAGCGGAGGTCTGGCGCGGCCTCGGGTTCTGGACTCTGTACTTCCTCGCGAGTCTGCAGAACATCCCCGAGGAACTGCAAGACGCAGCTCGTGTCGACGGCGCGAAGGGGTTCACTCGCTTCCGCCGGGTCACGTTGCCTCTGCTCAAGCCGATGCTGCTGTTCGCTGTAGTAATCGCGATCATCGCGAACTTCCAGGTGTTTGACACCGTCTACGTCATCACTCAGGGTGGGCCGCACGAATCAACCTCCACGCTCGTGTGGTTCATCTGGAAGCGCATGTTCCAGTTCCAGGAGACGGGGCAGGCGTATGCCGCCGCCGTACTCCTCCTCGGGATCGTACTCGTACTTACGGCGGCCTCGTTCTGGCTGCTCGGCGGCCGGCGCAGGCGGCGAACGATCTGATGTCAGCGGCTGACACGAGTCCGACCGGGATGAGAGACCAGCCGCGCGGCGACTTTGACGTAGCGCACCGGAGACACCGCACGCTCCGGATCGTAAAAGGGGCGGCCGCCTACCTCTTCCTCGCACTCTTCGCCGTGATCGCGATCGGGCCGTTCCTCTACCTGCTCTCGCCCTCGCTGCGGAAGAGCTACGAGCTCTTCACGTATCCGCCGCAATGGATTCCGGACAAGCTCTACTGGGGCAACTTCGGGGTGATCCTGCACGAGACGAGTTACCTGCGGTGGGCGTTGAACACGCTTGTCTTTGCGACGGCCGTGACCTTGATCACGCTCGTCATCGACACTATGGCCGGCTATGCGTTCGCCCGGCTTCACTTCCCCGGCCGTACCGTGCTCTTTGCGCTCGTGCTCGCCACGCTGATGATCCCGACAGCGGTGCTGATCGCGCCTCTGTACATCATGATCTCCCACCTGCCAACCTGGACGCACGCGGGCATCAACACGTACCCCGCGATGATCCTGCCCATGTGCGCGAGCCCGCTCGGAGTGTTCATGATGCGCCAGTTCATGTCGACGCTCCCCGAGGGGCTCGTCGAGGCCGCGCGTCTCGACGGCGCGTCGGAGTGGCAGATCTTCCGGAAGATCGTTCTTCCGCTGATGAAGCCGGCGATCGTCGTGCTAGGCATTTTCACCTTCATGTTCCAGTGGGTGAACTTCCTCTGGCCACTCGTGATCACGACGACCGACAACATGAAGACGCTGACCGTCGGCGTCGCATCCCTGCAGGGTCAGTTCGTGACGAACTGGGGTGTCATCTCGGCTGCCGCAGTAATGACGATGCTCCCGGTGATCGTTGTGTTCCTCATCTTCCAGAAGTGGTTCGTCCAGGCGTCGATGGCCGGCGCTCTGAAGCAATGACCCCCTCACCGGCGAGCAGCGACGAAGGAGCTAGATGGCCGACATCCTGTGCAAGCACCTGGTAAAGCGATTCGGCAAGGTTGAGGCCGTCAGCGATGTCTCTCTCCACGTCCGCGACGGTGAGTTTCTCGTCCTCCTTGGGCCGTCCGGGTGCGGGAAGAGCACGATCCTGCGCATGGTGGCGGGTCTCGAAGACGCGACGTCAGGAGAGATCGTGATCGGCGACCAACTTGTCAACTTCGTCGACCCGGTCAAACGGAATGTCGCGATGGTGTTCCAGAACTACGCGCTCTACCCGCACATGACGGTATACAAGAACATCGCATTCCCGCTCTCGATTGCGAAGAAGCCAAAGGCCGCGATCGATGCCTCGGTTAAGCGTGCCGCCTCCATCCTCAGCCTCGACCAGTTGCTCGGACGTCTACCCGGCGAACTCTCGGGAGGTCAGCGCCAGCGCGTTGCGCTTGCCCGAGCGATCGTGCGGGAGCCGTACGCGTTCCTGATGGACGAGCCTCTTTCGAACCTCGACGCCCAGCTGCGCCTGCAGACGCGCCTCGAGTTGATTCAGCTGCACCAGCAGCTCGGGATTACGACGATGTACGTGACCCACGACCAGGTCGAGGCGATGACGATGGGTACGCGCATCGCCGTGATGAGCGAGGGCGTGCTGCAGCAGGTAGGTACGCCCCAGGAGGTCTACCGGAGGCCGGCGAACGTCTTCGTAGCCACCTTCCTCGGCGCGCCGCCGATGAACCTCATCCATGGCGCGCTATTGTCCGCGCCCGAGGGCTGGCGGTTCCGGGGTGAGAACGTCGATCTGTCGCTCTCGACGGAGGTACTCAGCTCGTCCGAGCCTGAGCACGATGTTCAGGTTGGCCTGCGCCCGGAGCACTTACGGGTCGCGGCGCCGGGTGAGAGTGGCGGGATCCCTGGCACGGTCGAGTTCCTCGAACCGGTCGGCTCGGACATCTACCTGACGGTCGCGGCCGGCGGGACGACGCTGCAGGTGCGTACCGACCCCGACTCGCCGCTCGCGCCGGGGGACAACCTCACGCTGCTGTTCGACGCGTCGCGTGTTCACGTGTTCGGCGCGGATGGGCACAACCTGCGCAAGGACGCACCGCGGGCGGCATCGCCAGCTGCGCTTGCGCCGACCAGGTCATGAACGAGGCGCGGGGCGCCCTCGTCGCTGCGGTCGCCTCGTCGAGTGAAGATCTCGAGGGCTTGCTTCGCGAACTCGTCGCGTTTCGCACAGAAAGCCAAGCGAAGGAGGCGACGTACTTCCCCGAGGAAGTGCGGCGCTGCATCGCGTTCACAAGCAACTTCCTTGCCGACCTCGGATTCGAGATCGAAGGATGGGACGTCGGCCCCTCGATGACCTTCGACGCGCACCCGTTAATCGTGGCGCGGCGACGTGGCACCGGTGGCGGGCGCTCGCTCGCCTTCAACGCCCACGTCGACGTCGTACCCGTTGGGGACAGCTCGAACTGGTCGCAGGATCCGTTCGCAGGCACGGTCGTCGACGGTCGCCTCTATGGCCGCGGCGCCACCGACATGAAGGGCGGCCTCGCCGCTGCGCTGTGGGCGACGAGAGTCGTCCTCGAGCAGGGGAACGAGCCTCGTGGGGACATTGTTTTCCACGTCGTCAGCGACGAGGAGGTCGTCGGTAACGGAACGCGCGAGATCGTCGAGCGCATCGATCCGTGCGATATCACGCTGTCGCTAGAGCCTACGGAACTCGCGCTGTGCGCGGCCGAGGGCGGGCTCGCCCACTTCCGGGTCGAGGTCGAGGGCGTTGAGGCGCACGCGTCCACGCGATACCTCTCCATTCACGCTGGCGGGAAGGGTGGTGGAGGTGTCAACGCAGTAGAGAAGGCCGTCAAGATTGTCGTTGCCCTCCAGGAGCTCGAACGGCAGTGGGCGAACGCCAAGTCGCACACGCTACTGCCGCAGGGATTCGATACGCTCTCGCCCGCGATCATCGTCGGCGGGCCGGGCGGTGGCCAGGGCGGGCGCCTCAACCTATTCTCGAACGCCGGGACGACTCCGAACTACTGCTCGGTCGAGTACAACATGTGGTTCTATCCCGACGAGGAGTTCGTGGACGTTCGCAATGAGGTCGAGGATGTCGTCGCAGCCGTCGCGAACACCGACCCGTGGCTCCGAGAGCACCCGCCGCGGTTCACTTGGAAGCTGGGGAACATTTTCTTCCCGGCGCTTGAGGTGGCGCTTGACCACCCAGCGGTGCGGACGCTGGCGTCGAGCCTCGAGACATGCGGCCTCGATCCTACACCGAAGGGCTTCGGCGCGGCAACCGACCTCGCATGGTACGGTGAGCGGAAACTGCCGGGGATCATCTGCGGGCCCGGAGCGCTCGCGCAGTGCCACGTGGCGGACGAGTACCTCGAGGTGGAGCAGCTCTGCAAGGCGGCGAAGGTCTACGCCCTGATGCTCGCCGATTGGTGCGGTTGATACCAGTCCGGGCTGGCCGTGCCGAAGATCGAGCGGGAGGGTCGCGCTCGTCTCGCGATCAGGCAACGACGACTGGCATACGGCATCGGGAAACGTTGAGGTGGCACGTGAACCCGACGCGGTAGGAGCTCCAACCGCCGAACCCCAATGCAGCGAGCGCGATTGCTCGATTAGCGTCAGCGTGGCTGCTTTCAACTCGATCTCACCCATGCTGAAGGACCTGGCAAAGTTGGATGTTCCAAGGCTGGGCGCTGGCCGGCCGCCCCGGTCTACTCTTCCCGGCGTGCCGCGTGTCGCCATCTCCGGAGGGGCCGGGTTCCTCGGCCTCCACCTCGCTCGCCGCGTGCTCGCCGACGGAGGCACGGTGTGCACGCTCGACGTCGCGCCGCTCGACGACCGCGCGCTCGAGCGCGGCGTCGAGGAGCTACGCGGTGACATCCGGGACGACCGCGACGCCCGCGCGCTCGTCGAGGGTGCGGACGTGCTCGTCCATGCCGCCGCCGCACTTCCGATCCAGTCGACGCGTGCCGCGATCCGATCGGTGAACGTGGACGGCACCGCGACGCTGCTGGCCGCGGCGCTCGAGGCGGGCGTACGGCGCGTCGTCCTGATCTCGTCGACCGCCGTCTACGGCGTGCCGGAACGGCATCCGATCGACGAGGACGACCCACTCGTCGGTGTCGGCTGGTACGGTGAGTCGAAGATCGAGGCCGAGTGGCTCGCCGCCGAGTTCGGCCGCCGTGGGCTCGAGGTCGTGACGATCCGGCCGAAGACGTTCGTCGGGCCGGAGCGGCTCGGGGTCTTCGAGATCCTGTTCGACTGGATCAGGGAAGGACGGCGAATTCCGATCCTCGGCGACGGCGACAACCTCTACCAGCTGCTGGCCGTCGAGGATCTCGTGGACGCGGTTGTGCGCTCCTTCGAGGCACCGGTCGCCGGTCTCGCGATCAATGTCGGGGCAGGCAGCTTCGGCACCGTTCGTGACGACCTGCAGGCGCTGATCGACCATGCGGGCTCGGCGTCGCGCCTCTTCCCCGTCCCCGTCGCTCCTGCCGAGTGGTCGCTGCGAGCGCTCGAGCTGGCCCGGCTCTCGCCGCTCGCCGAATGGCACTACCGGACCGCCCACAAGGACTCGTACGTCTCGATCGAGCGGGCGCGCGAGCTGCTCTGCTGGGAGCCGCAGCTCTCGAACGCCGACACGCTCCGCTCCACCTACGACTGGTACCTCGCACACCTGGACGGCATGCGCGGCGCCGGCGTGACCCACCGCGTCCCCTGGAACCAGCAGGCGCTCGGGTTGCTGAAGCGCGTCGCCTGAGGACCGGGGTTAGACTCGGACCCGTGCGCGACCTTCTCGACTATCGCTCCGAGTTCCCGATCCTCGAGCACACGACCTACCTGATCAACCACTCGCTCGCCGCCATGCCGGCGAAGGCGGAGGAGCGGCTGGCGGAGTACGCGCGGATGTGGAAGGAGCGGGGGATCCGCTCGTGGGGCGAGGGCTGGTGGCAGCTGCCGATGACCGTCGGCGACCAGGTCGGCCGCATCATCGGGGCGCCCCCAGGGTCGACAGTGATGCACCAGAACGTCTCCATCGCGGAGGCGATCGTGCTCTCCTCGTTCTTCCCGATCAGCCCCGCGCGCAACCGGGTCGTCTACGAGCGCGGCAACTTCCCCTCTGTGCGCTACCTCTACCAGGCCCAGCCGGAGCTCGAGGTGACGGTCTGCGAGGACGACGGTGCGATCGTCGAGGCGATCGACGAGCGGACGCTGCTCGTTCCGATCAGCCATGTCCTCTTCAAGGCCGGCGAGATCCAGGACGTCGCGCCCATCGTGCGGCGCGCACACGAGGTCGGCGCCCACGTGATCCTCGACTGCTATCAGAGCGCCGGCATCGTCCCCTTCGACGTGACCGAGCTCGACGTCGACTTTGCCGTCGGCGGCTCGGTGAAATGGCTCTGCGGGGGACCCGGAAACGGGTGGCTCTACGTCCGGCCCGATCTCGCGGAGCAGCTGGAGCCGACGTTCACGGGGTGGCAGGCACATCAGCGTCCGTTTCGGTTCGAGGAGGAGATGGAGTACGCCCACGGTGCCGCCCGTTTCCTCACCGGCACGCCGAACGTTCCCGCTCACTACGCGGCAACCGCGGGCTACGACCTCGTCGAGGAGGTCGGAGTGGAACGGATCCGGGAACGGTCGCTGCAGCAGACGCAGCTGCTGCTCGACCTCGCCGACGAGGCCGGCTTCGAGATCATGAGCCCGCGCAGCCCCGACCGGCGTGGCGGCGCAGTCATCGTGCGTGTGCCCGAGTTCGCAGCTGTCCACCGCGAGCTCACCGAGCGTCAGATCCTCTGCGACTTCCGGCCGGACGCGGGCATCCGGTTCGGCCCGCACTACTTCAACTCGGACGACGAGATCCGGTTCGCGCTCGAGCAGATCGCAGACATCGTCGAGACGGGCGCCTACAAGGCCCATCTCGGCGTCGCCGCCGTCCACTGACCCGCGCCCTCGCGGAGCGCGCGTAGGGTGACTCGGTGACCGCCGCCGACTCCCTCCGCAAGCCGTTCCTCGGCTTCATGCTCGGCGCGACGGGGATGTTCGCGGCGATGTACTCCACGCAGGCGATCCTCCCCGAGCTGTCCGACGACTTCGACGTCACTCCCGCGCAGGCGGGGCTCACCGTCTCCATCGTGGTGCTCGCCGTGGCAACGGGTGGATATCTCTGGGGGCCGCTCTCGGACAGGATCGGCCGGCCGCGGGCGATCCGGCTCGCGAGCCTGCTGCTGATCCCACCGACGATCGCGGTCGCCCTGGCGCCGTCCTTCGACCTCCTGCTCGGGTGCCGGTTGCTGCAGGGCCTCTGCATGCCGGGGCTGCTGATCGTCGGCGCCCCGTACGTGTACGAGGTGTTCGTACCGGCGTTCGGCGCCCGCGCGATGGGGTTCTACGCTGCTGCCCTCGTCGTCGGCGGCCTCGTCGGCAGGCTCGGCGTCGCTCTCGTCACGGCCGCCATCGGCTGGCGGCTCGCGATCGGAATGCTGGCGCTGCTGCCCCTCACGGCGGCGGTCGCGATGCGGCGCGGGCTCCCGGCGCCGACTGCGTCGCCGCGGCGCGGTGGCGGTGTCGTCCGTCATCTCCGCAACCCGCGCCTGCTCGCGCTCTCGATCGGCGCCGCCCTGTTCTTCTTCGCCTTCGTGGGCACGTTCTCGTTCATCACCTACCGGCTCGAGCAGCCGCCGTTCGCGTACTCGGATGCCGTCACGAGCCTCGTCTTCGCGCTCTGGCTGACCGGGCTGTTCTCCCCTGTGAGCGGGCGGATCGGCGAGAGGATCGGCTGGCGGCGGCTCGTCTTCGGTGCCGTCGTACTCGCGGCGGTGGGTCTCGTCATCACGATCCCGAACGAGATCGTGCTGGTCGTGCTGGGGCTGGCGCTCGTCGCCGGCTCCGTCTTTGCGGCCTTCACGGGCGCCCAGATCGGTGTCGGGGATGTCGCCCGCTTCGATCGCGGGGCCGCGACGGCGATCTTCTACAGCATCTACTACGTGGGCGGAGCACTCGGTGCGTACATCCCCGGTCTCGCCTGGCAGGGCTGGGGGTGGTGGGGGGTTGCGGGCGTCGGCCTCACAGCGTTGACGCTCGGCGCCTGCTGCGTCGCCGCCACGAGCGCCCCTCGTCGTGCTTCGTGAGCCGGGCCGGGCCCGCTTCCGGTCCGCGTGCCGTACGCTTTCGGCGATGGAGGTGGGAGCTCGCTCCGAGTCGTTCCTGGCGCGCATCGTCTCGACGGTCGCGTCGTCGCTCGATCTGGACGACGTCCTGCGGTCCGTCGTCCAGTTGCTGACCGAGGCGAGTGCCGTCCATGCCTGCTTCGTCTACCTCCTCGACGACGACGAGGAGGCGCTCGTGCTGCGTTGCGCCTCCGATCCGTTCGGCCGCCTGGCGGGGGAGATCCGACTCGACCGGGCCGAGGGGCTCGCCTGGTGGGCGCTCGAGCACCGGGAGCCCGCGTTCATCCCCGACGGGTTGCTCGACGACCCGCGTGTGAAGTACGTACCGGAGCTCGACGAGGATCGCTACCAGTCGCTCCTCTGCGTGCCGGTGTTCGCTCGCGACGGTGAGGCGATCGGGGTCATCTCCGCGCATACCGAGGCGCCGCGTGAGTTCTCGCAGGACGATGTCGACTTCATCGTCTCGGCGGCCTCGCTCGTCGCTGCCGCGATCGAGAATGCACGGCTGTACGAACAGGCACGGCGCCGGGTCAAGGAGCTCGAGGCGTTGACGGCGCTCGCCGAGGCGATCGCCTGGGCGGACACGCTAGAGGAGCTGTTGCCGGCGGCGGTCGAGGGGGCTCGCGAGATCCTCGGCGCCACGATCGCGCATCTCTACCTCATCGACCCTGGCGGCGACGAGCTCGTGCATGTCCGTTCGTCGCCGGCACGAGCACCGGCGACGG
The DNA here is from genome assembly GCA_964581085.1 of uncultured Gaiellales bacterium. GTDB lineage: Bacteria > Actinomycetota > Thermoleophilia > Gaiellales > Gaiellaceae > Gaiella. The sequence goes on along the minus strand of CAZOMP010000003.1, from coordinate 153,850 downwards.
CCCGCCTGGGCCTGTCGTCACTCGGGTCCCAGCTCGCGCCACGCAGGCGCCGTGGTCGGCTCTCGGTGCCGCTCGTGGCCGACGGCGAGCTCGTCGGGCTTGTCGTCGCCGAGGGATCGCGGAGCGTCGAGCCGGCGCGCGCGATCGCGAGCCAGCTCGCCGTCGGGATCCGCAAGGTGCGCCTGATCGAGCGCCTCACCGAGCGCACCTTCATCACCGACTTCCTGGACGAGCTTGCGGCGGGCTGCGATCCGGCCGTCCTGGACGGCCGTGCCGTCAGGCTCGGTTGCGACCTCGACGAGCCGCACCTCGTGCTCGCAGCAGAGCCGGCCACCGATGCCGTGGAGGATGCGGTCCGGGCGGCGCTCCCCGGTGCGATCGTCGACCGCCGCGACGACCGGGTCCGCGCCCTCGTTCGGATCCCGCGTGGTGGGGCAGCGGCGGTGACCTCGGCGCTCCGGGACTCGCTGGCACCGCTCGAGGGCGCGCGGGTGGGACTCTCGAGCCCGTCCGACGCAGCGGACTCGTACGCAGCGGCCTTCGTCGAGGCAGGCTATGCCCTCCGCGCCACCGTGGTGCTCGCACCGCCGGGGAAGGTCCTCGCCCACGGCGAGATCGGCCCCTACCGCTATCTGCTTCCGATCGCTGCGGGCACCGGCACGCGCGACGAGATGGTGGAACGGATCGCCCGGCTCGACGTCTATGACGCGGACCGGCAGACGCAGCTGCTCGCGACGCTGGAGGAGTTTCTCCGCCGTCGCGGCAGCATCGCGGCGACGTCGGAGGCCCTCTACGTGCACCAGAACACGCTGCGGCAGCGACTCCGCCGGATCGCCGAGGTTGCCGACATCGACCTCCGCCGCGACGACTGGCTGACGCTCGAGATCGCTGTCAAGCTCGTCCGGCTCCGCCAGACGCTGGCGTAACCAGACACACGCCACGCCACCGAGGTGGAGCGTTCGCACCTTCTGCAAACGGGGGAGGCCGTGGTACAAGGGTGCGCACCCGAATCTGAGGAGGGCACATGGCAGTGGCGACCCCGGACCTCGAGCGGATCCGCTCCGAGGTCGAAACCCGCGGGATCGAGTTCTTCTTCGCGCAGTTCGTCGACATGTACGGGCGGCCGAGCGCGAAGCTCGTCCCGGCGCGGAATCTCGACGATCTCGTCGAGGAGGGCGCGGGGTTCGCCGGCTTCGCGGCGGGCGAGATCGGGCAGTTCCCCTCCGACCCCGACATCGCGGCGATCCCGGACCTGGACAGCTTCACGCCGGTGCCCTGGCAGCCCAACCTGGCACGGTTTGCCTGCGACGTGACGGTGGAAGGCCAGCCGTGGCCGTACTGCCCGCGCACGATCCTGAAGGGCGTGCTCGAGAACGCACGGGCACTCGGCTACGAGTTCAAGGTCGGAATCGAGCTCGAGTACTTCCTCGTCGAACAGGGCGCGGACGGGGCGATCGCCATCGCGGACCCCTTCGACACCCTCGACAAGCCCTGCTACGACATGGCCGGACTGACCCGGCGCTACGACTTTCTGACAACCGTCTCGCGGTACTGCAACGACCTCGGCTGGGGCAACTACGCGAACGATCACGAGGATGCGAACGGGCAGTACGAGCAGAACTTCGAGTATGCGGACGCGCTGACGACCTGCGATCGAGCCATCTTCTTCCGCTACATGGTGCACACGCTGGCCGAGCAGCACGGTTTCATCGCCACCTTCATGCCGAAGCCGTTCACGCATCTGACGGGCAACGGCGCCCACATGCACATGTCGCTCTGGAAGGACGGGGAGAACGTGTTCCTGGACGAGGCCGACCCACGAGGGCTCGGTCTTTCGTCGCTCGCCTACAACTTCATCGGCGGCCTCAAGGCACACGCGCGCGCGTCGAGTGCGCTGACTGCGCCGACGGTGAACTCGTACAAGCGGCTCAAGCCCGGTTCGACCTCGAGCGGGGCCACCTGGTCGCCGGTGTGGATCTCGTACGGCTACAACAACCGCACTCAGATGCTCCGGATCAACCCGGGCCGGATCGAAGACAGGACGATCGACGGCTCGTGCAACCCCTACCTCGCTGCCGCGGCGGTGCTGACGGCGGGCCTGGACGGGATCGAGAAGGGCCTCGAAGCGGGCGATCCGAACAGTGAGAACCTGTACACGAAGTCCTATGAGGAGCTGACCGCACAGGGGTTGCGCTCGCTGCCCGCGAACCTGCTCGATGCGACGGTGGAGCTCGAAGGGGACGACGTGCTCCGCGCTGCGTTCGGCCGCGGACGCGACGAGGACTACGTCGACTACTACGTCCGCGTCAAGCGGGAGGAATGGTTCCGCTACCACGAACAGGTCTCCCCGTGGGAGATCAGGGAGTATCTGACGCGTTTCTAGCCATGTAGCAAAGCTCCACAAGTCCAGGTGCACGAGTGGCCTGGAACGCAGCCCTCGCTGCTCGGAGTGGAGATACTCTCCATCCAGCAGCGAGCGAAAGGAGATCAGCCGTGTGTGGGATCGTGGGGTTGTTCGCAAAGTCGCCTGACGTCGAGGGGCGCCTCGGCGCCCATCTCGTCGCCATGCTCGCGCAGATGAGCGACCGGGGGCCAGACAGCGCCGGCGTCGCCGTGTACCGCGATCCGGTGCCGGAGGCGATGAGCAAGCTCACCCTCTACTCGCCCGATCCGGATGAGGACTGGAAAGCGGTCGCCACCGCGGTGGGTGGTGAGGTCGACTCGGTCCGGGCAAGCCACGCAGTCGTCGTGGTGCCGAGCGGAGCAGCCGAGGCGCAGGCACGCCTTCGTGCTGCGCGGGGCGAGCTTCGCGTCATGAGCGCCGGCCACGTGATCGAGATCTACAAGGACGTGGGCCTCCCGGAGGAGTTCGCGGCCGCCTTCCAGCTTGACGACCTCCAGGGTACCCACGCGCTCGGCCACACCCGGATGGCGACCGAGAGCCGCGTCACGACGGAGGGGTCGCACCCGTTCTCGACGGGGCTCGACCTCTGTCTCGTCCACAACGGCTCTCTCTCCAACCACAACACGCTGCGTCGTTCGCTGCGGCGCGAGGGGATCGAGTTCCAGACGGAGAACGACACCGAGGTGGCGGCCGGCTATCTCGAGTGGCGGCTGCGGGAGGGAGCGAGCCTCGAGCAGGCGCTCGCCGGGTGCCTGGACGATCTCGACGGCTTCTACACCTTCGCCGTTGGCACGGCGGACGGCTTCGCGGTCCTGCGTGACCCGATCGCCTGCAAGCCGGCGGTGCTGGCCGAGACCGACGACTGGGTCGCGATGGCCTCCGAGTTCCACGCGATCGCCGTGCTCCCCGGTGCAGACGACGCACACATGTGGGAGCCCGAGCCGGGTGTCGTCTACGTGTGGGACAGGGCGGCGGTCGCCGCATGAGTGCCACGGTGGGAGCGGACGTCGAGGTCGTCGACCTCGCGGTGACGGCGCTTCGCGAGCTGAACCAGCGGCTGCACGATGTCGCCCGCTCGGGCGAGGGGCCGCGGCAGTGGCGGGTCGTCAACCCGAAGGGCGCCCATGCCGTCGCATGCGGCATCGACGCCGAGCTCGAGGTCGAGATCGACGGACACGTCGGCTACTACTGCGCCGGCATGAACAAGCTCGCGACCGTCGTCGTGCGAGGCAACGCGAGCACCGGGATCGCCGAGAACATGATGTCGGGCACCGTGATCGTGGAGGGGAATGTGAGCCAGTCGGCGGGTGCCACCGCCCACGGTGGGCTGCTCGTCGTCCACGGAGATGCGGCAGCACGCTGTGGGATCTCGATGAAGGGCGTCGACATCGTCGTTCGTGGCTCGGTCGGCCACCTGAGCGCCTTCATGGCGCAGACCGGCACCCTCGTCGTCTGCGGCGACGCGGGCGACGCGCTCGGCGACTCGATCTACGAGGCGCATCTCTACGTGCGCGGAAGCGTTGCCGGGCTCGGTGCCGACTGCGTCGAGAAGGAGGTGCGGGACGAGCACCTGGCGGAGCTCCGAGCCCTGCTCGACCGCGCCGGGATCGACGACGCCGACCCGGCCGACTTCCGCCGCTACGGCTCCGCCAGGAAGCTCTACAACTTCACGATCGACAATGCGGGAGCCTACTGATGAGCGTCGCGAACGGCTGGCAGCCGGGTCTGCGTGAGTCGGCACTCTTCGATCGCAACACGATCGCCGAGATCCAGCGCGCGGCGCGGGAGGGGATCTACGACATCCGCGGCTTCGGTGCCAAACGGAAGGTTCCCCACTTCGACGACCTCCTCTTCCTCGGTGCGAGCGTCTCGCGCTACCCGCTCGAGGGGTACCGCGAGCGCTGCGATACCAACGTCACGTTGGGTGCGCGTTTCGCACGACGTCCGCTGCAGCTGAAGATCCCGATCACGATCGCAGGCATGAGCTTCGGCGCCCTCTCGGCGCCGGCCAAGGAGGCGCTCGGGCGGGGTGCCACGGAGATGGGCACGTCGACGACGACCGGCGACGGCGGCATGACCCCGGAGGAGCGCGGCCACTCCGAGTTGCTCGTCTACCAGGTGTTGCCGTCCCGCTACGGGATGAACCCCGACGACCTGCGGCAGGCGGACGCGATCGAGGTCGTCGTGGGGCAGGGCGCCAAGCCGGGTGGTGGTGGGATGCTGCTCGGGCACAAGATCTCGGACCGCGTGGCGGCGATGCGTGATCTCCCGAAGGGAATCGACCAGCGCAGCGCCTGTCGCCACCCCGACTGGACCGGCCCGGACGACCTCGAGATCAAGATCGGAGAGCTGCGCGAGATCACCGACTGGGAGAAGCCGATCTTCGTCAAGGTCGGGGCCACCCGCACCTATTACGACGTGCAGCTTGCGGTCAAGGCCGGCGCCGACGTGATCGTCGTCGACGGCATGCAGGGCGGCACCGCCGCGACCCAGGACGTCTTCATCGAACATGTCGGGATCCCCACGCTGGCGGCGATCCCGTTGGCGGTGCAGGCTCTGCAGGAGCTCGGCATGCACCGGCACGTGCAGCTGATCGTCTCCGGCGGGATCCGCACGGGCGCCGATGTCGCCAAGGCGCTCGCGCTCGGTGCGGACGCCGTCTCGATCGGCTCGGCGGCGCTGATCGCGATGGGCGACAACAGTCCCGACTACGAGGAGGAGTACCGCAAGATCGGCAGCTCGGCCGGCTACTACGACGACTGGCAGGCGGGACGCGATCCTGTCGGTATCTCCACCCAGGACGAGGAGCTCTCGGCCCGCTTCGACCCTGTCCTCGGCGGACGCAAGGTGGCGAACTACCTCCGCGTCCTCACGCTCGAGGCGCAGACGCTCGCGCGTGCGTGCGGCAAGTCGCATGTCCACAACCTCGAGCCCGAGGATCTCGTGGCGCTCACGATCGAGGCCGCCGCGATGGCGCGCGTACCGCTCGCCGGCACCGACTGGATACCGGGGAGGGCGCCGCTGTAGAGACCGCAGGCCGGCCCGGGGGACGGGAGTGGCCGAACGTTGCTGGTGTTTTGACACCGTTTCGATTTTCGAGATTCCACAAGGGAGGCGGCCATGGTTGACTTCGACAGCAGGCTCGTCGACGTACCGGAGGCGTCGGGCGGGCTCGCGCGCGAGACGAACTGGTGGGGTGCGTTCGTCATCGGTCTCGCGGGCACGGTTCTCATCATCGGGCTGATCGGTTACGCCCTCTACGCCCTGGGAGGCTTCGCGATCGTGCTGTTCGCGATCATCACCGCGATCGGGGTGTTCCTCTGCTTCTGCCTCGCGGAGATGGCGGCGACCTGGCCCGAACGCGCTGGGGGGCTTCCCTCCTACGCGTTCGAGACGTTCAAGCCGCTCGGCCCGTCCGCTTCACGACACGTCGGCGGCCTCTCCTCGTGGGCGTACTGGCTCGGCTGGTTCACGGTGGCGCCGATCAACGCCTACCTGGCCGCGGCCTACATCGTGCAGCTCTTCGGCTTCCACTTCGGAGGTTCGTTCGGCCCCATCAGCTCCAAGTTCGGCGCCGAGGTGCCCGTGGACGTTTTCGTCGTCGGCGTGATCCTCCTGCTCGTGATGTTCGTTCCCTGCTGGCTCGGGATCCGGCTCGGCGCCACGTTCGCGACCGTCCTCGGCGTGCTCACGATCGTCCCGCTCGTGCTGCTCGTCGTGCTGCCCTTCTTCAAGCCCGGCTCGCTCAACGGCTTCGACAACCTCACGCTCTCGCTCTCCTCGTCCCCGGCCGGCACGAAGGGAAGCTGGCAGCTGATCCTCGGCTGGTCGTTCATCTACACGTGGACCGTGCTCGCGATGGAGGCGGCAGCCTGCTACATCGGGGAATGCCGTGAGCCGGTGCGCGACGCCAAGATCGCGATCACGGCGGAGGGCCTGTTCGGGTTCTTCATCTACCTGACGCTGCCGATCATGGTTTTCACCGTCCTCGGCACCGCCGGGCTCTCACAGCTCGCGAAGGACAACACGGGCTGGGTCGGCGACGCGAACGTCCTCTTCCAGGGGTACGTCGACAAGATCTTCGGCGTCAACCAGTTCTGGACCTGGCTGATCGGGCTGTCGTTGATCATCGCGCTCAGCCTCTCGGTGCTGAACGCGATCATGGGTGCGTCCCGCGGGATGTACCAGAACGCCCACGACGGGATCCTCCCGAAAGCGTTCGGTTGGGCGAACAAGCATCGGGCGCCGTCGTTCGCGATGCTCGTGAGCCTCGTCTGCTCGATTCTCGTCCTGACGGTCGGCTCGCCGCTGCAGATCTACATCTTCTCGAACATGGGCTACCTGTTTGCCCTTGCGGTCTCCCTCGTCGGGTACGGGATCTTCCGCTCGATGCGCGAGGAGACCCCGCGGGAGCTCAAGATGCCCCGTGCCTTCGGCCCGCTCGGACTGCTCGTGGGCGTGATCGGGCTGCTGCTGTGGGCGATCGGCGGCTACTACGCTGCCGACTACGCCGTCGGAGCCGGCTACCGCTGGCTCTACTGGATCGGGTTGATCCTGCTGCTCGTCTACTTCCCGCTCTACTGGTGGCGCAAGCTCGAGGACAGGACGGCCGCCGGCAAGGGTGCCGAAGGGGCCGAGCCCGCCTAGGAGGCAGACGCGGTCGGCGCGCCTGGCGCGGTGTCTCGCCAGGCGTGCCGACCCCCTCTCCGATGCCGTTCCATCGCAGCCGCTTCGACCCTCAGCCGACCGCACAGTGTGCGGTGCTCCTTGCCTCGGACGGACGGCAGGACTTCAGTGCAGCAGCGATCGCGCGCGCGACTACCCTCGCGGGCACGGGGCGTGTGGGCGTCGTCACGATCGCGAAGATCTACGGGTCGTCGTTCGGGCTGCCGCATCCCGGGCTGCTGCCGACGAAGGACGAGCTCGACGAACGGCGCCGCTGGTTGAACGCGGCGATCGCGGGGATCGAGGCCGGGGGAGCGTCGGCCGACGGTCAGGTGGCTGCGACTCGGCGGGCGGTCAAGAAGCTCGCCGCCATCGCGCGAGCACGCCGACCGGGCGTCGTCGTCATCGACGAGACGCCCGTGCGGCGTGGGATTCGGCGGCTCATCGAGGGGGACGTAGGCTCGGAGCTCCGCCGTACGCTGCGCCGGGACGGGATCGACGTCGAGGTCGTCCCGGCCGGCGAGCGGTCCTGTTGAGCTGGTTGCGAGGGACTACCAGCGGGGATGCGTCGGCGCCACGCGAGGGCCGATGGCGCGGGAGAAGCGCAGCTCCTCGTGCTCGACCGGTGCGTTGAGCACAGCGGCGAGCTTCCTGATCATCGCGGTCATGATGCTCCTTTCGAGAATGGGCGACATCTGTTGTATAGAACATCCGCTGTACACTGACTACGAGATGAGAAGCAGTGCTTCAGAGTAAGGACGGAGTCGCCGCGACCGCCACGACGGGCGTGGCGGAGCTCGACGGTGCCATGAACGGCCTCTACTGGGGCGACAACGTCGTCTTCGACGCGGAGACGCAGGCAGAGGTGGAGCCGTTCTACGTCGCGGTGGCGGCCCAGGCGGCGAGCTACGAGGGGACGGCGTTCGTGACACTCGTGCGCGACCCTGCGGAGATTGCAGAGCGCTACCCGGGCTTCGATCTCATCGACGGGCGGGAGGGTGGCCCGTTGACTCAGCCCGCTGCCCTGCTCGACGCCGTCGCCCGCCGCTGCGTCGGGCGCCCGAGACAGCTGCTCCTGTTCGACACGCTCGAGGCGATGAGCGCTCGCTGGGGGCGCGAGACGACGGGCCGCTTCTTCTCCCGCTGCTGTCCGCTCCTGCTCGGGCTCGGCGCGATCGCCTACTGGGCGCTCACCGCCGCCCGCTCGACGCCCGTCCTGCGCCGGCAGATCGACGGCATCACCCAGTGCGTCTTCGACGTCGGCGACGGCCGCCTGCGGATCGCGAAGGCCGAGGGGCGACCTCCTGGCGTGGAGGGGAGCGTGTTCCGCTACGGCGTCTCGGAGGGGCTACCCGTTCTCGAGGAGGCGCCGGCGGCCGCCCGTCTCGGTGCTGCGCTGCGCGGACTGCGCGTGCAGCGTCACCTGAGCCAGTCCGAGCTGGCGAAGCTCGCGGGTGTCTCCCCGAGCGCCATCTCGCAGGCGGAACGCGGCAGGCGGGGACTCTCGCTGGAGACGCTGCTCGACCTGAGCACGAAGCTGAACATCACCCTCGACGAACTGTTGCGCGGCGAGGTCGCACCGGGCTACCGGCTGGCGCGGCGCGACGACCCACGTCATGCCGAGAAGGACCGTGCCGTGCCGCTCCTCGACGACCCCCGGGCCGGCCTCCGAGCCTACCTCGTACGTCTCTCTCCGGGAGGCTCGGCGACGCCCGATTTTGCGCACAAGGGGGTGGAGCTCGTCGCCGTGGCGGCGGGGCTCGTTCAGGTGCTGCTCGCCTCGGGTAGCCCCGTCCTGCGCCAGGGCGAGACGCTGATCGCCGACCGCAGCGGTGTCTCGGGGTGGCGGAACCTCGGTGACCGCGAGGCGCTCGCCTTCTGGATCCTCCACGACGAGTCGGGCGGCGTGTAGAGGATCGTCCCTAGCTCAGCTCCACGGATACGGCGAGTGCGACACGGGATGGAGGTCACCGGTCTCGAAGCGCTCGAAGCGGAACGGGCGCAGCAGCGGTGCGTCCTCGCCCAGCACGACCCGTGCCACCTCGCGGCCGACGCCGATCATCTTGTAGCCGTGGTTCGAGTCGAGAATCGCGTAGAGGTTCGGCTTCAGGTAGTCGAACACCGGGAAGTTGTCGGCCGTGAACGAGCCCACACCGCCGGAGCGGGCCTGCTTGTACAGCGCCCGACAGCCCTCGAAGCGGCTCATCGCGTGCGAGAGCGCGGCACACCACATGTCCGGGAAAGACTCGTCCACGTTCGTCGTCGAGGGATATGGGTCGAGGTCGACGTCGCCGTCGACCGTGAGCGGCGAAGCACCGCCCTGGACGCCGTGGCGGTCGCGCTTGAAGTAGATGCCCCAGAGCTCGTCCGTGACGAGCTTCCCCTCGTCGGTCGTGAGGGGTGCGTCGGTGTCGAGGTGGATCACGGGCGGGGCGCTACCGTCGGCGGTCGCGAACATGAGCGGATCGACCGTGATCTCGCCCTCCTGCAGGTTCCAGTACGTCCACATCGGCTGGTCGCGAACGACGTCGCCGGAGGGGGTGTGGATGTCGATCTGCATCGGCAGCCCCAGCATCGCCCAGAACTTCTGGGCCCAGGGGCCGGGTGCGATCACGACCTGCTCGCCGACCGCGACGCGACCCTTGCTCGTCTCGATCGCGACTACGGTGTCGTCCGGACCGACGTCGAAACCGGTCACCTCGGTGTAGGAGTGGATCTGGACTCCCTCCGCGAGGCACTTGTCGCGAAGGCCCATCACCGACTCGGTGTTGAAGGCGAAGCCGCCCTGGTGCTCGTGCAGGCAGGCCGTCACGCCCTGCGCGCGCCAGTCCGGGAAGAGCTCCTTCATGTGCCTGTCGACCTCGGCCTCGCCGAGGATCAACTCGGAGCGGTAGCCGATCTGCTGGTGGCGTTCGAAGACCTCCTCGAGATCGCTCTCCTGCACCTGTGGGCCGAGCGCGATGTAGCCGACGCCGTTGTAGTGGTAGGCAGCCGGGTCGGACTCCCAGACCTCGACACACGCCTGCATCAGCTCGCTCATCGCCGGCTGGAAGTAGTTGTTGCGGACGACGCCGCAGGCGATGCCGGTTGCGCCCGCACCGGGTGTTGCCTTCTCGAGCACGACGACATCGGCGCCCGAGCCGGCGCCGCGTTGCCTCAGCTCGACGGCGAGATGGTAGGCCGTCGAGAGGCCGTGCATCCCGGCGCCGACGACGACGTAGCGAGCAGAAGCTGGTAGCATGACTATTGCCTCCCGGGCAACGGCGTTTCCAAAAACAAGGACTAGCAGGAGCGTACCACGGCCCGTACCGGACAACCAGCGGTCAGGCACGTCGCCGCAGTCGAGCGAGCGCTGCGCGTCCTCGACGTTCTCGCCGACGGCGATGAGCTCGGGACGAACGAGATCGCCCGCCGCACCGGGATCAACGCCAGCACCGTCTCGCGGCTGCTCGCCACCCTCGCCTCCGGCCGCTATGTCGAGCACGTTCCCGAGTCCGGGCGCTACCGGCTCTCACTCCGTCTGCTCGAGCTCGGCAACGCCGTGCTCGGACGCCTCGACCTCCGCACCCTGGCGCGCCCCCATCTGCGGGCACTCGTGCATTCGACGGGGGAGACGGCGACGCTCTCGGTGCCCGGTGAGCACGACGCCGTCACGGTCGACTTCCAGCACAGCACCTCGCCCGTCCAGAGCGTCGCGCAGGTAGGGCGGCCGAGCGTCGGCCATGCGACGTCCGTCGGCAAGGTGATGCTCGCCTTCGGCGAGGTCGACCTGCCAGACCCGCCCCTGCAGGCGTTCACCCCGCGGACGGTCACGAGCCTCGAGCGACTCCGGGAGGAGCTCGAGCGGGTACGGCGGCGCGGCTTCGCGGAGGCGCGTGAGGAGCGGGACCCCGGTCTTGCAGCGATCGCGGCGCCCGTGCGTGACAGCCGCGGCGTGCTCACGGGCATCCTCGGCGTCCAGGGCCCCGCCTCGCGCTTCGATGTACGCGCTGTGCGAGCAGCAACGGTGCCGCTCCTCGAGCATGCCCGGACGCTCTCGGGCGAGCTCGGCTGGCGCTGAACGCTCAGGTGGGGAGCCAGACGAGGCAGCTGCAGCGGGCCGCGATCCGCTTCGTCAACCTCGCATAGCGACGCTTCCGCATGCGGGCGCGGTCGGGCCCGATCACGAGGAGCCCCGGCCCCCGCTCACCCACGAGCTCGACGAGCGCGTCGGCCGGTCGTGGACTGCAGAGCCGGATTCGCTCCACCTCGACCGCCAGCTCGCGAGCAAGCACCGCCGGGGCACGCAGCGCCGTCTCCACCTCGTCCGTGCCGACGTACTCGTACTTCATCGAAAGCGAGATCGGCCCGAGGGGCACCTCGGCGGCGTTGACGACGATCAACGGCTGGCCCGTCTCGACCGCCGAGTCGACCGCGAACACCGTTGCCTCTGCCTCGAACGGGACGTCGAAGGTGACGAGCATCACCGGCCGCCCAGCCTGCCCGGCGACCGTGTCGACCGGGCACTGCCTCGGCGTCCGGAGCGCCGGGCTCATTCCGGTCGCAGCTCCCAGCGCGGCGTGTCGTCCAGGACCTTGCGCGATGCGCGTCGGCGCATGGGGGGGATCGCGAACAGGGCGAACGCAACCTCGAGGAAGAAGAGGAGGAACGCGAAGCGGATGTCCACCAGCACTCCGAGCGGGATCAGGATCACGGCAAGCACGATCGGAGGCGCCAGCACCATCAGCCGGTAGCGACGGACGAGCCGGGTCAGCGCGTCGTATTCCTCACGCGGGATCTGGCTCGTGTTCCAGGTCTTCCCGCATGTGGGGCAGGTCCAGCGCTCGCCGTAGCCGAGCTGCTTCGAGACGCCGCAGTCGCAGGCGATCGTGATCAGCGGCTCGCGCATGGAGGAAATCGTACTCCGCCGGCACGCCCTCGTGAATCGCCTCCCGGGCAATTGCCCTGCAAGTCTTGGAAATCCGGGCGCCGAGTGGTACGTTCGCCGAAACGGCCGCTGGTCAGGCCGTCCAGCCCCGACTCCTCGGAGGGATGTAGACGTGGCGGTAGCGCACGTAGAGGAACAGCAGCTCCTGAAGACGCTCCGGTGGTACGACGGATTCGTCATCGCCCTGGCCAACCCGGGCTTCCTGCTCGGCTCGCTCGGGTACTCGGTCGCAGACCTCGGCGGTTGGGGCGCCGCGCTCCTGTGGGGCATTTCCGCGTTCGTTGCCGTGTTCATCAACACGATCTACTCCGAGCTGGCGGCGATGTTCCCGCACAAGACCGGCGGTCTTTCGCTCTACGCCCACGAGGCGTGGCGGAAGTACACGACCCTCGTCGGGCCGATCGCGACCTTCGGCTACTGGATCGGCTGGTCGGTCGTCCTCTCGTTCCTCGGTCTCTTCATCGGGCAGCTGATCCAGGGTGCCTGGTTCCCGGGTCAGCCGATCGGGAGCCCCTTCGGTGACGGCTACTTCTCCACCGGAGGCTGCGAGGTCGGGCTGCCACAGCTGATCGGCATCGGGCTGGTGCTCTGCGTCTGGCTCTTCAACGTGTTCGGAGTCAAGATCGGGATGACGTTCGGCTACCTCGCCGGGGCGGTCCTGATGATTCCGCTGTTCGTGATGATGATCCTCCCGTTCATCAACGGCAGCTTCGACAGCTCGAACCTCACCTACAAGCTGAACGACCCGGGGCTCGCCTGGGGCGGGGTCCAACTCGCGATCGTCTGGCTCTGGATCATGTGCTGGTCGGCGTGGGGGGTCGACGTCTGCGCCACCTTCGCGCCCGAGTACAAGGACACGACCCGGGACACGAAGATGGCGCTCCGCTCGGCCGCGCTTTTCTCGATGTTCGTCTACATCGTGCTCCCGATCGGCTTCGTGGGCGGCGGCACCGAGAAGCTCGTCTCCGGGTATGCCTACACGGACGCGATGAACAAGATCGTCGGCTCGACGACGTTGTCGAACTTCTTCCTCGTCTGTCTCTGCGTCAGCTTCATCATCTCGATGAACACTGCGACCGCAGACGGGGGCCGGGCGCTCTACGGCATCTCGCGGGACGGGATGACGATTCGGTGGCTCGGGCATCTGAACAAGCACAACGTGCCCGGGAACGGGATGACCGTCGACATGTTCGTCAACATCTTCTTCCTGCTCTTCATCGGCAACAACTTCGGGATCCTCGCGGCCTCGAACCTCGGCTACGTGCTGGCGCACATGTTCGCGCTCTCGGGCTTCGTGCTCCTGCGCAGGGACCGGCCGATGTGGCCGAGACCGATCAAGCTGCCCGGGATCTGGGTGCCGATAGCAGGTCTGCTGGCAGTCTGGTGCCTGATCCTCACGATCATCGGCTTCGGCTGGATGCAGGTCGCCTCCGGCGGCTACGGCGAGACGAAGGAGAAGGTGATCGGCGTGCTCGTGCTCCTGATCGCCATCGTCCTCTTCTTCTACCGGCGGATCGTGCAGGATCGTGAACGCCCTCACTGGCGTGAGGAGACGCCGACGATGCCCGAGGGGGCATGAACGCCACCACGCGGGTGAACGCCGCGTAGAGCGTGGAGCCGATCGGAGGAGCCGCTGCGCTCCTCCGATCGGCAGAATCGCCTCATGAGCATCGAGACGCCGCCTCCGGAGGAGTTCCGGCTCACCCTGCCCGGCTTCTCGGAGGGTGCGTTCGCGGGGCTCGTCGACCCGGAGTTCGACGACGTCCCGGTCCCGGAGACGATCGACGTGGGCGGCCTGGAGGGCGACCCGGCGATCGCGTTCCGCCGCACGCTCGGCATGTTCGCGACGGGCGTCACGATCCTGACGACGAGGGTCGGCGAGGAGGTGCACGGGATGACGGCGAACGCCTTCATGTCCGTCTCCCTGAGCCCCCCGCTCGTGCTCATCTCACTCGACCGGCGCGCCCGGCTCTGCAGCATGCTGCACGAGGGATCGCACTACGGCGTCAGCGTGCTCGCAGCCGGACAGTCCGAGCTCTCGGATCTCTTCGCCCGTCGTAGCGTCGAAGGCGTCGAGCCGCGGTTCGCTGTGATCCGCGAGACACCGCTCGTCGAGGGCGCGCTCGCGCACATAGTCGCGCGTGTCGTCCGTTCCTACTGGGGCGGCGACCACTCGCTCTTCCTCGGCCACGTCGCCTATGCCCGCTACGGGGAGGGCGAGCCGCTGCTCTTCCACGGCGGCCGCTACGAGCGGATGCGGGCCGATCCCGACCTCTTCTCCCGGCTACCGCCCGAGCTGCGCGACCACCTGCTCGCCCGCGGGAGCGAGGTCGAGTACACGGCCGGAGAGACGATCATGACCCGCGGCGAGGTCTCGGACACGATGCTCCTCCTCACGGAAGGAAGCGTGCACGTTAAACGGCCCGGACGTGACTTCACGCTCGGGCCGGGTAGTGTGATCGGTGAGATCGAGGTGCTCCATCCTGGCCCCGGCCGGATGGCGACGATCACGGCCGAGACCGACACACGCTGCATCGCCGTCACGCGGGCGCAGCTGCTCGAGGGGCTCGGAGCGGACCCTCAGGCCGCGATCGCGCTGCTCGAGGTGCTGGCGGAACGATTCCGCGAGACGGCGTGAAGGATGGTGCGGTGGAAGAGCGTACGGCGCCATCCCCTCACGCATGTTGGCTACCGCGCTGCGCGCGGATCCTGAAGCCGGGAACCTACCGCAGCCCCTCGGGTAGCCCCGCGTCGATCACGAGCGCGGGCGCGTCTTGTCCGGGTCGTAGAAGGGGAATCGGACCACTGTCGCGGGGATCCGCTTCTGGTGCCCGTCGAGCTTCCCGACCTCGACCTCGGTGCCGATCTCGGTGTACTGCAGCGCCATCCGGCAGAGCGCCACGTTCTTCTTCAGGATCGGCGATCGGGTTCCGCTCGTGACGACGCCGACCTGGGAGCGCCCGACGTGGACGCAGTCGCCGTGACCGGCGGTCTCGTTGCCCTCGAGCTCGAGCCCGACGAGGGTCCGCTGCGGATGCGCCCGCCGCTCGAGGAGCGCCTCCCGACCGACGAAGTCGTCCTCCTTGTCGGCCGTGACGGTGAAGCCGATGCCCGCCTCGAAGGGGTCGACCTGGTCGTCGAACTCGTAATGGGCGAAGACGAGCCCCGACTCGATCCGGAGCATGTCGAGCGCGTCGAGCCCGAGCGGCTGCAGGCCTGAGGGGGCCCCGGCCTCCATCACCGCGTCCCAGAGAGCGGGCGCATCCTTGGGATGGCAGAAGAGCTCGTAGCCGAGCTCGCCCGAGTAGCCCGTGCGCGAGGCGATCAGCGGCAGCCCCTGCGGTCCCCCGAGCCGGCCGACCGCAAAGCGGAACCATCTGAGCTCCGCAAACGGCGTCTGCGCCGGAGACGTCCAGACGATCTGCGAGAGGATCTCGCGGGACGCGGGCCCCTGCACGGCGACGTTGTGGAGCTCGTCGGTCGACTCCTTCACCCAGACGCGGAGGCCGAGCCGTTCCGCCTGTTCGCGCAGCCAGATCCCGTCGTACTCGGCGCCGCCGATGAAGCGGAAGTTGTCGGCCGTGAGCCGGAAGACGGTCCCGTCGTCGAGCATGCCTCCCGTCTCGTTGCAGAGCGCGGTGTAGACGACCTGCCCGTCCGAGAGGCGGCGGATGTCACGCGTCATCGTTGCCTGCAGCAGCGCCTCGGCGTCGGGGCCGAGGATCTCGAACTTCCGCAGCGGCGAGAGGTCCATGATCGCCGCCCGCTCGCGACAGGCCCAGTACTCCGCGACGGCGCCGAGGTTGTCGTAGGAGGTCGGCAGCCAGAAGCCGTTGTACTCCGTGAAGCGCCCGGTGAGCTGCGATGTCTTCTCGTGGAACCCGGTCTCCCGGGTCAGCCTCGGCTCCGAGCCCGGCGTGACACGGTGGGCGATCGCGGAGCTGAATCGCTCTCCTTTGGGGTAGACGCGCACGTGCACCTCCGTCGGGTTCCAGGCGTTCGCGGGATCGATGTCGTCGGGACAGGCGCTCGAGAGGCAGACGAGGTCGGTCAGCGCCCGCAGGAGGACGTAGTCCCCGGGCCGCGACCACGGCTCGTCGAGAACGTACTGGTTGTGCGCGTCGAAGCCCGTGTTGTAGAAGAAGTTGATCGCGGGCCAGCCCTTGCGCTGCTCGATCGTGTACGGTGTCAGCTGCGCGTTGAAGTTGTCCGAGCAGTTGACGTGACCGAAGTAGCCCATGTCCTCGTAGTACTTCGCCGTACAGGCGAGGCCGAACGTGTCGTGCCGGCCCACCGTGTCGCGTACGACCTCGACGAGCGGCTCCAGATCGGTCGTGAAGAACTTCGAATAGAGCCCCGGCGCCGGATACGCGTTGCCCATCAGCGAGCGGGTCGCGGTCGCGTCGAGCCCGCGCTCGCGCCCTTCCTGCAGGTGGGGCGCGCTGAAGGCGAGGAAGTCGGAGCACTGGCGGCCGCGGACGTCGATCACCTGGATGTACTCGCCGGCCTTCACCTCGTAGGCGAGCGCCGAGGCGCGGTCGACCTGGAAGTCGAGCCGCGGGTCGGCGAGCGGATCCGGAAGCCTGGCCTCGTCGTCCACCGCCGGACGGGCCCGGTCGATCTCGAGCTGCAGGTCGGTCGCGGGGACGCCGCCCTCGACGACCGGGACGGCGGACTCCGGTACGCCGACCTCGACGAGGCCGTCACGGTCGGCCCGGAACGTCTCCTGCGCTCCCGGCGGCGATTCGGGGCCGAACAGCTCGACCGCTCTCCCGTCCCCTGCCAGCCCGGTCACCCGCGCGCGCTGCCCGCCCTGCGGGTCGCGCACCGTCAGCCGATCGTCGGCTCGCAGCAAGACCGCCGTCGTACCGCCGGGCCGGACCCGGTAGGTCTCCCGTCCCGGGTCTCGCGGCACGAGACCCGGGACGAGCAGGCGTGGACGGGCTGTCGCCATCAGGCCTTGGCCGGCTCCTTCGCCGCTGCCTCGTCGGCCTGGGCGAGCAACTGCTCGGCGAGCTCGCGCTTGCCTGCGGCGTCGAGCTTCTTGACCTCGTTCTCGACGGCACGACGGTTGTAGCTCTGGTTCCAGTAGTCGAGCGACTCGAAGCCGAGCAGGACCGCCTTACCGACGAACTGGCGTAGCACCTCGTTCGTCGGCCCCATCACCCAGCCGGCCTTGGCGTCGCGGAGGTAGCGCTCGAGCTCCATGTCGCGCTTGTACCCGGAACCGCCGCAGGCATGGAGCATCTTGTCGACCACGTGGGCCGCGTTCTGGGCCGCCACGAACTTGATCTGCCACGCCCAGTGGAGGTAGTTGCCACGGGCGAGCTCCCCCGGCTCGAGGAGCTTCGTGTTGTCGTCCGTCGCCTTGTCGAATGCCTGCGCCACGGAGTAGGCGAAGAGCCGCGAGGCGTTCGTCTCCATCACGGCCTGGCCGACGTAGTCCTGGATCGTCGGGTAGTCGGCGACCCGCATGCCCACGTCGACGTGTCGCTTTCGCGTCGTGTGGCGCTTGGCGATGTCGACCGTGCCGAGCGCGAGGCCGTTCCAGACCGACGAGGAGCCGATCAGGAACCAGGGATCGACCGCCTCGTCGTTCGACGTGGCGCCGTCGCCCTCGGGCCCGACGATCTGCGTGCCGGGAATCTCGACGTCCGTGAACGAGATCGCACCGGACTGGTTCCCGCGCAGGCCGAGAGCGTCCCAGAGCGACGGCTGAGCCTGGCAGAACTCCTTGTCGACGACGAAGACGGAGAGATCGTCGTAGCCCTTGAAGTCGGGGCTCGTCGTCTGCAGGACGTAGAAGTCGGCAAATCCACCCGACGTCGTCCAGGATGCCTTCTTGTTGATCTTGTAACCGCCGTCGACTCGCTCTGCGCGTGACGAGACCGGGTACCAGAAATGCGAGCCGGTCTCCGGGTCGGAGTACGAGAGCGTTCCGATCAGGCCCGAGTTGAGGGGCCTGATGTACTTGTCGACGATCTCCGGCGTCGGTCGCAGCATCAACGCTGCAACGGCCCCCATGTGCATCACGTAGCACATCGCCGTCGAGGCGCATCCGTAGCGGGCGATCGTCTCGCAGGTCATCGCGAAGGCGACGTGGTTCTGGCCGAGGCCGCCGTACTCCTCCGGCACCGTCAGCCCGAGGAAGCCGTGCTCGCCGAGCAGCTCGAGATTGCGCCGCGGGAACAGCAGCTCGTCGTCGGAGCGCTTGGCGTTCGCCCGCATCTCCTTCTCGCAGAGGGAGATCAGGGTCTCCCGCAACTCCATCTGGCGGTCGGTCAGGACCCAGTTCGGGTCCCAGTCGTAGCCGAGACCCCAGAAGGGCTCGTCTCCCCACATCTTTTCGGACATCGCTACCTCCAGGAATCTCGGCGTTGGACTAGTGGAGCGGAGCCTCCCAGCCTTCGAGGACGGGAGGCTGCCAGTCGCTGCCGACCGTCTTCGAGTCCTCGACCCAGGGGCCGAGCTCGGGCTGGGGGAACTTGCAGTGGATCTCCTTCAGCTGGATCCCGTACGAGTTTCCTGACTGGAGATGGGTGACGAGCACCTTGCGGGCGAGCTCGTTCTCACGCCCCTCGGGAATCGGGAAGTAGATCTTGATGAACGAGTTCGAGTAGCGGTCGAACACCGCCGGTGTCCCGTCCTCCTCGAGCAGCTCGATGTCCTCGAGCCAGTTGATGTCCTCACCCGGCGTCGCCGCATCCAGGTCGACGTCCTCCACGAGAGACATGTCCTCCTGGTAGGGGAAGCGGTGACCGGCCAGGAACTCGGCGTCGATCGCCTTGATCTTCTCCGGCTCCCTGTAGGCGAGGTCGTGCGTCGCCTCACTCATTGCCCATCACCTCCGCGTGTGCCGGCAGGTAGTCGACCGGATATTCGAGGTGCTTCTCGAGCATCCGCTCGATCTTCGCGAGCGTCCGCTCCTCGCTGACGCCCGGGATCCAGCCCGTGCCCGCGAGCGGCACCTTCGCCATCGCAGCCGCCTCGACCGTGAGGGCGCAGAGGTCCTCGGGCTCGAGCGAGTGGACGTTGGTCTTGCCGCAGGCCCGTGCGAGCATCTGCACCTCGAGCGTGAGCGTGTGGAGGAAGTTGTAGACGCGTTCTGCGGCTTCCTCGACGACGAGCCGCTTGCGCAGCTCGGGATCCTGGGTTGCGATGCCAACCGGACAGCGGCCCGTGTGGCAGTGGTAGCACTTGCCGGCGGGAACGCCGACCGTGCCCTCGTAGTCGGTGACGCCCTCGATCTCCTTGTTGCAGTTGAGAGCCATCAGGGCCGAGTGGCCGATCGCGACCGCCGTCGCGCCGAGCGCGATGCACTTCGCCACGTCGCCGCCGTTGCGGATCCCACCTGCGACGACGAGGTCGATCTCGTCGGCGAGGCCGACGTCCTCGAGTGCCCGCCGTGCCTCCGGGATCGCCGCCATCAGCGGGATGCCGGTCTCCTCGGTCGCGATGTGGGGGCCGGCGCCCGTGCCGCCCTCGGCGCCGTCCAGGTAGATGACATCCGGCCCGCATTTCGCCGCCATCCGGACGTCGTCGTAGACGCGGGAGGCGCCGAGCTTGAGCTGGATCGGGATCTGGTAGTCGGTTGCCTCCCGGATCTCCTGGATCTTCAGCGAGAGGTCGTCGGGGCCGAGCCAGTCGGGGTGGCGAGCGGGCGAGCGCTGGTCGATCCCGGCGGGGAGCGAGCGCATCTCGGCCACCTGCTCGGTCACCTTCTGGCCCATCAGATGCCCGCCGAGCCCGACCTTGCAACCCTGCCCGATGAAGAACTCACAGGCGTCCGCGAGCATCAGGTGATGCGGGTTGAACCCGTACCGGCTCTGGATGCACTGGTAGTACCACTTCGTCGAGTAGTCGCGCTCCGGCGGGATCATCCCGCCTTCTCCGGAGCAGGTCGCCGTGCCGGCCATCGAGGCACCCTTCGCGAGCGCCATCTTCGCCTCCAGCGAGAGGGCGCCGAAAGACATGCCGGTGATGTAGATCGGGATGTCGAGCTCGATCGGCTTCTTCGCGAAGCGGGCGCCGAGGACCGTCTTCGTCTCGCACTTCTCGCGGTAGCCCTCGATCACGAACCGCGTCAGCGTGCCCGGCATGAACATGAGTTCGTCCCAGTGCGGGATCGGCTTGAACATCGAGAACCCGCGCATGCGGTAGCGGCCGAGCTCGGCCTTCATGTGGATGTCGTTGATGACCTCGGGCGTGAAGATGCGGCTGTGCCCGAGGACTGTCTTGTTGGTAGGAGCTGTCTCGTCTGCCATTACAGGACCAACTTCCGCTCGGAGGGCTCGAGGTTGTCGTAGTTGTAGAGCTTCTTGCCGCAGACGAACTTCTGCAGCTCCGGCGCCTCGCCGAGGCCGTGGATGCGGAACTTGCGCTCGATGAACTCGGTGTCGGCGTCCGTCCACTCGCCGGGGACGCAGTCGATCCCGAGCGAGCGGATCTTGCCGGCCACGTAGATCGTGCCGTCGTACATCGAGTCGCCGAGCCCGTGGCCGACGTTGCCGAGGATGACCTGGCGGCCGCGCTGCATCATGAAACCGTTCATCGAGCCGGCGTCGCCGCAGACGATGATCGTGCCGCCCTTCTGGTCGATCCCGGTGCGGGCGCCGACGCGACCCTTGACGATCAGGTCGCCGCCGCGCAGGGCGGCGCCCGTCAGCGAGCCGGCGTTGCCCTCGATCACGACCACCCCGGACATCATGTTCTCGCAGGCAGACCAACCGACGCGGCCGTTGATCTGGATCTCGGGCCCGTCGATCAGGCCACAGCCGAAATAGCCGAGGCTGCCGTCGAAGGTGATCGAGCACCGTGTGAGGATCCCGACCCCGAGCGAGTGCTTGGCGCCCGGGTTCCGTACCGTCACGTCCTTGATGCCCTGCTCGTTGACGAGCGAGCGCAGCTCGAGGTTGATCTGCCGGGTGGTGAGGTCGTGGGCGTCGAACTCCGCCGAGGTTCCATCGATCTCCGAGACCCGCGGCGCCTCGGCGTTCGGCTCGGCGAGGCCGCGTGCGTCGTAGCTGATGGCGTGCTCGCCTACCGCTGCCATACCAGCACCTCTCCTTCGTACGGATCGTAGGTGTCGATCTCGTGGTCGAGGATCGCCCGGATCGCGATCTCCTCGGACGCGAGCGCGACGAGGTCGTCGCCTTCGTAGAGCACGAGCGGCTTCGCGGCCATCTCGTCCTTCGCCACCCCGAGCGCGTCCTCGGTGACGCAGATGTAGGTGAAGACGCCGTCGAGCTCGTCGAGACTCTGGCGCATCGCCTCCTCGAGCGTGGCGCCCTCGGTCATCTTCTCGGCGAGGTAGACGGCGATGATCTCCGAGTCGCACTCGGACTGGAAGCGATGCCCGTTGCGCTCCAGGCGGCGCTTCCACTGGAAGTAGTTCGTCAGCTGGCCGTTGTGGACGACCGCGACGTCGGAGAACGGATACGCCCAGTAGGGGTGGGCGCCCGAGATGTCGACGTCGGACTCGGTCGCCATGCGGACGTGGCCGATCGCGTGGGTGCCCTGGAACTCGTCCAGGCCGTAGCCCTCGCTGACCGACTCCGCGTCGCCGAGGTCCTTGACGATCTCGAGCGACTTGCCGAGCGACAGTACTTCGACGTCGGGCACGTCCTCCACGAGATCGGCGAGCCGCTTCAGGTCGCCGTCGTAGGCGAGCGTGGCGCGGAAGGCGTACTCGGTCTCCTCCTCGATCGCCTTCACCTGGGCGCCGAGCGAGTAGAGCCGGCGCTCGACTTCGGCGCGGTGGCGTCGCAGCCGGTCCTCGTACTCGAAGTCGCGCGGCGTGTTTGCGTCGGCCAGCTTGTAGCGCATGACGACGTGGTTCGTCGGCTGGCCGTAGAGGGCGTAGCCCGTCGAGTCCGGGCCGCGATGCTTCATCGACTGCAGCATCTGCGTCATCTCGGTCCCGATCGGATGCGCCCCGTCCTTGTAGATGATCCCGGCTATTCCGCACATGTCATTGGGTCTCCGTTCTCGAATCGGCTGCCATCCGCAGTGTGCCGACGGCGGTGAGGGCCCCGCAGGGGACGCGGGGCCGCTCGCTCGGTCAGGGCAGGATGTCCAGATACTCCGCGACGTCCCAGTCGGTGACGGTGGCGCAGAACCGCTCCCACTCGTCGCGCTTGTAGTGCATGAAGACGGTGTACATCTCGTCCGGCAGCGCCTTCTTGATCACCTCGTCGGCCTCGAGCGCGTCGAGCGCGTCGCCGAACGTCATCGGGATGCGCTTGACCTGCTTGCCGGCCTCCATGGCGGCGTAGATGTTCCGTTCCTCCGGGTCACCCGGCTCGAGCTTGCGCTCGATCCCGTCCCACATCGCCATGATCAGGGCCGACAGCGACAGGTACGGGTTGACCGACGAGTCGACCGAGCGGTACTCGAAGCGACCGGGAGCCGAGACGCGCAGCGCCGTCGTGCGGTTCTGGAAGCCCCAGTCGGCGAAGACCGGCGCCCAGAAGCCCGTATCCCAGAGCCGGCGATACGAGTTCACGGTCGGCGAGGTGATCGCCGTCAGCGCACCCAGGTGCTCGAGGATGCCGCCGATCGCCCAGAGCCCGATCTGGCTCGGCAGGCGCTGATCCTCGCCCTCGGGCATGAAGGCGTTCTCGTCGCCGCGCCAGAGGGAGATGTTGTGATGGCAGCCGTTCGCCGAGACGCCCATGAACGGCTTCGGCATGAAACACGGGAAGACGTTGAGCTCACGGCCGACCTGCTTGCACACCTGACGGAAGGTGGAGAGGTTGTCCGCCGTCTGCTCGGCGCGGTCGAAGTTGAAGTTCAGCTCGATCTGGCCGGGAGCGTCCTCGTGGTCGCCCTGGATCATGTCGAGTCCGAGCCCGGTGCCGTACTCGATCACCTTGTGGATGATCGGCTGCAGCTCGCTGAACTGGTCGATGTGGTAGCAGTAGGGCTTGGTGACGCCGCTGACGTCCGGCGTCCCGTCGTCCTTCATGTTCAGCCACATCATCTCGGGCTCGGTACCGGCCCGCAGGTGCAGCCCGGTGGCGGCCTCGAAGTCGGCCTGGATCTGCTTCAGGTTGTGGCGGCAGTCGGAGGTGAGAAAGGCGCCCGGATCGGTCGGCTCCTCGCGGTTGCGGAAGCAGGTGCACCAGACGCGCGCCACGCGGCCGTCCCAGGGCAGCACCTGGAAGGTGTCGGGCTCCGGCAGGCCGACGAGCTCGGCCGCCTCGGGCCCGTAGCCGATGTACTCGCCGTGGCGATCGGTGAAGAGGTTCGCGGTGGCGCCGTAGACGAGCTGGAAGCCCTTGCGAGCGATGCTCTCCCAGTGGGCGGCCGGCACGCCCTTGCCCATGATGCGGCCCGTGACGGAGATGAACTGGTAGTAGATGTAGGTGATGCCCTCGGCGTCGATGCGCCGCCGCACATCCTCGATCAGGGCGTCGCGGCCCTCTGCAGCGACGAAACGGTCGAGATCGGTTGCCACGTGCGCCTCCTGTTCGGCGGGTGCCTGCGTCGGTCGTCCTTGGGCAGGCCGGGCCGGCCCGGACCTGTAACCCCGTTCCTAGTCCCGCAGGGGGTGCCGTGTCAAGCAAGAATCGTCCCCGGCGGGATTCAATTGCCGCCAGCGGGACAGAACGACGAATCGACGTCGATGCGGTGGGTGAGCGGTGTCTCCGAGCCCTCAGCCGCTCCAGCCGAGCGCGTGCGAGATCCGGCCGGCGCACTCGAGCAGGAGCGGCAGAGCATCGTCGATCGCGCCCCGGTCGAAGCGGCTCGACGGTCCCTGCAGCGCCACGATCGCGGCGAGCGTGCCATTCGCGCCCCAGACAGGTGCCGCCACCGCCGAGAGCCCGACCTCGCGTTCCTCGATCGCCTCGGCATACCCGGCCCCACGTACGCGTTCGATCTCCTCGGCGAGCGCGGTCGGGTCGACGATCGTGCGTGACGTGAAGAGTTGCAGGCGGCCGCGCGGGAGCGGCACGTCGCCGAAGGCGAGCATCACCTTGCCCGCCGAGGACGCATGGCCGACGCTCGGCCGGCCGAGCCGGGTGACGCCCTGCAGATAGCGGTCGCTCGGGACGAAGTCGACGGTGATTGCGTCGCCGTCTCCGGGAATTCCGAGCGTCGCTGCCTCGCCGACGCGGCGGACGAGGTCCTCGAGGAAGGGGCGGGCGGCATCCCGCAGGTTGAGCCGGCCGAGCACGGCGTTCGCGTAACGGAGCGTCCGCACCCCGAGCCGGTAACGACCGGTGTGGGGCACATGCTCGACGAGCCCGACCCGGGTCAGCGTCCCGAGCTGCCGTGAGACGGTGCTCGGGCTGATCCCGGTCCGGCGGGCGATGTCGGTCGTGCCGAGCTCGCCGCCGTCTGCGAGCGCATCGAGGATCTCGACCGCGCGGACGGTCGCTTCGACGTCTCTCGTTGAGGGTTGACCGGTTCGGGGCATCGCGCTAAGGTTGTACGGCGTCTTTCCACTGATAGCACGCTATTTCGCTAAAGGCAATTCGACCACTCGTATAGAAGCGACGTTCTCCGCTCATGTCGATGCTCGTCACGTGTCCCAACTGCGGTCCGCGCGAGGTGGTGGAGCTTCGCTGCGCCGGTGAGACGACCAAGCGCCCGGCGCAGACGCCGTCGGTTCGGGAGCTGAACGAGTACGTCTACTTCCGCCGCAACGTGTGGGGTAGCCAGCGCGAGTGGTGGTTCTGCCGGACGTGCGAGGAGTGGTTCCTGGCCGAGCGGCACACCTACACGAACACGGTCGAGAAGACGTGGCAGCCGGAGCCGGCGGCATGAGGCTCGACGCACGAGCCGGTGAGCGCATCGACCGGTCCCGACCTGTCTCGTTCACGTTCCACGGCAAGACGCTGCAGGGTTTCGAGGGCGATACGATCGGCTCCGCCCTCTTCGCCTCGGGCCAGCGGGTGTTCTCTCGCAGCTTCAAGTACCACCGCCCGCGCGGGCTGCAGTGCTGCTCCGGCCACTGCGCCAACTGCCAGATGACGGTGGACGGGATCCCGAACGTCCGTGTCTGCACGGCCCCGCTGCGACCGGGCGCTGTCGTCGCGGGCCAGAACTTCCGCGGCTCGCTCGAGCGCGATCTGATGCAGGTGACCGACAAGCTCGGTGGCCCGTTCACGCCGCCCGGCTTCTACTACAAGACGTTCATCCGGCCGCGCAAGGCATGGCCGCTCTACGAGAAGTTCCTCCGCAGCGCCGCCGGCCTCGGCAAGCTCGACCCGAACGGCTCGCGCTCGGAGCGTGTCGACACGGAGAACCGGCATGCCGACGTGCTCGTGATCGGCGGCGGTCAGGCAGGGCTCGAGGCCGCGATCGCAGCAGCACGCGGCGGCGAGTCGGTCGTCGTCGTCGACGAGGGGCACGACGTCGGGGGCAGGCTGCTCGCGGACCCGGACGGGATTGCCGCGGCTGCCGGGTTGCGAGAGCAGGCGCTCGCGGCCGGCGTCGAGGTGCTCGCGCCCGCGATCGCGATCGGGCTCTTCGAGCAGGGCTTCGTCCCGATCGCCTTCGGCAACCTCCTGATCAAGCTGCGCGCGCACCGCGTGATCGTCGCCTCGGGCATCGTCGAGCAGCCGCTCGTCTTCCCCGGCAACGACCTCGTCGGGGTCATGCTCGCCGACGGCGTGCGGCGGCTCGTCAACGGCTTCTCGATCCGTCCCGGCGAGCGCGCTGTCGTACTCACGGTCGACGACCGCGGTCACGACGCTGCCGCCGATCTCGAGGCGGCAGGCGTCGCGATCGCAGAGGTCGTCGACTTTCGCAGCGCCGGCAGCCCTGCGATCGAAGCGCAGGGCAAGGGCGGCAAGGTGGCCCAGGTCGCGATCGACGGTCGCCACGTCAAAGCCGACCTCGTCGTCATGGCAGGCAGCCCGCAGCCGAACTACAAGCTCCTTGCTCAGGCCGGCGCCCGGGTCGAGTTCGACGCCGGCCGCGGCGTCTTCGTCCCGCGTGAGCTGCCGCCGCACGTCGAGGCGGTCGGCGCGGCAGCGGGCGAGATCGGTGATCCCGCCGTTCCGGCGCCCATCCTCGACCAGCGCGGCGACAAGTGCTTCGTCTGCTTCTGCGAGGACCAGACGGCGAAGGACCTCAAGTACGCCATCGCGGAGGGCTTCGCCTCGATCGAGCTCGCGAAGCGCTATACGACCGTGACGATGGGGCCGTGTCAGGGCCGCCTCTGCCACACCAACTCGATCCGGGTCTATGCCAAGCAGACCGGGCTCGACGAGAACACGATCGGCACGACGACGGCCAGGCCGCCGTACGCCCCCGTCTCGATGGGCCTGATCGCAGGCAACCCACAGGAACCACGCAAGCGGACCTCGCTGCACCACCGCTCCAAGGACATGGGCGGCAAGATGATGTGGACCGGCGCCTGGCGGCGTCCTCACTCCTACAGCGACGACCCGGGGCAGGAGGCGCGGCACGTCCACCATGCGCTTGGCCTGATCGACGTCTCGACGCTCGGCAAGATCCTCGTCACGGGGCCCGACGCGGGCGCGTTCCTCGACCGCGTCTACCCGAACCGCTTCTCCGACCTCAAGGTCGGCCGCACCCGCTACGGCGTGCTGACGGGCGATGCCGGCCGGATCATGGACGACGGCGTCGTGGCCCGGATCGACGACGACTCGTTCTACGTCTCGACGAGCTCGACCGGCGCCGACGGCGTCTACCAGTGGTTCACCTGGTGGAACGCCGTCTGGTTCATGGACGTCCAGTTCGCGAACCTGACCGGTGCTCTCGCCGCGATCAACGTGGCCGGCCCGAATGCGCGCGCCG
This sequence comes from uncultured Gaiellales bacterium, assembly GCA_964581085.1. GTDB lineage: Bacteria > Actinomycetota > Thermoleophilia > Gaiellales > Gaiellaceae > Gaiella. Next base: position 127,082 of record CAZOMP010000003.1, on the reverse strand, counting down.
CGATGCAGCGCGTCTCCGCGGACGACTACTCCGCGGAGGGCTTCGCCTACCTCGACGCCAAGCACGTGACCGTCGCCGGCGTGCCTGCGCTCGCCCTGCGGATCGGCTTCGTGGGCGAGCTCGGCTACGAGCTCCACCTCCCGAGCCCACTCGCCGAGCACGTCTGGGACGCGATTTTCGAGCAGGCCGCCGATCTCGATCCGAAGCCGTTCGGCCTCGAGCCGCAGCGGATCCTGCGTCTCGAGAAGGGGCACATCATCGTCAGCCAGGACACCGACTCCGAGTCGAACCTGTACGAGGCTGCGATGCCGTGGATCGTCAAGAACGACAAGGAGTTCGAGTGGGTCGGCAAGTGGGCGACGCAGCAGATCGCCGACCGCGGCCTCAAGTGGATGCTCGTCGGCTTCGAGAGCCCGACGGGGGCGGTTCCGGTCGAGGGCGGCCAGGTCGTCGTCGACGGCACGTCCTCCGGCCGTGTCACCTCGGTACGGAGGAGCGCCGAGCTCGGCAAGGTGATCGGTCTCGCGATCGTGCCGCACGAGCTCGCCGTCGAGGGCGGGAGCTTCGACGTGCAGGTGGACGGCCGTCCCGTCGCCATGAAGGTCCACCTCGGGGCGTTCTACGACCCGGCCGGAGAACGGGTGAAGGCATGACCGCCCTGCCGTTCCTCTCCGTCGATGCGGCGGGCGCCGGCGCGGTGGCGCGCTCGGCGATCGATCGGGCCCAGCGCGAGCTCGGCGCCACCTTCGAGGAGCGGGACGGCTGGCTCGTCCCGGTCTCGATCCCGGGCGAGGAGCAGCACGAGGCCGTTGGGATCGCGGATCTCTCCGCCCAGACGAAGATCGAGCTGCGGCCTGCAGGCGAGCCCGTCACCGGGGCGGGCATCGTCTTCTATCCCATCTCGAAACGCCGCGCGCTCGTCCTCTGTCCGCCGTCGTCTGGCGCTGCCGTACGCGCGCAGGTGGGCGACAGGTTCTCGCTCGACGTCTCGGGCCAGTGGTCTGTGATCGCGATCGCCGGCCCGGAGGCCACGACGGTGCTGCGCCGGCTGACCCACATCCATCACTTCCCCTCCGGCGGCGAGATCGCCCACATCCAGGGTCACGTCCTCGAGGCGGAGGGTGGCTACCGGGTGATCGTGCCGCAGGAGTACGGCCACTATGTCTGGGAGGTCGCGGTCGATCGCGCCTCGGTCCTCGGCGGCGGTCCGGTCGGTGTCGATGCGTTCACCGGAGGTACGTCGTGAAGGACGTCTTCCTCCGCAAGGAGATCATCAAGCGGCCGGGACCGCTCAAGCGCCACTACGACGTCGTGATCGTCGGCGGCGGCTCGCACGGTCTCGCGACCGCGTACTACCTCGCGGTCCACCACGGGATCACCGACGTCGCGATCCTCGAGAAGAGCTACATCGGCTCGGGAGCGGCGGGCCGCAACACGACGATCATCCGCGCCAACTACCGCACGCCGGAGGGCGCCGCCTTCTACAAGGAGAGCGTCAAGCTCTACGAACGGCTCTCGCAGGAGCTCGACTTCAACCTCATGTTCTCGCAACACGGCCACTTCACGCTGGCGCACTCCGACCGGTCGCTCGTGGTCCAGAACGAACGCGCCGAGGTGAACAAGCTGCTCGGGATCGACAGCCGCGTGATCGGCCGCGACGAGGTGAAGCAGCTCTGCCCGCAGATCCACGTCGGCGACGACGTCACGTGGCCGATCCAGGGCGCGCTCTACCACCCACCCGGCGGGATCATCCGCCACGACGCCGTCGTCTGGGGTTACGCCAAGCAGGTCGGCCGCAAGGGGATCGAGATCCACCAGGGCGTCGAGGTGACCGGCTTCGACGTCCGGGACGGGCGCGTCCACGGCGTCCAGACGACGCAGGGGGACATCTCCTGCGGGACGGTCCTCAGCGCCACCGCCGGCTGGTCGTCGCCCGTCGCCGCCCTCGCCGGGGTGCCGCTCCCGATCACCGGGTCGATCCTGCAGGCCTTCGTGACCGAGCCCGTGAAGCCGTTTCTCGACAAGATCATCGTCTCGGCGCAGATGCACATCTACGTCTCGCAGACCGATCGCGGCGAGTTCCTGATCGGCGCCGAGGTCGAGCCCTACCCGACCTACTCGAACAAGGGAACGTTCCCCTTCGTCGAATACGCCTGCCGCCATGTGCTCGAGCTCTTCCCGCAGCTGCACGCGACGAAGATCCTGCGCCACTGGACGGGACTCTGCGACATGAGCCCCGACTACAGCCCGATCATGGGCCTCACCGAGGTCGAGGGCTTCCTCGTCGACTGCGGCTGGGGCACCTACGGTTTCAAGGCGGCCCCGATCACCGGCGTCACGCTTGCGGAGCTGATTGCGACGGGGAAGACCCCGTCCCTGATCGAGCCGTTCAAGCTCGAGCGCTTCTATACCGACTCGCTCGTCTCCGAGCTTGCGGCAGCTGCCGTGAGCCACTGAACCCAGAAAGGCACCTCCATGCTCTCGAGTCTCGAAATTGCCCAGGCTGCCGTCATGCGGCCGATCGCGGACATCGCCGCCGAGGTCGGAATCGAGCCGGACGAGCTCGAGCTGTTCGGCCGCTACAAGGCGAAGGTCGAGCTCTCGATCCTCGACCGCCTCGCCGACGTCCCCGACGGGAAGCTGATCAACGTGACCGCGATCACACCGACACCGCCAGGTGAGGGGAAGACGACGACGTCGGTCTCGCTGACGCAGGGCTTCGGGAAGATCGGGCGGCGGGCCATGCTGGCTTTGCGCGAGCCGTCGCTCGGGCCGGTCTTCGGGGTCAAGGGCGGTGCAGCCGGCGGCGGTTACGCGCAGGTGGTGCCGATGGAGGACATCAACCTCCATTTCACCGGCGATCTGCACGCGATCACGGCCGCGAACAACCTGCTCTCGGCGCTCGTGGACGCACACCGCTTCCATCGCCACGAGCCGGAGATCGCCCAGGTGACCTGGCGGCGCGCGATCGACGTCACGGATCGATCGCTGCGGAACATCGTCTCCGGCCTCGGCGGCGCCAAGAACGGGATCCCGGCCGAGTCCGGCTTCGACATCACCGCCGCCTCCGAGGTGATGGCGATTCTCGCGCTCGCCACCGACCTACCCGACCTCCGGCGCCGTCTCGGCGCGATCACGGTCGGCTACACGCCGGCCGGCGACCCCGTCACGGCGGAGGACGTGAAGGCCGCCGGAGCGATGACCGTGCTCCTCAGGGACGCGATCAAGCCGAACATCGTGCAGACGCTCGAAGGTCAGCTCTGCTTCATGCACGCCGGTCCCTTCGCCAACATCGCACACGGGAACAACTCGATCCTCGCCGACCGCATCGCCCTCAAGCTGGGCGAGTTCCTGATCACCGAGTCGGGTTTCGCGGCCGACCTCGGGATGGAGAAGTTCATGGACATCGTCTGCCGCGTCGGCCACCTCCGCCCTCACGTGGTCGTGATCGTGGCCACCGTGCGGGCGCTGCGCCACCACGGCGGCGGCGACTGGCGCGAGAAGGCCCCGCTGGCGCAGATGGCTGCGGAGGTCGAGGAGGGCATGGCGAACCTCGGCAAGCACATCGAGAACGTGCGTGCCTTCGGGATCCAGCCGGTCGTCGCGATCAACACGCGGCCGGACGACGAACCGGAGCTGCTCGACCTGATCAAGCAGCGGTCGATCGAGGCGGGCGCCTTCGGCGCCGCGATCCACGACGGCTTCGGCTCCGGCGGGGCGGGCGTCGTCGAGCTCGCCGAGGTCGTCGCTGCTGCGGCCGAGGCCGAGTCGGACTTCCGCATGCTCTACGCCGACGACGAGCCGATCGCGACGAAGATCGAGAAGATCGCGACGACGGTCTACGGGGCCGACGGGGTCGAGCTGCTCGCAGCTGCGCGCGACTCGATCGCCCGGATCGAGAAGCAGGGACTTGCGCATCTGCCGGTCTGCATGGCCAAGACGCACCTCTCGCTCTCGCACGACCCCGCGCTGCGCAACCGGCCGACGGGGTTCACCGTCCCGATCCGCGACATCCGCGTCTACTCGGGAGCCGGCCTGCTCGTGGCGCTCTGCGGCGACATGCTGCAGATGCCCGGCCTCGGCGCCGAGCCGGCCGCCTTCACGATCGACATCGACGAGAACGGCGAGACGGTCGGTCTGTTCTAAGCTCTCTGCATGACCGACCAGCTCACGCCTGCCCAGCGCGCGCAGCTCGAGGCCGAACTTGCCGAGATGGAGGGCCCGCAGCGACAGCAGGCCGTCGAGGCGATCGCGACCGCCCGCGCCTTCGGCGACCTCTCCGAGAACTTCGAGTACCACGCAGCCAAGAACGAGCAGGGTCTGCTCGAGGCACGGATCCGCAAGCTCCGCCACAGGCTCCAGCACGCCGAGACGGTCGAGCACACCTCGAACGAGGTCGTCGGTGTCGGCTCGATCGTCGAGATCGAGGACGACGAGGGGGAGCGGATGGAGATCGAGATTTCGAGCGTCGGCGGCGTCTCGCCGACCTCGCCGCTCGGCAGCGCGCTGATGGGGGCCGCGGTCGGAGACGGCGTCGACGTGCCCGCCCCGAAGGGCGCCTGGCGGGCGACGGTCGTCTCGATCCGGACCGTCTGAGCCGCTGCGATGACGTTCGCGGTTCCGGCCGACGCGTACGACCGCTTCATGGGCCGCTACTCGACGCAGCTCGCCCCGGCGCTCTGCGATCTCGCCCACGTCGCGGTGGGTCAGCGCGTCCTCGAGGTCGGCTGTGGCACCGGTGCGCTGACGCGCGAGCTCGTGGCGCGACTCGGGCTCCACAAGGTGGCCGCCGTCGACCCCTCGCCGCCGTTCGTGCAGGCGGCGCGGTCGCGGTTTCCGGGCCTCGACGTTCAGCTGACGGGGGCCGAGGAGCTTCCGTTCGAGGACGCTGCCTTCGACGTCGCGCTCGCGCAGCTCGTCGTCCAGTTCATGTCCGACCCCGCCCAGGGCGTGGGTGAGATGCGCCGGATCACGAGGCAGGGAGGCGTCGTCGCGGCGTGCGTCTGGGATCACGGCGGCGGCCGGGGCCCGTTGAGCCCCCTCTGGGACGCCGTGCGTCAGATCGACCCTGGCGCCGAGGGGGAGTCGCGGTCGCTCGGCACGCAGCAGGGCGACCTGACGCGGCTCTTCGCCGCGGTCGGCCTCCGTGAGGTGAGCGAGGCGGAGCTCGCCGTATCGTTCGAACATCCGAGCTTCGACGACTGGTGGGAGCCGTACACGTTCGGGATCGGCCCCGCCGGCGCCTACATCGCGGGACTCGAGGACGGGAAGCGCGAGCGCCTGCGGCAGGCTGCCCGGGAGGCTCTCGGCGAGGGCCCGTTCACGGTCGACGCCGTCGCCTGGACGGCCTCGGGCACCGTCTGAGACCCCCGTCGGTCAGCCGTCGAGCGGCGCGAACAGGGCCACCACGTTGCCGTCGGGATCGACGACCTGTGCGTAACGCTGTCCCCAGAACGCGTCCCACGGTGGCGCGTCTGAGCCGAAGCCGGCGGCGACGACCGCGGCATACGCCTCGTCGACGCCACACGCCGTGCCGCAATGGAAGGCGAGACCGAGTCGCTGACCGACGGGCTCCTGCCAGTTCGGGGTCAGCTGCTTCATCAACTCGACGCCGTCCCACATGAGTCTGATCCCCGACGGCAGGGTCGCCTCGAAGTGGTCCTCGCCCTCGGGAGGCTCGCTGACGGGCACGCCGAGCAGTGCGTAGAAACGACACGACGCCCTCATGTCCGAGGTCGTGATCCCGATCGCGTCGAGGCGGGCTTCCACGCCTCGACTCTACTCGACCACCGTGGCGGCGACGGCCATTGCCGCGGCCGGCGCATCGGGTTCGTCGCCGTGGCGGAAGAACGCGTACGTCTCGACGTTCGAGTCCAGGAGCCGTTGCAGCTCGGCGGCGATTCGCTCCAGCTCGGCCGGCGCGTAGCGCAGCTCGCGGTAGCGGAGGTAGGCCCAACCGGCGAGGCCCGAGCGGTCGTCCACCCGGGCCGCGCCCGACTCGGCGAGGCGCTCCTCGACGCCGTCCCAGGACGGGTCGCGCAGGTCGAGCGCATACCGGATCGCCGGATCCGCCGACCCGAGCAGGAGCTCGAGCAAGCCGTCGTCGCGCGGACGCTCGACGACGACCCGGACGCAGCCGAGCCGGCTTCCGAGACAGCGGACGCGCTCCTCGAACGTCTCGAGCCGCTGCTCTACCCGGTCCGGCGCCTTCACCGCAAAGCGGAAGCCGTCGGGCACCTGCTCGGACCAGGCACGGAACTGGGCCTCGGATGGGAGTCGGTACTTCGTCGTGTTCAGCTCCACCGTCGGCAGGTGCTCGGCGTAGTACGCGAGAAAGGCAGAGCGGTCGGTGCCGGCCGGGTAGAAGCCCGGCTGCCAGGACGGATAGCCGAAGCCGGAGGTTCCGACCCGGACCACGCTCATCGGCGCCGGTAGGTGACGAACGCGTACGGGATGCCGTCCGCCGAGACGTGCTCCTCGCGCTGGGTCTCGGCGAAGGCGTCGTGATCGAAGCGGGGAAAGAATGTGTCGCCCGGCGCGTCGACGTCGACCTCGGTCAGGAGCAGCTCGTCGGCGAGCGGTAGGGCCTCATCGTAGAGCTCGCCGCCTCCGATCACGGAGACGCGGTCGGCCCCGGCGACGAGAGCGAGGGCAGCAGTGAGCGAGCCGGCCCGCTCGGCGCCGTCGGCCCTCCAGTCGGGATTCCGCGTCACGACCACGTTCCGCCGGCCCGGCAGCGGCCGGAACCGATCGGGGAGTGAGTCCCAGGTGCGACGCCCCATGATCACCGGCGCGCCCATCGTCGCCGTCCTGAACCGGGCCATGTCCTCCGGGAGCCGCCACGGGATCGTCCCGCCGCGGCCGATCACGCGACCGTGGGCAACGGCAGCGACGAGGGCGATCACACCGCGACCGGCGCGCGGATCGCCGGATGGTGCTCGTAGCCAACGAGCTCGAAGTCCTCGAACGCGTAGTCGAAGATCGAGGGAGGCCGCCGTTGCAGCGTCAAGGTCGGGAACGGGAACGGATCGCGGGCGAGCTGCGTCTCGATCTGGTCGCGATGGTTGTCGTAGATGTGGCAGTCGCCGCCCGTCCAGATGAAGTCGCCGACGTCGAGGTTGCACTGCTGCGCCAGCATGTGGGTGAGGAGGGCGTAGCTCGCGATGTTGAACGGAACCCCGAGGAAGACGTCTGCGCTGCGCTGGTAGAGCTGGCAGCTGAGCCGGCCGCGAGTGCCGCTGCTCCGCGCTGCGCCGACGTGGAACTGGAAGAAGGCGTGGCAGGGGGCGAGGGCCATCAGCGGCAACTCGGCGACGTTCCAGGCGCTGACGACGATCCGTCGCGAATCGGGCTCATCCCGCAGCAGTCGGGCGACCTCGGCGATCTGGTCGACCGTGCCGCCGTCTGGCATCGGCCAGCTACGCCACTGCACGCCGTAAACGGGGCCAAGATCGCCGTCGGGCCCTGCCCACTCGTCCCAGATCGTGACTCCGTGCTCCTGCAGCCAGTGGACGTTCGAGTCGCCGCGCAGGAACCAGAGCAGCTCGTAGGCGATCGAGGGGAAGTGCACCTTCTTGGTCGTCACGAGCGGGAAGCCGTCGCTCAGGTCGAACCGCATCTGGTGGCCGAAGACGCTCAGCGTCCCGGTTCCGGTCCGGTCCGACTTCGGCTCGCCGTGCTCGAGCACGTGTCGGGCGAAGTCCTCGTACTGGGTGCGAACGATGCCTGCCACCGTCGTCCGACGATACCCCCTACGACGGCGGTCAGACCTTCCCCGAGCGCAGGACGTGAGGCGTGTTGGTTCCGGTCCGCACGACGATCCAGCCGCTGTAGGCGTCGAGTTCGTAGGGGGCGTTCAACGAGACCCCCGCCGCCGCACCGCCGGCATCGACGACGAACGTGCCGCACGCATGCGTGAGCCGGTCCCCGCGCGCCAGCCAGAGGGTGTAGGACTGGCCGGGAGCGAGCGGAGGCAGGCCACCTACGTTGAGGAGCAGCGGCCAGTTGCCGGCTGCCTCGACGGGCTGCACCGCGAGGATGCCGCTCGCACCCGCCGGCCCGGCCAGCCTGACGGTGCGCACCGGTTCCTGCGATCTGTCCCCACCGCCGAGCGCGTAGCCGACCCCGAAGAGGACGATTGCCGCGACGGCCAGGGCGGCCAACGCGGTGTAGCGTCGGCGCGGAACCCGGATCGCCTTCGCCTGCGGTTCTGGCGGCGCCTCCTGGAGCGACGGCGGCAGTTCGGGCGGGGGACCCGCGGCGACGAGCAACTCGTGCGTCTCCCGTAGGCGATCGCGCGTTGCGTCGTCGCGGTCGACGAGGTCGTCGAAGCTGGGCGGCAGCGCGCTCACCGCTCGCCTGCCAGTGCGTCGGCGAGGTGGCCGAGACCATCGCGGACGTGGATCTTGACTGCTTCGAGCGGCATGTCGAGGAAGCCGGCAGCCTCGGACGGCGAGAGCCCGGAGAAGTAGGCGAGGTCGATCGCCCGGCGTTCGGCCTCTGGCAGCGTCTCGAGGAAGCGGTGTACACAGAACGCATTCCAGGCTGCCTCGGCCTCCTCCGGCGAGAGTCGGCCGGCGGGAACCACATCGCAGGCGATGGAGTAGAGCCAGGCCGCGCCGGGCCCGCGGCGGCTGTCGTAGCGTGCCGCCGAACGCCAGACTGCCGTGAACACCTCGGGCACCACCTGCTCGGCACGGCCGCGGTCGCGGAGCCGCCTCAGGGCGAGCGCCAGTACCGGTCGCGCGAAGCGCGCATAGAGCTCCTCGAAGGCGCGGTAGTCCAGGGTCGCGACGCGTTCGATCAGGGCTGCGTCGGTCGCGTCTGTCCTGCTCACCGCCCGATCGTCGCCGTTCGCGTCGCCGCGAGCAAGCGGTGCCGCTCGAATCGCGGGGACGCCGAGTGATCGGTGCGGCGTCCCCGCGACACGTGCGGAAGGGCTACCGGGCCGCCGCGAAGCGGGCGGCGACGGCGTCCCAGGCGACGACGTTCCAGATCGCACCCAGATAGTCGGGCCGCCGGTTCTGGTACTTGAGGTAGTAGGCGTGCTCCCAGACGTCGATCCCGAAGAGCGGCGTCTTGCCCTCCATGATCGGGGAGTCCTGGTTCGGGGTCGACATCACCGCGAGCCCGGTGCCGTCCCAGACGAGCCACGACCAACCGGAGCCGAAGCGTTTCGCACCCGCGTCGACCATCTGCTGCTTCAAGACGTCGAAGCTGCCGAAGGTGGAGCTGACCGCATCGCCGAGCGCCCCTGTCGGCTCACCGCCGCCGCTGCCCGAGAGCGTCTCCCAGAACAGGGAATGGTTCGCATGGCCGCCACCGTTGTTGCGGACGGCCCCCCGTTTGTCCTCCGGGAGGATCTCGAGGTTGGCGAGCACCGCCTCGATCGGCCGATCCATCCACTCGGTACCGTCGAGCGCGGCGTTCAGGTTCGTCACGTATGCCGCGTGATGCTTGTCGTGGTGGATCTCCATCGTCTGCGCGTCGATGTGCGGCTCGAGCGCGTCGAACGCATACGGCAGATCCGGCAGTTGGTATGCCATGCCTACTCCTTCGGTTGCTTGCCCTGCAAGGATATGCTGCGGGCCGTTCCGTCGAGCCGGAGGTCGGTCCCATGTCCACGCCAGTCGATATCGCGCCTCGTCCACTGCGCCCGGCGCTGCTCGAGCTCGACGGCATCTCGCGAGCGTCGATCGAGGCGCACCATCGGCTCTACCAGGGCTATGTGGCGAAACGGAATGAGATCGTCGCCAAGCTCGCAGCGGTCGACCTCGCGTCTGCGAACCAGGTCTGTTCGGACGTCCGAGCGCTCAAGGTCGAGTTGTCCTTTGCGGTCGGCGGGATCAAGAACCACGAGGTCTACTTCGGGCATCTCGGTGGCGGGGGCGGCGACCCGTCGGGCCCGATCCGCGAGCTGATCGTCCGTGACTTCGACTCGGTGCAGGCATGGCGCGAAGATCTCCGCGCCACGGGCATGGCCGGGCGTGGCTGGGCCTGGACGGCATACGACTGGGACGAGCAGCGCCTCTCGAACGTGATCGGCGACGCCCAGAACACCTACCCGATCTGGAACGCGACGCCGCTCGTCGCGCTCGACGTCTACGAGCACGCCTACTTCCTCGACTTCCAGACCGATCGTGCGGCCTACATCGACGCGTTCCTCGCGAACCTCGACTGGGATGTCGTGAACGGCTGGATCGCCTCGTACGGCATCCCGGTCGGCTAACGGTAGGTGCTCGAGAACGCCCTCATCGTCCTCGGGGGCTACCTGGTTGGATCGATTCCCTCTGGCGTCGTCCTCGTGCGCCTCTTCCGCGGCCAGGACATCCGCAAGCAGGGCAGCGGCAACATCGGCGCCACGAACGTCTGGCGGACCTACGGCCGTTCGCTCGGGATCCCGGTTGCGCTCGTCGACGTCGCCAAGGGCTTCGTGCCGGCGCTCGTCGGCGTCAAGCTCGGCGGCGAGTGGGTCGGCGTTCTCGCCGGCGCCGCCGCCATGGTGGGGCACGCGCGTCCCATCTATCTCGGGTTCAGCCGCGGCGGCAAGATGGTTGCCACCGGCGGCGGTGTCGCGTTCGCGATCGCTCCCCTGGCGGCATTCGCGTGCGTGCTCGTCTTCCTCGTCGTGCTGCTCGTCTTCCGCTACGTCTCGCTCGCCTCCATGGTGACGGCGGTCGCGCTCCCGCTCCTGTGCCTGCTCCTCGGCGAGCCGTGGCAGACGGTGCTTCTCTCCGTGGGCGCGTGTGTCGGCGTGCTCGGCCTCCATCGCCACAACATCGAGAGGCTGCTGCACGGCACGGAGCCGCGGATCCGGCGGCCCGGCTCGTCTACCGCGTGAGCCAGTCGGCGAGCGACGTCTGAGTCGCCGCTGCGCCGCTTGCGAGCTCGGACCGCAACTCCGAAACGGTTCCCCACCGCTCGGCGAGCACGTCATGGTCGTGGATCGTCTCCAGGTTGACCTGGCGAGAGAAGAGGAAGTCGTCGCTGCCGAGCGCCGGGATCTCGTCCAGCAGCGTCTTCAGGGCCACGCGGACAGAGTCCTCCACAAAGCGGGGTTGGAGATGTGCGTGCTCGACGACGAAGAGCTCGTCGGGTCGCTTCAGCAGCTCGAAGACGGGGGCGCTCATCGAGCGCTCCACGACGTCGACGAGCGTCTCGGCATCGACGTCGTACTCGGTGCCGACGAGGAGCGTGCCGCGCCCACGCTGGTTGTGCGTCGCGATCGGTACGAGCTCGAGAATCCGGTCGACGTCACCGGGCTCGAAGCCGGCATCGGCGAGGCGCTCGGCGGCCCGCCCGGCGACGAGCCCCTGTGCGCAGGGGCACGCGTTGATCCCCGTCGCCTCGACCCCGACCACGCGACGGGCGCCCTCGGCGGTCGCGGCCGCGATCCCGATCAGCGAAACCATCTCCTGCGTCGGGAGCTGCGTCACGGGGGTCGTGCGGCGCATCGGCCAGCGGGCGGTCACGTGCACCTCCGCACGGACGGCGCGCTGGCGTTCGACGATCGTCCTCGCAATCGTCTCGGCGATCTCCTCGACGACGCTCGCCTCGCCGAACACGGTCTCCTCGATCGCCTCGTCGAACACCTCGGGGAAGCGCGACATGTGGACGCCCTTCTGGCCGCGAGCGAGGTCGACAGTGCACTCGATCTCCGCCGCCATCACCGTCTCGGCGTCGCCGCGCCGGATCCGGATCGCCTTCTGGACGCGTGTCACGCCCGCCCGCGAGAGCGCGAGCTCGACGGGTGGCGCAGACGCCTGCATGTCGTCGACGAGGCGGGGCCGCTCGCTCATGGCCGCAACCTAGCACCGTGACGGCTCGCCACCGTCGCACCGACCGGGGTCCGGCACGATACTGAGCCAGATGATCGACCCTCACGTCGTCGTTCTGGAAGACGACCTCGAGCTCCGCTCGCTGCTCGCGCGCGGTCTGCGCGAGGAAGGCTTCAGCGTCGCGGCCGCCGAGACGGCAACGGCGGCACTTGCCCTCGTCCGCGAGCGTACCCCCGACGCGCTCGTCGTCGATGTCGGGCTGCCGGACGCGGACGGCCGCGATGTCGTGCAGGCGCTCCGCGCGCACGGCGAGACGATGCCGATCATCTTCCTGACAGCACGGGACACCCTGCCCGACCGGCTCTCGGGCTTCGCGGCGGGCGGTGACGACTATCTGACGAAACCGTTCGCGTTCGCCGAGCTCGTGGCTCGGCTGCACGCGGTCCTGAAGCGGAACAGTCACGACCGAGCCATGACGATCGGCAGCCTCAGGCTCGAGCCAGGTTCGCACGCTGCGAGCTCGGGCGGCACCCGCGTCGACCTGACGCCGACCGAGTTCCGTCTCCTCGCCCGCCTCGCCGCTTCGCCCGGCGACGTCGTACGCCGCCGGCAGCTCGTCGAAGCGGGCTGGGCGCACGGCGCCATCGTCCACGAGAACACGCTCGACGTCTACATTGCCCGTTTGCGGCGGAAGCTCGAATCGCTGCCGGAGACACCCGGGATCGAGACCGTGCACGGCGTCGGGTACGCGTTGCGGTGAGATTGCCGCCGCGCGTCGGAGTCCGGACGCGCCTGCTCCTGGCGGCGGTCGGGGCTGTCGCGGTCGCGCTCATCGTGGGCGTCTTTGCGTTCAACGTCGTCCTCGATCAGCGGCTCTCCGACAGCGCCACCTCGCTCGCGCGCGGGCAGGCAAAGGCGGAGCTGGCCTCCCTCGCCGTCGTCGACGGACATCTCGTCCACCGCGAGGGCCTGGAGCGGCACGGCAGCGTCGGGAGCCCGGTCTGGGTGTATGCCGCCGCGACGGCAATCGAGAAGCCGCGTGTGCCGGCTGCGATTGATGCGATCGCCCGCTCGCTCGCCGACGGACCCGAGCAGACAGTCCGTGTCAACGAGTCGCTTCGCCTCTACGCCGTACCGGTCGTGAGCGACGGTTCTCGCGTCGGCACGGTCGTCGCCGGGGTGCCGCTCGACGCTTACAACCAGACGGCGACGACGGCCCTCGTCGGCTCGATCGGCCTGGCGGCGCTGATCCTCGTCTCCGTCGCCGTCCTCTCGCACTGGATCCTCGGCAAGGCGCTCTTGCCGGTGTCACAGATGACCGCAGACGCCGCCGCCTGGAGTGAGCACGATCTCGACCGCAGGTTCGATCGCGGCGAGCCGTACGATGAGCTCACGCGTCTGGCAGCGACGCTCGATCAGCTGCTCGAACGCCTCGCAACGAGCCTGCGTCACGAGCAGCGGCTGACGGCGGAGCTCTCGCACGAATTGCGAACGCCCCTCGCCCGCATCGCCGGTGAGAGCGAGCTCGCGCTACGGCGCGACAGGACGCCCGACGAGTATCGCGAGAGCCTCGACGCGGTGCACCGGAACGCCGAGCACATGACGCGCGCCGTCGAGGCGCTCCTAGCGGCGGCGCGACAGGACGCAAGGACGGAGCCGGTCAGGAGCGACGCCAGGACAGGCGTTCGCGGCGGCGTCGAGGCGGTCCGGGAGGAGGCGACGGAGCTCGGGATCACGATCGTCTTGACCCTGCCGCCCGAGGCGGTTCCCGTCGGTGTCGACTCGGCGCTGCTCGAACGAATCGTCCACCCGCTGCTCGAGAACGCGCTTCGTTACGGGCACTCGACCGTCAGCGTCGAGCTCTCGGTCGTCTCGGGGGCAGCCCTCGTCGAGATCGCAGACGATGGAGTCGGGCTGGACGAGAGCGAGGCCGAAGCGGTCTTCGAACCTGGCGCGAGGGGATCGGCAGCGGTCGCCGACCGCCGCGGCGTCGGCCTCGGCCTTGCCCTCGCCCGCAGGCTCGCGCGGAGTGCGGGGGGCGAGGTGGCGGCGCTCAGCGGAGCAGGTGGCGGCCGCTTCCGTGTGGAGCTGCCACTGGCCTGACCGGGTGGCGGGCACGCGTTCAGGCGCTCGTCAGACGACGGGCCCTATCGTCCTGAAGTGATGAGGTTCGGCGTGGCGGCGGCACGCGCAGCGGCGGTGCTGGCCGTGGCGACGGTGTTGCAGGCCCCCTCCGGCAATGCCCGTCTGCCAGGCGACGTGTCGCCCACCACGCCGGATCCTGTCGTTCCCTCACGTCCGTCGACGTTCGGTGTCGACTACCGCGATCTGATCCGGGCGCATCCCGAGCTCGTTCGCATCGAACGCTTCCGTTACCGGGCGAACGGCGACCGGGTGCGGAGCGGCTACGTCGTGCTGCCACGCTGGTACACACGTCGCGACGACCCGCCGCTGCCGCTCGTGATCGCGATCCACGGCCGGGGCATCTCCATGCGACGCAACCTCAACTACTGGGGCGCGCTGCCGGCCTTCGGTCCGTTCGCGCTCGTCGACCCCGAGGGCCAGGGACGGAGGTTTGCCAGCTATTCGTGGGGCTGGCCGGGGCAGATCGACGACCTCGCCCGCATGCCGTCGATCGCCGAGCACGCGGTACCCGGGCTTCGGATCGACCGGAAGCGGATCTTCGCGATCGGCAGCAGCATGGGAGGGCAGGAGGTCCTGCTGCTCGTCGCCCGTCACCCGCACCTCCTCGCCGGGGCCGCCGCGCTCGACTCGGCGACGGACATGGCGATGCGGTACCGGGACTTCGCTGCTCTGCCGGGTGGAAGGCGATTGCAGCGCCTCGCCCGGAGCGAGATCGGTGGTACACCCGCCCAGGTCCCCGAGGCGTACGCAGTCCGCAGCCCGATCACGTATGCGCGGCGGATCGCGTTCTCCGGTGTGCCGCTGCACCTGTGGTGGAGCACCCGTGACAGGATCGTCCGCGACCAGAACGAGGAGTCCGGCGCCCTCTGGCGGGCGATCCGACGTGACAACCCGCATGCTCCGGTGTGGCGGGATGTGGGGACATGGCCGCACAGCAAGGAGATGCACCCGCTCGCCCGCCTGCCGGGACTCCTCGTGCATCTCGGTCTTCTCGCTCCCGACCGCTCGCTGGCGGAGGAAGCAGCCGTCGTCCGTGGCGTCGCCCGCCAGAGTGAACCAGGGCAGGAGCGCGTGAGAGCGCATGCCGCCTGATCGCTCCGGCGCGCCACATGGCCGCACCCGCCTCGTTCTCGTCGCGGCATCCGTCCTGCTCGTCGTCGCGGGAGTGCTCGTCGCGTGGGCGTTTTCGCTCTACCGTGACAAGCCGCACCGCGGTCCTCTCACGATCCCCTCGGCGCACTCCTCTGCGCCCCCTTCCTCCCACGCAGCGGCGGCGTCGTCCGCGTCGCGCGTCTGAACGGTCAGCGCAGCAGCCGCGAGAGGCGACGGTCCTTCAGCTCCTTCCCGCCTGTCTGGCAGGTCGGGCAGTAGGTGATCGTGTGCTCCTCGAACGCGACCCGCCGCAGGGTGTCGTGGCCGAGCGGGCATGGCTCTCCGAAGCGGCCGTGGATGCGGTAGACGTCGGTGTCGCCCTTGCCCTGGAGGCGCAGCTCGAGGGCACGACCGAGGTCGTCGTGGATCGCCGCCGCGAGCCGTCCAATCTCGACCTCGTCGAGATCGGTGGAGAGCTTGAACGGTGAGAGCCCCGCGAGCCAGAGGATCTCGTTCGCGTGCGCGCGTCCGATCCCGGCGAGCGCCCTCTGGTCACGCAGGAGCGGGTGGAGCTGTCGCCGGTCGCGCCGCAGGATCTCGCCGAGCGTGCCTGCGTCGATCGCGAGCGCGTCGGGGCCGAGGTAGGCGAGCTCGGCGGCGAGCGCCTGCGGCGTGAAGAGCCAGACACCGGCGCGCTTCTTCTTGCCCGCCTCCGTGAGGACCAGCTCACCGCCGTCCTCGAACACGAGCCGGAACATCGGCGTCTTGGGCGTCTTGCTTCCGGGGGCGTGATAGCGGAGTCTCCCCGCGCTCATCAGATGGACGCGGAGCGCGAGCTCGTCGTCCACCGTCGGGAAGACGAGGTTCTTGCCGATCCGGCGGGCCCCGCCGAACGTGCGCCCCTCGAGCGAAGCGAGCGGCGGCTCGAACGTCTTCAGCGTGGCGATGTGAGCCGGTCCAGCCTTCGCGATCGGCGAGCGGACGACCTGCGGGTCGAGTTCGCGCACCCATGCTTCGACTTCCGGGAGCTCCGGCATCGGCATAGTGTTGCGGAATGCCGTCGGAGGCGATTCTCGTCGAGGTCACGCGCGGGGACGTCGTCGAAGCGGTGCATCGTGTCCACGCCGTCGCGCTACGCGACGGCCGGATCGTCGAACAGGCAGGTGACCCGGAGCGGGTCACCTACTTCCGCTCCTCCGCGAAGCCGCTCCAGGCTCTCCCGCTCGTGCGGGCGCGGCCCGATCTCGACGACGCCCAGATCGCGATCGCCTGCGCCTCGCATCACGCCGGGCCGGAGCAGCTGGCAGCCGTCCGCGCCCTGCTGGCCGCCGCTCCCGCCGTGGAGGACGATCTCGAGACGGGCCCGGACCCGACGCCGGTCGAGCACAACTGCTCGGGCAAGCATGCGGGCTTCCTCGCGGTCTGCCGCGCCCGCGGCTTCGAGACACACGGCTACCGGCTGCCGGACCATCCGCTGCAGCGCGAGATCCGCGCCGAGATCGCGGCGGCGGCGGGCGTCGAGGCGGCCCAGCTGGCGACGGGCGTCGACGGCTGTGGCGTCCCGACCTTCGCGCTGCCGCTGCATCGCTGCGCGCGGGCGTTCGGGACGCTCCCGTCGCTCGAGGGCGGTCACCGGATCGTCGCCGCGATGCAGGCGCACCCGGAGCTGCTCGGTGGCCCCATCGCCGCCGACACGCAGCTGATCAGGACGCGTCCAGGCTGGGTTGGAAAGGGTGGCGCGGAAGGTCTCTTCTGCGCCTGCGACGACGCGGGCCTCGCCCTCGCCCTCAAGGTCGAGGACGGCAGCTTTCGAGCCATTCTTCCTGCACTCTCCCTGTTTCTCGAGCTGCTCGGGCTCGCTCCACTCGATCCCGCTGTCGTCACCGTCGAGAACAGCCGTGGCGAGCCGGTGGGAGTCGTGAGGACACGCTCGCACGAGCATGTCCCAGAGGGCCGAGCGCGTGTATAGGATTCGCGCCCTGCATGGGGGGAAACGCCGCCGGTCGGGGGATCGGCACCGCATCTGCACGTGAAGTAGGGCTCGTCTTCAATCCACGGGAAGAAGGGGTTCATGCTCTCCGTCGAGATCGCTCTGCCAGACATCGAGGAACTGCACAGGCTCGTCGAGCAGGGACAGGAACGAGGATTCCTCACCTACGACGAGATCGTCAACGCGCTCGAGGACGTCGAGTTGACGAAGGAGCAGCTGGAGGAGTTCACCACCTACGTCTCCGACCACGCGATCGAGATCGTGGAGGGCGAGCAGCACAAACGGCTGCCCCACGAGCCTCCGCCGGTGGAGGAAGAGAAGGTCGCACCCAAGCTCGACCTCACGGTCGAGCCGTCGCTCGACTCGCTGCGGCTCTACCTGCGTGAGATGGGCAGGGTGCCGCTCCTGACCGCGGCGCAGGAGGTGGCACTCGCCAAGCGGATCGAGCGCGGCGACATGAGCGCCAAGCAGCACATGATCGAGGCGAACCTGAGGCTCGTCGTCTCGATCGCCAAGGGATATCTCGGGCGCGGGCTCTCCTTCCTCGACCTGATCCAGGAGGGCTCGCTGGGCCTGATCCGGGCCGTCGAGAAGTTCGACCACCGCAAGGGCTACAAGTTCTCGACCTACGCAACGTGGTGGATCCGCCAGGCGGTGACCCGGGCGATCGCCGACAAGGCGCGGACGATCCGGATCCCGGTGCACATGGTCGAGAAGCTGAACAAGGTGGTGCACATCGAACGTCAGCTGATCCAGCGGCTCGGCCGTGAGCCCAGGCCGGAGGAGATCGCCGAGGAGCTCGAGATCCCGGTCGAAGAGGTACGGGAGATCCAACGCATGGCCCAGCTGCCGGTGTCGCTCGAGAAGCCGATCGGGGAGGAAGAGGACTCGGCTCTTGCGGACTTCGTCCCGGACGACTCCGCCGAGTCCCCGTTCGACACCGCCTCGGTGTCGCTGCGGCGCGAGGACATCGACCTTGCACTGGCGTCGCTGCCCGAGCGGGAACGGAGGGTGATCGAGCTCCGGTTTGGGCTCTGCGGCGGGCAGCCGTGCACGCTCGAGGAGGTCGGTCAGGCCTTCGGTGTCACGCGCGAGCGGATCCGCCAGATCGAGAACAACACGCTGAAGAAGCTCGAGGGTCTGCCGGAGGCGCAGGCGCTCCGCGACTGCATGTAGGACGGCTTGCGGCGGCGGCGGGCTGCGGCCCGTCGCCGTCTAGTCGCCGAGGAAGCCCTTTGTGGCGAGCGCTGAGAGCCCCCGTTCACGCAGCTCGCTCGCCAACGAGACGACGTCGGCGTCGAGCGGACCGTAGGCATACGCCTCGAGCCACACCGTTCCGGTCGCAATCTCACCCACGACGATCCGTGCAGTCTCCTCGTGCGTCCCCGGCATCCCCGCGATCGCATCGAGCAGCGCGGCGCGCGCGTCGGCGACCGGCGTCGTGAGCGGGATGGGAAAGCGGGCCGAGACGAGCCGGCGGGGATCCTTGATCGTCCGGTTGACGATCGTGCTCGTCGTCAGCTGGGTGTTCGGGACGAAGACCCGTCGTGCGTCGTCGGTGACGAGGGTCGTGTAGATGAGCGCCATCTCCTCGACGAAGCCGGTCTCGCCGGCGACGGTGATCCGGTCGCCGAGGCGCAGCGGCTGGGTGAAGGCGACGAGCAGTCCCGAGCCGAGGTTGGAGAGCGGGGTCGAGAACGCGAGCCCGGCGAAGAGCGCGAGCACGGCGCTCGAGGCCAGCAGCGCCTTCGCCAGTTGCTCGGTCGCGTCGTAGAGCGAGAGCACGCTCCAGACCGCGATCACACCGACGAGCGCCACGATCACCCGGCGGGCGAAGTTGAACGTCGTCCGCCTGCGCGCGACCGCAAGCGGGTCGGAGCGTTGCAGGCGGCGCTCGTAGCGGTCGTAGACGAAGCCGAGCAGGAAGCGAACGACGATCACGGCGATCACGCCGGCCGCACCGGTGACGATCGCCTGGGTGGTCGTGTGGGAGAAACTCATCGCCGCCCTCATTCGGCGGCGTGCGCGACCGTCCTACTCGGCGACCGGCTCGTTCTCGAGCGCGAACGCGGCGTGCAGCGTACGAACGGCCTCCGGGATCTCGTCGAGCGCGATCATGCAGGAGATCTTGATCGGTGAGGTCGAGATCATCTCGAGGTTGATCCCCCGGTCGGCGAGCGTACGGAACATCTTGGCCGCCACGCCCGGATTCGAGCGCATGCCGGCGCCGACGATCGAGACCTTGCCGAGGTCGTGGTTCTCTTCGATCGTGAAGTCGCCCAGGTCGGACTTCGTTCCCTCGAGGGCGCTGCGCGTGACGACGACGTCCTCCGAGGGCACCGACAGCGAGATCTCGGCATTGCCGTGCACGACGTTCTGCATGATCGTGTCGACGTTCGCCTGCGACGCCGCGACCACGTCGAAGATCTGCGCTGCGACGCCGGGACGGTCGGGGATGCCGGAGAGGGTGAAGACAACGTCGTTCGTGCTGTGCGTTACGGCGGACACGATTGGCTCTTCCATCGGATCTCCTTCCTGGACCCAGGTGCCCTCCTCGTCGGAGAAGGTCGAGCGAGCGTGGATGCGGACGCCGTGGCTGCGGGCGAGCTCGACCGCGCGCAGCATCAGTACCTTCGCGCCGGACGCGGACATCTCGAGCATCTCCTCGTAGGACACGGTTGCGAGCTTGCGGGCGTCCGGCACGATGCGCGGGTCGGCCGTGTACACCCCGGCCACGTCGGAGTAGATCTCGCACGCGGCGCCGAGGGACGCAGCGAGGGCGACGGCGGTGGCGTCGCTGCCGCCGCGGCCGAGCGTCGTCACGTCCCGCGTATCGCTCGAGAAGCCCTGGAAGCCGGCGACGAGCACGATCTTGCCCTCGTCGAGCGACTCGCGTACCCGCTCGCCCTTGATCTCCTTGATCTTCGCCCGCATGTGGGCCGCGTCGGTGATGATCCCCGCCTGCGAGCCCGTGAACGACACCGCCTCGTAGCCGAGGTCGGTGATCGCCATCGCGACGAGCGCACACGAGATCCGCTCGCCGGTCGAGAGCAGCATGTCGAACTCGCGGACGTTCGGCGTGGGGGAGACCTCGTGGGCGAGCTCGATCAGCCCGTCGGTCGTCTTGCCCATGGCGGACACCGTGCCGACGACACGCAGGCCCCGCTTCTTGGCCTCGACGAGCCGTCGGGCGACGTTCCGGATCTTGTCCGGGTCCGCGACGGACGAACCGCCGAACTTCATCACGACGGTGTCGAAGTCCACGCAAGCAGCGTAGCGTCGGGCCCCGGGGCGGCCTCCGGTTCCCGCCCTACCATCCATCTACGTGGGAGCGATCCCGGACGGTCCTGCCAACCTGATCCACTGCCGTGGCGCCCACGGGCTGCAGGCCGAACGCGGGCGCGTCCGTGAGCTGCTCGCGGCCGGTGAGTTCTTCTGGCTCGACGTCCACGAACCACAGGAGGCAGACCTCGCGATCCTTCGCGACGAGTTCGGCTTCCACCCGCTCTCGCTCGAGGACTCCTGGCGCTTCGGCCAGCGTCCCAAGGTCGACGACTACGACGGCTACGTCTTCCTCGTCGTCTACGGCGCCTCCGACGAGGGCGACGACGACGGCCTCGTCGAGATGCACTGCTTCACCTCCGACCGCTACCTCGTCACCCTGCACCGCGATTCCGCACCGTCGGTCGAGGAGCTCCACGGCCGCTACGTCAAGCGTGACGCACGGGTGACGAACCCGGCCCGGCTCCTCCACGCGGTCGTGGACGGGCTCGTGGACGGGTTCTTCCCTCGCCTCTCGGTGCTCGACGATCGCATCGACACGCTCGAGGAGGGCATCTTCCGCAATGCCGACGAGGAGCAGCTGCAGGCCCTGTTCTCCATGAAGCGCGAGCTCGTCGCGATGCGCAAGGTGATCGCGCCCCAGCGCGACCTCTTCGCCTCGGTCGCGGCGGGTGTCGTGACCTTCCCCGGCATCGGGGCCGACGAGCAACGCTACTTCCGCGACGTCTACGACCACCTGATCCGGATCGGCGACATGGTCGACACCTACCGCGACCTGCTCACCGGAGCGATGGACGTCTACCTCTCCACGGTCTCGAACCGGCTCAACGTGGTCATGAAGCAGCTTGCCGTGATCGCGACCGTATTCCTCCCGCTCACCTTCCTGACCGGCTTCTTCGGGCAGAACTTCGCCTGGATGGTGGCGCACATCACGGGCGGCGCCCGCTTCGCCGTGCTCGCTGTCGGGCTCGATCTCCTCGCCGTGGCCGTGATTCTGGGGACGTTCTGGCGGCGGGGCTGGCTCAGCCGGTGAGCCCCGGCCGACCGTAGCTCTTCGCGTACTCCGGCATCGGGATCCCGTCGCGCAGGACGGGTGAGGGAACGGCAGGCAGCGCCCGAACGACGAGCGGGATGTGACCGGCCCACACGTCGAGGTCCGCGTCGGGCGTGTCGTCGTCGTCGGGCCCCCCTGCCCGGATCTTCGCCGACGCCTCGTCGAGGGGCAGCGAGAGGACGCTGGTCGCCTTCAGCTCTGTGCGTGTCGGGGGACGTGCGTCCTCCCAGCGGCCGGGAAGCAGCTTCTCGGTGAAGGCCTCGAGCGCCGCGAGCTTCTCGTCCCGCTCGGTCACCGTCGTCGCCGTACCGAGCACGACCACCGAGCGATAGTTCACCGCGTGCTCGAAGACCGAGCGTGCGAGCACGATCCCGTCGAGCAGCGTCACCGTCACGCAGGCGGCCGTTCCCTCACCGAGCGCGCGGAGCGTGCGGCTCGCGGAGGAGCCGTGGACGTAGAGCCGGTCGCCGAGCCTCGCGTGCAGGGTGGGGATCACGAAGGGCTGGCCGTCCTGGACGAGCCCGAGGTGGCACACGAGGGCCGCATCGAGGACGTCGTCGATCGCGCTGCGATCGTAGGCTCCGAGCTCGGGGAGGCGTTTCACGCGCGTTCTGCGGGACGGAGCGGGGTGGGGCCGGACCATCGAAGCCAGCCTAGACGAGGCGGACGGCGTCGTCGCGAACGAGCAACCGGGCGCGCTCGATGTCCGGCGTCAACGACCGGTCGCGCTCCACCGGCTGGACGGTATCGGCGATCAGGGTGAGAAACGTGTCGAGCTCGGCACCGGCGATGTGGTGGGACGCGACGTAGGCGGCCTGTCGCAACGCAACGAGCTCACAGGCGAGCGCCGTCTCGAGCACGTCTAGCAGTCGGTCGACGCGGCTGGCGACGAGGAAGGTGAACGACTGCACGTCCTCCTGCCCGCTCGAGGTGTCGATCGCGTGCACGGAGGCGGGGGTCGCCAGGGTGCGTCCCTCGGCGGCAAGGGCAACGACGGTCTTGTGGAGGACGACCACACCCGCCTGGACGCCGGGCCGCGTCGTCAGCTGGTCGGGCAGACCAGAGAAGTCACCGTCGAGCAGGCGATGGAGGCGCTTCTCGACGAGGTTGAGGACGTGGCAGCAGGCATTCGCAAGCGCCTCCAGCGCAACGACGACCTCGACCGCATGGAAGGCGCCGGACGGGTAGAGGCCACGTGAGCTCTCGTCGCCGTCGAGGAAGAGCGGGGAGTCGGTCGTGCCTCGGAGTCGGCCGTCGACGACTGCGTCGAGAGCCGCCAACGTCCGCAGCGCCGCCCCGTGCACCTGTGGCACGACGCGCGTCGACACGGGCGGCTGGGCGCGGTCGTCCCAGAGATCTTCCGCTGCGAGCAACGCCGACAGCCGCTCCTGCACGGCGGTGATGAAAGGGTCCCCTTGAAGCGACCCGACCCTGACAGAGAGCGCGCGTGCCCCCGACCGGGCGAGCGCGACCGCGAGCGCCGCCGCGACCGTGGCGGTGTCGACGAGCGCACGCGATCGGTCGGCCAGGCGGATCGCAAGGGCGGTGGCGAACGGTGAGCCGTTGATCAGCGCCAACCCTTCCTTCGCGCGCGGCTCGTACGGCCGCAGGCCGCGGGCAGAAAGGGCAGCGGCCGCTGCGACCGGTGTCCCCTCGACGAGCACCAGCCCTTCCCCGATCAGGGTCTGGAAGAGATGGGCGAGCGGGCCGATCTCACCTGCGGCGCCGTAGGGTCCGGCCGGGACGAGCGGGGACCATCCGTCGTTGAGGCGGTCTGCGATCGTGCCGCAGAGTTCCGGCGTCACGCCGGCGGCGCCGTGGAGGAACCCGGCGAGCCGCAGCACCATGGCACCGCGAACGACCTCGGCGTCGAGCGGTGGGTCGACCCCAGCCGCCCTTGCGGTCAGCAGCGACCGCTGCAGCTCCGCCTGGTCGTCGCTGTCCACGCGGACACGCGCGAGGTGACCGAGGCCGGTGGTGACGCCGTAGGCGGGAACGCCGGTGCCGACATGGGCGAGCATCCGAGCCCGCGTCTCCTGCAGCTTCTCGGGGAGACCGTCGGCGATCCCGATCGGTTCCTGCTTGCGAACGACCCGTATGTACTCGTCTCTGCTGAGG
The DNA here is from genome assembly GCA_964581085.1 of uncultured Gaiellales bacterium. Taxonomy (GTDB): domain Bacteria; phylum Actinomycetota; class Thermoleophilia; order Gaiellales; family Gaiellaceae; genus Gaiella. The sequence goes on along the minus strand of CAZOMP010000003.1, from coordinate 103,624 downwards.
CCGTGGTCGCCGAGCTCGATCACGAGCGGTACCCGACCGTCGTGCCGATGCCCGCTGCGCGTGCGAGCTCGACCGCGCGCCAGGCAACCGCGACGTCGGTCGTCGCGAGCCCGCGGTGCCAGAAGACGATCCGCTCGTCGTCGTTCTCGCGGCCCGGACGGCGCCCGGCGACGATCTGTCCGAGCTCCGCGTGGAGCGTCTGATCGGTCAGGATGCCCGCCCGGACATGGGGTCGCAGGGCCCCGAAGGCGTCGTCGCGGCCGCACTGTCCCCAGTCGTCGACGACGATCTTGTCGAAGCCGTCGAGCACGTCGAGCTCGAGCACGCTCATGGTCCCGTAGGGGATCAGCAGCGAGCACGCCTCGAGCCAGTCGGTGCGAAGGATCGGCTCGGGCCGCTCGAGGCGGGTTGCCTCGACGACGACGTCGGCGCCGCGGACGGCGTCCTCGATCGTCTCCGCGACGCGGATCGGCGTCGCGGTCGTCGCGCGCAGCGCCGCCGCGAACGCCTCCCGCGACTCGGGCCGCCGGCTCGTGACGCGGATCTCCTCCAGCTCGAGCACGGCGTCCAGCATCGTCACGTTCGAGAAGGCCGTCCCGCGCGCACCGATGTGCGCGAGAATGCGGGACCCCGTCCGGGCGAGCTCGCGTGCGCCGAGCGCGGTGAGGGCGCCCGTTCGCCGCTCCGTGATCTCGGTTCCGTCGACGATCGCGAACGGGATTCCCGTCCGCGGATCGTAGAGCGTGATCAGGGCCAGCTCCGAGGGGAGCCCGCGGAGGTGGTTCTCGACGTAGTCGCCTACCACCTTGACGCCTGTTACACCGTCGTTCCCCAACGTCCAGACGGTGGCCCGCAGGAGGTTGAAGTGGCCGGGGAAGCCGGGGTCGGGGACATGGTGCACGCGCGGGTCGAGCGTGACCCGGTCCTCGCCCTGGGCGCGCACCGCGGCCTCGACGGCAGCGAGTACGTCCGTATCCGACAGCGCGAGGCTCTGCAGGTCGTCGCCCGAAAGGAAGAAGAGATCGAGGCGTGGAGAGGTGATGGACAGAGGATACGGCTCAGGCGAACAGGCCCTCGCCGACGTAGCCCCCGCTCCGCGCGCCCGGTGGGACGGCGAAGACGGCGCTGCCCGTGTGCGAGATGTACTCGTTCATCGCATCGAGACGGCCGAGCCGTTCCTGGAGCTTCACGAACGCCGTCGGGTCGTTCTGGAAGCTGATGAAGAAGAGCCCTGCGTCGAGCTGCCCGAGGCGCTCGTCCATCCCGTCGGTGAACGAGTAGCCGCGCCGGAGGATCCGCGTGCCGCCGTTTCGCGATGGCGCTGCGAGGCTGATGTGGGCGTCGCGGGGAACGAGTGTCCTGCCGTCCGGACCCTTCGCCTCGAGGTTCACCTGCTCGAACTCGGTCGTCCCGCCGAGCGGGGCACCGTTGACCTTGACCCGTCCGATCGTGAGCTCCTGATCTTCGAGGCTCGCCCTGTCCCACGTTTCGATCAGCATCCGGATCCGGCGTGCAACGAGGTAGCTGCCGCCGCGAAGCCAGGCTGGGTCTCCTCGGCCGACCCAGACGTGGGCGGCCATCACGTCGGCGTCCTCGGCCTTGATGTTGTTCGTCCCGTCCTTGAAGCCCATCAGGTTGCGCGGCGTCTCCTGGCTGCGCGTGGTCGACGAGGTACGGCCGAACCCGAGCTGCGACCAGCGCATCACGACGACACCGCGGCCGATGCGGGCGAGGTTGCGGACGGCGTGGAAGGCGACCTGGGGATCGTGTGCGCATGCCTGGACGCAGATGTCACCACCCGAGCGCTCCGGGTCGAGGCTGTCGCCGGCGAACGCGGGCAGCGGTTCGAGAGCGGCCGGCTTGCGCGCCGCGAGCCCGAAGCGGTCCTGGCCGTCGAGCCGGAAGAGCGTGGGACCGTAGCCGAAGGTGACGGTCAGCTGCGAGGCCGGCAGCCCGAGCGCCTCGCCCGTGTCGTCGGGGGGTGCGGCGGGGTCGTCGTTGACGGAGCCTGCGGGCGCGCCCTGCGTCATCCGTGCGGCCGCCACGCTCCAGGCGCGCAGCAGGTCGCGCAGCTCGGAACGGCTCGTCGAGACGACGTCGAAGGAGGCGAAGTGGAGCCGATCCTGGGCCGGTGTCGCAATCCCGGCCTGGTGGTCGCCGTAGAAGGGGACGGAGCCTGCCGCGTCCGGTCTGCTGTCGTCACGCTCACGCTCACGTTCACGCTCCGCGACCGCCGCGCCGCCCGCAACGAGCGCGGCGCCGCCGACGCCCGCCGAGACGAGCAGCGCCCTTCGCGAGAGACGGCGCTGCGACATCAGCTCGAGGAGACCACGATCGCCCCGACCTGCGAGAGCGGCTCCGCGAGCGCGTCGACCTTGCGGGAGAGCCCACGGATCTGAGCGTCCGTCAGCGTCGTGTAGATGACGTAGCCCGACGGCTCCGAGGCATCCCGAAAGCCGTCCAGCTCGCGGTCCATCGCGGTGAAGCGGGCGTCGATCGTCTTTGCGAGCGTCGGGTTCCTGCGCTCGACGATTGGCCGCACCGCCACGTACGCCGCCTTCGCCCCGGCGACGTTCGCCGCCATGTCGAGCAGGTCGATGTGCGAGTAGCGCTCCTCCTCGCCGGTGATCTTCGACTTGGAGACCTCGCCGAGCAGCTCGACGGCGCCGTTTGCGATCTGGGCAGCCTGGAGGCGCATCGTCTTCGACCTCCGGTGGAGGAGCCGGACATCCTCGACGAGCTGGTTGGCAAGCGCCGCCGTTCCCTCGAGCTTGCCGGTCTGCCAGAGCGCCTTCTCGAGCGGATGGAACCCGGTCCAGCTCTTCGCAGGTACGTCTCCTTCACGCGCGTCGATCCGCGGGTCGAGCGCGCCAAAGCTCTCGGCGACCGGCTCGATGCGCTCGTAGGGGGCGCGAGCTGCCGCGTAGCGCCGCTTCGCCGCAGCGACGTCGCCGCTGCGGACAGCCTCGGCAAACGACGCCGTCAGGACCTCGAGCTCCGAGGTCTGATCCTCGACGTAGCGGCGGTATTTCGCGACGGCGGCCGCTGCCGCAGCGCTTCCCGCCCCCGCCGACGACGTGCCCGTGACGACCAGGGAGCCGCGCTCGGACGAGGTGCCGCCGGGGCAGTACGTCACGTAGGTCCCAGGGCTCAGCGTGAGCGAGAAGCGGCCGGACAGCCCCGGCGCGATGTTCTCGGCTTCACCGAGGATCAGATCGCCGTCGAGCACCTCGAACTCCGACACCTTCGTGGCACCGTCGTTCGTGACCTCGAACGTGGTCGCTCCGGGCGACAGCGTCAGCTTCGGCGGTTCGCAGCCGGCGTCCGTGATCTTGACGGCGACGGTCTTGTGACCGGAGGAACCCGTCGAGGCGCCCTTCTCCGTCGGGTTCGATCCCGAGGAACCACAGCCGGCAAGGACGGCGGGCAGAGCAGTGACGACGACAGCGGCCGTGGCGAGGCGCATGGCGGCGTCGCTACGCGACGGGCTCGAACGAGCGGGCGCCGGGAACCCGCTCCCGGACGACCCTCCGCCGTGCGGGCCAGAGGACGTAGGTGAGAACCGGTACCAGGAAGAGGAGATAGACGAGCACCTCGATCTCGGTCGGCCGCGGCTGGAGGCCGAGCATGCCCGTGAGCAGCGCCGAACGGATGCTCCCGGGGGCGACGAGCCAGGTGAGGTCGACCGCCTGCCCCTGCATGAACGTCACCCATCCCGCCTCGTGAGCGGAGTGCGCGGCGCTCGCCATCAGGCCCGCGGCAACGAGCACGAGCACAACTCCGGTGACGCGGAAGAACCGGTCGAGCGGGATCCGGACGCCCCCGCGATAGATCGCCCAGCCGAGGACGGCGGCGACCGCGAACCCGAGCAGCGCACCCCCGAGGGCGGCGTTGCGGTTGGTCGAGGCATCGAAAGCAGCAAGCAGGAACACCGCGGACTCGAACCCTTCCCGCAGGACCGCGAAGAACGCCATCGCCACGAGCGCCGCGACCGATCCGCGAACGAGCGCGGCGCCCACACCCTCCTCCAGGTTGCTGCGCAGGCGCCGTGCGTTGCGCCGCATCCACACGATCATCCACGTGACGACGGCGACCGCGACGAGGGCGATCACCGTCTCGAGCCCCTCCTGCTGGCGATAGGGGAGCTCGCGGCTGAGCACGTCGAGGCCGACCCCGACTGCGAGGCAGAGCGCCACCGCGAGCGCGACTCCGAGCCAGACCCACCGAAGCGCGTCGCGTCGACCTTCGGAGCGCAGGAAGGCGGCGACGATGCCGACGATGAGGGCCGCCTCGACACCCTCGCGCAGACCGATCACGAACGTCGGGATCATGCGTTCCCGGGAACCTGGACGACGTGGTCAGTGCCCATGTAAGGAACACCTTACACGATTGCGATAAGGCGCGCCTCACAACCCGCAGCGAGGGATACTCCTGCCATGGGAACGCTCGTCGGATGTGACATCGCCGTCGTCGGCGCGGGGAGCGGTGGCTGCGTCGTCGCCGGCCGTCTTGCCGCCGAGAGCGATGCCGAGGTCGTCCTCCTCGAGGCAGGACCGGACTACGGGTCGCGGGCGAGCGGTCGCTGGCCGTCAGACCTGCTCGACGCGTCCGCACTCGTCACCTCGCACGACTGGGGCTACGCGGGGGAGATGCCCTCGGGGCGGCCACCGCTTCCGTTCCCACGCGCCCGCGTGATCGGGGGCTGCTCCTCCCACAACGGCTGCATCGTCGCGGTTGGCTGCCCGGCGGATTACGACGCCTGGGCCGTGCTCGGCGAAGACGGGCGCTGGAGCGCGGATGCGGTCCGTCCGGTCTTCGCTCGGGCCCTCGCCCGGCTCTCGGTGCGGGTGTATCGCGAGGACGAGGTCGGCCCGTTCCATCGGGCCTGTCTCGAGGCGGCTCTCGCGATTGGCCTCCCCCGTGCAGACGACCTCCACGAGCTCGACGGCGGCGTCGGCTTCGGGATCGAGCCCGTCAACGTCGAAGGGGGCATCCGCGTCAATGCCTCCTTCGCGTATCTCGACCCGGCGCGCGAGCGGCCGAACCTGACGATCCTCGACCGTGTGCTCTGCGACCGGCTCGTTGTGGGAGGCGGCCGGGTCGAGATCACCGGCCGGCGTGAGGGCGCAGAGGTACGCGTCGATGCAGGGACGGTCGTGCTCGCCGGTGGTAGCTACGGCTCACCCGCGATCCTGCAGCGGTCGGGGATCGGAGACCCGGCGCGACTGCGTCGGGTTGGCATCGAGCCGGTCGTCGCGCTTCCGGGCGTGGGCGGCAACCTCCACGACCATCCGCTCGCCGAGCTCGAGTTCGAGGGCACGCACGAGCTCCGCCGCCTGCTCGAGGCGTCGGCCCTGGAGCGATTCACCCCGGAGGAGCAGACGCTCGGGAAGCTGCGCTCGAGCAGCGCACGCGGACCCTACGACCTGCACCTGATCCCGGTCGCCGCCCATGAGCAGAGCCTCCTCGCGGGCCGCATCCTTCTCGTCGTGGCGGCGATGGACCCGATCTCGCGCGGCCGCCTCGACGTGACGGGCGCCGATCCGGCTGCCGCGCCCGTGATCGACCATGGCTACCTCACCGACCCCGAACGAATCGATCTCGCGGTACTGGTCGAAGGGGCGGGCATGGTCCGTGAGCTCGCCGCAGCAGAGCCACTCCGGTCGCTGATCGGGGACGAGTTGCCCCACACGGCGACGACACCGATAGAGCGCTTTCATGCCCACTACTTCCATCCGACCGGAACGTGCGCGATGGGACCGGAAGGAGACGACCTCGCCGTCTGCGACGGCCGCGGACGCGTCCGCGGCTTCGAGAACGTCGTCGTCGCCGACTGCTCCCTGATGCCGGTGATCCCGCGGGCGAACACGAACGTCCCCGCCGTGATGGTCGGTGAGGTGATCGCCGACTCGCTCCTCCACGGTGCAGCCGTCACCTAGGATGGACGCGCGATGAAGATCTTCGACGGACTCTCCGGCGGGATCGAGCCCGGGACGCCCGTCTCGGTGGCGGAGCTCGGTCTCCCCGTGGACGGCACCCGCGGGGTGCTGCTCGTCTTCTGGAAAGCGACCTGACAGGGTTGTCGGCGGGAGTGTCCCGCCGTCGTCAGGCTCCACGCGCGGTTTGCCTCGCAGGGACTGGAGGTCGTCTACATCGGCGCCATCGAGACGGAGGCGGCGTGCGCCGCGTGGCGTGAGGAGTACGAGCTCGCGTTCCCGGTCGTCCCCGACGAGGACGGCTCGCTCTTCCGCGCGTTGACGAACGGCTGGGTCCCCTGGAGCATCCTGATCGGACCCGACGGCCGGGTCGTCTTCTCCGAGAACGAGTTCGACGAGTCGGGTTTCGCGGCGGCGATCGAGGCGATGTACGCGGACGACGAGGAGCAGGTGGCGAAGCCGGCTGCCCGTCCGCGGACGACCGGGTTCTCGCGCTGTACCGTCGTCCTCGGCGGGGGCCTCGGCGGCGTCGTCGCGGCCCGTGAGCTGCGCGAGCAGCTGCCGAAAGAGCACCGGGTCGTTCTCGTCGACCGGTCGGCTGAGCACGTCTTCCAGCCGTCCCTCCTCTGGCAGATGGTGGGCGAACGGCAGCCCTCGCAGTTCATGCGGCCGCTGCGCCGGCTCGAGCGGCGCGGAATCGAGTTCAGGCAGGCGGAGGTGGAGGAGCTCGATCTCGACGCGAGATGCGTGACCACCTCGGCGGGTGAGATCGCCTTCGACTCGCTCGTCGTCTCGCTCGGCACGCGGCGCACGCTCGCAGAGGTGGCCGGGGCGGACGGTTTCGCGCACGACCTCTACTCGGTCGACGGGTGTACTGCGATCCATGCTGGTCTGCGCGGGATCGACGAGGGCGTCGTCGCGGTCCTGATCCCCGAGCTCCCCTACGCATGCCCCGCGGCGCCCTACGAGGCGGCGTTCCTCGCCGAGGCGTTCGTTCGCGCCAGGGGCGTCCGCCGCAACGTCGAGGTGCACCTCTTCACGCCCGAGCACACGCCCATGCCAGTCGCCCCGGCAGCGCTCGGCGAGTCCGTCGAGGAGATGCTCGCCGCACGAGGGATCCACTTCCATCCCCTCTTCACGTTCGACCGTCTCGATCCCACGCAGCGGCAGGTCGTGGCCTCGGATGGAGCCGCCCACCACGTCGACCTGCTTCTCGTCGTACCGCCCCATCGGGCGCCGGATGTCGTGCGCAACTCGCCCCTGCTCGGGCTCTCGGGGTTCGTGCACGTCGATCCGCAGACGCTCGAGACGGACGTCGAGGGCGTCTACGCGATCGGCGACGTGGCCACCGTGAAGCTGTCGAACGGCAAGGCGCTGCCCAAGGCCGGCGTCTTCGCGCATGCCGAGGCGAAGACGGTCGCACGCCGGATCGGGGCCGGCCTCCGAGAGGAGTCCTCCGACGCCCGCTTCGGCGGTCGCGGGCACTGCTGGATCGAGCTCGGCGACGGAAGAGCCGGGTTTGCGAGCGGTGACTTCTTCGCCGAGCCGGAGCCGGAGCTGACGCTGCGGCGCCCCGGACGGCCGCTCCACTGGGGCAAGGTCGCCTTCGAGAAGTGGTGGTTACGCCACTGGCTGTAACCCGGCTCAGCCGGTCGGCGCCGCTGTCTCCTGCGGGCTCCAGCCGATCGCCGGGGCGATCTCGCGGGCGATCGTCTCGAGCAGCTGCGCGTTGTACTCGACGCCGAGCTGGTTCGGGACGGTGAGCAGGATGGTGTCCGCCGCCTGAACGGCGGCATCGCGTGCGAGCTCCTCGGCGATCCGGTCCGGCTCGCCGCTGTAGGTGCGCCCGAAGCGGGCCATCGCACCGTCGAGGTAGCCGACCTGATCCTCGTTGGCGTCGCGGCCGAAGAGGCGCCGGTCGAGATCGGACGTGATCGGGATGACGCTCCGGCTCACCGACACCCGCGGCTCGCGCAGATGGCCTGCCGCCGTCCAGGCCTCCCGGAAGATCGCGATCTGATCTGCCTGGAGCATGTCGAACGGGACGCCGGTGTCCTCGAGCAGCAGCGTCGAGCTCATCAGGTTCATGCCCTGCTGCGCAACCCAGGGAGCGGTCTCCCGCGAACCGGAGCCCCACCAGATCCGCTCGCCGAGCCCCGGCGCCTGGGGCTGGATGGCGAGTGAGACCTCGGCGGGCGCGCCGCCCGCATCTGCGGGCACGACCCCGGCGCCTGCGATGGCGGCGCGGAACAACTCCGTCTTTGCTCTCACCTGCTCGGCGTCGATCGAGTAGCCGAAGGCCTCGGCGCCGCGCCAGGCAGGCTCGGGGGAGCCGCGGCTGATCCCGAGCTGCAACCGCCCACCGGCCAGGAGGTCGGCGACGGCGGCGTCCTCGGCCATGTAGAGCGGGTTCTCGTAGCGCATGTCGATCACGCCGGTGCCGATCTCGATCCGGCTCGTCCGGGCGCCGATCGCGGCGAGCAGCGGGAAGGGGGCCGAGAGCTGGCGGGCGAAGTGGTGGACGCGGACGAAGGCGCCGTCGATGCCGATCTCCTCGGCCGCGACCGCGAGCTCGAGCGTCTGCTGGAGTGCGTCGGACGCGGTGTGCGTGAGCCCGCCACCCGCATGCCAGTGTCCGAACGAGAGAAAGCCGATCCGCTTCGAGTGCGTCATGTCACTTCCAACGTACTTGATCGTACAAGTATTCCGGCTCAGCTGACCTCGGGTGTCTCGCTCACCTTCGCCAACACGGTCTCCGCCGCCTCACGGAGGTTCCGTGCCTGAGCGGGGATCTGCTCGAAGCCGGTATTGCGGAGATTGACGAAGACGATCGAGGCTGCGCTCCGTGCCGCCGCGGCCGCCAGGGTTCGCGCTACGGCGGCATCGGCCCGCATCGGGCGCTTCGCGTTGGCCACCGCCTGCTCGGCGAGTTGCACGACTGCCGCGGCGAGCTGTGCGATCTCGAGCGGTACGGAGGCGCCGTGGACGAGGACGTCGCGGCCGTCGCTCTCCACCCCGGGAGCCGCCGGCGCCGCTCCGATCGTCTGCCGTCTGAGGTGGATCAGCTGCCCAACTGCGGAGATGTCTTCCCGGCCGAGCGCCGTCAACCGGTCACGCAGCTGAGCAGCTTGCGCGGCGGCCGCCTCGCCGTCTTCCCATTGCGGCGAGCCACGCCCTGCCATGACGACGAGGCTCGCGCTGAGCGCCGCCGTCGCCGCGGCCGCGCTCCCTCCTGCGGGCGAGGGGATCGGGGCGGCGAACTCCTCGCACAGCTCTTCCAGGGCCGGCCACACGTACGCATCCTAGTGGGCACCCGCGGCAGTCACCGCAGCAGCGGCGCCTCGTTGTCCCCGTCGGGGCGCGGGCCAAAGATCCGCCGTTCGGAGGCGTCGATCGGGACGTCGTTGATGCTCGCCTCGCGACGCCGCATCAGCCCGTGCTCGTCGAACTCCCAGAGCTCGTTGCCGTAGGAGCGCCACCAGCCACCTTCCAGGTCGCGGCTCTCGTACTGGAACCGGACGGCGATGCGGTTGCCGGCGTACGCCCAGAGGTCCTTGCGGAGCGCGTAGTCGAGCTCGCGCGCCCACTTGCGTGCGAGAAACGCCTCGATCTCGCCGCGACCGGTGATGAACTCGTCGCGGTTGCGCCAGACCGAGTCCATCGTGTAGGCCGCAGCGACGCGCGCCGGGTCACGGGTGTTCCAGGCCGCTTCGGCGGCGAGCACCTTCTGGCGCGCGGTCTCCTCGGTGAACGGCGGCAGGGGAGGGCGAACGTCGGTCATGGGGGCCTCCTGTGAGGATCGAGGTCGTCCTGCAAGTATCGGGGCCGGCGCGTGTGCCCGGGCGCGCTACCGTCCTCGGGATGGAGCGACGAATCGTCGGGATGCATCAGGACGCCGACGGCGTCTGGGTGGCCGAGCTCGACTGCGGCCACAACCAGCACATCCGGCACCGCCCGCCCTTCCAGGTGCGGCCCTGGGTCCTGACCGAGGAGTCGCGCGCCGAGCACATCGGATCTGCGCGCGACTGTCCGCTCTGCGACCGCGTTCCCGCGAGGCCCCGACCCGACAGGGAAGCAGGCGGCGAGTCGGCCTGCTTCGCGCATCTCCTCTGCCCGGAGTGCGGCGCCGTGCTGGACGGCGGCGATCACATGCCGGGCTGCTCCCGCCGCTAGTGCGGCGTCTCATAACGTTTGGCAGGAAACAGCATCGTTATGAGACGCCGCACTACTGATTCAGCCAAAGAAGTGCGGTGTTTCGCAACGATCATGTCCGGTCCGAGGTTGCGAAACACCGCACGAGCGACGCTGATCCGGTTTACCCCTGGCTGTCGCCCGTGGGCGTGGCGAACGCGAGCGCGCGCGGGAAGAGGATGTTGTTCTCCTTGTGGATGTGGCGATGGGTATCGGCCTCGAGCGTGGCGAGGCGGTCGAGCATCGAGCGGTAGGAGTTGCAGGCGTCGTCGGGCACCGCATAGCCGCGGGTCTGGCTGCGCAGCCGGGCGAGGTCCTCGCCGACCTCGGCGTGCTCGTGGACCATTGCCTCGATCGTCGCTTCGAGGTCGGCGTCCGACGTCTCTCCTGCAGCGAGCGCGAGACAGGCAGGGAAGGCGACGATCTCCTCCTTGGGCATGTGGCTGCGGAGCTCCATGTCGATCGCCGCGAACGTTCGCCGGATGTCGTGGAGCTCGGGATGCCGCTCGCCGTGGACGTTCGTGACCTTGTCGACGAGCGCTGCGAGCGGCGGCAGCTCGGCCCTGAGGTAGGCGTGATGCGTGTCGAGGATGTTGGTGACGAGCGCCTCGATCGGCTCCGCGGTCCAGTCGGGCTCCGGCTCCACGGCGGCTGTCTCGACCTCGAGCTGTGCGACGACCTCGGCTGTGTCGATCCCCGCGAGACGACATGCCTCCGTCAGAGAGACCTGGCCGCCGCAGCAGTAGTCGACGCCGAACCGCTCGAAGACACGGGTGCGGCCGGGCTGTTCGAGCACGAGCGCAGCGACGGTCATTGCCGGGTCGACGGGTGCGGGTGCGTGGCACTCGGCGTCGACGCAGAGCTGGCGGCGGTTCGAGGTCAGGCAGACGAGCCCGACGTAGGAGGCGCCGTCGTCGCCGACGACGACCGCCCGCCGGCCGTCGGGCTCGAGCGCTACGAGCGCGTCCCGCAGCGGCGTCGACGAGGTCAGCACCGGGATCTTCGTCGTCGCGAGCGACGCGAGCTCGTCGTCGTCGCCCGCCACCTCGATCGCCTCGCGCGTGATCGAGGCGACGTAGCGACCGTCGGTGTCGAGCAGCGGCACGAGGCGGACGGACTCGGAGCGGAGGAGGTCGCGGGCGGCTCCGATCCCCGCCTCGACGGGAAGTTCCTTGCCGCGCTCGGTGATCAGGTCCGCGACGGGACGGTCGGCGGAGAGTTCGACGTCGAGGTGGATGGTGGTCATCGGCTGGTCTGCTCCTGTGCGCCGCGGGCGGCGCGGTAGACGACGGGGCGGCGCGTGAGGTAGCGCCAGGGGACGCTCCACACGTGCACGAGGCGTGAGAACGGCCAGAGGGCGTAGAGAACGAAGCTCCCGAGCACGTGTACCTGGTAGATCAGCGGCGTCGCGGGCATGTCGCCTGCTGCGGGGTCGAGCAGGAAGAGCCCCCGGAAGTACGGCGCCACGGTGGCGCGGTAGTCATAGCCGCCCGTGACCAGGTTGTAGCCACTCGTCGCGATCACACCGGTGACGATCACGAACGTGAGGACGGCGTAGACGGCGAGGTCGGTGCCGGAGGTGGTGGCGGCCACGCGAGGGAAGCGGATGCGCCTTGCGATCAGGACGGCGAGCCCGGCGACACAGAGGAGACCGGCGACCGACCCCATCGTGACCGAGACGAGGTGGTAGCGATCCTCGTCGACGCCGAAGCGGGCGGTGACGCTCGCAGGTACGAGGATCCCGAGGACGTGGCCGCCGATCGCCATCAGGGCGCCGACGTGGAAGAGGTTGGAGCCGACCATGAGCCAGCGCCGTTCGAGCAGCTGCGTCGAGCGGGTCGTCCAGCCGACCTGATCGGTGCGCCAGCGCCAGATGTGCCCGACGACGAAGGTCGTGATCGCTGCGTACGGCAGTACGACCCAGAGCAGCGTGTCGAAGCGGCTCATCGACGTCCTCCGGCGACGGGCATGACCTCGGGCGGGGCGAACGGCTCGAGGCCGACGAGCTCACCTGGAGGACCCTCGGTCGCGAGGCGCTCCACCGCCGACCGCTCCGCGCGCGTCAGGCGCGGCAGCGTCGCGGAGACGGCGTCGAGCACGTTCGCGTAGGGGCTGCCCTTGTCGTGCAGTCGGCTGTGCACGATCTCGAGCGCGGGCCGCAGCTCGCGGAGGAGCTCGGCTCCTTCCGAGGGGGCGAGGGCGCGAAACTCGAGAATCACGGCGAGGTGGTCGGGCAGTTCGCTGTCGGTGGGTTCGAGCCCTGCGGCGCGGAGGGAGTGCTTGATCCCCACGAGCCGGGCGCCTCGCTGACGCCGGTCGCCGTGCGTGTGTGCGGTCAGGTGGAGGCTCGCCCGCCGGTCGAAGTCGAAGGCGTCGACGTAGAGTTGCTGGCGCTCGAGGAGATCGAGCGTGCGGACGTCGTCGAGGAACCGCTCCGCCGGCTCTCGAACCGCCTGTGGCGCAGAGGCGACGGCGCCGGCGATGAGCGCCCCGTCGGCCAGCATCGCGGCGTCGGGGAACGAGAGCAGCTGCGCGAGTGCGAGGTCGAGAACGGAGGTCGTCGTCATTCTCCTGCTCCGTTCGATCCGGCGAGCGGGAGCGGGCGAGCCGGGAGCCTCGGCGCGGCGGGCTCGGGGATACAGCGCCCGGGACCGCCGACGGTCTCGAGCCCGCACGTGCCCTGCATCGCCTTGAGCGAGGCGAGGTCCTCGCGGCGGGTCTTCGGGATCACGAAGCGCTCGTCGTAGCGGGCGAGCGCGAGCAGCCGGAAGAGCGCCTCGAGCTCCCGCTCGATGGCGGTCGGCTCGATGGCGTTCCCCTGGGTGGCGGCGATATTGCGCGCCCGCATGTGCGACCGCATTGCTGCGAGCGTCGTGAGCACGCGACGCACCTGGTCCTCGTCGCCTGCGGTGAGGAAGCTCGCGAGGTATGCGACCGGGATCCGGAGCGTGTCGATCAGGTGGAAGACGTCGTCGGGGTCGGCGTCGGCGCCCTGCCCCTCGACGACGCTCGTGACGGGCGAGAGCGGTGGCACGTACCAGACCATCGGTAGCGTGCGGTACTCCGGATGCAGCGGCAACGCGACGCGATGGCGCATCGCGAGCTGGTAGACCGGCGAGCGCTTCGCGGCTTCGACCCAGTCCGGCGCCACACCGTCCGCGATCGCCTGTGCAGCAACCTCCGGGTCGGACGGGTCGAGGAAGATGTCGAGCTGCGCCTCGTAGAGATCCTTCGGATTGGGCGTGGAGGCCGCCTCCTCGACGCGGTCCGCGTCGTAGAGGACGACGCCGATGTAGCGGATCTTGCCGACGCAGGTTTCGGAACAGATCGTCGGCATGCCCGATTCGATCCGTGGGTAGCAGAACGTGCACTTCTCCGCCTTGCCGGACTGCCAGTTGAAGTAGACCTTCTTGTAGGGGCAGCCGGAGACGCACATGCGCCAACCGCGGCACTTGTCCTGGTCGACGAGGACGATGCCATCCTCCTCGCGCTTGTACATCGCACCCGAGGGGCACGAGGCGACGCAGGACGGATTGAGGCAGTGCTCGCAGATCCGCGGCAGGTAGAGCATGAACGCCTGCTCGTAGTCGAGCTTGACCTGTTCCTCGATCCCGCGCAGGTTCGGGTCTCGCCGTGCCGCATCGGGGCCGCCTGCGAGGTCGTCCTCCCAGTTGGGGCCCCAGGCGAGGTCGAGCGGCTTGCCGGTGATCTGCGACTCGGGCCGGGCGGTCGGCTGATGCTTGGAGTCGCCTGCGCGCGTGAGCGATTCGTAGTCGTACGTCCACGGCTCGTAGTAGTCGTCGAGCTCGGGTAGGTCGGGGTTCGCGAAGATCCGGGTCAGCTTCGACATCCGGCCGCCCGCCTTCAGACGCAGTCTGCCCTTGCGGTCGAGCTCCCAGCCTCCCCGCCAGCGCTCCTGGTCCTCCCAGCGCTTGGGGTAGCCGCCGCCCGGCTTCGTCTCGACGTCGTTGAACCACATGTACTCGGCGCCCGCCCGGTTCGTCCATACGGTCTTGCAGGTGACCGAGCAGGTGTGGCAGCCGATGCACTTGTCGAGGTTCATCACCATCCCGAGCTGGGCCCGGATCTGCATCAGTACTCCACCTCCGTCTGCCGCTTGCGGATCACGGTCAGCTCGTCGCGCTGCGAACCCGTGGGGCCGTAGTAGTTGAAGCCGAAGGCGAGCTGGGCGTAGCCGCCGATCAGATGCGTCGGTTTGACGGAGATGCGGGTGACCGAGTTGTCGGTGCCGCCGCGTGTCTTCGAGAGATCCGACTTCGGCACGTTCAGATGCCGGTCCTGCGAGTGGTACATCATCGCGATTCCCGGTGGCACGCGGTGCGAGACGACCGCGCGGCAGGCGATCACGCCGTGGTGGTTGTAGATGTCGACCCAGTCGTTGTCGGCGACCCCGATGCGCGCTGCATCCAGATCCGACATCCAGACGGTCGGGCCGCCGCGGAACAGGGTCAGCATGTGGAGGTTGTCCTGGTACTCCGAGTGGATCGACCACTTCGAATGAGGCGACAGCCAGCGGACGACGACCTCGGCGACACCGGGCTCATCGAGGGTCAATGTCCCCGTATAGCGGGTCGAGTTGACCGGCGGCCGGTAGATGGGCAGCCCCTCGCCCAGGTCGAGCATCCAGGCGTGGTCGAGGTAGAGCTGCTGGCGGCCGGTCAGCGTCCGCCAGGGCACGAGCCGTTCCACGTTCATCGTGAACGGGCTGTAGCGGCGCTCGCGTGACTCGACCCCCGACCACTCCGGCGAGGTCATCACCTTGCGCGGCTGCACGCGAGCCTCGCCGAAGGTGATGTGCTCGTCGGCGCGATCCTCGACGAGGTCGGCGAGCGGCACGCCGGTACGACGCTCCATGGCGCGGAAGCCCTCTGTCGCGAGCCGTCCGTTGGTCGTGCCGGAAAGGGCGAAGATCGCCTCGGCCCAGTGCACGTCGCGCTCGAGTGCGGGTCGTCCGTCGGCGGCGCCTCCGCGCACGGTGCCGTTCTGCGCTGCGAGGAAGGAGACCTCGTGATGTGGTTTCACGCTCCAGCCCTTGACGCCGACTCCGATCTCCTCGACGAGCGGCCCGAGCGCGCGCCACTTCTCCGCCACCCTCGGATAGTCGCGCTCGATGGGAATCAGCTTCGGCATCGTCCTGCCCGGCACGGGCTCGCACTCGCCCGCCTTCCAGTCCCGCACCTCACCGAGCGGCTGCGCGATCTCGTCCGGCTGGTCGTGCTGCAGCGCTGCCGCAACGAGGTCGCGCCGCACGCCGAGATGCGTTTCGGCGAGACGACTGAACTGCTCGGCGATGAGACGGAACGCGTCGAAGTCGGTGCGGGACTCCCACTGCGGCGGCACGGCCTCGCCGAAGGTGTGCACGAACGGGTGCAGGTCGGTGCTCGAGATGTCGTATTTCTCGTACCAGGTCGCGGCCGGAAGGACGACATCCGAGTAGAGGCACGATCCGTTCATGCGGAAGTCGATCGTCGTGAAGAGATCGAGCTTGCCGATCGGGGCGTCGTCGACCCACTCGACCTCGCGGGGTCGCAGCTCCTCCGGCGACTCCGTGTTGCGCACGGCCGCGTCGGGTACCCCGAGCAGGTGGCTGAGGAAGTACTCCTGGCCCTTCATCGAGGAGCCGATGATGTTGGCGCGCCACTGGGTCAGGACGCGCGGAAAGCTCGACGGATCGTCGGGGATCTCGGCCGCGAAGCGCAGCCGGCCTGCCTTCAGTTCTTCGACGACGTGCTCTGCGGGCTCCACGCCGGCAGCAGCCGCCTCGTCACAGAGATCGAGCGGGTTGCGGTCGAAGGTCGGGTAGCTCGGCATCCAGCCGGTGCGGGCCGCGAGCGTGACGCAGTCGGCGACCGTGCGTCCGTCGAGTCTCCCCTTGCCGCCGACCCACGCGACCTCGTCGGTCGTGAAGCGCTCGTAGCGCCACTGGTCGGTGGCGAGATACCAGAAGGGCGTCGTCGGCTGCTGCCGCGCCGGCCGGTTCCAGTCCAGCGCGAATGCGATCTGGCTGAAGCCGGTGAGCGGACGCACCTTCTCCTGGCCGACGTAGTGCGCCCAGCCGCCGCCGTTGACGCCCTGGCAGCCGCAGAGGAGAACGAGGCTGAGCATGGCGCGATAGATCTGGTCCGAGTGATACCAGTGGTTGGTACCCGCTCCCATCACGATCATCGAGCGCCCGTTCGTCTGCTCGGCGTTGCGCGCGAACTCGCGTGCGATCCGGGTCACGAGCTCGGGTGAGATCCCGGTGATCGATGCCTGCCAGCCTGGCGTTCCGGCCGTCGAGGCGTCGTCGTAGGCCGCGGGCCACTCGCCGGGGAGCCCGGGGCGCTCGACCGCCAGCTGGGCACAGAGGAGGTCGAAGACGGTCGTCACCCGCTGCCCGCCCACGCGCAGCGCCGGCACGCCGCGGCGCACGGTGGCGCCGCTCGCGGAAGCGGTCGTGTCGAAGCGCGGCAGCGTCACCTCGACGGCCTCCGCCTGCGGCCGGTCGAGCAGCGTCAGCGCCGGGTCGATCTCACCGAGGTCGAGGTTCCAGCGACCCACGCCCGCCTCGCCCCAGCGGTCGGCGACTGTCCCGTTCGGGAACGCGACCTCGCCGCTGCGTGCATCCAGGACACCGGTGCGCCACTGCGCGTTCTCGTCGGCGGCGCCGAGGTCGGAGGCGCGCAGGAACCGCCCTGCGGTGACCGTGCCGTCCTCCCGCTCGTCGAGCTGGACGAGGAAGGGCAGATCGGTGAAGCGGCGCACGTACTGGTCGAAGTACGGCGTCTTCCGCTCGACGTGGAACTCCTTCATGATCACGTGCGCCATCGCGAGCGCGAGCGCACCGTCGGTGCCCGGTTCGGCCGGCAGCCAGTCGTCTGCGAACTTCGTGTGACCGGCGTAGTCGGGCGAGACGACCACCACCTTCTGGCCCTTGTAGCGCGCCTCGGTCATGAAATGCGCGTCGGGGGTGCGCGTCTGGGGGATGTTCGAGCCCCACAGGATCGTGTAGCCCGAGCTCCACCAGTCGGCCGACTCCGGCACGTCGGTCTGGTCGCCCCAGACCTGCGGCGAGGCGGGCGGCAGGTCGGCGTACCAGTCGTAGAAGCTGAGGCTGACGCCGCCGATCAAGCTGAGGAAGCGCGTCCCGGCTGCGTACGAGACGGGAGACATGGCCGGGATGGGCGAGAAGCCGGCGACGCGGTCGGGGCCGTGGCTGCGGATCGTGTGCACGTGTGCGGCGGCGACCAGCTCCGAGACCTCGTCCCAGGAGGAACGGGCGAAGCCGCCCTTGCCGCGCCGGGACTTGTAAGCCCGCGCCTTCTCGGGGTCGTCGACGATCGCAGCCCACGCCTCGACCGGATCCCCCGTCCGCTCGCGCTCCTCGCGGTACATGCGCAGCAGTTCGCCACGGACGTACGGGTAGCGGACGCGGATCGGCGAGTAGACGTACCAGGAAAAGGAGGCGCCGCGGGGGCAGCCGCGGGGCTCGTACTCCGGCGTCTCGGGCCCGTTCGTCGGGTAGTCGGTCGCCTGCGTTTCCCAGGCCACGATCCCGTCCTTGACGTGCACGAGCCACGAGCACGAACCGGTGCAGTTGACGCCGTGCGTCGAGCGCACGATCCGGTCGGTCTGCCAGCGCTCGCGATAGAGACGCTCCCAGGAACGGTCGTCGTGGCGCAGCTCGGACCAGGCCTCGGTCGAGGGCTTGCGCTGCAGGCGGCGGGGTTCGAGCGTGCTCGTCACCCTGCGGCGGCCTCGCGCATCCCGGCGCTGCCCGCCAGTGCGTCCTCACGCTGGATCTGCACGGTCACGAACAGGCAGATCGCCGCGAAGGCGACGAGCCCCAGGAAGCCGAGCGCGTAGCTCCCGGTCAGGTCCTTCACGAACCCCATCACGAGCGGCGGGAAGAAGCCGCCCAGCCCGCCGACGAAGCCGACGATGCCCGTCGCTGCACCTGTTGCGTTGGGAAAGTCACGCGGCACCATCTTGAATACTGCACCACTGCCGAGACCGAGAAACACACCCATCGTCAGGCAGGCCGCGGTGACCTCCGTCATCCCCGGGCTCTTGGCGATCGCTGCGAGGACGGCCGCGTCGACGGCGATCCCGGCCAGGGCGATCACGAGCACGGAGCCGGCCTCGTAGCGGTCGGCGAGCCAGCCGCCCACCGGGCGTGCGCCGACCGCCACGGCTGCGAACCCCGCAGCGCGCTGGCCGGCGTCGACGGCAGAGAGGTCGAACCAGTCGCTCAGCAGCTTCGGCAGGAAGACGGTCATCGCGACGAAACCGCCGAAGGTGACGAAGTAGAGGAGCGAGAGGCGATGCAGACGCCAACCGCTCTGGAGCACGTCGCGGTAGCGGGCCGGCGCCGCAGGGCTGGCCGGATCCCGCGCCAGCAACCAGACGAGCAGGCCGACGCCGACGAGGAGCACCGCCATCCCCCAGCCCACGTATTCGCGCCCCCACGTCTTTGCCACCCGGGGGACGACGAATGCGGCCAGTGCGGTGCCGAGGGTGCCCACGGCGTAGATGCCGACGGCGAAGCCGAGCCGGGGGCCGCGCCACCAGCCGGCGACGAACGGCACCCCGATCGCGAACGCGGCACCGGCGCCGCCGAGCAGGAAGGCGACGATGGCGAGCGACCAGAACGAGTTGGCATACCCGACTGCGACCGCGGGCAAGGCCGAGACGAGCATCGTGATCGCGAACATCCGCCGTCCGCCGTAGCGGTCGGCGAGGACGCCGAAAGGGAGCCGGAGCAGCGAGCCGCAGAGGACGGGCACGGCGAGCAGGACGGCGGTGCGCATGTTGGAGAGGCCGAGCTCGTCCTGGAGCTTGCGCGCGATCGGGGAGACGAGCCCCCAGGTCGTGAAGCAGACGAGGAAGGCGAGGGTCGCGAGCACGAGATTCTGCGTCGCACCGGGCTGGGGCCGGCCCTGGATCGTGCTCATGGTCCGAATATACGCCAGGCCTTCAGCGGCGTTGATCGCAAGAGTACGCAGATCGACTTCGGCTTTCCCGCACCCTGGTGCTGCTTCAATCATGCCGCCCGACGACCGCTAGACCGGCGCGATGCCGTAGACGCAGCCGGGGTCTTCGCCGAGCGGGTCGCCGCCCGCTGCGTAGGCACGGGCGCGACTGCCGCCGCAGAGGTCGCGGAACTCGCAGATACCGCAGCGGCCGCCGAGACGGTCGGTGTCGCGCAACGAGCGGAAGAGCGGATGGTCCCGGTAGACGGAGACGAGATCGTCACGGCGGACGTTGCCGGCGGTGAGCGGGAGGAAGCCGCTCGGGCAGATGGTGCCGAGGTGATCGACGAAGAGAAAGCCGTCGCCGTCCGTGACCGCGCGGCGTGCAGGCCTGTCGCGCTGTGCGAGGACGCGCTGGTAGTGGGGCGCCTCCGTCGTCTTGATCTCGAACGGGACCTGGTCGCGGAGATCAGCGGCCCATTCGAGCACCTCCTCGATCTCGGCTGCCGTGAGCGCGTCGTCGGAGCGAGCTCGACCCACCGGGATCAGGAAGAAGAGCGACCAGCGGTGGATCCCCGTCTGCCCGACGAAGCGTGCGATCGCGGGCAGATCCTCGACGGTCTGGCGGGCGACCGTGGTATTGATCTGGAGCGGGAGCCCGAGCGAGCGCGCGTCGTCGAGGATCCGCATCGTGAACCGGTGGGAGCCACGGACGCGGCGGAAGGCGTCGTGGGCCTCGGCCGTGGAGCCGTCGAGGCTGACGGCGATCCCCGCCAGCCCGGCGTCCCGGAGCTCGACCAGCCGTTTCCGCGTAGCGGCGGCGGTGCCGCTCGGCGTCAACGAGACCGTGAGTCCGCGCTCGACGCCGTGCTGGACGAGCTCCGGCAGGTCGCGGCGGCGCATGGGGTCGCCGCCGGTGAGCACGAAGAGCGGCTTGCGGGGGCCGAAGGTGGCGACCCGGTCGATCAACGCGCAGGCCTCGTCGGTCGTGAGCTCGTCGGGGTGGCGGTGCGGGATCGCCTCGGCACGGCAATGCACGCAGGCGAGCGCGCACGCTCTCGTCGTCTCCCAGATGACGATGAACGGCGCCTGCGCGAACGGGCTCGTGCTCATCGAGAGGACTCCTGGGTCCGGCCCGAGACCTGGGCCCGACCCGAGATCGCCGGCCAGGCGACGGTGAGGGTGTGCATCGCCCCGTAGAGGGCGGCGAGTGCGGAGACGATGAGGAGTGCGGCGCCGACCCGGGCCGTCGCCGCCTCTGCGGCGAGTGTTCCGACGACGAGCAGCTGGGTGCCGAGCGCGAAGGTCGTTGCCGAGGTGAGCCAGCTGCGCCGGTCGTAGAGGTCGGCCTGCTTGGGTCGCGGCCCGGGCGGCCACCATGTCCACGCGGAGAGCGAGAGCAGCTTGCCGACGTGACCCAGCGTGACGCCACCCGCCCAGCCGAGCAGAAGCAGGAGCACGTATGCCGCGAGGACCTGGAGACGGGAGGAGCGCGAGAGCAGCACGAGCGCAAGCACGGCTGCCTCGATCAGGAAGAGCACCCCGGCGGCAAAGTGGGCGAGCGGCCCCTCCAGACCGGGCAGTCGGTTGCGACGGGCGGCCCGGGCGAGCACGATGCCGAAGCGGATCGATGCGCCGAGGCTCGCTGCGTAGCCGAGCACGAGGAGCGGGCGGCTGCCGAGCGCGAAGCCGGCGACGGCGAGCCACACCCCGGCGCTGAGTACGATCTCCTCGAGCGGCAGACGGCGACCGGCCTCGGACGGTGCAAGGGCAAGCATCGGTGCCAGCGTACGTCCGACCGCGACGATCAGGAGCGACAGCCAGCCGAGTACGGCGAGGTGGAGGTGGATCGCGATCAGCCGGTCGTGCGGGACGCCCAGCCAGGGTCGCCACTCGTGAGCGAAGAGGATCGGCCCGAGGAGGAAGGCGAGCAGGCCGCTGACGGCGGAGACGGCGATGCCGAAGCGGCTTGCGAGCAGCAGGCGGTCGTGCGGGGCGCATGCAACGAGTTGGCCCAACTCGACCAGGAGCGCCGCCGCCCCGACGCCAACGAGCACGACTGCAGCCCACGTCAGCTCCGGTCGATGGCGGGCGATCCCGACCGCGAGCAGCGGCCCGGCGCAGAGGCCTGCAAAGCCGATCCAGCCGAGCCGCGGGCTACCGCTGTTGCGCAGCAGCGTCGGCAGGATGTGCAGCGCCCCGCCGCTGATCGCGAGCGGCAGGAACCCGAGCCCGACCAGGTGCACTGCAAGCAGCACGTCCGGTGCCACGATGAAGCCGTGCGCCAGCTCGGGCGCAGCCCGCAGCAATGCTGCAGCGGCGAGCAGCCAGCAGACGAGACCGCCGGTCATCGCCGCCGCGACGAGCTGAAACGGAGCCGGAGTACCAACCCGGGGGCCGCTCATCGCCGCGGTGCCGCAGGGAAACAGGTCACGTTCGCAGGATGCCCGAATCCCCCTCCGCGTCGTCTCGCCATCGGACGCACCGCGCCTGCAGCGTCCGGCGAAGCAGCCATCGTAGGGCTGTGCTCGACCGTGCGATCGCACCGCTCTTTCCCGGCTACTTCAACGTGGTGATGGCGACCGGGATCGTCTCCACCGGTTTCCTCCTGCTCGGCCACCGCACGCTGTCGAACACCCTCCTGGTCGTCGCGCTCGTGGTCTATCCGCTGATGCTGGTCGCCCTTCTCCTGCGCGCACTCCTGTATCCGCGGCGGCTCTGGGCCGACCTCGTCGACCCCAAGCTCGTCTTCGCGTTCTTCACCCTCGTGGCCGGCACCGACGTGCTCGGGGGCGGGCTGCAGATGCGTGGACACGACGGGATCGCGGTCTGGCTGTGGCTGTTCGCGCTCAGCGTCTGGGTGCTGCTCAGCTACTTCAGCTTCTCGGTGCTCACGTTCGTGAACCACGAGTACGGCGCCGAGGTGGTCCACGGCGGCTGGCTGATCGCGATCGTCGGCACCGAGTCGCTCGCCATCCTCGGCGTCGCGGTCGCGCCCCGCCTCGGGTCGCGCCAGGATCTCGCCCTCGTCACGGTGTATGCGCTCTGGGGCATCGGGATCGTGCTCTACGGCATCTTCATCACGCTCTTCACGCATCGCATCTTCTTCATGCGACTCGAGGCACCCGACATGGGGCCGCTCTTCTGGGTCGTGATGGGCGCCGCCGCGATCGCCACCAATGCGGGCTCGACCCTGATCGCCAACCCGCCGACGCTGCCGTTTCTGGAGGCGATGCGGCCGTTCGTGGACGGAACGACCCTCGTTCTGTGGGCCTGGGCGACGTGGTGGATCCCGCTCCTCGTGATCCTCGGTGTCTGGCGGCACCTCGTCCGCCGCCAGCCGCTCAGGTACGAGCCCGCCTACTGGAACCTCGTCTTCCCGCTCGGGATGTACACCGTCGCGACCTACCGGCTCGCCCTCGCCGCCGACTACACGGCGCTCCAGAGTGTGTCGCGGGTGATGATCTGGGTCGCGTTCGCCGCCTGGCTCGCCACCGCCGCCGGAATGCTTCGCTCGCTGCGTCCGCAGTCCGCCTGAGGGGAGGCGTGCCTCTACCTACGAGCTGCTGCCCGCCGAACCGCCACCCGCGGCTGCTCCGACCGGTTCGTTGCCGATGCGGTGGCGGAAGACGTAGTAGGTCCAGCCTTGGTAGAGGAGGACGAGGGGTACGAAGATGAGGGCGACGACGCTCATCACCTGGAGTGCGTAGTGGGAGGAGGCGGCGGTGTGGATGGTGAGGCTGCTGCCGAAGGTGGGGTGTGAGACCATGACGCGAGGGTAGAGGCTCGTGAACAGGGTCGCGACGGCGGCGGCGATCCCGGCGGCGGTCATCGCGAACGCGCGTGGGTTGGCGCCGGTCAGCACGAACACGACGGCGAGCAGGAGCGCGGCGATCGAGATGGCGGCGGGGAGCGCGGGCGGGAACAGGTTCTTGTCGTTGCGGTCGATCGCGACCGCAACCGTTGAGGCGACGAATACGATCGCGAGCGCGGCGGCGGGGAGCGCGAGCCGCCGTGCCGTCTGTTCGGCCCGGTCGTGCACCTCGCCGACCGTGCGCAGGGTGAGGAACGTCGCCCCGTGGAAGGCGAACAGCGCCACGATCGCGACCCCGGCGAGGAGCGTGTAGGGGGAGAACAGATCCCAGAAGGTGCCGGCGTAGTCGCCGTTCGAGGCGATCGGGACACCGCCGACGAGGTTCGCGAGCCCGATCGCCCAGATCAGGGCGGCACCGAGGCTGCCGACCGTGTTTGCCCACGACCAGATCGTGCGCCAGCGCGGGCTCGTGCTCTTCGAGCGCCACTCGAACGAGACGACACGCACGATCAGGAGGACGAGCACGAGCAGCAGCGCCACGTAGAAGCCGGAGAACATCGTCGCGTACCAGGCGGGGAACGCGGCGAAGGTGGCGCCGCCGGCCACGACCAGCCAGACCTCGTTGCCGTCCCAGACCGGTCCGATCGTGCGCAGCAGGATCCCACGCTCGCCGTCGTCGCGTGGCACGACCGGCAGCAGCATGCCGACACCGAAGTCGAACCCCTCGAGCACGAAGTAGCCCGTCCAGAGGAGCGCGATCAGGCAGAACCAGAGGATCTGCAGGTCCATCAGTACTCCACCGCCGGCAGCGTCGGCTCGCCTGCCTCGCCGCGAACCTGGGGCGGGTCGAGCCGCGCGTAGCGGCCCATCAGCACGAAATCGACGACGAGCAACACCGCGTAGAGGCAGACGAAGACGGAGAGGCTGAACACGATCGTGCCGCTGGAGACGCTCGGCGAGTGCGCGTCGGCGGTCTTGAGGAGCCCCCAGACGATCCACGGCTGACGTCCCACCTCGGTCAGCACCCAGCCGGCCAGCGCCGCGACGTAGGGAAGCGGGATCGACAGCACCCCCGCCCACAGGAACCAGCGGCTCCGTTCGAGCCGTCCCCGCCAGCGCAGCAGCGCCGCCAGGGCGAGCACCAGGAACACGAGCGAGCCGGCGTACGCCATCACCCGCATGCTCCAGTAGGTCGTGCGGACGAGCGGGGTGTAGTTGCCGGGACCGTAGGCGGCCTCCTCCTGCGCCTGCAGCTCGTTGATCCCCTCCACCTTGCCGTGGAACGATCCGGTCGCGAGGAACGAGAGCAGCCCCGGGATCTCGATCGAGTACGACGGGGTCGGATCCTCCTTCGTGAAACCGCCGATCTGGAAGAGCGAGAACGACGCCGGCTGCTCGGTGTCCCAGAGCGCCTCCGTCGCCGCGATCTTCATCGGCTGATAGTCCGTGATCACGATCCCGAGATGGCTTCCCCACCACAGGTTCAACGCCGAGATCGGGACACCGACGATCAGCGCCAGCTTCACCGCCGGCCGGAACACCTCGACGTTGCGGCCCCGGACGAGATGCCAGCAGGAGATCCCGAAGACGAGCACCGCCGCCGTCGTCACCCCCACGAGGATCACGTGCCCGAACGCCCACAACGCGAGCCGGTTCGAGAGCAGCGCCCACACGTCCGTCAGCTCCGCCCGCCCGCCCACCACCTGCGAGCCCACCGGCCGCTGCATCCACGAGTTCGCGACGATGATGAAGAACGCCGACGCCCACGTGCCCAGCGCGAGCAACCAGATCGTCGCCAGATGCAGCCGCCGCGAGAGCCGGTCCCAGCCGAACACCCACAAGCCGATGAACGTCGACTCGAGCATGAACGCCGCCAACCCCTCGATCGCAAGCGGCGCCCCGAACACATCACCGACGTACTCCGAGTACACCGACCAGTTCATCCCGAACTGGAACTCCTGCACGAGCCCCGTCGCCACCGCGATCGCGATGTTGATCAGCATCAACGTCCCGAAGAACCGCGTCAGACGCAACCACCGCTCATCACCCGTCCGGTACCAGGCCGTCTGCATCACCGCCACAAGCGGCGCCAACCCCAACGTCAACGGAACAAACAAAAAGTGATACAGCGACGTCGTCGCAAACTGCAACCGCGCCAGGTCAACCGTCGTCATCGCAAGCGCGCCCATTCGGTCTTCGATCATTCCATATCTGTCGTTGCGCAGAGGTTTTCTCGTGTGCCAGTATCAACGCGATGAGCGACCCGGGCCGCCCCTGCGTACTCGTCCTCGGCGGCGGCTTCGCGGGTGTCGGGGCGGCCCGCGAGTTGAAGGATGCGAACGTCGATGTCGTGCTCGTCGACCGGCACGACTACCACACCTTCCAGCCGCTCCTCTACCAGCTCGCGACCGGTCTGCTCGAGACGACCGCGGTGGGGCATGCGCTCCGCGACCTCGTCAAGGGCCAGAACAACGCCGTCGTCCATACGGCGCCGGTCAGCGCGATCGACCTCGAGGCGAGGAGCGTCTCCTTCGACGGCCTTGCTGCGGTGAACTACGACTACCTCGTGCTCGCGCTGGGCGCCGAGGTGACGTTCTTCGGCACCGAGGGCGCCGCCGAGCACGCCTTCCCCATGTACACGCTGCCCGACGCGCTCAGGCTCAAGGATCACGTGCTCGAGCGCTGGGAAGCCGCCGACAGGGACCCGGGCCTTGCCGAGGACGGTGCGCTCACCGTGGTCGTCGTCGGCGGTGGGCCGACGGGGGTCGAAACGGCGGGAGCGCTCGCCGAGCTCTACCGGACGAACTTCGACAGGGACTACCCCGGCCTCCCGCAGGAGCGGGCGCGCATCGTGCTCGTCGAAGCGGGTGACGAGATCTTCCCGATGTTCAAGCCGAATCTGCGGAGCTACGCTCGCGAGGCGCTCGAGAAGCGCACGGTCGAGGTCGTCACCGGATCGCGTGTGCAATCCGTGTCGCCCACGCGGGTCACCCTCTCCTCGGGTGAGGTGCTCGCCGCACACACGCTCGTGTGGGGCGCCGGCCTGCAGGGCAACGCTCTCGTCCGCTCGCTCGGGATCGAGCTCGGGCGCGGCGACCGGATTGCCGTCGGAGCCGATCTCGCGCTTCCCGGACGTCCGGAGGTGTTCGTCGTCGGAGATCTCGCCGCGATCACCGACGCGAAGACCGGGCAGGTGCTCCCGCAGCTCGGGTCGGTCGCGCTCCAGTCGGGCGAGCACGCCGGTAGGTCGATCGCTCGGATCGTCGCCGGCCGGTCGACGAAGCCATTCTCCTACCGGGACAAGGGCACGATGGCCGCGATCGGGCGTAACGCCGCGGTCGTGCAGATGCTCGGCGGCCGCACGATGAAGGGACACAAGGCGCAGTTCGCCTGGCGGGCCGTGCATCTCGCGCTCCTGCCGACGAACGAGGATCGCGCCAAGGCGGTCGTCGACTGGGTCGGGAGTGAGGCGACCCACCAGCGGGTCGGCCGGATCAGCGTCGGCCCCGACGAGTAACGGATCCTGGGAGACGACCCGACCCGGCACGAACGAGGAGGACGCGATGGACAGCTACGACGTGATCATCATCGGCACCGGCGCCGGGGGCGGAACGCTTGCGCAGCACCTCGCGCCCTCCGGCAAGCGCATCCTCCTGCTCGAACGCGGCGGCTGGCTCCCGCGCGAGCTCGAGAACTGGCTCGTGGAGTCGGTGTTTGTCGACAACCGCTACGTCTCTCCCGACACGTGGTACGACCGGGACGGCAAGGCATTCCAGCCCGGCGTGCATTACTTCGTCGGTGGCGCGACCAAGATGTATGGCGCCGCGCTCTACCGGCTCCGCCAGGAGGACTTCGGCGAGCTTCAGCACGAGGACGGGCTCTCGCCGGCCTGGCCCATCCCCTACGACACGCTCGAGCCGTACTACACCCTTGCCGAGCAGCTCTACCAGGTGCACGGCGCTCGGGGTGAAGACCCGACCGAGCCGCCGTCGAGCGCCCCCTACCCGCACCCGCCGGTTTCGCACGAGCCGCGGATCCAGCAGCTCGCAGACGATCTCGCCGCCGCCGGGCACCACCCCTTCCACGCGCCCTGCGGGATCATGCTGGACGAGTCGAACCCCCCGTTCTCGACCTGCATCCGCTGCGCCAACTGCGACGGCTTCCCGTGCCTCGTCCATGCGAAGTCGGATGCCGAGGTGCTCGGCGTACGCCCGGCGCTCGAGCATCCGAACGTGACGCTCCTGACCGAAGCGAGAGTGACGAGGCTCGAGACGGACGCCGCAGGGACGTCGGTGACCGAGGTCGTCGTCGATCGCAACGGCGCGGAGGAGCGCTTCACGGCAGGCATCGTCGTCGTCTCGTGCGGTGCGGCCAACAGCGCCAGGCTGCTCCTGCAGTCGGCAAACGACCGGCATCCGACGGGTCTCGCGAACGGATCCGACCAGGTCGGCCGCAACTACATGTTCCACGACTCGACGGCGGTCCTCGCCCTCTCCCGGGAGGAGAACGAGACCGCGTATCAGAAGACCCTGGGCCTCAACGACTTCTATTTCGGCTCGGACGACTTCGAGTACCCGCTCGGCAACGTCCAGATGGTCGGGAAGTCGCAGGCCGCGATGTTCCGCGGCGAGCGCCCGCGCGAGACGAGGCTCGCTCCCGAGTGGACGCTCGACCGGATGGCGAAGCACGCGATCGACTTCTGGCTCTCGACCGAGGACCTGCCGCGGCCGGACAACCGCGTCACGCTCGACCGCGACGGCAACATCGTCCTCACCTACACCGAGACGAACGCGGAGGCGAAGCGACAGCTGTACTCGAAGGTCAAGTCCCTGCTCGGGAAGCTCGACATGAACCCCGATCATCTGATCCACCGCTTCGCCTACATGAAGAACGACATCCCGGTCGCCGGCTGCGCCCACCAGGCCGGCACCTGTCGTTTCGGCGCCGAGCCGGCGACCTCCGTGCTCGACACGAACTGCAAGGCGCACGAGCTCGACAACCTGTACGTCGTCGACACGAGCTTCTTCCCCTCGATCGGCGCGGTCAACCCGGCGTTGACGGCGATGGCCAACGCGCTCCGCGTCGGCGACCACCTGCGGGAGCGGCTTGCATAGAGTTCCGGCGACCTCGCCGTCGACGAGGTCGTCGACGGCGGGCAACGTGCCCGCTGCGGAAGCTGAGGACGGAGGTGGTCTGCATGGCTGAGACGGGATTCAGTGCCGAGGAGAAGGCAGCGATGAAGGCGCGTGCCCGTGAGCTGAAGGCCGAGGAGCGCCGGGGGAAGAACCGGGCGGAGGGCGAGGCTGCACTGCAGGCGGCGATCGCCGAGATGCCGAAGTCGGATCGGGTCATGGCGGAGCGGATCCACGCGATCGTCACCGACCGTGCCCCGGAGCTGATGCCGAAGACCTGGTACGGGATGCCTGCCTGGGCGAACGAGGACGGCAAGGTCGTCTGCTTCTTCAAGGGGGCGGCCAAGTTCAAGGAGCGGTATGCGAACTTCGGCTTCAACGACGCCGCGCACCTCGACGACGGTGCGATGTGGCCGATCGCCTTCGCGCTGACAGAGCTGACTGCCGCCGATGAGCGGAAGCTCGCAGCACTCGTGAAAAAGGCGGTGAGCTGAGCCCGGATCCACCGATCTGCGCGGGCGGTGCGCCCGTCCAGAGTCGCTGCGTCGGCCCGATCGCGCTACGGTCCGAGGAGCGCAGCCGGGACGACGGCGATACC
Organism: uncultured Gaiellales bacterium; assembly: GCA_964581085.1. Lineage (GTDB taxonomy): Bacteria > Actinomycetota > Thermoleophilia > Gaiellales > Gaiellaceae > Gaiella. The sequence continues at coordinate 74,981 of CAZOMP010000003.1, read as the reverse complement.
GTCCGGGCGACGGTAGGCGGACTGGCCGGTAGAGATCACGACGCGATCGAGGAGCTCGTCACCGACCTTGTCGGCGAGCCACCTCAGGTGCCGAACGTCGTGGTCGGTGATCGTCTGGGCGAGCTTGACCTCGAGAGCGACGATACGACCGTCGGCCCGCTCGACGATCAGGTCGACCTCGTGGTCGCCGGCGTAGGTGCGGAGGTGCTTGACGGTGGCTTCGCTCTGCTGTGCATACACGCGGAGGTCGAGCGTGACGAGCGATTCGAAGAGTGCGCCGAGGAGCGTTCCGTCGCGCGGGATCGACGGACCGACGGAGGCTCCCGAGAGGAGCGTGTCGGCGTTGACGCCGAGGAGCCGGGCAGCAAGAGCGGGGTCGGCAAGCTGGTGCTTTGGGGGAGCGGTCAGGCGCGCAATCTGGTATTGGGCCGGAAGCCAGGCGGGCACAGGTTCGATTAACCAGAGCCGTTCCAGCGCCTCCCGATAGGCAATACCCGTCGTCTTTGCCGGCGTATCCTCTCCCTTCTTGCCGCCGGAGGCGGCGTCTCGGATCCGCTCAAAGGAGGCGGTTGTCGACGAACCGGCTGCGTAGGCGGTCATCCAGCGTCGTAGCCCGGGGGGATTGCGAACCCTGTGTCCGACCTCGTCGAAGTCTCGGTCGATGACCCGCTCGAGGTAGTTGTCGAGTTGTGCGCGACGGGCCCGGTCGGGTAGGCGCCTGATCGCCGGGAAGCCGGAACCGAGGATCTCCTGGACATAGTCCTCGAGGCGAACGTCGGTGTCACCACCGATCCCGGGCTTCTCGCCGGCCAACAGGCGCGCCAGGCTCACCGTTGGCTGTTCGATCTGCCGCTCGCCGAGGGTGAGAGGACGGACCCGGATACTGACGATTCGCCCTGCCCCCGAGTGGGTGTCCTGTTCGCGCGGCACGGCGGAGCCCGTCAGCAGGAACTGACCGGCTGGCGCCCCGCCATCGACTGCATCGCGGACCAGGTCCCACGATGTTGGCAGCCGCTGCCACTCGTCGATCAGAATCGGTGGCGCCTGGTCGGCGACGAGACGTCTCGGATCGGCCGCGAGCACGGCGCGCTCACCTGGCTCGGTCAGGCGGTGCACGGTTCGCGCGCGCTCGAGGGCTGTCCGGGTCTTCCCGACGGCTTTCGCGCCCTCCAGGGCGACCGCAGGCAGCGCCCGGCAGAGCTCGTCGAGCACCGTGTCGATAATGCGTGGGAGATACGGAGGAAGCACGGACATGCGTTCTAGACTACCGTCCCGCAGTAGTCTAGACTACCGTTTCACGGTACATCACACTATGTCTGCGCGCGGTTGGACGCTACCGGCTCTCGAAGTCGGGTAGACACCCTCGCTCACGGCGCCGTCGCAGGCCCGCTGCCGGACCGCCCGAGACTCCCGCGACCCGTCGGCCACGGGAGTGTCTTCGCGTCCGAGCCGGGAACCGTGAACATGTCGACGCCGTGGTCGATCGTGGAGACGACGATCTCCAGACGCCCGTTGCCGTCGAGGTCGCCGATCGAGGGCGCCGCGGCGATGCCGACACCGTTGCCGTCGAGGCGCTGGTGTGGCAGGCGCACGTCCCGCAACAGCTTGCCCCGGGCCGAGAGGACGACGAGGCGGCCGGCACCGAGCTCGGGCCCGTAGGTGCCGAAGACGAGCTCGGGCGTGCCGTCGCGGTTCAGGTCCGCGACGACGACCTCCGAGGCGAAGGTCTTCGGTCGACCGTGCGCATAGTCGTAGCGCCACAGCTTCCGCCCCGTGGGGGAGACGGCATAGACGAAGCCGTCGGGCACTGCGGCGACGATCTCCGGTCGGGGATCGCCGCTGATGTTCACGACCGTTGGTGCGGGGATCCCGCTCGGCGGGTACCAGTCGCCGTCGGGGCGCACGGCGGGCTTCGCGGAGAGGGGTGGCTGCATGAAGCCGCGGTGACGGCGGGCCGAGCGCGACCCGTCGCCCTGGGCACCGTCGAGCACGAGAAACGCGTACGCCTGCGTCTCGTACGGTTCCTTGAGCTCGACGTTCGGGAGACCGATCACCTCGTTGCGCCCGTCCCGGTCGAGATCGGCAACCGACGGTGGCGACGCCGTCCACTGGAGCCACGGCGTCCGTCGCACATCCGGCCAGGAACCGACGTGCCTGTGGTAATGCGCCTCCTCGACCGCCGGCGACAGCCAGCGGATGAACTGCCCCCAGCCGAGTCGGCGGCCGACGTACCCGCGCGCCGGGTTCGTGAACCACGGCGATGCCAGCACCGAGGAACCGTCGGGGTTGAACACGTTGATCTGGTGGTTGTCGAACGTGACGACCACCTCGAGCTGCGCGTCGTTGTCGAGATTGCCGATGCCGACGTTCTCACCGTAGGCGCCGTAGCCGTGGTTGCCGATTCCGTTGAAGCGGAGGTCGTCCGCCTGGTTGTAGCGCGGCCAGCCCGGGACGACCTTGCCGCCCGCCCCGAAGACGAAGACCTGTGAGCCGGTCTGCGCCGCGTTCGTCGTCGTCGCGACCACCTCGGATTTGCCGTCGCCGTCGAGGTCCGCAGCCGCGAGCCCCCGCGTCTCGGGGCACTCGCCGCCGCTGCAGGTCGACGCAACCCACTGCGTCGTGAGCCTCCCTCCACGCCACGCATAGGCCGCCACCGTGCCGTCGTTGCCGCCGACCACGATCTGCGGCCGCCCGCTGCCGTCGAGGTCGGCGACGATCCCGGGCGCGTAGGTACGCCCCTTCGTCGCCGTGCCCCTGCCGAGCAGGCGGCCCCGAGCGTCGAAGACGAATGTGGAGTAGAAGGGCGCCACGATCTCGAGCTTCCGGTCACCGTTCAGATCGACGAGGGACGGTGAGGAGAACCAGCCGGTCTCGCCCGTCGCGAGGTTGCGGACGTAGCGGAGCTGCGGCGCCGGGGCGGAAGGCTGCGCCTCCCCTCCGGCGGCGAGCACGAGGGCGACGACCAGGGCGAGCGCGGAAAGGAGGAGTCGGATGCGTCCGGAGTCCGTGCGCATGCGGTGCCTACGGTAGCGGCGCCTCGCGTTCGGCCGTCAATATCCGTCCCGGTGCGGTCGTCGACGCTGTGTCCCACCCTGGATTGACCGGCCAACGTTGTAGATTGAGCGATCGACATGGTCGATCTGGACACCCGGCTTCTGCGCGCCTTCGTGACGGTCGCCGAGGAGCTCAACTTCACGCGGGCGGCCGAGCGGCTGTTCGTCGCACAGCAGGCGCTCTCGTCTCAGATCCAGCAGCTCGAGACACGCCTCGGCGCACGGCTCTTCGAGCGGACGACCCGCAGGGTGGTGCTCACCCCCGCCGGTGAGCGGCTGCTGCCGCACGCCGTCTCGGTGCTTGCCGCGCTCGACGCGGGGATCGGCGAACTCGCCGCCGCGCGTCGCGCCGAGCAGGCAACGCTGCGGGTCGGGCTCGCCGGCACCGCCATGGTGCCGGGCGTGAGCGAGACTCTGCGGCGCTTCGCCGAACGCCATCCCGAGATCGAGCTCCAGGTCTCGAACACCGGCCTCAGCCGTCCTGCGGCCGGGTTGCAGGAGGGAGAGGTGGACGTGGCGTTCGTACGCCCGCCGTTCCGCAGCTCGGGGCTCTCGTTGGTCACGGTGCTCGAGGAAGGACGGTGCGCAATCCTGCGCCACGACCACCCACTCGCTTCGCGCGAGTATGTGAGGCCCGAAGACGTGGTCGGCGAGCCGTGGATCTGGGTCGAGGGGGCCGATCCGGAGGCGCGCGCCTTCTGGTCGCTTGCCGAGTTCCGCGGGGAGACGCCGTTGCGGACGGGGACGCGGATCAACTCGTTCGAAGAGGCGTTCGGCGCCGTGGCGGCAAGGCTTGCGATCACCTGCCAGGCGGAGTCGGCCGTCCGTTCGGTCGGCTCGGGCTTTCCGGAGCTCCGTTTCGTTCCGCTCCGCGGGGCGCCGCCCGCCCTGGTCGCAGTCGCGTGGAGGACGGCGCACGAGACCGATCTGGCGCGAGCGTTCGTGCGCATCGCGCTCGAGGTCAGTCAGGGCCCCGCCGATTGACAACTGCCGCCTGTGGCTGGCGGCGTTATCGCTGTTTCCCTTCGGCGCTACGAGCGCGCACAGTCGTGCCATGGACACCAACGGCACACACACCACATCCGCCGTCGCGCCCTACCTGGCACATCAGGGCGAGGCACGCTGGTACGGCGACGGCCTGTTCGAGTTCCTCATTCCGAGCGAGGCGACCGCAGGCACGCTCTCCGTTTTTCTTGCCACGCTTCCCAAGGGCTTCAGCCCGCCCCGGCACATCCACACGCGTGAGGACGAGGTCTTCCACGTTCTCGACGGCGAGGTCTCGTTCGACCTCGACGGGCGCCGCACTCAAGCAGGTCCCGGCACGAGCGTCTTCATGCCACGCGGGATCCCGCATACCTTCCGAATCGACAGCGATTCGGCGCGGATGCTGGGCGTCATCGTCCCCGGCGCGTTCGAGCAGCTCTTCCACAGCCTGAGCGTCCCGGCCGGCGAACGCGTGCTCCCGATGCCCGGCACAGCGCCGCTCGACATCCCTCTCGTGATGGCCGAGCAGACCCGCCTCGGAACCACGGTCGTGGGACCGCCGCTCGGAGTGCAGGAGGAGTGACGGAGCTCTATGGTGGGCTGATGCGGATCGTCGTCCTCGGTGCCGGATTTGGCGGACTCGAGCTCGCGTCGCGTCTGTCGGCGGCCGACCGGGGCAGCGCGCTCGAGGTCACGTTGATCGACGGGTCCGATGCGTTCGTCTTCGGCTACTCGAAGCTCGACGTGCTGTTCGGACGGACAACGCTCGACGCCGTGCGCCTCCCGTACGGCACGATCGCGAAGCCGGGCGTGCGCGTGCTGCAGGAGACCGTGACGGCGATCGATCCGAGGTCGCGCCGCGTCACCACCACCGCTCGGGTGCACGAGGCAGACGTGCTGGTCGTCGCGCTGGGGGCCGACTACGACTACGACGCAACGCCCGGTCTGGCCGAGTTCGGCAACGACTTCTACTCCGTGGCCGGCGCGGCGCAGCTCGCCGAGCTCTTGCCACGGTTCGCAGGCGGGCGTGTGATCGTTGGCGTCTGCGGCGCGCCGTACAAGTGCCCGCCGGCGCCGAGCGAAGCGGTGCTGCTTCTACACGACTTCCTCGTCTCGCGCGGCATCCGCGGGAACTGCGAGCTCTCGTTTGTGACACCCTTCGAGATGCCGATTCCGCCGTCGCCCGACGCGTCGGGCGCGCTCAGGGTCGCCTTCGAGGAGCGCGGCATCGCCTTCCTGCCGTCACGCCACATTCGTGCACTCACCCCTGCTGCGGTCGTGCTCGAGGACGGGTCAGAGCTGCCGTTCGACCTCTTTCTCGGAGTTCCGAAGCACCGCGCCCCGGAGGTCGTGCTCGCGAGCGGGCTGGCCGAGGAGGGATTCGTACCGGTCAGTCCGCAGACGCTCGAGACACGCTTCCCGGGCGTCTATGCGATCGGCGACGTCGCGAGCGCGAGCGTTCCGAAGGCCGGCGTGTTCGCCGAGGGTGCCGCGCGAGTGGTTGCCGCGGCGATCCTCGCCGAACTCGACGGCGGCGAGCGACCGGGCCCGTACGACGGGCGCGGCACCTGCTACATCGAGTTCGGAGAGGGGCGGGTCGGGCGGGTCGACATCGACTTCCTCTCCGGCCCGACACGAACCGGCACCTTCCACCCGCCGTCCGCCGCGCTCGTCGGGGACAAGCAGCATTTCGGCGAGAGTCGCCGCGCACAGTGGTTCGGTGCCTGACGCCTAGCCGCTTCGCCCGTGGTTGCCGAGGTCGCGAAGCATGCGTTGCAGACGCTGCCGTTCGTCCGCGTGCTCGTGGATGGACGCCGCGAGGCGCCGTTCGCCTTCAGCAGTGAGGTGGAGGACGGCGACGCGGCCGTCGGTCGGCGACGGATCGCGGCGCACGAACCCGGCCTGCTCGGCCCGGGTGACGAGGTCGGTCACGGTCGTCTGCGCGAGTTGCAGCCGTGCCGAGAGGTCGCCGACGGTCGAGGACTCGCTGCCGTCGCGGGCGCCCTTGATCATCAAGAGCAGCAGGTGACGCTGAGGCGTGAGGCCGTTCTTACGGGCGATCAACTCGCTCGCGCGTAGAAACGTACGCAGTGTCTCGCGTAGCTCTGCGAGCTCGATCGCGGTGGCTGTGTCGAGGGGTTGTGGATGTTCGGGTTGCATCAAGAAACACCGTACTACGGTATTCTCGGTCGCGTGTTGAAGTCCCGACAGTATCCGGGCCGAGCGCCGAAGAGCCGAGACCTGCCATGAGTGCGGGTGTCGACGTGCGGTATCGCGAGAGCAGCATCGACGGCACTCACGAGCGCTCAGGCCCTGACTCCGAGCAGGCTCTGGCCGACTTCACGATCACTCCCGGGACGCTGCGGCTGACGGCGCTGGCGCTCGTGGTCGGCGTGTTCTCGGCCGGGGTGGCGCTCGTCCTCCTGTCGCTGATCGGGCTGTTCACTCATCTCCTCTACTACGGGACCGTCGATACGTCGCTCGTACAGCCGTCGCTGCACCGCTTCGGGCTGTGGACGGTGCTGATCCCGGTGCTCGGTGGGCTCGCTGTCGGCCTGATGGCGCGGTTCGGCTCGGAGCGGATCCGCGGCCACGGCATTCCCGAGGCGATGGAGACGATCCTGATCGGGGGGAGCAAGGTCGAGCCCCGGCTGACCGTTCTCAAGCCCACCTCGAGCGCGATCAGCATCGGTTCGGGTGGGCCGTTCGGAGCGGAAGGGCCGATCATCCTCACCGGCGGCGCGCTCGGCTCCGTCTTTGCGCAGTTTCTCCACCTGACGGCGATCGAGCGGCGGACGCTCCTCGTGGCGGGCGCCTGCGGCGGGATGGCGGCCGTGTTCGGAACGCCGGTGGCGGCCGTGCTGTTCGGGATCGAGCTCCTCGTCTTCGAGTGGCGGCCCCGTTCGATGGTCCCGATCGCCGCCGCGGTGGCCGTGGCGGCGACGCTCCGCGAGGTGTTCGCGCAGCACGGGCTCGTGCGGGCGGCACCACTCTTTCCCGTGCCGGTGCATGCGACGCTCGGGCCTCTGGGTATGGGCGAGGCGGTGCTCGTCGGGATCGCGGGCGGCATCCTCGCCTGGCTCCTGACCCTGGCCGTCTACAGCGCTGAGGACGCGTTCAAGCGACTACCGATCCACTGGTGCTGGTGGCCCGCGCTCGGCGGACTCGTCGTCGGGCTCGGCGGACTGATCGACCCGCGGGCGCTCGGCGTCGGCTATGCGACGATCGCGGACGAGCTTGCCGGACGGCTCGCGCTCACGGCGCTCGTGCTCCTGCTACTCGTCAAGCTCGTGATCTGGTCGACGGCGCTCGGCTCGGGGACGAGCGGCGGCATCCTCGCCCCGCTCCTGATCATGGGTGCTGCGGCAGGCGGCCTGCTCGGTCATCTCTTCGGCGGCTCGCCGGCGGTCTGGGCGGCGCTCGGGATGGCAGCGACGCTCGCGGGCGTCACTCGCTCGCCGTTCACGGCGATCGTCTTTGCCGTCGAGCTGACTCATGCGCAGACGCTGCTGTTGCCGCTGCTCGCTGCCTGCGCGACGGCTCATCTCGTCAGTGTGTACGGGCTGAAGCGGTCCATCCTGACCGAAAAGGTCGCCCGGCGCGGCTTCCACGTCATGCGCGAGTACGCCGTCGATCCCCTCGAGGCGCTCTTCGTGCGCGAGGTGATGAGGACGCCGCCGCGCACGGTTGCCCCCGACGCACGCGCGGGCGAGGTGCGGGCTGCGCTCGAACGCGACCAGGACGCGCGCCGGCAGCGGCTCTACCCCGTCGTCGAGGGCGAGCGGATGGTTGGTGTCGTCGGCTGGTCGCACGTCGCGGAGGCCGACGAGGACGAGGAGATCGCGGCACTCGTGGAACGCAACGCGGTGGTCGCCTATCCGGACGAGGTGCTCCGCCCGGTCGCGACCCGGATGGCCGACTTTCAGATCGGCGCCATGCCGGTCGTTTCGCGGGAGTCGCCCGACGAGGTCATCGGCATCATCACGGAGTTCGAGCTGCTCGGCGGCCGCCGCCGGCAACTCGAGGAGGAGCGTGTGCGCGAGCGCCCGCTGCGGCTTCCCGCGAGGCGGCCGCTACTCCGCAACGCACCGCCCGCGTAGACCGGTGGTCGGGGCTCTGGGACGGAGTGTAGGGCGTCAATCCCAGCCCGTCTCGCGCTCTCGTTGCCGCTCTTCCCAGCGTTCGACGATCGCATGCTGTTCGGCTTCGAGGAACTCGAAGAATTCACGGATCTGTTCGAGTCGGCGTTGCACAGCTTGATTCTTTGAGACTGCGAGTTTCTCGCCGCGTTGCATGAGGTTGGTGTAGCGCCGGGTAGCCTCGATGCGGCATTGCAGGAACTGGGGCAGGTTGGTGCCCATGATGGCACGGAAGTGGTCCTCGCGTTTTCCGGGCACGCGGAGGCGTTCGGCGAGGCCGGGGCGGATCAGTTCGCGCGTCGCGGTGCTGATCGAGGCGGCACTGGCGCCGAGCAGCTCGGCGAGCCTGGATGAGGAGAGTCCGGGTGGGTCGGCGAGCAGGAGAGCGCCGAGGACGCGGCCTGCCATCCGGGTTCCGCCCGCGTCTTCCCAACAGAACCCGAGTTCGTCTGAGAACTGACGCTCCTCCTCAGAGTGCGGGACCGGTTCTTCGGTTTGTTCGCCGGCCGCCTTCCCTGTCGTGCGCCGTGGCATCACGTTAAGTATATTCAGTTCTTAGTTAAAGAACTGGATGCAACGATGCGAGGCGTCCTGCGTCGCGCGTGTGGGAGGCGCATCACGTGAGCGGCGAGCCGGTGGTCATCACGAGCGATCTGTCGAAGGACTTCGGTTCGGGTCGAGGCTTGTTCGGGCTTGATCTGGAGGTGCGCCGGGGGGAGGTGTTCGGGTTCCTCGGTCCGAACGGGGCGGGCAAGTCGACAATGATGCGCCTGCTACTCGACCTGATCAGACCGACCTCGGGTTCAGCGCGGGTACTCGGTCTCGACACGCACAGGGAGAGCGTCGCGATCCGCCGCCGGGTCGGGTTCCTGCCGGGGGAACTGGCGCTCTATCCGAAGCTGACTGGGCGGGTTGTGCTCGACTACTTCGCCCGGCTCCGTGGCGGCGTCGACCCGCATGTCCGTGAGGAGCTGGTCGACCGGTTCGAGGCTGAACTCGACCGTCCGGTCGGCCAGCTGTCAACCGGCAACCGGCAGAAGCTGGGTCTGATCCAAGCGTTCATGCATGAGCCGGAGCTGCTGATCCTCGACGAGCCGATCACAGGTCTCGACCCGCTCGTGCAAAGGAACTTTCACGCACTCCTCCTTGAGGTGAGCGCCCAGGGCCGCACGGTCTTCCTCTCTTCGCACACACTCTCGGAGGTCGAGCGTGTTACCCACCGTCTGGCGATCCTGCGCAAGGGCCGGCTGGTCGTCGTCGACTCGCTCGAGAACCTTCGCCAGGTCGCCGTGCAACGGCTGGAGATCGAGTTCGCCGAACAGGTCGACAGCACCGAGTTTCGCGATCTGCCCGGCGTCAAAGATGTCCAAGCGATTGGGCGCACCGTCACGGTCGGGTTCGAGGGCTCCGCCGACGCCGTCGTGAAGGCCGCCGCCGCGCATGAGGTGCGAGCGATTCGCCCCCGCGAGGACGACCTCGAAGACATCTTCCTTCGCTACTACCAGGAGAGCGGAGAGTGAACCAGGCGACGGTCTGGATCACGCTGCGTCAGCGGCTGGCCGGCACGCTGTCGACCGCGGTCGGTCTGATCGCAGTGATGGTCGCGGTCGGTGCGCTCTTTCCTGCCGTCGGACACACGATCGGCAAGCTCAACGTCCCGACGAGCGTGGCTAATCTGCTCGGCGGTGCCGACTACGGCACGATCACCGGCTGGTTCCGCAGCGAGATCGTCGTGGTCTACGGTCCGATCGTGATCGGCGCGCTCGCGATCACCGGCGCCGCAGCCGCCACCGCTGGCGAAGAGGAGAACCGCATCCTCGCGCTGCTGCTTGCCCACCCGATCCGACGCTCCCGCCTCCTCCTGGCAAAGGCAGCGGCAGTCGCTGTGATCGTGCTGGTGATCGCGTTCGCGGTTTGGATCGGGCTGATCGTCGGAGTGGCCGTCGGCGGTGGCGGCATTACCCTCACCCACATCAGCGCCGTCGCCATTCAACTCGCCTTCTTCGGATTCGCGACGGGCGCTCTCGCTCTCGCGCTCGGCGCCGGCACCGGCCGTCGCTCGCTCTCCGCCGGGCTCGCCGCCACCGTCGCCATCCTCGGCTGGCTGATCAACAGCTTCGCCCCGCTCGTCAGCGCGATCGCGTGGCTCAAGTACCTCACCCTGTTCTACTACTACGCAGGCCACGACCCGATCGGGCACGGCGTCGACGTCACCGGCATCATCGTCCTCGTACTCGTAACCCTGCTGCTGCTCGCGGTCGCTGTCATTGGCTTCGACCGACGCGACCTCCGAGCGTAGGACCGACGGGATTGCAAACAGGATCACGACGTGATCGACCCGCCGAGTCGGACGCGACTTGCCCACGGCTGCTCGAGGTCTGGAGCAGAGCTGTGTCGTCGAGTCGCGCGTTCCTGTAGATCAATGCTGCGGCCCTGGTTGTCATGGCCGCCTGCCCAGCCGGTCTCCCGTGACCGGTGCATGGAGCGCGAGCGCGGCGTTCGAGCACGATCGCGCTGAGCGCTGAGCGGCGTCTCCGCTACCTCTACTCCTCCGCGTCGGTGAAGCTCGTGATCGAGGAGCAAGAGAACTCGTCGCTGGAACGCCAGCGACCGAACGAACGCTCGTTGCGATCCACCTTGCGAGCGTGCTGCGGATCGGTCAGGACGAGGTCGTCGCCTAAACGAGGGGCCCGGCTCGGGTTGTCGGGGTTGGGTTGGTGTTCGAGCAGCGGAGGGCGCTGGGCAGCGACGGCGGGTCAAATCCCGGCTCAGACTGGGAGGCGCAGATGAAAGAGGCGCGTATGACGCCCGGGTCGATTCCGTGCTGCGACGGCGACGACCGTTGCGGCGACGACTGCTGCTGAGCAGGAACCCGGGCCGGGAGAGGCGGCGCCGTCTCCTTCCGGCCCGGATACCTCCCGTGCTGGTTCATCGAATCGAGGCTGCCGTCGTCCAGCGAGCAGGACGGGAAACGGCGTGTCGCACGGCCGTTCAGAGGGCGCGTCTACGTGCGTAGAGATGCCGCGCCCACAGGTATGAGCCGACCGCGATGGCGATGCTCCAGGCGACGGCGATCACGGCGTTGCTTCCGACCTGCGTTCCGGTGAGGAGGCCGCGGAGGGTCTCGGTCGTGGGAGTGAAGGGCTGGTAGCGGGCGAACTGCTCGAGTCCCGCCGGGAGGGTGGCGATCAGTACGAAGCCGCTGCCGAGCAAGGGAAGCAGGGTAAGAAACATGGGGGTGTTGCTGGCGGTCTCGACGCTCTTGGCTGCAAGGCCGAGGGCGGTCGCGAGCCAGATGAGCGCGAAGGAGAACAGGCTCAGCAGCCCGAGCGCGCCCAGCCAGTCGAGCAGGCTCGCCTCGGGACGGAAACCGAGTGCGACGGCGATACCGAGCACGATCCCGATGCTGAGCAGTGTCTGCACGAGGCTGGCGAGTACGTGGCCCGTGAGCACAGCGGAGCGGCCGATCGCCATTGTGCGGAAGCGGTCGATGATGCCACCGGTCATGTCCATCGCGACGACGATCGCCGTGCCCTGGACGGTGGCGGCCACGGTCACGAGCAGGATTCCCGGCGTGACGTAGTTGAGATAGCCGGCGCGGCCGGGATGCCCGCCGGTGTCGGCGAGATCGAGGCCGTGGCTGAGTTGACCGCCGAAGACGTAGACGAAGAGGAGCAAGAACACGATTGGCATGCCGATGAGAAGCAGCGTCAGCGATGGGTAGCGGCGCAACCGCCGCAGGTTGCGCCGGAACATCGTCATCGAGTCATCGAAGGTATAGGCGAACCTGCTCATCGGGCAGCCTCCTGTTCGGGGGTGGTGTGCCCGGTCACGGCAAAGAAGACGTCGTCCAGGTCGGGGCTCTCGATCGTGAGCCCTTCGACGGGAATCCGCGCGACATCGAGCTGTTCGAGCAGGCGACGAAGGGACGCGATGTCCCCGGATCCGGGCACGCGGAGAGCGAGCCGTTCCTCATCGAGCGTGGTGTCGTCGTCGAAGAGGGCGGTCGCTGCATGCAGTGCCACGGCGTCGGCGAACAACAGGCGAATGTACCCACCGGGAATCAGCCGCTTGAGCGCGTCCGGGGTCCCTTCGGCGACGATGTGCCCGCGGTCGAGGACTGCAATCCGGTCCGCCAGTTCGTCTGCTTCCTCCAGATACTGCGTCGTCAGGAGGATCGTGACGCCGGAGGCAGCGAGGGTACGAATGTCGTCCCACATCCGGCGTCGGCTGTGTGGGTCGAGCCCGGTGGTGGGTTCGTCGAGGAAGATCACCCGGGGGGAACCGACCAGGGTCATCGCCAGGTCGAGGCGACGGCGCATCCCGCCCGAGTACGTCGACACCGGCCTGTCGGCTGCGTCCACGAGCTCGAATCGCGCAAGGAGCTCGTCGATGCGAGCGCGGCCTGCCATCTTGGCGAGATGGTTCAGGGCGGTCATGAGCTCGAGGTTCTCCCGCCCGGTGAGCAGATCGTCCACGGCCGAGAACTGGCCGCTGACCCCGATCGCCGCGCGAACGGAGTCGGGATCGACGACCACGTCGTGGTCGGCAACCCGTACTTCGCCGGCATCGGCGGCGATGAGCGTCGAGAGGATTCGCACGAGCGTCGACTTGCCGGCCCCATTGGGACCGAGGAGCGCGAAAATCGTTCCCTCGGCCACTTCGAGGTCGACATGATCGAGCACGACGGTCTCACCGAACGCCTTCTGCACGTCCCTCACGACCACGGCGCGTCGGTACGAGTCGGTCATCGATACCTCCGTTCGCCAGGTCGCTCCGCGGGTAGTTCGCCCGAGGTCACGAGGGCCTCGCGCTTCGCCTCCCACTGCTGTCTGAGCCTTGGCATCTGTTCGACGAGGAACTCGGCGAACGCAGACATCTCGAGCAGCGCTGCACGTCGCTCCAGGGGGGCGTCGCGGAGGACATCGAGGCCCTCGCGTGCCAGTTCGTGCATCTCCTCGTACTCTGAAATGTCCATCCCCATCGACTGCTGCGAGCTGAGGTCGATCCGAACGCGATCCATCCGTTCTCCGGCAACGCGCGAGCGCTGCACGACGTGGATTGTCTCGAGCGCCTTGACTGCGCCGGCGATCGCGCTACGACTCGCGAGCAGTGCCTCGGCCAGTTCGCCGATCGTCGGATCTGGCGGATCGCAGACGGCGAGGTACCCGATCAGCCGCCCCACCATTGGCGGAAAGGAGAAGCGGCGGGAGTAGTAGCGGCCCATGTGGTCTGCGAACGTGATCTCTGCGTCGGTCGGCATACGACGAAAGATACAGAAAAGACGGGAATAACACAAATATGTGTGATTTAACAACCGTACGTGGGAACCGGCGGCGGCTCGAGGTTCGCCGTACCCTCACGAGGTCCGCCGCCCACGCCCCAACCAACCAAGACCCACAGGAGGACGAGTCATGTCGCGCGTCCGGATCCACAACTTCTCGATCTCACTCGACGGGTTTGCGACTGGCGAGGGGCTGACCGTCGAGGCGCCGTTCGGCCACGCCGGGCATCGGCTGCACGAGTGGATGATGGCAACGCGGTCCGCCCGCAGCGCGGTCTTGGGTGAGGAAGGAGGCACCGAGGGCATCGACCACGCGATGGCCAGCCGGTACTGGCCCGGAGTCGGCGCCGAGATCATGGGCGCCGGCAAGTTCGGGCCTCCTGGCTGGCAGGACGACCCGGAGTGGCGTGGTTGGTGGGGGGACAATCCACCGTTCCACACGCCGACCTACGTGTTGACCCACCGACCGCGCCCGCCGCTTGAGATGGGGGGCGGTACCACGTTCTACTTCCTCGAGGCCACGCCGGTGGAGGCACTCGCCGTCGCACGGGACGCTGCCGCCGGCGAGGACGTCCGCATCGGCGGCGGACCGACCATGATGCGCACGTTTCTCGCAGCCGATCTCGTCGACCACGTGCACATCGTGGTCGTGCCGATCCTCCTCGGCCGCGGCGTCCGCCTCTGGGACGGCCTGGAGGGCCTCGAGCAGCACTACGACGTCGAATCGGTCACGTCACCCAGCGGCGTCACTCACCTCGTCTTCACCCGGTGATTTCGCTGAGGATCCGCCACTCGTCAGCCGCGAGTGAGAGGCCCCCCGTCGCGCCGGCCTGAGCCAGTCTCCCAATGGCCCGCCGCGGTGTTCCCTCGGTGTTCTCTCCGCGACGCGGAGAGGTGGTCCGTGATCCTGCGGGTCTCGGCGCGCGGTCGCCCAGCTGCCATCCCACCATCGTGAGTCCACGGAGTGGACGAAGTCAGCGCTCTGTCAGGATCTGCACGAGGCCGTCGACTGCTCGTTCGAGGTCGCGAACGGTCGTGTAGAGCGGCACGGGTGTGAGCCGGATCACGTTCGGCTCGCGCTCATCGCACACGACACCGTGCTCGTCGCGCAGTCGCCTCGAGACCTCCTTGGCGTCCCCCGCCACCTTGAGTGAGAGCTGGCAGCCCCGCGCCTGTGGGTCGCGCGGCGTGATGATCTCGAATCCTGCGCCGCAGCTGCCGAGCAGCGCTTCCAGGTGCTGCGTCAGGGCCAGTGAGCGCTTGCGCAGCGTCGTCATGCCGACGTCGTCGAACAGCTCGAGGGAGACGCGGACGGGCGCGAGCGAGAGGATCGGGGGGTTGGACAGCTGCCAGCCGTCCGCGCCGGGCCGAGCCGTGAATGCAGGCTCCATCACGAACCGTTCCGCGAGGTCGTTGCCCCACCAGCCGGCAAGGCGGGGTAGCGAGGTGTCGCGCCCGTGGCGCTCGTGGACGAAGCACCCCGCGACGGCTCCGGGACCCGAGTTGAGGTACTTGTAGGAGCACCATGCCGCCCAGTCGACATCCCACTCGTGCAGCGCGAGCGGTACGTTGCCGGCTGCGTGGGCCAGATCCCAACCGGAGACAGCTCCGGCCGCGCGTGTCGCAGCCGTGATCTCGGGGATCGCCATCAGCTCACCCGTGAGGTAGTTGACGGCGCCGAGCATGACGAGCGCGAGCGCTGCGCCCTCGGCCTCGATCCGCTGGATCACGTCCTCGGTTCGGAGCGTGTGCTCGCCGGGGCGCGGCTTCAGTCGAACGATTGCAGCCGCCGGGTCGAGCCCGTGGTGCCGCGCCTGGCTCGCGACCGCGTACGAGTCGGACGGGAAGGCAGAGTCCTCGATCATGAGCCGGTAGCGGTCGCGTGTCGGTCGATAGAAGGTCGCCATCATCAGGTGCAGGTTGACCGTGAGCGTGTTCATGCAGACGGTTTCGCCAGGGCGGGCACCGACGAGCCGCGCCGACGTCTCCCGCAGCTGCTCGTGGGCTGTGAGCCAGGGGTTTCGCGCCCACCGGTGCCCCTCGACCGCGAGGGTCGCCCAGTCGTCGAGCTCGGCGAGCACCGCCTCGCGCGCAGCGAGCGGCATCAGGCCGAGCGAGTTCCCCGCGAGATACGCGAGCTCTGGCTCCCGTCCGCCTGGCCACGGCGGGATCGCGAACTCGTTCCGACGCAGGCCCGGGTCGGCGTCGAGCGCATGATCGGGCGCTGCCGTGTGGGCGGACGGGCTGCGTTCGGTCGTCATGCCTGGCGAATGGTATTCGACCACCGCTACGGGTCTGACACCAGGGTTCTCTGGGCGAGGTGCGTCGCCGCCGGGGCCATGCGAGACAGACCTGAACTCGCTCAGCGGGGCGGGCGGGCCGTCAGCAGCCGAGGGCGTAACCGATTGCCGAGCAGACCGTCCGCATCGTGTCGTCGTGGACGGTTCCGGCGCGAGCGATCAGCGATGCCTTCGTGACGGTGTGGAGGCCGTCGCAGTTGACGACGGAGGGACGGCCGAGGCCGGCATCGTCGTGCGCGAGGTCGACTTCGGCGGCGATGCCCCGGATCGAGGTCGTTACCTCGGCGACCGTGACCAGCTCGCGGACACCGATCACCTCCGGTCGCGTCAGTACGAGGACGGGTCGGCGTTTTCGGCCGACCTGGGCATACCAGATCTCGCCACGGTTCACTCCTCGGTCCATGCCTCGGCCTGCGCCCAGAAGGGGTCGGGCCGCTCCGGATGCCGTTCGTAGGCGGCGCGGTCGGCCTGCGCGACGGCATGGTGAACGGCGTCCCTGACGCCCTGACGTGCAGCCGCCGAGATGTTGATCCCGAGCGCGCGGGCGCGCTCCGCCAACGCGTCGTCGAGCGTGAAGGTCGTTCGCATCGATGCCATCCACGGATGATAGCACCGGCCGATGCATTAGATGGTAGCTCGGTTTTCACGGCTTGCGCCACGGGCCTCACGGGCCTCACGAACATCACGGGCAATACTCCGTCGTCTGCCATCGCCTCGGCTGGAGCCTCGGTCTGCTTGAGAAGGCCATGACGGCGTCCGATGTGTCACCGACCGCAGCGGAATCCTCGTAGGTGCGCTCCCCGGCCGGCCGCGGTCGTGAGGCGGCCGGGCCGCACCGCGCGGTGGGATCTACTCGACGTCGATGCGCATACCCTGCGCGTAGGCGGCGCTCACCGGATAGTCCTCGACGCTCGTGGGCGTAAGCCCGTGCTTTGCGAACAGCTCCCGTATCGGCCCGTCGACGAAGTCGCGGAAGACCTGCTCCGACGGGCAGGTGTCGAAAATCAAGAACCCGCTGGGTGTCTTTGCCGCCGCGTGGAGCCTGTGATTCGACTCCGGGATCGCGGCGAGCAGATCGAGGTAGCGCCGTTCGAGGTCGTCAG
Source organism: uncultured Gaiellales bacterium (assembly GCA_964581085.1). GTDB lineage: Bacteria > Actinomycetota > Thermoleophilia > Gaiellales > Gaiellaceae > Gaiella. Next base: position 58,118 of record CAZOMP010000003.1, on the reverse strand, counting down.
GATTCCCCTCGAAGCGCCAGAGCGAGCAGTGCACGCCGTGAGTCTCCCAGCCGTACGCGGGATGGTCAACGGCTCGTCGTCGAGAGCGGCAGCCAGAGCGTGTCGAGCTGGGGGCAGTCGAAGCCTTCGCCCAGGTCCTGCCCGTGGCAACGACGACGATCGCGGGCTGAGAATCGAGAAGGGGAGGCCGCTCCCGACGGATCGAGTTCTGCTCTCGTCTGCCGTGGCGTCACCGCCCCGGGCCGGTCCCGACAAACAGAGCGTCGTCCCCGTTTGAGCGGCCGACAGCGGCTATTAGACTCGCTCGTCATGACGCAGGATCATCCCGACGCGATCGCGTATAGACGTACCGCGGAAGCGTTCCGTGCGGGCGACTTCGAGGTGGTCGAGACTCTGATCGCGGAGAACGTAGTCTGGCATGTTCCCGGAGAGCACTCCATGGCGGGCACGATCGATGGCCGCCAGGAGCTCTTGAGCTGGCTCGTACAGCTCCCGAGCATCGGCTTCTGGCTTGTCGAAGACGACGTCTTCGCGAGCGATCAGCATGTCTGTGCGATCAGCACGATGGGCGCCCGCCGTGACCGCGTCGACGTGCAGACGCGGGTAGTCAGCATCTTCCGGTACTCCGACGGACGACAGCTAGAGCGTTGGATGTACCCGGATGACAGCGCCGCTTGGAACAAGATCTTCTCTGCCTAGACGAATAACGACCGCCGTGCCCGGGCGCTCGCAGGCGACCGGGCAGCTCAAGCACACGAAAAGTCCTGCGCCCGCGTTCGCCCTCGCTGAGGAACCACGCTCCCCGAGGCGGCAAAGAATTGGGCGAGCGCCGGGGTGAGCCGTTCCGGCTCCTTTTCCGGGCCGAAGTGGTCGAGCCGCGGGAACGTGTGGAGCTGAGCGTGAGGGATGACCGCCTGGAGTCGCGACACCGTTCTCTGCGTGGTCTTTGCGGTCGGGCCTCGACCGCCGGCCAGGAGTAGGACGTCGCAGGCGATGGCGGCATAGCGGAGGTGGGTGTTGTCGAACCGGGCGGCTTCAAGGTGCTCGCGGACGGCGGTCGGGAGGAGAAGCTGTTTCTGATTGCGTTCGTCCGCCGGCAGCGCCAGCCGGAGGATCTGCTTCATCAGTGGCTGGGGCACTCTGCCAGAGGTGGTGGGGTTGATGCCTCGCACGAAGGTGGTGAAGGCGTCCAGCCCATGCCCGCTTGCGACCTGTGCGCTGCAGGCCTCGGTCCACCCGGTGGGGACGGAGCCGTCGATGGAGACGCCGGGCTCGTAGACGGTGATCCCTGTCAACGTCGCCGTTCTGGCGGCGGCCTCGAGCGCGATCAGCCCGCCGAAGCTGTGGCCGAAGACAAGGCGCGCGCCGGTCGCGCTCTGCACGGCGGCGAGGTCGTCGCACTCGAGTTCGATCGAGTAGCTCTGGCGGTCGCCGCTTGCGCCACGGCCACGCCGTTCGACCGTGTGAGCTGTGTAGCCGTGGCCGGCAAGCGCTCGCGCAAAGTGGTCGAGGTCGCTGGCCATTGCGACTGCGCCCGGGACGATGATCACGGCCGAGCCGCTGCCTTGGATCGTCCGGTACGCGATCGGTGTTCCGTCGCTCGAGGCAACAACGTGCTCCGTGGGGACGGTGTGATCATATGCGTATGTCATACGCGTAGCGTATCAGATACGCTAACCGTGTGAGCGAAGAACGCGAGTTACCCCAACCGCTCGATCTGCTGTGGGGCGAGCAGACCAAGAGGGCGCGCCGGCCCCGAGCCCCCCGACTGAGCGCGCCACGCGTCGTCGAGTCGGCGGTCGCGCTCGCAGACGCGGACGGTCTGGCGGCGGTCTCGATGGAGCGGCTGGCCAAACACCTGCGAGTGGCCACGATGTCGCTCTACCGGCATGTTCGCACCAAGGACGAGCTTCTGCTTCTGATGGTCGAGGCGGCTCTCGGCGAGAGCCCTGCTGCTGATGACGTCAGCACCCGGGGCTGGCGGGCAAGGCTCGAGCGCTGGGCGGCTGATCTTCTTCAGATTGTCGACATCCACCGCTGGGTGCCTGAGCTTCCTCTTGCCCGGATGTCAATCGGGCCAGCGCGCGCCGCCTGGCTCGACCGCGGTTTGGCAGCGCTCGCGGGGACGTCGCTCGCCGAAGACGAGAAAACGACTCTCGTCCTGCTTCTCAATGACTACGTGTTCAGCCACGCACGCTTCGACGCCCAGCTTGCGGATGACAGCGTCCGCGGCAGAACACCGCTGCTGCCGCCCGTGATCGACGCGGAACGGTATCCGGCGTTGCGAAGGGCTCTTGATGCCGGAGCACTCGTCGGCGCCGCCCACGACCGCCGAGCCGACTTCGAGTTCGGGCTCGCGCGCATTCTCGACGGAGTCGATCAGCTCCTTCGTGAACGCGCGTCACCGTGAGCGGGTCGCTTTCCCTGCTCAACGGCAGTGCCCCGAATGTGGCACCGCTCTCGCATGCCAGTCGAGTGTGGAGAGAGTCAGATGTTCGGCGATTCATGTGCGCATTCCGGTTGGCGGCACCGGTGCCTCGGTGAAGACGCGCGGCGGTGGGACTGACTCGGCCGGCAAGCTCGCTGGGTCGTCGACGAACAAGCAAAGGACGAGGCCGCTGGGTCGGGCGGCGCTCGGCGCGAGGAGCCCACGCCAACCCTCGCGCGAAAGCGTTTCACCCACCTCCTGATAGGGAGGCCAACGTTTCCTGCCCGGCGTCGGCGGGCCGAGACCGATGCGGGCGAGGCGGTCGACCGTCGTCAGGTCGGCGACAGCGAGCCGAGGCACCCGGTATCGCCATACGTCGCGAGGGAGCTGGTGCATGGGCGGTACGCCCCGTTCGGCGAGATGACGGTACCACTCGGCCCACAGCGTCTCCTCCTTGTCGGCGAGGTAGAGCGCGTCGACGACCTCGCCGCGCTGCCACCGGCTATCACCGGCCGGATACGGCCGAACGCGGGGATCCGCGTCGTGCGGAACGTCACGCAGCCACGAGCCATTCGCGTCGAGTGCGTCGACGTCGAGGGCCAGCGAGCCAGACCTTAGACGGCGCCGGGCGACTCGAGCTCGGACACGACCCGTGCGACCTTTCGCGCCTTGCCGCGCGAAATAAGGTCAAGCGGCTTCTGATCGTCGAGCGCCTCGATCGGCCTCGAGAGCCATACCGGGATGTAGTCAGGCTCGACTACGCGCACGAGCCGGTCGACGATCTCGGCCAACTCGGCGACCCGCTCCGCACGCTTCCCCGTAGGGGAGGTGCGGCGCGCAAACCAGTCACGCACCGTGCTCGGCGCCGCACCGACGGCTCGGCCAATCTGGGCATCCGAGAGACGGGCGACTTCATGGATTCGGACTACCTCCTCAGCGAATGCCGTCGTCATGTCTCAACGATAACTTCTCCGTCGCTAGTCCGTCGAGTTTCCGCAGTTACTCCACGGAGGACGAACGTCCCAGGACCTGTCCTCAAGACGGTTGCCGTCCGAAGATACGCAAGGCGTACCGAAAGATCCTATCTTCGACCCATTCCTTTCCTTTCTCGCGCCATCGCGGGACGTCCGAGTCCGTCCTAGCAAGAGAGGTGCTCCGCCATATCAGTCCGGGCAACAAGACCCCGCAGTTTGCGGGGAGTTGGAGCAGATGCTCGACTTCGATCCCGGCCGCGCGCCTCGCGGATCCGGCTGACGATGAACACGTGGTAGCCCATCGAGAGTCCGAAGAGGACGACGAAGAGGAAGAGCGGCAGCCGGGTAACGATGGATCCGGTCGACTCGAAGCCGAGCGGGGACTCCCCGACCCCGTGCTGGAAGACGGCGGCTGGGCGCGGCGCCTGCCGCGCTCAACCGGGTCGCGTCAGTGAGGGTTGAAGCCGGCAGCGTGTAGTTCGTCGATTGCCTTGTCGAGCAGCCTGCCACCGCTCGACGGCTTCAGTGATTGGACGTACTTGATGATCGCCTGTTTCGTGTTGGGCAGTCGGAGTGCGATCGCTTCGTTCTGTCGACCGAGGACGATCTCGGCATGGGAGAAGTCGCCGTTCGCCTTTGTGGCGGCGCGTGGTGGCGCGATCGCCGCGAACTCCTTCCCGATCCGGACGTGTGTCTTTCCCATCGCGTAGAACGCTGCTCGCACCTGCGCCACGGTCGTCTGTTTCGCCTGCAGGGCGGCCACGGCGGCGTTGTCGGATTTGGAGGAGGCGGCGTCGGCGGTGCGGAGCTTCACGAGGTACTCTGTCTTGGTGAGTCGTGCCGCGTTGGCGGTTCCCGCGAGGAGCGCGGCAGCGACCGTGATCGCCGCCGCGATCAGAATTCGACGCCCGTTCACGCTGCGGTCCTTGCTGCGAGTCCGCGGCGAATGAGCAGTGCCGCGGAGTACACGATGAGTACGAGGGTAGTGAGCAGGAAGCCGAACCAGCCGATGCCGCCGATGACCCACGTGATGCCGTGATCGGCGTTTTGGAAGACTCCACTCAGTACGAACAGGCAGACGTCGAGCGCGAACAACCCGATCAGAACGCGTTTGGTCGTGGGCATGAATCCCTCCTTGTCGATGCAGACGGTCTCTCCCGAGGGTAGGCGCGTGTTGCCGTCGCGTCGTCGGCGCCGGGGTGGAATCGTCGTCAACCCACGGGTTGACGACCTAGCCGCAACGGCCATGTAACGTCGTACTCGTGCTGCGGCCCCGCCCGCACCGGTCTGACGTGCTGCTGACAGCCGGGGTCGTCGTGTTCACGCAACTCGAGGTGTGGCTCGAGCAGCTGCAGCCGCTCTGGGTGAGCGCACCGCTGACGCTGGTGCAGGCGCTGTCACTGCTCTGGCGCCGATCGGCGCCGCTTGCCTCCGTGCTCGTGGTGATGGGTCTGCTGCCGGTACAGGTTCTTGCCGGGGTGCCGCTGAGTGAGCCCGTGTATCCGATGCTCTTGACGATGCTAGGGCTCTACGGAGTGGCAGCGCACGCGCCGCTGCGACGCGCACTGCTCGGGCTGTCGCTGCCGCTCCTCGCCTTGTGGGGGACGCTGGCCTACGAGGTCGCAAGGGATAAGCGGAGCAACGGTGACGTCCTCTTCATCACGGTCCTGGCCGTCGCACCATGGCTGGTCGGGCGTGCGATGCGGGGGCAGGTGGGGGAGACGCGGAAGGCCCAACGCGACCGCGCGACCGCCGTCGCCGGCGAACGAGCGCGGATCGCGCGCGAGTTGCACGACGTGATCGCCCACTCGGTGTCGGTGATGGTGGTCCAGGCTGGCGCAGCGGAGCAGATGCTCACCTTCGATCCGAGCCGTGTTCGGGAGCCACTTCTTGCGATCCAGCAGACCGGCCGCCGAGCGCTGACCGAGATGACACGACTGGTCGGGATGCTGCGGGAAGACGGCGAAGAGCTCGGGCTCGACCCGCAGCCGGGCCTCGAGGATGTCGATGCGCTGATCGAGAACGTTCGCCAGGCGGGCCTCGAGATCGACTACTCCATCGCAGGAAGTCCGAAGCCGCTTTCGCTCGGCGCCGACCTGTCCGGCTACCGAGTCGTGCAGGAGGCACTCACGAACACGCTCAAGCACTCTCCGGACGCGCGCGCAGCCGTGTCGCTTCGCTACACCGAGGAGGCGCTCGAGATCGAAGTGAGCGACGACGGCAGCGACACGCCGGGCAGCGCACCCGGCGGCGGCCACGGCCTCGCCGGGTTACGTGAACGGGTCGCCGTCTTCGGCGGCACCTTCCACGCCGGGCCGCGCCCCGAGGGCGGCTTCATCGTTCGCGCCCGCCTCCCACTCGAACGCTCAGCGTGATCACCGTCGTCGTTGCCGACGATCAGACGCTTGTGCGTGGCGGTTTCCGCATGATCCTCGAGACGCAACCGGACATCGAGGTCGTCGCCGAGGCCGAGGACGGCATCGAGGCTCTCGAACAAGTTGCGGCGCACCGACCCGACGTCGTGCTGATGGATGTGAGAATGCCGCGTCTCGACGGCGTCGCCGCGACACGCCGCATCCTCGCCGACCATCCCGGGACGCGCATCCTGGTACTGACAACGTTCGACGAGGACGCGATCGTTTACGACGCCTTCCGAGCCGGCGCCAGCGGTTTCCTGCTCAAGACGGTGCCGCCCGCTCGCCTCGCCGACGCCGTCCGAACCATCGCAGCAGGCGAGGAACTGCTCGCTCCGACGGTGACTCGCCGGCTGATCGAGACATTCCTCAGCGGCCCGCCATCGCCAACGCATACCTCCGAGCTCGAGCGGCTGACCGACCGCGAACGCCAGGTCCTCGAGCTGATAGGCAAGGGCCTCTCGAACCGCGAGATCGCCGACCAGTTCGTCGTATCCGAAGCAACCGTCAAGACCCACGTCAATCGTGTCTTCTCCAAGCTCCAACTCCGCGACCGCGTCCAGGCCGTCGTACTCGCATACGAATCCGGCCTCGTCCGTCCCGGTGAGCGCCCCGTGGCGCAATAGAGATGAAGCGACCGCCGCTTCAGTTCGCCTCGAATGAGCTTGCCGTCGGGGTGCTCGTCGATCGCATCCGCAGCCCCACCACGGCGACCACGATTCGACAGCGTGCTTACGGGCTGCCTGGTTCCACGATGCCGCTCTCGTAGGCGAGTACGACCGCCTGCACCCGATCGCGGAGGCCGAGCTTTCTGAGGACGTGCGCAACATGGGTCTTCACGGTCGCTTCGCCGATGGTCAGCTCGTCTGCGATCTCGGCGTTGGAGAGGCCGCGGGCGAGTAGTCGCAGCACCTCGAGCTCGCGCGTGCTCAGCTCGGCGAGGGCGGGCGCTGCCTCGACCGGCGAGAGGCGGTCGACGAAGCGCTCGATCAGTCGCTGTGTGACCGCCGGGGCCAGCAGCGCCTCCCCGCGCGCGACCGTCCGCACCGCGGTCACGAGCTGTTCGCGCGGCGCGTCCTTGAGCAGGAAGCCGCTCGCACCCGCGCGGACGGCGCCGTAGACGTATTCGTCGAGGTCGAAGGTTGTGAGTACGAGCACGCGCGCCGCGACCCCCGCCTGGCGCAGGCGGCGGGTCGCCTCGATCCCGTCGAGCTCGGGCATGCGGACGTCCATCAGCACAACGTCGGGCTCGAGCTCCTTCGCGAGCCGCACCGCTTCGCGTCCGTCTGCGGCCTCGCCCACCACCTCGATCCCGTCGGCGAGCTCGAGGATCAGGCGGAAGCCGGAGCGAACGAGCTCCTGGTCGTCGGCGAGGAGCACGCGAATCATGCGAGCGGCAGCGTGACGCTGAGCGTGAACCCGTGCGCTCGAGGGCCGGCGACGAACTCGCCGCCGAGCAGCGCCACCCGTTCGCGGATCCCGACGAGCCCGCGACCGCTGCCGCCGCCGGCCCCGGCGCCGTCCCCGTCCCCGTCGTCGGAGATCTCGACCCCGACCGCGTCGCGGCCGTAGCGGACGACGACCTCGACCCGTTGCGCGGCCGCGTGCTTGCGGACGTTCGTGAGTCCCTCCTGCAGCACGCGATAGGCGGCGAGATCGAGCGAGGGCGGCAGCGGCACCGGCTCGCCCTCGACCTTCAGCGCGACCTCGAGCCCGGACGCCCGCGTCTGCTCGAGGAGGCTGCCGAGACGCGCGAGGCCGGGCTCGGGCGCGAGCTGTGCCTGCTCGCCCGAGCGAAGCGCACCGAGCACGCGCCGCATGTCGGCGAGCGCCTCGCGCGCCGTCTCCCGGATCGCCAGCAGCGGTTGCTCGACCAGCGTGGGGTCGTGGGCGAGTGCCCCCTCTGCCGCATCCGCCTGCACGGCGATGACGCTCATCGCGTGCGCGACCTCGTCATGGAGCTCCCGCGCGATCCGCGTGCGCTCCTCGGCCACCGCTGCCCGTGCCCGCTCCTCCCGCTCCCGCTCGAGCTGCACCGTCAGCTGCTCCAGCGTCTGCGCGCGCAGCCGCTGCTGGCGCACCCACAGGCCCGCGAACAACGGCCCGAAGAGCACCAGCGCATCCCCCAGCAGGTCGGTCGCATGGATGGGCCCCTGCGCCGCGGAGCTCCACAACCCGCCCGCCACGACCGGCGCGAGGCCCACGACGAGCCGACGTGTGCTCGCCGCGTGCGCGCCCAGCGAGTACGGCAGGATCACGATCACCGCGATTGCGACCACCGAGTCGTGGTAGCCGACGAGCGCCAACTCGGCCACGATCGCCGTCGACACAACCCAGGCAACTACGGCCGGGAAGCGGCTGCGCCAGGCCAACGGCAGCGTCCAGAAGGGCGCCAGCAGGTAGCTGACGGTGCCGCCGCCATCCTGCATGCCGGTCGCGAGCGTGACCAGTCTCACCGCCAGCAACGTCACGGCGAGCAGCACATCCACCAGCGGCAAGCCGAAGACCGTCTTTCGCATGCCGCCGACGCTAGCGCGTAGCCGGCCGATCCGCATCCACCCCGAGACGGATCGCCGCACGGACACGATCACCCGCGAGGTGGACTGTGATCGCTCGCGGGCCGGACGACGCAGCAGAGTCGCCCGCGTAGCTTCGAGACACGACACGACCAGGAGAGAAGACGAGCTTGGAGGTAAAGGACAGATGACGACAAGACGATCCGTTTCGCTCCTCGCCGGGGCGCTGATCGCGCTCACGGCAGTACTCGTTCCCGCCGCGGGCGCGAGCCGGTCAGCGTCGCTCCCGACGCTCGAGATCGCACTCACAGGCGTCAAGGCGATCACGATCTCGTCGACGACGGTGCAGTCGGGCGCGATCGGCATCGCGGCGACGTTCTCCGGCCGGGCCCCGCAGGGTCCCGACGCCGGCCCACCGTCCGCGGGAATCGTCCGGCTCGACCCCGGGGTGACGTTCAAGGAGGCTGCCGCCGCGGCGGACCGTCACCAGGGCGACCTCGACGCGCTCACGCCCTACGGGACGATGGTCGTCTCGATGGTGGCCCCGGGCAGGGTGGAGACGATCCTGACCCCGGGTAACTACGCTGCCCTCAACGACACCGGTGACGGCCCGCCCGCGTTCGAGCTGTTCACCGTCGTCCGCTCGTCGTCGCCGGCGAAGCTGCCCTCGGCGAGCGCGACCCAGAGCACGATCGAGTTCGGCTTCCGTGGCCCGACGGTGCTGCACGACGGAGCGATCGTCCGGGCCCGGAACGACGGCTACCTCGTGCACATGGTGACCCTGGTCTCGGTTCGCGACCAGGCGACCGGGAAGCAGGTGATCGCGCTGCTCCGGGCCGGCAAGGAGCATCAGGTGGAGAGGCTCGTGGGTCACGGCTTCGTCACGCTGCTCGGACCTGCTTCACCGGGAGCGATGCAACAGCAGGTTCTCCACGCGGCTCCCGGCTACTACGTCGAGTTGTGCTTCATGGAGACCCAGGACAAGCGGGATCACACCCAGCTCGGCATGGCACGCCTGGTACGCGTCGTCGAGTAGAAGCTCGACACGGGGCTCGCGCCGTCCCTGCCGCGGCGCGAGCCCCGCTCACCGCGCTCGCGGCGATCTCCCGCAGCTCGCGGGCAGACGCGACGCGATCCGCATCCACCCCGAGGCGGATCGCCGTACGGACACGTTCACCCGCGGGGCGGATCGCGATCGCCCGGGGGCCGGACGACACAGCTGAGTCGCCCGCGTAGCGTCGAGAGACGACACGACCAAAGGAGAAGACGAGATGAACACGCTCGCCGCACCGACCGTCAGCACCCACGCCGCCGACAGCGTCGGCGCCGCCCTTCGCCGCGCCCAGGCGGCGCTCGTCCTCGGCGCCGTCGTGGCCGTCGCGTTCGCAGCGATGATCCTGTTCGTCGCGACGACCTCCGACGGCAAGTTCCAGCATACGGGCGACTACTTCCTGACCGCCAGCGGCATCCCGTACCTGGTCGCGCTGCTCGTCCTGCTTCCCGCGTTCCGGATCCTCCAGCACCGTCGCGACGGCCGACTCGGACAGGCGGGTATCGCGCTCGCGAGCATCGGCAGCGCCGCCCTGCTCGTCGTTCTCGTCCACGGCCTCGCCGCCAGCGCCGAAGACTCCCTCGGCCCCACCTACGTCCTCGGCGCGCTCCTAACCATCGTCGGCGTCGCACTCTTCGCGGCCGGTTCCTGGCGCACCGGGCTCCTCCCTCGCTGGCTCCTCGCCCTCTGGGTCTTTGCGTGGGCGATCGGCAGCTTTCTTCCGATCCTCGGGGAGGGGCCGCTGCTTCTCGCCGCCGTCTACCTGACCATGGCGGTGCTGCTCCCGCGCAAACAGGCGTCCCTCGAGCGGCGCCTTCGCTGAGCCGACACACTGCGGCGCCTGCTCATCCCGGAGTTCGAGTCCTACTGATGTACCCGCGGCGTACCCGCGCGTTGCACAACCAGACGACACAGACGCTGCTCGATCTCGGCCGGCCGGCGCTCGCGCCGAGCCCCGAGGCCGAGCTCGACACGGCCGCCGCGGCCTTTGCGGCCGGCAGGCCGAGGCTCACGTGCAGCCTGCTGCGGCTCTACGCCTTCACGGTGCAGGTCGCTCCGCCCTCGGCCTTCACGCGGGCCGAGAGGACCGACCTGCTCGGCAGCGCAGCGGCGATCCGCACGGCGCTCGGCTGCTGAGCGGCGTCCGAGGTCACGCTCGGGAGGAGCCCGCTCCGGCGAGCTCCTCCCGAGAAGACGCGGTCTCCGTCACCCGGCGCCGCTCCGGCGCGCGCGGTCATCGGGAACGATGCCCGCGTCCGGGGCGAGGAAGGTGACGAGCGACCACGCCGCGTAGACTCGGGCCGGCGAATCGATAGCGGCACGACGCGGCACGTGCGCTGCGCCGCGAAAGGGAGCGGCGATGAACGGCTTGTTCGAAGAGGAGATCCGCGGACACCACAGCATGCGGGACCACCTGCTGACCGTGCTGTCGGATGCCGATCTCGCCTACAAGCTGCCCGGCGAGAACCCGACCCTGGGCGAACTGCTCGTCGAGCTGGGCGAGGTCGAAGGCGTCTATACCCGGTCCTTCGAGACGTTCACCCTCGACTGGACGCATCGCCGGCTTCCGCCCCCGGCTGCGATCACGATCGCCGGCCTGCAGGCCTGGTTCGGACAGCAAGACGAGGCCATGAAAGCCGCGCTCGAGCGTTTCACGGACGACGAGCTGCGCATCGACCGGATCGACCGGGGACACGGCTTCATCGCATCGCCGTTCGTCCAGCACGAGATCTACCGCGAGGCGGTGTACATCTTCTACGGCAAGCTGAGCGTGTACCTGAAGGCACTGAGACGCGACGCCGGCGAGGAGTGGGCGGCGTGGGTCGGATGAACGACGGGTTCCCGGCACGCCGGCGCGCCGCCGAGGACGGACCCCCGATCATCCGCTCGCTCGAGCCCGGCGAGGACTGGGGCTCCTGCTTCCCCGACGAGGCCGTGTTCGTCCTGTGAGGGAGATCGAGACCGATTATCTCGTTGTCGGAGCCGGCGCCTCGGGGATGGCATTCGCGGACACGCTTGTCGCGCACACCGACGCCGAGGTCGTGCTGGTCGACCGGCGTCACCGGCCGGGAGGCCATTGGTTGGATGCGTATCCGTTCGTGCGCCTGCACCAGCCCTCGACGTACTACGGCGTCGAGTCGCGGCCGCTCGGAAACGAGCGCATCGACGAGTTCGGGCCGAATGCCGGCTTCTATGAGCGCGCCAGTGCGGCAGAGATCTGCGACTACTACTCGCGCGTGCTCGACGAGAACCTGCTGCCGACGGGGCGGGTGCGGTTTCTCGGGCTGACCGAGTTCCGTGGCGGAAACGGGACCGGACAGCTGCTGGTGTCGCTGCTCGACGGTTCGGAGCTGTTGATCAGGTCGCGGCGCCGGGTCGTGGATGCGAGCTACGTCCAGTCGGAGATCCCTTCGCGTCATGTGCCCGGGTTCGTGGTCGAGCCTGGCGTCACGCTGATCCCGCCGAATGGCCTGGTCGACCTTGCCGCGCCAACGGAGCGCTTCACCGTGATCGGGGCGGGGAAGACTGCGATCGACACCTGCGTGTGGCTGCTCGAAGCCGGAGTCGATCCCGACCGGATCCGCTGGGTGCGGGGCCGCGATCCGTGGCAGTTCGACCGCGCGCTCACGCAGCCGCTCGACCTGGTCGAGTCGTACATGCGCCTCCAGGCGCGCTGGGTCGAGGCGGCGGCGACGGCCGAGGACGGCCGCGACTTCGCGCGACGGCTCGAGGACGCCGGAGTGTTCGTGCGGCTCGATCCCGTGGTCGAGCCGCTCGCGTTTCGCGGTGCCACCGTCAGCACGCGTGAGATCGCGGCGATTCGAACGATCGAGCACGTCGTGCGCGCGCGGCGGGTGCAACGCGTCGGCCGAACGACGGTCACGACCGACGCAGGCGACGTACGCGGCGGCCCGAATGAGGTCTACGTCGACTGTACGGCCGCGGGTGTTCCCTTTGCGGCGCCGCGGCCGGTGTTCGAGCCGGGCCGCATCACGATCCAGTACGTCGGCGTCGGCTTCCTGCCGTGGTGTGCCGCGACGATCGGATTCGTCGAGTCGGCCGAGCTCGACGACGAGGAGCGAAACCGGCTCTGCCCACCCGTTGTCTTCTCCGGCGATGCGGTCGATCTGGCACGGCTCGCCTACGCCGCGTTGCAGGGCCGGGTCGCTCGCGCTCGCCATGAGGTGGTGGGCGAGTGGGATGCTGCCACCAGGTTGAACCCCGCCCGGGCTGCGCTCGAACACCTCGACGACGCGGGCGTCGCCGCGTCGCTGACCTCCATCATCGAACACACGCGTGAGGCGCTCGAGAACCTCGAGCGCGCAGCAGCGGTGGGCCGGAACGGGTAGCGGAGCGGTTTACGATCGACACCGCGATGGTCGCGAGGACGTGCCCGACACGACCATGACGGAGCGCCCTTCGTACGCCGGGTGGAACGACCACGTCGTGCAGGAGTTCCGTGGCTTCGTCCAACCGAAAAGGGCCTGTTTCCAGGCTCTTTCGTGAAGCCCTCTGACGGACTCGAACCGTCGACCCCCTCCTTACCATGGAGGTGCTCTACCGACTGAGCTAAGAGGGCAGGCGGCACAGGGTACCACCGTCGTCAGCCCGGTTCTGCGCCGGCGGTCGCTCGACGGTGGGGTGGGTGTGGCGGGCGTCTGACCCGGACGGCAGGCCGCGAACGGCGGAACGCGCTGCGGGCGGCGGCTACACTACGCAACCGCGCAGGGGTTCCCGAGTGGCCAAAGGGGGCGGGCTGTAAACCCGCTGGCTCAGCCTTCAGAGGTTCGAATCCTCTCCCCTGCACCTCACGTCCGCGCCGGCCGCCGGGCCGTGCGAGCGTTCCGCTTCGGCTAGGCTCGCGGCCGGGTGCCCGCGATCGAAGCAGAAGGTCTGGTCAAGACGTACCGGTCGCGTGGGGCCGGTGTCGTGCGTGCGCTCGACGGCGTCGATCTCGCCGTCGAGGAGGGGACGGTGCTCGGACTGCTCGGGCCCAACGGTGCGGGCAAGACGACTGCCGTCCGCATCCTCGCGACGCTGTTGCGACCCGACTCCGGCTCGGCGACCGTCGCCGGGATCGACGTCCTGCGCGAGCCGCAGACGGTGCGGCGGACGATCGGGCTCTCCGGCCAGTACGCCGCCGTCGACGAGAACCTGACCGGCAGGGAGAACCTCTGGATGTTCGGTCGGCTCTACGGCCTTGCCTCGCCGCAGGCGCGGGCGCGAGCCGACGAGCTGCTGCAGCAGTTCGACCTCGAGCGCGCCGCTGATCGGGTCGCCAAGACGTACTCCGGCGGCATGCGGCGCAGGCTCGACCTGGCCGGCGCGCTGATCGGCCGTCCCCGTGTGCTCTTTCTCGACGAGCCGACGACCGGCCTCGACCCCCGCAGCCGACTCGGGATGTGGGAGGTGATCCGCGACCAGGTGCGAGAAGGAGCAACGCTCCTGTTGACGACGCAGTACCTGGAGGAAGCGGACGAACTGGCGGACGTGATCGCGGTGATCGACCACGGCCGCGTGATCGCGCTCGGAACCGCCGACGAGCTGAAGGCGCAGGTCGGGGGCGAGCGCATCGAGGTGGTCGTGGCGCGGCGGGAAGACCTGGGCCGGACCGTCGAGTTGCTCTGCCCGGACGGCTTGGGAACGGTGGACGACCACGTCCGCAGGGTCACCCTGGCTGCCGACCGCGGCGCCGAACAGCTGGTCGAGGTGGTGGGGCGCCTGCGGGACGAGGGAGTTGCGGTCGCCGACGTCGCCCTCCGGCGGCCGACGCTCGACGACGTGTTCCTGACGCTGACCGGGCACGCCGCCGAGGAGTCGGACGAGGACGGGGAGGATCGCTCGTGAGGAAACTCCCGCCTGCGGTCAACGACGGGCTCGTGGTCGGCTGGCGCAATCTCAAGCGGGTGCCGCGGATCCCGGAGCTCGCAATCTTCGCGATCCTCCAGTCGGTCATGTTCGTGCTGCTCTTCGCATTCGTCTTCGGCGGTGCGATCGTCCTCCCCGGCGGCGGTTCCTACCGCGAGTACCTGATGCCGGGGATCTTCGTGCAGACCCTTGCCTTCGCGTCGATCACGACCGCGATCGGGATGGCAGACGACATGCAGAAGGGTCTGATCGACCGCTTCCGTTCGCTGCCGATGGCCCGCTCCGCCGTCCTCAGCGGCCGGACGACCTCCGACGTCGTCTACAACAGCGGCATCCTCGTCGTCTTGATGCTGACCGGCCTCGTCGTCGGCTGGCGGATCAACGGCGGCTTCCGCGACGCCGTCCTCGCGATCCTGCTCCTGCTCTTCTTCACCTACACGCTGTCGTGGATCGGCGTTCTGCTCGGCCTGCTCGTCCCCACGGTCGAGGTCGTGCAGCAGCTCGGCTTCCTCGTCGTCTTCCCGATCACCTTCGTGTCGAACGCGTTCGTGCCGACCGCGTCGCTCCCCGCCGTGCTGCAGCCGATCGCGGAATGGAACCCGGTCAGCACCCTGACGCAGTCAACGCGCGAGCTCTTCGGCAACCCCAACCCAACGATCGGAACGTCCTTCCCGGGTCAGCATCCGGTGCTCGTCTCGCTCGTGTGGGTCGTGGTGCTGTTCGTCGTCTTCGCGCCGCTCGCGGTGCGGCGCTACCGCTCGATCGACCGCTGATCAGTCGACGAGCGCCGTGGGCAAGCCGGTGAACGCGCCCCATGCGGCCGTCGCCGTCGCGGCGCGGGCCCGGAGCGCCGCCGACGCAGGCACGAACGTGTCGAACTCGACGTCGACGCGGCGAGCGCGTGGCTTGCGGGCCCATGTCCCGACGACACGGCCGGCGTCGACGATCGTCCAGCGGAAGACGCCGTTGGCGCCCGGCACGACCCTCTGCGCGTGGGTGGGGTCGAGCACGTCGTCGCGTACCCGGTAGCCGAGGAGGTGCTCGTCGAAGCCGGCCAGGGCGAGCGTCGAGCGGGCCGCGGCCGGGCTGTCCGGGTCGAGCTGCTCGAACGCCCCCCGGAGCATGAAGAGCGTGCGCTCGCCCGCCTGCACCTCCACGACGTCGTCGCCGTTCGCGGCGAACGCCTGTGCGCACTCCCGCTTGCCGAGCTTCGTCCAGTGAGCGAGGTCATCCACGCCGGCCGGCCCGCGCGCGGCCAGGTACCGGCGGCCGAGTTCCGCGAGCGCGGCGTCCCGGTCGAACGGGCGAGGCGCCGTGACCCACTCGTCGAGAAGCGTGAGCAGCTGATCGCCGCCGCCGTTCGTCGCTCCCAGCACGAGCGTGCCCGTCTGAGCCAGGTACCAGATCGTGTGGTAGCTCTTCTGGCCGCGTACGTCCAGACCCGCCTCGGTGAACGCATCCAGCAGCTCGGCTCGGGTGCAGCTCGCACCGCCACCGAGCCGCACCACGGCCACCTCGCGCGCCCGCTCCAGCATCGGCTCGTCGACACCGACGATCGCCCGACGCCGCTCGACGCCGGCGAGGGCCCGTTCGGAGAGCAGGGCGAGTAGCCAGTGCAGGTCCTCCGCGGCGACCGCATGCACCGTCCCGCGGGCAGGCCAGGAGCGGACGATCTCGCCCCGGTCGTACGCGGCCAGGACGTCGGCGTCCGTCGCGCCGGGAAGTCGGGAGCCGATCGCCCACCGCGAGGCACCCCAGTCCTGGGCCTGGATCGCGAGGTGGTGACGCACGACCTCGGCGGGGGTCCGGAGCACGGTGCCAGTGCCGGGCACGAGCCCAAGCGACTGGAGGCGGAGCCGGGCAACCTGACCGGAGGTCAGCTCGGGCGTCATGTCTCCACCGTAGTCGAGCTGTTCGGGAGGCCGACCGCTCGTCCCTACAATCGCCACGTGGAGCATTTCGACGTCCTCGTCGCCGGCGCGGGGCCGGCGGGCTCGGCGACCGCGATCCGTCTCGCCCGCGGCGGTGCGCGGGTGCTACTCGCCGAGCGGGCGCGCTTCCCGCGCGACAAGCCGTGCGGTGGCGGACTCACGGGTCGTGCGCTGAGGCAGGTTCCTGTCGATGTATCCCCGGTCGTCGAGCACGTGGTCGACACGTTCGAGCTCCGTCTCAACCTGCGGCGGAGCTTCCGGCGCACGAGCCCGGAGCCGCTGATCAAGATGACACAACGTCGCCGCCTGGACGCCCATCTGGCCCAGGAGGCGGCTCTCGCGGGCGCCGACCTCCGCGAGGAGCACCGCGTCGAGGTCGTCGAGATCGGCGACGATTGTGTTCGCGCGCGGGTGGGGGAGGAGGAGGTCGGTGCGGACGTCCTCGTCGGCGCCGACGGCGCCAACGGCGTCGTCGCTCGTGCTGCCGGACTCGGAGAGGAGATCGTCCGCGGCGTCGCGCTCGAAGGGAACATCTCCTGGGAGCTCCTCGACCGGACGCGCTACAGCTCGACCGCCGTCGTCGAGCTGGGAGCCCCGTCGGGCGGGTACGGCTGGGTCTTCCCGAAGCGCGACCACGCGAACGTCGGCGTCGGCGGCTGGGCCGCCGCCGGCCCATCACTCCGCGAGTATCTCGCACGGGTAGCACAGGCCCACGGCGTCGATCCGGATGCGCTCACCGACGTCCGAGGGCACCGGCTGCCGATGCGCAAACTCGGTGCCTCGACGCCGACGCGGGGCCGGGTGCTGCTCGTCGGCGATGCTGCCGGCCTCGTCGACCCGCTGTCGGGGGACGGGATGTACGAGGCGTTCGTCTCCGCCAGGCTGGCGGCCGAGGCCATCCTGTCGGGCGACCTGGCCGGGTACACGGCCGCGCTCCGCGCGGCGCTCGACCACCATGCGGGCGCCTCGTGGACGGCGAAGCACGCGCTCGACCGCCACCCGGCCGTCTGTTTCTGGGCGGCCAGGTCGCCCGGTGTCTTCGGCGTCGTCTCGGGTCTGCTCCGCGGCGACGTCCGTCACCCGGAAGAGGCACGCGGCCTCGCGCGCCCGCCGCTGCGGCTCGTCGCCCGCGCCGCAAGGCACCTCTAGCCAGAAGTTCTCGAACGCAGCGGACGAAGCCTCAAGCCGCGGCGCGTGAATGCCGATGCTTGCTCTGCTGTGATCGACCTCATCGCACTCCTTCGCTCTGCGGTCGAACGTGGAGCGAGCGACATCCATCTCAAGCTCGGTCAGCCGCCGGTCGTCCGGCTCGACGGCGACCTCGAGCAGATGGAGGACGTGCCCGCCTTCAAGGAGATGGATCTCGAGGAGGTGCTCGACGCCGTGACGCAGATCTCGCCGCGGCGGCGCGACGCCTTCGAGGACACCGGCGACCTCGACATCGCCTTCTCGCACCCGTCGCTGCCTCGATTCCGCGTCAACGGCTTCCGCCAACGGGGTGCCACCTCATTCGCGTTTCGCGTCATCCCGAGCGAAATCCCCAATTTCAAGCGGCTCGGGCTCCCGCCCGGCGTCGAGCGTCTCGCCGAGGAGCGACGCGGGCTCGTGCTCGTCACCGGTGCCACCGGTTCCGGCAAGACGACGACGCTCGCCTCGATGCTCGACCACATCAACCGGACCCGGCGTCAGCACATCGTCACGATCGAAGACCCGATTGAGATCCTGCACCCCGATCGCGGCTGCATCGTGAACCAGCGGGAGGTCGGTCTCGACACTGCAAGCTTCGAGCAGGCACTCCGCCGCGTTCTCCGTCAGGACCCCGACATCATCCTGATCGGCGAGCTTCGCGATACGGAGACGGCGCATACGGCGCTGCAGGCGGCCGAGTCGGGTCATCTCGTCTTCTCGACGCTCCATACGATCGACTGCGCCGAGACGATCGGGCGCATGATCGAGTTCTTCCCGCCCGCGAAGCAGCAGCAGATCCGGTCGATCCTCGCGGGGACGTTGCGCGGCGTCATCAGCCAGCGGCTTCTCCCTCGCGCCGACGGCGGCCGTGTGCCCGCGATCGAGGTGATGGTCTCGAACGCCCGCATCCAGGATCTGATCCGCGAGAACCGGGCCGACGAGATCACCGACGCCGTCGCGGCCGGCGAGTTCTTCCAGATGCAGACGTTCGCGCAGTCCCTGATCAGGCTCGTCATCGACGGAGTCGTCGACCGCGAGGTGGCAGCGAATGCGGCCACGAACCGGCACGACTTCCTCGTCGACCTGGAACGGGCCGAGAAGGAGATGGCCGCGATCGCCCGCGAGGAGGCGGCGAAGGAAGCCGGCCCAGGAGGGGAGGAAGCACCGAACCTGCGGGCAGGGCCGGTGTTGAGGGAGGTGGGCTCGCTTGAGACAGCCGTCGGCTGATCGGTTGGCCTCCCCCGTCCGAGTCCCTCGATGGGGGGTCTTCGGTCGTCCCCAGGCTCCCGATTGAGTCGATTGTGCCGCTCCAGGCGCCGTCGACCACTGTAATCCGCCGCGGGCGCGCAGCCGCATGCTCTGAGCAGGGCTTCACGCTGATCGAGATGTTGCTGGCGATGGTCATCCTCGCGATCCTTGTTGTCGGGATCGGCAGCGTGCTCACTTCCGCGATCGCGGCAACCACGGTCGCCCGGGAGCGCACCGGCGCCGAGCAATGTGCAAACCGTCAGGCCGAGCTCGTCCGCAGCACCGCATACGACAAGATCGGAACGCCCTCCGGTAACCCACCCGGCGTCATCTCCGCGACCGCGGCCTGTGACGGCGTCCTCGCCACGGCGAACCTCACGATCTCCTATGTCAACGACCCGACGCCGACGAGCTACGCGACGGCCGCGAACTACAAGCGCGTCACGATCCGGATCGTCCGCGATCGCGACTCGAAACTGCTCCTCCGTACGGTTACGTACGTTGCACCACCGGCTCGTGCCCCCTACGGCGGCATCAACAACGCGATCATCAACGTCCAGGTGGTGGACGTAGGGAACAGCCAACCCTACTCCGGCGCCACCGTCAGCCTCACCAACGGGCCGAGTCCGAGCCGCAGCGATACGTCCGACACGACCGGCTCCGTCTCGTTTGCCGCTCTGACGCCGAACCCGACGTCAGGCCCGCAGGCCTACTACGACCTCAGCGTCTCAGCGCCGGGCTACGAGACAATTCCTGCCGATCTGCCACCGGGAACGGCGACTCCGCCGATGACGGCGTCGCACATCCAGCTTGCGCCGAGCCAGACCTCGGCGACGTCGGTCAGGATCTTCAAGCCGGCGACGATCAACGTCATCCTTCAGGACTCCGGCGGGGCCGCGTATACGGGTGGAGCAACGCTGAAGGTGATGTCGTCGTTCACGGGTGCGACCTCGACCGTGGCCGTTGCAGCCGGACAGAGCACGAAGTCGATCACGACGCTCGGCGGCCAGTCGATCGTGTCCGGCGCCACCTACACCCTGCACGGGTACACGACCTCGGGGCTCTGCGCCGACCCGGCGCCGTCTCCGGTGCCGGCTTCCGGCTACCCGACGACGACGAGCCAGACCTTCACGCTCGTCTTCACGAGCTGTCCCATGGGGTCGCTCGACGTCAACGCCCAGCAGCTCGGCGAGAATGCCCCCTGCGCACCTGTCGTGCTCAGCGGCGGCCCCAACGACATCTCGCTCTCCGGAACGACCGACGGTGCCGGGAACGTCAGCTTCCCGAGTGTTCCGGCGGGCGGCGGCTACCAGATCGACGCCGGCGCTCGCTTCGGCCAGAACGGCTCCACGACCGCCAGCGTCACTGCCGGAAGCACGACGAACAAGACGGTGACGCTCGCGGATCCGGCAACCGGCTCGCTCACCGTCGCCGTCACGGACGCCGGCCAGAACGTCGGTCCGGGCGTCCCGGTCATGCTCGGCGGAGGCTCGTGCGGGATCGCGCCGCGGACCGTGACGACCGACGGCTCCGGCAACGCGACCTTCTCGAACGTCCCGGTCGGGACGGGTTTCCCGGCGGGCGCGGGGCTCACGGCGGCCGTCTCGTACGCAGGCATCACCGGCTCCGTCGCTGTTCCCTCGATCTCGAGCGGCTCGAACTCGGCCTCGCTCATGCTGCCGACCGGCACCGTCGCCGTGACCGTGACGTGGGCGGGCGCGCCCGCCGGGAATACTCCTTCGGCCGGCACCGTCTCGATCACCGGTGGCCCTTTTGGTTCCACGTACACAGGTTCGACGGATGCGAGCGGGGTCGCGACGATTCTCGCGGCACCGACGAGCGCGGCCTACCCGTACACGGTCACGGCCAGCAAGAACGGCAGCGCCGCCGTGAGCGGATCCGCCGTCACAAGCCTGGCGCAGGGGGGTACTGCGACCTCCGCCGTGGCGCTCACTCCGACGAAGACCTTCGTGATCACGATCCACCGTAACGGCACCGCAGCTGCCAACACCGCCATCTCGATCAGCATCACGGGTGGCCCGAACGGCAATCCGAGTGCTCCCCCAGCGTACACGTTCTCGTTGACGACGAACTCGAGCGGAGTTCTGCCAGCCGTCACGGTTCCGCGTGGCTCCTCCGGGTCCACCTACTCGATCAAGGCGAACCTGACGACGTGCGGTGCCTCCGGCTCGAACCGGAGTGGCTCCAGGACCGGTCAGAACAACTCGGCCTCGAGCACCTCAGTGACGGTCAACATGAGGACGTCCACCTGCCCCTTCAGCCCGCTGCCGTGACGACGCGAACCCTCAATCGGCTGCGCTTGCATGATGGGTTCACGCTCATCGAGATGCTCGTCGTCATGGCGATCCTCGGCATCGTCGTGAGTTCTCTCGCCACCGTGTTCTCGATGGCAGTCCGTTCGAACGACCAGATCCGCGATCAGAGCACCCTGCAGACCGAGGTGCGTGCCGCCGTCGACCAGCTGACCCGTGAGCTACGGCAGGCGTACTCCGGGGACTCGACCGTCCCGATTCTCACCGCAACGGGTACGGCGCTCGAGTTCGTCTCGCCCGACTTCCAGACTCCGTTCCACGATCGGCGGATCGCCTACCAGCTCTCGTCCGGCGCCATGCAGAGGGCGATCACGACGAGCACGAACACGAACGGGCCGCCCTGGAACGGATGGACCTGGAGCTCGTTCGGCGGCATCCCGGCGAGCGCGTGGGCGCAGCAGGTCGATCACGTCCGCAACACGACCCTGTTCACCTACTACGACAGCTCGGGTGCCCCGCTGACGGGCTCCTTCCCGTTGAGCTCAATCGACCGAGTCGTCGTCACCGTGACGGTCTCCACGACCGAGCAGGCGAGCCGGCAGTTCACCTACTCGCAGAGCGCGAGCATCAGGTGGGTACCGGAGTGATCATGCGTCTCATCCGGCGACTCCAGGCCGAGGACGGCATCGCGATGATCA
This sequence comes from uncultured Gaiellales bacterium, assembly GCA_964581085.1. Taxonomy (GTDB): domain Bacteria; phylum Actinomycetota; class Thermoleophilia; order Gaiellales; family Gaiellaceae; genus Gaiella. The sequence goes on along the minus strand of CAZOMP010000003.1, from coordinate 36,528 downwards.
TGGCGGTCATGATCACTGCGTTCATGACGCTGCTCTCGGTGATCCTGATCGACCAGGTAAATGCCGAGTCGGAGCGCGGCGCCCACGCGAGCTGGAGCCAGACGTCGTTCCAGGCGGCCGAGGCAGGGCTCGACGACTACGTCTCCAAGCTCGTCGACGACCATTCCTACTACCTGCACTACGTTCATCCGGCCGAGTCCACGCGCTCGCCCGCGACCGGCGTGATTGCGCCCCACTCGACCGACTGCACGGCGCCGGCCTACAGCGCCAAGACGACGCTCGGGGTTGCCTGGTCGTACTCACGCACCTGGACCTACCCGTACGGCAAGGACAACTGGTGCGAGCTCCCGAACGGCTACTACTACAACCTCCAGATCTATCCGCCCGGGACAGCGGGGAACACGACGACCTCAGTTCGGATCGTGGCGACCGGCCGGCGCTCGATGACGACGACCGACGATATGCGGGCGATCGAGTCGTACGTACGCCCCTCGAACCTGGCCGACTTCTACCGCTTCTCCGACGGAGACGTCAGCATCGACGCCGAGACGTACGGGAAGATCTACTCGAACGGCAACGTCGACCACACCGGTACGGCGCACGCCGACATCTTCGCGGAAGGCCGTGTGACCGGGAATCCGACGATGGTCGACGGTGCGCAGATCTACCAGAACGGGAATTTCGGGACGAAGATCAAGAACCATCCGATCGACTTCTCCAAGTTCCTCGTCTCCCTGACGGACATCAAGCGGGCCGCACAGACGGGCGGGGTCTACCTCTACCAGGCCGGCAGGACCTCGTGGAACATCGTCTTCAACGCCGACGGGACGTTCACGGCGGCGCCCTGCACAGGCTCGAGTCCCGAGCTGACGGCGCCGGCGTGCGGTAGCCCGACCACCTACAACGTTCCCTCGAACGGTGCCATCTTCACGGACGTCACCGCGATCGTCTCGGGGCAGGTCAACGGACGGGTCACGGTCGGCTCCGGAGACGACATCGTCGTTCGTAGCAACATCGCTCCCCTCGTGCCAGGGAACGACGTGCTCGGTCTCGTCGCCTACAGTGACCTTTGGACGGCCGCCTACGCCCCGTCGCAACTGACCTGGTCGGCGGCTGTGCTCGTCGAGACGAACACGTGGCATGCGGCCGGCTCATCGCACGGATCCGGCAGCAAGATGATCTTCACCGGGTCGGCCGCAACGGCGACGGGCGGCAGCTTCACCCAGTACGCGAGCCGCGTCTATTCGTACGACCAGAACCTGCAGTTCCTCTCGCCCCCGTGGTTCCCGGCCGTCGACGACACCTACACGACGACCCTGTTCCGCGAAGTAGCACCGTAAGCGACCTGGCGTGAGAACGCGATTCTCCCTTCCGGCAGCTGCGGGAAGAACCGCATCGGGAACGCATCGATCTATGCCGGACGCGGTTCCGAACGGTCGACGGCAACCGGCTCGTCGGGCGTTTCAACCTCCAGGCAGCCGCTGCCGATAGACCGAGCATGAACGCCGTCCTTGCCCTGGCGACCGCCGCGCCGGCTCTCGCCCTCGGGAGCTTCCTCAACGTCGTCGTCGCCCGTGTGCCTCGGCACCTCCCGATCGGCACGAGCCGCTCGCGGTGCATGAGCTGCGATCACGAGATCGCCGCGGCCGACAACATTCCCCTCCTTTCGTGGGCGCTCCTCCGCGGCCGCTGCAGGCACTGCAGGAGCTCGATCCCGTGGCGCTACCCGGCCGTCGAGGCGCTGACGGCGCTCCTGATCGTCGCGTGTGCGCTCGTCTTCGGGCCGACCTTCGAAGCGCTCGTGGCGGCGGGCTTCTGCACCGTGCTCGTGGTCATCTCGGCCATCGACATCGAGCACCGGATCGTCCCGAACCGGATCGTGATTCCGGCGGCGGCGGCCGTGCTCGTGCTCCAGACGCTCCTCTATCCGAGCCCTGAATGGGCGATCGCGGCTGTCGGAGCCGCGGGCTTCCTCCTCGTGGCTGCGCTCGCGTACCCGGGAGGAATGGGGATGGGGGACGTGAAGCTCGCATTGCTCCTCGGTGCGATGCTCGGTAGGAACGTGATGGTCGCCCTGATGGTCGGCTGTCTTGCGGCTCTCATCCCTGCAGTGGTCCTGGCGTTTCGGCATGGAACCCGTGCGCGCAAGATCGCGATCCCGTTCGCGCCCTTCCTGGCGTTCGGGGCCGTGGTCGCGCTGTTCCTCGGAGACACGATCCTGGACCGCTACCTCGACCTTCTCGGCTGACACCGCGCCTTCGCCGTCGTCCCGTCGGGCGCTGCCCGAGGGCCGCCGTGCAACCCCTGCCACCACGGGGGATCCCTCGTTCGAGGGATCCCCCGTGGTGGCCACCTGCGTCCCTACAGGCGTCCCAGGGGGCTGCCGATACCTCGTTCGAGGGAATTTCGGATGAACTTCGAGCCCACGGGTCCACTGCGCACCTCGACGAACCTCGGTGACCGCACCGGGGACGCCGCCCTCGGCTCGGCGGGAGGCTTCGAGACGCTCGCGGATCTCGTCGCGGAGCTGGTCGAGAGCGCCGCACTCGTCCCGCGCGACCGGCTCGTCTCGGCACGTGGGCGGGCCGGCGCCGGCTCGCTGGCCGACGCCCTCCGCGACGAAGGGCTCGCCAACTCGGCAGGCATCGCTCGCTCGCTCGCTCGCCGTCACGATCTTCCCTTCGTCGACATCGAAGAGGAGCGGATCGCCCCCGACGCGACGGAGTTGATCCCGCTCCAGACCCTCCAGCGGGTCGTCGCGATCCCCGTCAGCCGGCAGGGCGACAGGCTCCGCGTCGCGGTCGCCGATCCGGGCAACATCCACGGGATCGACGAGCTGCGCCTCGCGAGCCGCGGTGCCGTCGAGGTCGTCGTCGCGAGTCGTGAGGACATCCTTGCGGAGATCGAGAAGGTCGCGCGTCGTACCGAGGTTCTCGAGACCCAGTCGGTGCTCGACGAGTTCGAGTTCGACGCCGAGGCAGAAGACGATCTCGAGATCGACGATGGCGTCTCCGATGCGCCGCTCGTCCGGCTCGTCAACTCGATCATCATGCAGGCTGCGACAGACGGCGCCAGCGACATCCATTTCGAGCCGCAGGAGGACTGCCTGCTCGTGCGGGTCAGGGTCGACGGCGTCCTGAGCGAGTCGCAGCGGATCCCGAAGCGGATGATGAACGGGGTCACGACGCGCCTGAAGGTGCTCGCCAAGCTCGACATCGCCGAGCGGCGCAAGCCGCAGGACGGCCGTATCTCGCTCAAGGCCCGGGCCGTCGGCCGGATGCTCGACATCCGCGTTGCCGTCCTGCCCACGGTCGAGGGCGAGCAGGTCGTGATGCGTCTGATCGACAAATCCCGCACCACCCCGACGCTCGAGTCGCTCGGCCTCTCGGAGGCGATGCGGGAGAAGCTCTCGGAGATCATCGTGCGGCCCACCGGTGCCCTGCTCGTGACCGGGCCGACCGGCTCGGGCAAGTCGACGACCCTGTACGCCGCGCTCGCCGAGATCAACCGACCCGAGATCAACATCATCACCGTCGAGGATCCGGTCGAGTACCGACTCCAGGGGATCAACCAGGTGCAGATCAACGTCAAGGCGGACATGACCTTCGCCGCCGCGCTGCGCTCGATCCTCCGCTCCGACCCCGACACGATCATGGTCGGCGAGATCCGCGACCCGGAGACCGCGAAGATGGCGATCGAGTCTGCCCTCACGGGGCACTTCGTGCTCTCGACCCTGCACACGAACGACGCACCGGGTGCGCTCACGCGCCTGAACGAGATGGGCGTGGAGCCGTTCCTCACCGGTTCCGCCGTCTCGGCCGTGCTCGCCCAGCGGCTGGCGCGTCGTCTTTGCGCGAACTGCTGCGAGATGTACACGCCGACGCCGGAGGAGCTGATGGCGGCACGCATCTCGCCCGACGTCGCCGCCTCCCGCGAGGGAATGGTCCTCTACCGCAAGGTCGGCTGTCCGCGCTGCAACCGCACCGGCTACAAGGGCCGGGTCGGTGTCTTCCAGCTCCTGATCATGGACGATCAGATCGAGGCGCTTGCCGCGCGAAACGCCCACCGCGACGAGATCGAGCGAGCAGCCGCGGAGGCCGGCATGCGTACGCTCTGGGACGACGGCATCGCCAAGGCCGCCGCGGGTCTGATCTCACTGGAGGAGCTCGCCCGCGTCGTCTCCACCTTCTGAGCCCAGCTCGGCGGCCGCTGACGGCATCATCGGCCTGTGCGCGTCCTGATCGAGGGAGCCGGAGACGATGCGCGTGCGCTTGCCACGCTGCTCGAGGACGAGGGCGACGTGGTGCGGCTCGCCGGGAGCGAGGAGCTCGGCGAGATGGACTGGCAGGCGGACGTTGCCTACCTCGACCCGTGGACGCCCGAGACGGCTCCGCACGCGCAGCGGTTGCGGGAGCGGGGCACGCGGCTCTCCTGCCTCGGCGACCTGCTGCTCGAGCGCTGGGAGGGGCCGACGGTCGGGATCACGGGCACCGCCGGCAAGACGAGCACGACCGCACTCGTCGCGGCGATCCTGCGGGAAGCCGGGATCGACGTCGCTCTCAGCCGCGGCGCGAGGGCGCACAACCTGTGGCCGACCGGCGATCTGCTCGCCGAGTTCGTCCGTCCCACCACCCACCGGACGCTCGTGCTCGAGCTGACGAGCTCGCACCTCGCGTTCATGCGGACGAGCCCCCGGGTCGCCGCCGTGATCTCGTTCTGGCCCGACCACCTCGAGCTGCACGGAAGCCTCGAGCGCTATCACGCCGCCAAGGAGACGATCGTTCGCTACCAGCACGCGGTTGACATCGCCGTACTCAACCTCGACGACGGCTCGGCCGCGTTCGCGGCGGCGACCCCGGCGGCCACCGCCTGGATCTCGCTCCGGCAGCCGGTCGAGCGAGGCGCGTACCTCGACCCGGGCCGCGGGCTCGTGATCGTCGAGGACCGCCGGGAGACGGCGCTCGGGTCGGTGCACGAGCGCTTTCCGCATCCCGGCAACGCCGTCGCGGCGGCTGCGATCGCATCGACAGCAGGAGCGGGGCCCGAGGCGATCGGAGCCGCCTTACACACGGCAGCGCCCGCCCCGTGGCGAGCGCAGCCGGCGGGGACGCTCGGCGGCGTCCCTGTGATCGACGACGGGATGGCCGCGACTCCGACCAAGACGCGGGCGACCCTGGTGCGGCAGCCGGACCACAGCGTGCTGCTGATCGCCGGCGGGCTCAACAACGCCGGCGGCACGACCGTCCACTCGACGCCGGAGGAGGAGGAGCTCCTCGATCTTGCGTGTGACGAGATCGCCCGGGCGGCGCGCCTCGTGGTGCTGTTCGGGGAGGCAGGGACCCGACTCGTCGAGCGGCTAGGGGAGCGGCAGGTAGAGGCGCTCCTCACCCCCGACCTCGACGCTGCCGTTGCCGCGGCGGCGGGCCGCACCGCGGGTATGGCACTCGTCCTCTTCTCGCCGCTCTTCCCGGTCTCGCTCGACGATCGTGCTCGCTTCGCCGACCTCGTCGCCCGGCATCCATGAGTCTCGATCGGCGCGACCGTCGCGGTCTGTGCAAGAGTGCCGCCCGTGAAGGTCACCATGCTCCTCGCGGACTTCGCCCAGGTCGCCGACGGCAAGCTGACGGTTGTCGGTGGTGGCTGGTCTCTGATCGGCCCGGAGCCGACGCCGTTCGGGATCGCGCTCCTCGTCCACGTACCCTGGGATCAGGCCAACAGACGACACACGCTCCGACTCGAGCTCCTGGATTCCGACGGCCAGCCGTTCCTGATCCCCGCTGACGAGGAGGAGCAGTCGGTCGTGTTCCTCGACAACGTCGAGTTCGAGGTCGGTCGGCCCGCGGGGCTGAAGCCGGGGACGTCGCTCGAGCTGCCGCTGGCGGTGAACTCGGGACCGCTGCCGCTCGAACCGGGCAACCGCTACGAATGGCGGCTCTCGATCGACGGCGAGGGGGACGAGGACTGGCGGCTCCCCTTCAGCGTCCGCCCGCTCGACGAGAGCCAGTAGCCCGTCAGGGTACGCTGGACGGCGCCCAGGGACTCGGCCGTCCCGAGCCCGGGAGGCAGCAGTCGGTCGGGCAGACGTCGTGGCTCGCTGCGTAGCGGCCGATCGTGCTGCGGCCCTCACGGCGCCCGAGCCGCTCCTCGACGAGCTCCCGGATCATCCGTACGAACGCGGGGTGGGTCGACGCACTCGAGGCGCGTGCAAACGCGAGTCCCAATCCGGCCGCACGCTCGCGTGCTTCGACGTCGAGGTCGTACAGCACCTCGAGGTGGTCGGACACGAACCCGATCGGTGAGACGACGATGCCTGTTGCTCCGCGCGTCGCGAGCGAATCGAGATGGTCGAGCACATCTGGTTCCAGCCAGGGAACCCGCGGCGGCCCGCTGCGGCTCTGGTAGACGAGCTCCCAGTCCTCGATGCCGACCGCCTCGGCGACGAGCCGTGACGACTCGCGCAGCTGATCTTCGTAGCGGCACGCCCGAGCCATGGCAGCCGGGATCGAGTGGGCGGTGAAGGCGATGTGTGCGCCTTCAGCCGAGGGCAGCCGCCCGAGGGCGTCGCGGACGTGCCCGGCGTTCGTCTCGATCCAGAGCGGATGGTTGTAGAAGACACGCGTCTTCAACACCTCGGGTGCGCGCGGGCCGACCGCCTGCTGCGCGTTGTAGAGGTCCTCCCGGTACTGGCGGCAGCTCGAGTAGGACGAGTACGCGGAGGTGAAGAACGCGAGCGCTCGCTCGATGCCGTCGGCAGCCATCTCGGCGAGTGTGTCGGCGAGGAATGGGTGCCAGTTACGGTTGCCGAAGTAGATCGGCAGCTCGATGCCGCCGGCGTCGAGCTCGTCGCGCAGCGCCGACACGAGCTCCCGGTTCTGGGTGTTGATCGGGCTGACACCGCCAAAGAGCTCGTAATGGTGCGCCACCTCCTCGAGCCGCGCGCGCGGGACGTTCCGTCCGCGGGTCACGTTCTCGAGGAACGGGATCACGTCGTCGGGCCCTTCCGGCCCACCGAACGAGACGACGAGGATCGCGTCGAAGCGCGTCTCCGGGAACGTCGACTCGAACCCGTCGGCGGGCGCCTTCAACGTGGCGGACACGTCCCGAGGTTAGCCGTCGCGCGCGAGCAGGCGGTCCGTGATCGCCGCCATGGCAGCGTCCGCGCGAGCCTCCAGCTGCTCGAGCGAGAGCAGCTGCACGGGGTGCGGGATCAGCACCATCCGGTAGGCGGGCATCCCGAGCAGGCGAGCCTGCTCGAGCGCCTCGTCGACGAACGGCTCCGTACCGACCCCGGCGGTCGGGATCCCTTGCCGCTCGAGCCGGACCAGGTCGTGCACACTGCACGACACGCACGACCCTCAGTCGGCGAGGCCCTCCACCGCGAGGTCTCCGTGGATCGCGACCCGCTCGATCACCTCCGCCGAGGCCGGCTTGGAGAACGTCTCTTTCGCGAGCCGGAAGGTGGTCGCGCCATGCTCGTGGAGCCGGTACTCGACCCGGTCGAGGAACTCGCTGCCGCGGTTCTTCGTGATGTCGAGCAGGACGACCCGCGCTCCAGCGAGTGACGGAGGACGTCTGGCGAATGCCACGGGCTCGGCGACCCGCTCGTCGATCGGGCTCACATACTCCACTGGATCTCCTTCGTCACGACCTCGGTCTTCATCCCGTCGCACGGTCCGAAGACGGCCGAGAAGCGCCCTGCCTCCCCGCCTGCGACGACGATCTGGATCCTGTCCTCGTCGGTCCACTTGCCGATCAGCTCGTCGTCCTCGCTCGCGTGGACGAGCGGCGTCGTCTCGCCGCGTCGTAGCTCGCGGGCCGGACGCTGCAGCGCCTCGAAGATCGCACGCCGCAGCTGTTGCTTGCTCCAGCCCGCGGTGCCGAAGAGAGACGCGTGCTCGGGGCAGATCACGAACAGCGACGTGTCGGGCATGGGCCACCAGAACGGGCTCCACTGGGCCGCCGCGGCCCAGGCGAGCGTGGCGGCAAGCCCTTCCGGCGTCCGGCTCCGGTGCTCGGAGATCGAGAGCGGTGCGTCTGCCGCGACGAGCGTGACGGTCGAAGCGCGGTGGTCGAAGCCGCGCTCGACGTGGAGCGGCTCCCAGGGGCTCAGCTCCTCGTTCTCGGCGAAACAGACCCCGAGCTTGCCGGGGTTGCCGAGGGTGGCGCGGTCGAGCCCGCCCGGAGTAGCGCCGCCCGTCAGCGTCAACAGGAGCCGCAGCGCGCGGCCGATCGTCATGTTGGCTCGTGTTCCAGGCCCGAGCGCACCCATGCCGGAGTTGAGGCCGACGAGCTCGCGGCCGGGGCCGTTGACGACGAGGATCGTCCCGACCGGCTGGGTCGTCACCGCAATCCCGTGAGCGTTGAAGCCCGGCTCCAGCGCCGCCTCGGCGGCCGCGCGGACGACGGGGAAGTAGGAGGGCCGGCAGCCCGCGAGGACGGCGCACGCCGCGAGCCGCTCGAACGTGGCCTCGCCGTGGGCGGGCGGGACCGGGCCGAGCGAGAACGCGGGGTCGGCGCCGGCGAGCATCGCCTCGACGCGTTCGGGCGTGGGCGGCACGACCGGCAGCCCGTCCGTCCAGCCCCGCTCGAACATGTCCTCGAGCTCGTCGAGGCCGCCCGCGCGCTCGTAGGTCCAGCGCGCCCCGCAACCCGGCTTGCGGGGCGGGCCCTCGCCGGGAAGAGGGCATCCGAGGAGAGCCTCGTAGGCGTCCGCGTCCCAGCCGACGACCGTATCCGTGATCGCGCCGGCAGTGTCGATGCGTACCACCGTCGGCACGGTCTCGATCCCGTATGCCCTTGACGTATCGAAGGGATGCGGCTCCGCCAGAACGGGGAAGCGCACGCCAGTGTGTCTGGCGAGGCGCGCTGCCGCGACGGGCGTCTCCTGCGCGATGCACACGATGTCGACGCCGTCGAGCTCGCCGACCGTCGCGAGTCGACGCAGGGCGAGCGTCGAGGTCGGACAGTCTGCGTGTGCGAAGACGAGCACCGCCGGCCTTCCCGTTGAGATCTCCGCGAGCGACAGCGGGCGCCCGTCGATCCGGTCGAGCGTGAACGGTCGTGCAGCGGTCACCCCTGGAGCGTATGCGATCGGTCCCGGCCTGCCACCTGCCGCGGAGTCCATCCGGGCGGGACCCGAAGCCTTCCTCCGTTTGGCCTCCCTCACCGGGTGCCGGTACCCTTGAGGCGCACCTGGGGCGTTAGCTCAGCTGGGAGAGCGCCGCCTTTGCAAGGCGGAGGTCGCCGGTTCGATCCCGGCACGCTCCATGATCGTCGCCGTCGCCGCGGATCCACGCGGCCCGGGGGAACGTCCCGCTTTCGGGGGACATCGTCCGTCCTGTCACGCACGTACAATCGCGCCGATGCGGAGATTCTCGCTCGTCGCCGTCCTCTGCGCGATCGTTGTCGGAGCGATCGCGTTCGCCTCCCCTGCAGCCGCGGCTCGGACCGTCTACAAGGGCCAATGGCTCTGCGACGACCGCGGCACGATCCTGCCGCTCGGCGGCGTCAATCTGCAACTCTGGCATCGCGGCAGCCCCGACTTCCTGCCCGTGGAGTGGGTCGGCGGTCTCGACGACCAGGGCTACGCCAGCCTCAACGGCACGTTCTCACTCACCGCAACCGACCCGGAGGACAACCACTTCGTCCGGATGTCACTCCGTGACGACGTCGGCGTTCATCTCAAGGACTGGATCGGCATCAACGACTGGTCGATCGATTCGAACGGGTATCGGAACAATGTCCCTGTGCAGGACCTCGGCGGCCTGCTGCTCTCGACGCCGGGCCAGTCACACAAGTGCGCGATCTGGCGCGGGCTCCATCTCGCCCACCGGGACTTCGTCGATCTGATGGGCGTCAATCCGCCCTCCGGCGGGTTGCTGATCCAAGCAGATGCGCCGGGGGAGACGTCGCTCACGTTCTACACCGAGGTCTGGTGGCCGTCCGGGTTTCCGGCCGGCTGGGGAGGAGGCGGCGACGCCGGGATCACGTTGCACGAGTTCGGGCATGTGATCCGTCACGGCTACGACGGCGACTTCGGGCATTTCGTCGGTGACGCGGCCACATATAACTACGCCCGCAGTCACTCTGCCTGCATGGCCTCGGGCTCGGCCGGCTACGCATTCAACGAGGGTTGGGCCGAATACTGGGCTGACGACTACTACCCGGCGCCTGCATGTCCCGGCATCCCCCCGGACGACTACACGGTGGAGGGCAACGTTGCGGCAGCCCTCGCGGGCCTCGCTGCGAGGTGTTTCAACGGGAATCGCGCTCCCATGGTCAACGTCCTCAGTTCGAATCCCCATGCGATCCACTCGTTCCAGGAGTTCCGCGACCATACGCCCTGCCCCGAGCCGCTGCTCGTCGGGCCGGCGCCGCCGCCGGCGTTCGTGCCGATCGTGATCACCACGGCTCAACGGGCAGCTTCGGCGCGCCTTCAGGTGCGGGAGATCGACAATCGGCTTCGGAGCTACCGTGCTCGACTGCGTACCGCCGAGCGGCTGGCCAGACAGCCGCTCCCCTGCCTCAGGTTCCCCTGCAACGCGGCGATGCGCAGGGCGCTGCTCCCTGCCGTTCTCCGCACCGAGGTGGGCCTGGCCCAACTCCTCCGTCGTTCGGCCGACGACGGTGACACTGCTGCCGAGCAGGCTGCCTTCGACAAGCTCACGCCAACGCAGCTCTACACTCTCCACAAGGCAAACCAACGGCGCGACCGGATCGCGGCCGCCAGGATCTCGGCGGACGGAATCCAGGCCGCGCTCTCAGCGGGTCGCAACATCTTCGCCAAGGACAGAAGTCGGAGTACCCGGAAGCTGCACGCGCTGCTTCGAGCCCGTCTCGCCTCGTTCCGAAAGGCGCAACGGGGTGCTACGGGCGTCACCGGGCTCGTGCTCGACGCCGCGATCAGTGGTGACCTGAAGCACGTGGGAGAGAGAGTCTTCCCGAACCCCGAGCCGCCGAGGCCGCCGGCGGCGACGATACCGATTCCCGCTCCTCCCTCGGAACCGACGAAGCAGGCCTCGACGTTGACGGTCACCTGCCCTGCGAACGGTAAGCCCGGCGTCTACGCCACCGGAGGAACGCTGTCACCGGCGATCGCCGGTGCGACGGTGGAGCTCCACATCACCCCGCCGAACGCACCCGAGATCGTGCAGAAGGCGACGACCGCTGCGGATGGCAGCTACACGGCGGGAGTCCCGCTCCAGACGGCGGGCACCTGGTCGATCTTCGCCCGCTGGGGCGGGAACGACACGACGTTGCCGGACGACTCGCCGACCTGCCAGACGGTGGTTTCCTGACGGGAGCCCAGGCCGGTGCGTGGTTTGTTGCCATGCGCCTGTCGTCGAACCTCCGCGGGCGGTCGCCCGAGCTCGATCGACGGCCATGACCGCCCTGAACGAGGGAGAAGCTTGACTCCACTCTCTCGACGGTGCGCAGACCGGAAGGGCGGTGCAACGACGTCAGACTGCGACGATCTCGATGAGACTCCCCAGATCCTCGAAGTCGTGCGGATTACGGGTGTACAGGGGAAGCTCGGCGGCGAGACCGGTGGCAGCGATGAGCAGATCGATGGCGCGTCGGCCGCGCGCTCTCCGGCCGGTCGCCAGAACCGTTGCGTAGATCCTCCCGTAGGCACGGGCTGACGCAGCGTCGAAAGGGAAGACCTCGAACGTCGCCTCCGCCCGTTGGAGTCGATCCTGCCGCCGCGCACGCTCTTCCGGGTCAGTACTGACGTGCGGCCCGGCCGCGAGCTCTGCCAGCGTGACTGCCGAGATCGCCACCTCGACCGGTAGTCGGGTGGGATCGATCCTTTCGAGATCGATGACGACGCTGGTATCCGCGAGCCCCCGGGGGTGCCGGGGCTCAGGCACGGGGAGTCAGATCCTGATCGACGAGCTGGTCGAGGTCGTTCCGGAAGCGCGTGTAGTCGATCGCCGGCGCGCCCTGGAAGGCGGCGACTACTTCCTCGGCCGGTACGAACCGTCGCCTGCGGATCGGCGCCAGCTCGCCGACCGGAACACCATTGCGGGTGACGACGAAGCTTTCGCCGCGGTCGAGAGCACGCATGATCTCGCCACTCTCGTTGCGAAGCTCTCTCTGCGTAATCGTCCGCGTCACTGCCAACGCATCGTAGCGCGCGTGCTACGCGAGGCGCAAACGCCTCCGCCAAGACGCGCTAGGCGGGCCGCTGCGGAGGCTTCTTCGAGCCCTCTTGCAACTTGCGGAAGCCGCCGCTGAACGTCGCCGTCTGGCTGCCGGCCGGTGAGCGTTGCTCGAGGCGACGCAGCCGCTCCTCCAGATCCGACATCCCGAGCGGCCCCCATCCGTCCTCGCGCTCGTCGAGTTCCCGCTCCTTCTGGGCGGCGAGGCGTTCCCGGGCTGCGACCGCCTCGCTCCGGGCCGAGAGCTCGTCGCGGGTGCGCAGAAACAGCCGCTCCGCCTCCCGCAGCTCGGCGAGCCGCGACTCGATTCGTTCGATCTGCTCGGGGGCGGTCTCGACGACCTCGGCCGAGGCCGCCGGTCGGCCGGCGAGCGTCTCGATCCTCGCCGCCAGCTCGCGCTCGCGCTCCTCGAGATGGGCCACGTCGTCTGAGAGCTGCTGCCGTCGTCGGGCCAGATCGGCCTCGGCTGCTTCGACTGCGCTCTCGCGTCGCGCCAGGTCGACGGCTCCGGGCGCGATCACCACTGTCGCGGCATCGTCCGCCGATGCCGGCGAGGAGGTGGTCGCGAGATCCGCCTCTCGCCGCTCCAGCCACAGGCGTTCCTCGCCCATGCGCTGCTCGAACCCCTGTTCGCGCGCCGCGAGATCGGCTGCCCGAGCGGCGAGCTCCCGTTCGCGCTCCTCCATTGCTCGCTCGCGGGCGTCGAGGTCAGACAGCTGCGCTGCCGAGCCGGACGCCGGATCTGCGGGAGGTGGAGAGGGGCGGTCGGCCGGCATGCCGCCGGCCGCGGCGAGAGCTCGCGCGAGATCCGCCTCGCGCTCTCGCACCGCTGCGACACGTTCGGCGAGCTCGCGCTTGAGATCGTCGAGCTCCAGCTGCTGCTCGCGCAGAGCCTCACGCTCGTCCTCGACAGAGAGCTCTTCGCGTCGCCTGAATGCCATCTGTCCCGATTGTACGGCGGAGATGTGCACGCTCCTGCGCACACCTCCGCCGGAATCCGTCGGAGCTCAGGCGGCGCGCTCGAGTCGCTCTTCCGCCCGGGCGCGCTTCACGATCGCCTCCCGCTCGCCGAAGCGGATCTGGGCGCGGATCGTGCGGTGCTCGTTCCAGAGCGACCCGAGCCTCTCGTCGAGGTCCTTGATCTCCTGGATCAGCTCGGGATCGCGTCCGTCCGAGAGCCGGTGCCAGAGCTCAGCACGGCGCTCGCTCAGGATGTCGATCTCTTCGTGGATGGTCGCGATGGTGTCCATATTCGATCCAACGAGTGACGGGTACCCATCATTCCCGCGGCTCGAACTCATTCGGGACCGCGCAACAGAAACGCAACCACGACGAGCACACCCGCCGCGAAACACACCCAGAGGAGGACGTTCAGCAGGGCACTCACTCGTAGCCCAACTCCGTCAGCCGGCCCTCGTCGAGCCCGAAGTAGTGGCCCAGCTCGTGCAAGACGGTGATCCGGATCTCCTCCTCGAGTTCCCTGGGATCGCCGAAGTCGTGCTCCAGGGGGACGCGAAAGATCGTGATCGTGTCGGGGAGCGCCCCCGCCATGTCGCCGCGCTCGGGGAGGGGGATTCCCTCGTAGAGCCCGTACAGATCAGGGTCGCCCGGATATTCGTCGGCGACGACGACTGCAACGTTGTCGAGTGCCTGGGCGAGATGTGGCGGCAGCGAGTCGAGGGCGGCGCGAACGTGCGACTCGAACGAGCTCACCGGATCACGAGCGCCATCACAGCCTTCTGCGTATGGAGCCGGTTCTCCGCCTGGTCCCACACGAGCGACCGCGGTCCGTAGAGGACGTCCTCGCCGATCTCCTCGCCAACGTGTGCCGGCAGGCAGTGCATGGCGACGACTTCCTTGCTCGCGAGCGAGATGAGCTCCCCGTCGAGGGAGAACCGTTCCAGATCCTGCAGCCGCTGCTCGCGCTCGGCGTCCTGGCCCATGCTCGTCCAGACGTCGGTGTAGAGGACGTCTGCCTCTGTGGCACCGTCCAGCGGGTCGTTCGTGACGCGGACGCTGCCGCCGCTCGCGGCGGCGTCCCGTTGGGCTGCGGCGACGACGTCGGCAAGCGGCTCGTACCCGGGTGGGCACGCCGCAGTGAAGTGCATCCCGAACCGCGCCGCGATCCGCATCAGCGAATGGCAGACGTTGTTCCCGTCGCCGAGGTAGGTGAGCCGGACCCCAGCGAGACCGCCGTGGCGCTCGCGGATCGTCATCGCGTCGGCCAGCGCCTGAAGTGGGTGGGCGAGGTCGGTGAGGCCGTTGATCACCGGGATCGACGCGTACTTCGCGAAGGTGTCCACCTCGGCCTGGTCGAAGGTGCGAATGAGGAGCGCGCTGACAAAGCGTGAGAGCACGAGCGCCGTATCCCGATAGCTCTCGCCGCGCGCGAGCTGGAGATCGGCAGCGGGGAGGTAGAGCGCCATCCCGCCGAGTTCGGCGATCCCGACCTCGAAGCCCACGCGGGTACGCGTAGAGGGCTTGTGGAAGATCATCCCGAGCGTCCGCCCCGGCAGCACCCGCAGCTCCTTACGCCGCAGGCGCTCCTGCTTCAGCTCGTCGGCCAGGTCGAGCGCAAGGGTCAGCTCGGCCGGCGACCAGTCGGAGACGCGGCAGTAGCTGCGTCCCTTGAGATCGTCGGGGATACCGGCCATGAGGCCGATGCTACTGCCGTTCGCCTCTCCGCCGACGTGACAGGGAGCGGCATAGATCCTCCGAGGTGCGGTCGCTGCGTTAGCCTTCGGACATGTCAACTTTCGCCAAGAAGCTCAACGAGCAGATCGCCCACGAGTTCGGCGCCTCGCAGCAGTACATCGCGATCGCCGTCCACTACGACAGCGAGACGCTGCCGCAACTCGCGGCCCACTTCTACAAGCAGGCGGTCGAGGAGCGCAACCACGCGATGATGATGGTGCAGTACCTCCTCGACGCCGACGAGCAGGTCGTGATCGGCGCCGTCGCCGCACCGCAGGTCGCCTTCGAGGACGATGTCGCGCCGGTCGCACTCGCGCTCGACCAGGAGCGCCGGGTGACGGCGCAGATCTCGGCACTCGCGATCGAGGCCCGCGAGGCGAATGACCTCGTCGCAGAGCAGTTCATGCACTGGTTCCTCCAGGAGCAGCGTGAGGAGGTCTCGTCGATGTCTGCACTCCTGCAGGTGATGGAGCGCCTGCGCGACAATGTGATGCTCGTCGAGGACTATCTCGTCCGCGAGTCGGGCGGCGACAGCCCGCTCGAGGCCGGTGCGCCGCCGGCTGCCGGCGGCGCCCTCTAGCCGGCGTGGTCGAGCTGCAGGTCCGGACCGAGCGGCAGAGCCAGCTCGTCGACATCACACGCGAGGTCACGGCTGCGGTCGCCGGGAAGTCGGGCTCGGCCGTGCTCGTCTACGTCCCGCATACGACCGCCGGCGTCACGATCAACGAGCATGCAGACCCGGCCGTGGCTCGCGACTTCGAGAGTGCCCTCGAGCGGATCGTCCCGGCCGACTGGCCGTGGCAGCACGTCGAGGAGGGGGAGGAGAACGCGCCGACGCACATCCGCGCCGCGTTCATGGGGCCGAGCGTGCTGATCCCGCTGCGCGAGGACGGTACGCTCGCGCTCGGCACCTGGCAGGGCGTCTTCTTCTGCGAGTTCGACGGACCGCGGGAGCGGTCGGTCTACGTCAGCGTTGTAGCGTAGGGCGGCTACGCTCCTCCCGCCATGGCTGCTCCCGTCCGCACCGGCGACGAGGTCGAGCTGCGCGTCGACTCGCTCGCCTACGGCGGCAACGGCGTCGCGCGACTCGACGGTTTCGTCGTCTTCGTCCGCCGGGGGCTGCCGGGGGACACGGTCCGCGCCCGCGTGACGAAGGTGAAGCGTGGCTTCGCGGAGGCGTCGGCGTTCGAGGTCGTGAGCGCGGGCCCCGATCACGTCGAGGCTCCCTGCCCGCACTTCGGCACCTGCGGTGGCTGCCGCTTCCAGGACTACGCGTACACGAAGCAGATCGCGGCGAAGGAGCTACAGGTGCGCGACGCGCTCACTCGCCTCGGGGGTATCGCCGACCCGCCGCTCGAACCGATCGTCCCGGCCCGGTCGCAGTACGGGTATCGCAACAAGCTCGAGTACTCGTTCACGCAGACCGAGGCCGGCCCTGCGCTCGGGTTTCACCGGGCCGGCCGCTGGGACGAGGTGCTCCCGATCGAGACGTGCCTGCTCGCGAGCGACGTGGGTAACGCGGTGCGCGAGGCGGCGCAGGCGTGGGCACGCGAGGAGCGGCTGCCGGCGTACGACCAGGCAACCGGCAGCGGCTATCTCAGGCATCTCGTCGTGCGCGAGGGGCGCAACACGGGTCAGATCCTCGTCCAGCTCGTAACGGCCAAGGGGCGGAGATTCGAGGAGGGCTACTTCGTCGAGGTGATGCGGCGGATCCCCGAGGTGCGCTCGGTGCACTGGGCGGTCAACGAGACACCGGCCGAGGTGACCAACCTCCCGACGACGCTGCTCTTCGGAGAGGACGCGATCGAGGAGCAGATCCTCGGACTGCGGTTCCGGGTGCGCCCGAACGCCTTCCTGCAGACGAACACCGAGATGGCGGAGGTGCTCTACGAGCTCGCCCGCGAGTTCGCCGGCCTGAGCGGGTCGGAGACGGTCTACGACCTCTACTGCGGTACCGGCACGATCGGGCTCGCACTCGCGCCACAGGCGTTGACGGTGTGGGGGGTGGAGATCTCGGAGGAGTCGGTCGCCTGTGCGATCGAGAACGCGGAGCTGAACGGGATCGCGAACGCCGCGTTCTTTGCCGGCAACGTGTCACTCGCGCTGGAGGAGCTGCTCGCTCGCTCCGGCACTCCCGACGTCGTCGTCGTCGATCCGCCGCGGGCAGGGCTCGCGGGCAAGGCACTGCGACGGACGGGGCGGCTCGGCGCGCGCCGGATCGTCTACGTCTCGTGCAACCCGACGACGCTGGCGTCGGACGTGAAGACCCTGCGGGACGACTTCGGTTACGTGCTCCGCCGCTGCGTGCCGGTCGACATGTTCCCGCATACGCCGCACATCGAGACGGTGAACCTGCTCGAGCTCGACGGGGCGACAGCGCCCGTCACCGACTCCTGATCTCGAGCCCCCGCTCGCGCCAGGCCTGCCAGATCAGGTCGACGTTCGGCAGGAGGAACCCGATCGCCACGGCGGGCAGCGCCGGGAGGCCGCGGACGTGGAAGGCGACGGTGAGGACGATACTCAGCGAGAGGAGCGCCACCATGCAGGCCCACGTCCACCCGGTCCGGAGACCGAAGCGGGCCGCGGCGGCGAGGAAGAGCGCGAAGAAGAGCACGTCCGGTGGGCCGAGCGTGAAGACGCCGTCGTCGCCCGGGAGTCGGAAAGCGACCGAGACGCGCTCGAGCAGCGAGGGCTCTTCCGAGACGACGTAGCTCGTCGGCCCGCGCCAGACCGACCAGGCGTCGACGAATGGGATCACGAGGGCCACGAGGACGATCCAGGAGAGCGCTTCGAAGACCTGGACGAACAGGTACCCAACGGCCGTCAGCGTCAGCAGCTTCAGCACGTTGAAGGCAGCGTCCGCGTCGGCGACAGAGGCGAGGAGCGCGAGCACGGCGAGCAGAGCGGCGCTCGGGAGCACCGTGCGCGAGGTCGAGATCGGAAGTGCGAGCAGCGGCACCGTGAATGTGACCGGCAGCACGACGAGCGCGATCACGAGGATGTCGGGCCAGCGTCCGAGCCCCGGCACGACACGGGCGCCGGCGTCCCAGGCGGCGAGCAGCGCGACGACTGCCGCGAGAGCAGCAGTGCGCCGCAGGCTCAGTAGGGTGGGAGCTGCGCCCACCAGGCTCCGAGCGCCTTGAACGCGTTCCAGAAGGCGGTCTTCGCCGGCTGCTCGTCGAGCGCGGCGTCGATGTCGGGTGTCACGAGAGCGTCGATCGTCGGTGTGAAACGGAGGATGACACCCTCATCCGAGCCCTCGAGCGGATCTGCGAGCGGAAACGCGAGCCCGTCGACGAAGCGCACCGCCTCGGTGCCCATCACGACGAGCAGCTTCGGCTGCACGATGTGGAGCTCGCGCGCCAGCCAGGGCCGCGCCTGGGCGTCGTCTTCGGTCCCGAACTTGAGACAGTTGGTGCCGTAGATCGCTAGCGGGTCGACCGCGAGTCGCTGCAGGGACTTGAGGATCGCGTTCCCGGCGCGACCGAAGAAGGCGACCCCCTCGGCGATCTCGGCCGGCCGCGGTGTGTGCTTGAGGAGGAGGATGTCGGCGAGCGGATGGCCCGAGCCCAGTACGGGGACGTGCGTCTCGTCGGCCAGCGCGAGGAGCTCCGCCTGGAGCTCGTTGATCTCGCCGATCGCCTTGCTCAGGTAGCGCTCGTAGATCTCGTCGGTGGGCACGGCAGCGGTCATCGGAAGCCTCTCCCACCTTTCTGCTCTAGCGGACCTTCTCCTTGACCTGGGCCGCCCACTTGAGCGACTGCAGCAGCGCGAGCGACTTCGGGCGGCGCAGCACCTCTGCCGTACGTAGCGAGAGGAGGAACTCCTCGGGGCCGTCGAAGCGACGCATCCGCAGCGCTCCCGTCCCGACCCCTTGCAGCACGTGCGCGTCCGAGCCGGCGCCCGCGAGCAGGCCGTACTTGCGCTGGAAGCGGAGCGCCTCGTCGTTGTAGGCCTCGAAGAGCAGGCGGGCGTTGTAGACCTCGAGCACGTCGATGTCGGCAAGGTGGCGCAGGAGCGTCGCAGCCGACGGGATCGCATGCATGCGGTCGAACGGGTGCGGTACGTAGACGATCCCGTCCTGCGCCCGGATCGCCTCGACGGTTTCGGCGAACGTCATCCCGCGCGGGATCGCCTCGCGGAGGAAGAGGCCGATCACCTCGCCCTGGTTGTCGGTCTTCACCTCTTCGCCGGGAATCACGATCAGTCGACGCTCACGCGCGAGCTCGAGCGTCTCGAGTGCTCCCGTGAAGACGTTGTGATCCGTGACGGCGATCGCTCCGAGTCCTTCGGCTTCCGCGTGGTCGACGAGCCCCTGCGGGTCGATCGAGCAGTCGTGCGAGTGGTTCGTGTGCATGTGCAGGTCGGCGACGATCCAGTCGCGGTCGCCCAGCGGGTCGGGCGCGGCGCTCGAGAGGCGTTCTGTCGGCCGGCGTCGCCGTGCTACACGCCGGTACACGCCCTCGAGTTGCTCCGCGAGAGCGTCGAACGAGTTGGCGGCGGCGGACGCGCGGGCCTCCTCGCCCGAGGCGGTGCGGAGCGGTTCGTCGTCGATCAGGCGCCCCACCGCGGCTGCCGCCAGCTCCGGCTGGATCTCGACCTGGGGTGGGCTGGCGACAGCGCAACCGCTCGCCTGTGCCTGGAGCAGCAGCCGCTCGCTGCCGCCCGGCACCGGGACGAAGATCGACGCCTGCGTGAGGATCGAGACGCGGGCATCACGGGGGACGAGCGAACGGACCCGCACACGGTCCTTGAGCGACGGCGGGATCGTGGGCCGCCGCGTGAGTGGCGCCGTCCGCGCGAGGACGATCTCCCAACCGGGGACGCCCTTCAGGAGCCGCATCACCTCGCGGGCGACTGCGCTCTGGCCGGGTGCGAGCTCGACGACGACGCGTCGGCCCTTGAGCCCCGGCTCGAACAGGTCGAGGTCGACACCGAGCGGGACCAGCTCGTAGTCGCCCGGATACCGCTCCGCCGCCCGTTCGCTCGCCGCCTCGGACGTTGCGAGGAGCGCGTCCACCCGGGCGAGGAAGCGGGCCCGGCGATTCTTCCTCGCAGGCAGCGCGACTCGCTCCGACGAGAGGAAGGTGGCTGCGGTCGTCGTCTCGGCCTCGAGGAGCGCGGTCGAGGAGAGGCTTGCGAGCCCCGGCTCGAATCCGTGCACGATGTCGAAGGCGCCGAGCGCGAGAACGGCGGCGAGGTTTGCCCGGACCCCGACGGGTACCGCGACCCGCTCGTGCAGCGAGGTGGGAACGGCGGCGCCGATGGCGACGACGTCTCCGAGCCTACCGCTCTGGAGCGCCCGGCGACCCTCGAGCAGGTCAGCGGCGCGGTGTGAGGGCGCGACCACGGTGACCGCGTGGCCGCGTCGCCGCAGGGCGTCGGCGGCACCTCTGACGTGGTCGTTGACCTCGCCCGGACGGGGCCAGGAAAACGGCGTCACGAAGCAGATCCGCAGCCCCATCGTGCTGCGATTCTAGTGGCCGCTCCCGGGACGGCGGCTGCCGTCCCGGGAGCGGCCACGTCAGGCCTGGGCCTTCGCCTTCTCGGCCTTCTCGGCCTTCTCCGCCTTGCGGCCGTACTGCTTGATGAAACGCTCGGTCGCCGCATGCGCCTCGTCGTCGACGATCTGGACGGGCGGCGACTTCATCAGGTAGCTCGACGGCGCCTCGAGCGAGCCCGAGATGCCGTTGTTGAGAGCGAGCTTCGCCAGCCGGACGGCGTCGATCACGATCCCGGCCGAGTTGGGCGAGTCCCAGACCTCGAGCTTGAGCTCGAGGTTCAGCGGCACGTCGCCGAACGAGGTGCCCTCCATCCGGATGTACGCCCACTTGCGGTCGGTCAGCCACGGCACGTAGTCGGAGGGTCCGACGTGCACGTTGCCGTCTCCCAGGTCGTAGTCGAGCATCGAGGTGACCGCGTTTGTCTTCGAGATCTTCTTCGACTCGAGCCGCTCGCGCTCCAGCATGTTGCGGAAGTCGGAGTTGCCGCCGACGTTGAGCTGCATCGTCCGGTCGAGATGGACGCCGCGTTCGCGGAAGAGACTCGTGAGGACGCGATGCGAGATCGTGGCGCCGACCTGCGACTTGATGTCGTCGCCGATGATCGGCAGCCCCGCTGCCTCGAAGCGCTTCTGCCAGTACGCCTCCCGGGCGATGAACACGGGCATGCAGTTCACCATCGCGACACCGGCCTCGAGGATCTGCTCGGCGTACCATTTTGCAGCCGCCTCCGAGCCGACGGGGAGGTAGTTGACGACGACGTCGGTACCGGTCTCCTTGAGGATCTTGACGATGTCGGCGGTCTCGCCGGGCGCCTTCTCGACGATCTCCGAGAGGTACTTGCCGATCCCGTCATGGGTCATGCCGCGGGAGACCGTGATGCCCGTCTTCGGCACGTCGGCGAACTTGATCGTGTCGTTCGGGTAGGCCCACATCGCCTCGGCGAGATCGACGCCCACCTTGCCCTTGACGACGTCGAAGGCAGCCGTGAACTCGATGTCCGAGATGTGGTAGCCGCCGAGATCGACGTGCATGAGACCGGGGACAAAGCTGTCGGGATCGGCGTCCTTGTAGTACTCGACGCCCTGGAGGAGCGAGTTGGCGCAGTTGCCGACGCCGATGATGGCGACGCGTACCTTGTCCTTGGAACGGGCCTTCCCGTTCGCGGAGCCGTTGCTGGCGGCCATGGTGATGTCCTTTCCGCGGCCGCCCCCCGGGGGTGCGGACCGGCGCGTGTTCGATTTACGGTTCGACTGGAAGGGAACGCCGAGCTCGTCGGAGAGCGCGGCGAGGATGACGTCGTTCGTGTTGGCGCCGCTCCGGTGCGACTCGGCGCGGATCGCGGCTCGTAGCGGCTCCGGCATCCGGAGCAGGACCACCGGGCTCGATCCGGGCAGCGGGCTCTTGCGATTCGTGGGGGCGTACTCCACTCCGAAGCGGTGCGCGAGGATCCCCACCGAGACGTCGTTGAGGCTGACGCCGCGCCGGGCGCTCTCGCGGACGAGCGCTGCCTTCAGGGAGGCAGGAGTCCTGACGAGAACTGCCGTCCGGCGCGTTGGCTTCAAAGTGCTAGCACTCAAAGTGCTAGCACGATATCAGGCCGTTCGATTTGGCGCTCGAAGTGCTATCAGTTGACTGGTGCAGACGTCTCGGCCAGTTCTCGCAGCTGCCGCCGGACGAACAGGATCCGCTGGAAGACCGTGAGCCACGCCATCGCCGCAAGGAGATAGATGGGCCACTCGAGCCAGCCCCAGGGGGCGAGCCCGAGGCCGACGGAGATCAGCACCACGCGCTCGACCCGCGAGCCGAAGCCGACGTCGCCACGGAGACCGAGGGCCTCCGCTTTGGCGCGGGTGTAGCTGACGAGGAAGGAGCCGATCACGGCGGCGAAGGACGCGACGAGCGCGATGTCGTTCGATTCGTGTGCGAACACGAGCCCGATCGCAGCGAGCATCGCCGCCTCGCCGAGGCGGTCGAAGGTCGAGTCGAGGAACGCGCCGAAGACGGTGCCCTTGCTGGCGGCACGGGCGAGCGCTCCGTCGAGGATGTCTGCGATCGAGCCGATCACGAAGAGGACGCCGCCGAGCCAGAAGTAGAGCTTCGGATTGTGCGACTCGAAGCCGACGAGGACGGCGCCGACGAGGCAGAGCGTGACGCCGGCGAGCGTCAACATGTCCGGGGTCAGCTTCGTCTTTGCGACGCCCCGCATCGAACGCTGGAGGATCTGCCGCGCCGCCTGCGTGTACTCCTGCTTGACCCGGTCGAGCTCGCTGACACGCGGGCCCTCGCTGGGGGCGTTCACGTCGCGGGCGTCTCGCGCCAGCGGCGGAACACCCCGCTGCGGAAGAGAGCGAGGCCCGTCAGGAGCGCGATCACGACGCCGGCCATGACGTCGAGCCAGTAGTGGTTCCCCGTCCCGATGACGGTGAACCAGACCCAGGCCGGCCAGATCAGCCAGATCAGCTTCGCCCACAGCGCCCGGCAGACCCCGAACATGACGATGCCGACGATCAACGCGTCCATCGAGTGCAGGGACGGCATGGCGGCGTAGGGGTTGGCCAGATGCATCATCAGGCTGCTGTCGTGGTTGATGTCGGAGTAGCGGGAGAGCGTGTCGACGAAGCCCCAGGCGGGGTACATCCGCGGCGGCGCCGTCGGCACGAGCACGTAACCGACGAGGCCGATCACGTTGGCCACGATGAGCCAGTTGCGGAAGCCGGCGAAGCGCTCGTGGTGGCGGAAGTAGACCCAGAGCAGCGTGGCGCCGACGACGACGAACTGCGAGATCCAGTACGTGTACGACGTCGCCTTGATCAGGATCTCCGAGGAGCCGACGAAGGCCTGCACCGTCGGCTCGAAGAGCGTGCCGCTCCACTCCTCGATCCGGATCACATGGAGGCCGTTCCAGAACGCGGCCGTGACGTCGCGGTCGGCCAGGCCGCGCGTGACCTGATAGACGGCGTAGAACCCGAGCCAGAACGCTATCTGGAGGAAGAGATGACGCCAGCCGCGGGGGAGCCTCGAACCACGCTGAAGCTCTCGGTCGCCCGATTGGGTGTAACTGGTCATCCGGGACCAGTCTAGCGCTGCGTCCCGTCGTACGGCTTCGGCCGCCACGACCACCGGCCGACGGCGGGAACGTGCCGGTCAGCCGCCGATGTAGGACATCTCGACGCGCGGCCGCTCGACGGTGCGTGAGGAGCGGATCTCCGAGTAGCGGTCGCCGCGTGCGCCCCAGATCCGCCCGATCGTCTCTGCGAGCTCGTCGTTGCTCGCGCCACCGCGTACGAGAGCGCGCAGGTCGTGTCCCCTGGTGGCGAAGAGACAGGTGTAGAGGCGACCCTCGGCCGAGATCCTGGAACGCGTGCAGTCACCGCAGAACGGCTGCGTGACCGAGGCGATCACGCCGATCTCGCCCTCGCCGTCGCGGTAACGCCAGCGGCGCGCGACCTCTCCCCGATAGTTCTCCTCGACCGCCTCCAGCGGGAGCTCGGCGTCGATCGTGGCGACGATCTCGCCGGCGGAGACGACGTCGTCGAGCCGCCAGCCGTTCGTGCCGCCGACGTCCATGAACTCGATGAAGCGGAGGATGTGGCCGCTACCGCGGAAGTGGCGCGCGAGCGCGAGCACCTGGTCGTCGTTGACGCCGCGCTTGACGACCGCGTTCACCTTGACCCGCAGCCCTGCATCGGCCGCTGCGTCGATTCCGTCGAGCACGCGCTGGACGGGGAAGCCGACGTCGTTCATGGCGCGGAACGTCTCGTCGTCGAGCGAGTCGAGGCTGACGGTCACCCGACGTAGTCCGGCGGTTGCGAGCGCCTCCGCCTTCTGCGCCAGAAGCGCCCCGTTCGTCGTCAGCGCGACGTCGAGTCCGCCGATCGCGGTGAGGCTACCGACCAGGCGCTCGAGATCTCGGCGCAGCAACGGCTCCCCGCCCGTGATCCGGATCTTCTCGACCCCGTGGCCGACGAAGACCCGGGCGATCCGCTCGATCTCCTCGAACGTGAGCAGCTCCTTGCGGTCCATGAAGCGGTAGCCGCGGCCGAACACCTCCTTCGGCATGCAGTACACGCAGCGGAAGTTGCAGCGGTCGGTGACCGAGATGCGCAGGTCGCGCAAAGGCCGTCCGAGCGTGTCGATCGTCCGTGCGTGGTCGTCACTCACGGGATCAGCGTACCCGGCGGGCACCGGCCGGCGGGTCTCCGCTCGTGGCCTCGCCCGCCCGAGTAGCCTCGGCCCGTGGCCGCCTCCCGTGTGAGCCCGATGCTCGCCCTCGTCGTGGTGACAGCGATCTGGGGCTACACGTTCGTCCCCGTCCAGAAGGCGGTCGCGGTCTACCCGCTGTTCGCCTTCCTCGCCGTGCGGTTTGCGATCTCGACGCTCGTGCTGGCGCCGTTCGCGTGGCCGGCGCTGCGACGGATGGGTCGTAACGGCCTCGGCGCGGGTGTCGTGGCCGGCGGCTTCCTCGCGGCGGCGTACGGGCTGCAGACGGCCGGGCTCGACCTGACGACCGTCACGAGTACCGGGTTCATCACCGGGCTCTACGTCGTGATCACGCCGCTCCTCGCCCTAGCGCTCTTCCGCACGCCGGTGGCGGCGGCGGCGTGGGGCGGGGTGGCGCTGGCGCTCGCGGGGCTCCTGCTCCTGAACGGCGTTCCGGGCGGATCGACGCTCGGCAACGCTCTCGTGCTCGGAAACGCGGTCGCGCAGTCCTTCCAGATCGTCTCGATGGAGCGCTTCGCACCGCGCTACGACCCGCGAGCGCTGACGTTCGTGCAGATGGCGGTGGCGTGCATCGCCTTCGCGGCCCTAGCCGGGATCCGGGGGGAGGCCGAGCTTCCTCACGCTGCCTCGACCTGGTATGCGCTCGTCGTCACCGGCGTCTTCGCGGGTGCGCTCGGATACCTCGTCGCGACGTGGGTGCAGTCCCGTACGACCGCTGCCCGGGCAGCGCTCGTCTTCACGCTGGAGGCCCCGTTCGCAGCGATCTTCGGCGTCCTCCTGCTCTCGGAGCACCTCGGCTTCCTGGGCGCCCTCGGCTGTGCGGTGATGCTCGTCGGGATCCTGCTCGCGGAGCCCTCCGCCGCGACGACGCTTCGCCGCCTCGCGCGGAGGCCGGCCTGAATGGACGTCGTCCTCCTCGCGCTCTGCTCCGCCGCGCTCTTCGGGGCCATGACCGTAGCGCTACGGCCGGCGCTCGCGCGCGGCGGCGACCCGCTCGCCGGGGCGCTCTCGACCGTGCTGCCGGCGCTCGCGATCACGCTCGCTGCTGCCACGCTCCGTGGCGACTGGCAGATCAGCGGCGCCTGGCCGTTCTTTCTCGCCGGGCTGATCGCACCGGGGACGTCGCAGATCTTCTTCACGTTCGCGGTGCGCGAGGCGGGGCCGTCTCGCGCCTCGGCGACGGTCGGCGTGGCGCCGCTCTTCTCGGTCACCTTTGCGATCGTGTTACTCGGCGAACCGGTCGTCGCCGGAATCGTGCTCGGAGCGCTCCTCATCGTGGGCGGCGGGCTCGTGCTCGCGACCGAGTCCGGGCGGCCCGACCACGTGAAACCGATCGGGCTCGGGCTGGCGCTCGCGGGTGCCCTCTGTTTCGCGGCCCGAGACACGCTCGTGCGCTGGCTCTCGCTCGACACCACGGTCACACCCGAGCTCGCAATCTCGGCGACCCTGCTCGGAGGAACCCTCACGATCCTCGCCGCCGTGCTCGTCTCCGGCCGTCGCCCACTCTCGCTCGCCGGCTGGCACGCGTTTCTTCCCGCCGGTGTGATGTTCGGCCTCTCCTACGTCGCGCTCTACGAGGCGTTCTACCGGGGTCGGCTCAGCGTCGTCGTGCCGCTCGTCGCGACCGAGTCGCTCTGGGGCGTCGGCCTCTCGGCGCTCTTCCTGCGCCACGTCGAAGGGGTCGGGCGTCGGCTCGCACTCGGGGCCGCCTTCGTCGTTGCCGGTGGCGTCCTGATCGGAGTCGTCCGCTGATCGTGATCTGATATCATCTCGCTTAGATTTATCTCAGCCAGATAGACTCAGAATCTCCGCGGACCAGGAAAGGAACCCGAACACAATGGCAAAGACCATCGGCATCGACCTCGGCACCACGAACAGCTGCATGGCCGTTCTCGAGGGCGGCGAGCCCACCGTGATCCCGAACGCCGAGGGTGGGCGCACGACGCCCTCCGTCGTCGCGTTCGCGAAGGACGGGCAGCGGCTCGTCGGGGCGCCCGCACGGCGCCAGCAGGTGACGAACCCGCAGAACACGGTCTCCTCGATCAAGCGTTTCATGGGGCGCAAGTGGGAGGAGGTCTCGGACGAGATGACGATCGTCCCCTACGAGGTCGTCGAGGGCGACAACGGCGACGCTCGCGTCGCCGCCGACGAGCGCCAGTTCGCCCCGCCGGAGATCAGCGCCATGATTCTTCAGAAGCTGAAGACCGACGCCGAGGCGTTCCTCGGCGAGCAGGTGCAGGACGCGGTTGTCACCGTGCCGGCGTACTTCAACAACGCCCAGCGCGAGGCGACGAAGGACGCCGGCCGGATCGCCGGCCTCAACGTCGTGCGCATCATCAACGAGCCCACCGCGGCCGCGCTCGCCTACGGCCTCGACAAGGAGGGCGCCGACCAGACGATCCTCGTCTTCGACCTCGGCGGCGGCACGTTCGACGTGTCGGTGCTCGAGCTCGGCGACGGCGTCTTCGAGGTGAAGTCGACGAACGGCGACAACCATCTCGGCGGCGACAACTTCGACAAGGTGATCGTCGACTGGATGGCCTCCGAGTTCAAGAAGGACCAGGGCATCGACCTGACACAGGACCGGATGGCGCTGCAGCGGCTCTACGAGGCCGCCGAGAAGGCCAAGATCGAGCTCAGCTCGACGATGACGACCCAGATCAACCTGCCGTTCATCACCGCCACGGCGGAGGGCCCCAAGCATCTCGACCTGCAGCTCACGCGCGCCAAGCTGAACGAGCTCACGCACGAGCTGCTCGAGCGCACCGTCGGCCCGACCCGGCAGGCGCTCGCCGACGCCGGCATCGACGCCGGCAAGATCGACCACGTGGTGCTCGTCGGCGGTATGACGCGGATGCCGGCCGTGCAGGAGAAGGTGACCGAGCTGCTCGGCAAGGAGCCGCACAAGGGCGTCAACCCGGACGAGGTCGTGGCCGTCGGCGCCGCGATCCAGGGCGGCGTGCTGAAGGGCGAGGTCAAAGACGTGCTCCTGCTCGACGTCACCCCGCTCTCGCTCGGGATCGAGACGAAGGGCGGCGTGATGACGAAGCTGATCGAGCGCAACACGACGATCCCCACCCGCAAGTCGGAGACCTTCTCGACCGCCGAGGACAACCAGCCGTCGGTCGAGATCCACGTCCTCCAGGGCGAGTCGGAGATGGCTTCGTTCAACAAGACTCTCGGCAAGTTCCAGCTCGTCGGGATTCCGCCCGCCCCGCGGGGGATGCCTCAGATCGAGGTGTCGTTCGACATCGACGCGAACGGGATCATCCACGTCGCTGCCAAGGATCGTGGCACGGGGAACGAGCAGCAGATCCGGATCGAAGGCGGCTCCGGCCTCTCCGAGGACGACGTGCAGCGGATGGTCAAGGACGCCGAGGCGCATGCCGAGGAGGCACACCGGCTGCGCGAGCTCGCCGACGCGAGGAACATGGCCGAGACGCTCGCCTACCAGACGGAGAAGTCGCTCGCGGAGCACCGCGACAAGCTCGATGCGGCCGCTGCGGCGACGCTCGACGGCCGGATCATGGAGCTCCGGCAGGTGCTCGAGAGCGGTGACCTCGATGCGATCCGTGACAAGACGCAGGCGCTGAACGAGGCGGCCCAGCCGCTCGCCCAGGCGGTGTACGCGGACGCACAGGCCGGCCCCACGACTCCGCCGGCCGGTGACGCCGGCGCTTCCTCGACCGACGACGAGGTCGTCGAGGACGCCGACTACGAGGTCATCGACGACGAGACGACGACGAAGGCGTGACGATGAGCGACGAGCTCCACGTGGAGATCGGTGAGCCCTGGGGAGACGACGACGGCTCGGTCGAGTCGGTCGCGAAGGACGCAGCGGCGGTGGGGAGTGAGGCGGCCGACGCCTCGCTCCCCGGTGCTGGACAGGATCCTCTCGCAGCCGCGCTCGCCGAGGCCGAGTCCCGGCGGGACGAGTACCTGGCCGGCTGGCAGCGGACCCAGGCCGATTTCGACAACTACCGCAAGCGCGCCCTGCGCGACCAGCAGGCCTACGCGGCACGGGCCTCCGAGCGGCTCGTGGGCAAGCTCCTGCCCGTGCTCGACGATCTCGAGCGGGCGATCGACGCCGCCGAGCACCACGAGGAGGCGAAGGTCGTCGAGGGGGTCGAGATGACGCGCTCGGCGCTCGCCTCGGTGCTCGCCTCCGAGGGCGTCGTGGAGATCGAGGCCGACGGTGCCTTCGACCCGCACGTCCACGAGGCGCTGCTTGCCCAGCCTGGCGACGGCGCCGAGTCGGGCTCGATCGTGCAGGTCGTCCAGCGTGGCTACCGGATCGGGGACGTCGTGCTCCGGCCGGCGCGAGTGATCGTGGCGGAGTAGCGATGCCCCGCAGTCCCTACGAGGTTCTCGGGGTCGCGAAGACGGCGACGGACGACGAGATCAAGAAGGCGTATCGCAAGCTCGCCCGGGAGAACCACCCGGACGCGAACCAGGGCGACGCCGCCGCAGAGGAGCGCTTCAAGGGGATTCAGGGCGCCTACGACATCCTCTCCGATCCCGAGAAGCGCAAGCAGTACGACACCTTCGGCGCCAACGGCGGTGGCCCCGGCGGTGGTTTCAACCCGTTCGGCGGTCAGGGCGGCGGCTTCTCGTACGAGAACGTCGATCTCTCCGACATCCTGGGCCAGTTCGGCGGCATCTTCGGCCGCGGCGGCAACCGCCGTGCCCGGCCCCAGCCGGAGCGCGGCACGGACCTCGAGTCGCGTGTGCGGCTCTCGTTCGAGGACGCGCTCGCAGGCGCGCAGGTCCGTGTGCCCGTCGAGGTCGACGCGCCCTGCCGCACCTGTCACGGCACCGGTGCCGAGCCCGGTACCTCGCCGGTCACGTGTCCACGCTGCGGGGGCTCGGGTGTGATCGCCGAGTCGCAGGGGCTGTTCTCCCTCTCGCA
The DNA here is from genome assembly GCA_964581085.1 of uncultured Gaiellales bacterium. Lineage (GTDB taxonomy): Bacteria > Actinomycetota > Thermoleophilia > Gaiellales > Gaiellaceae > Gaiella. The sequence continues at coordinate 7,039 of CAZOMP010000003.1, read as the reverse complement.
GCCGTGTCCGACGTGCCGGGGCAACGGTGTCGTCGTCGAGACGCCGTGCCACACCTGCCGCGGCGCCGGCACGGAGCGCGTGACGAGGCGCTACGCCGTGAAGGTCCCGGCCGGCGCGAAGGACGGCACCCGTGTCCGGCTCAAGGGCAAGGGCGAGCCCGGACGCAACGGCGGCCCCCCTGGCGACCTCTACGTGGTCGCCTCGGTCGAGCCCTCGCCGCTCTACGAGCGTCGCGACGCCGACCTCGTGCTCGAGGTTCCGGTCACCTATCCGGAGGCCGCGCTCGGGGCCACGATCGAGATCCCGACTCCCGACGGGCCGGTGAAGCTGAAGGTGCCTGCCGGCAGCGAGAGCGGCAAGCTCCTCCGCGTCAAGGGCCGTGGTGCACCGAGGCTGAAGGGTGGCGGCAAGGGCGACCTGCTCGCCCGCGTCAAGGTGACCATTCCGCAGAAGCTGAACAAGGCCGAGAAGGAAGCGCTCGAAGGATTCGACGCAGTGCTTCGCGAGCGACCGCGCGACAGGGCATTCAACCGATGAGCAGCGACCGGCCCCGCTACATGATCTCCGTCGCGGCCGGGCTCGCGGGAATGCACCCGCAGACGCTGCGCACCTACGAGGCGAAGGGACTCGTCCTGCCTGCGCGCACGCCGGGTGGCACCCGCCTCTACTCGGAGCAGGATGTCGACCGGCTGATCCTGATCCAACAGCTGACCACGAAGCTCGGGCTCAACCTCGCCGGCGTCGAGCACGTCCTGCGGCTCGAGGACGAGCTGCGCCGCCTGCGCGAGCGAATGGAGCTGCTCGAGTCGAAGCTGCGGCTCGAGATCCACGAGACCCACCGGCAGTACCGGCGCGAGCTCGTCGTCTACCGGCCGCCACAGGTACCCGCCCGCATCCCGCACTAGCGCCCCAATTGCCCTGCCCGCACGAGGAGTTGACATGGACTTCAACAGGCTGACGATCAAGTCCGGCGAAGCCGTCGCCGGCGCCCAGGAGCTGGCGCGCCGCGCCGGCAACCCGGAGCTCACCCCCGACCACCTGACGGCGTCGCTGCTCGAACAGGAGCTGCCCCGCACGCTCCTGCAGCGGGCGGGTGCCGACCCGGTGTCGCTGCTCGCCGAGGCACAGGCGCGCCTGCGCGCGCAGCCCTCCGTCTCCGGCGGCAACGTCCAGCCGCGGGCGGGAGCGGGCTTCCACAAGGTGCTCGACGCAGCCCTCGGCGAGGCGGGCACGCTCGACGACGAGTTCGTCTCGGTCGAGCACCTGCTGCTCGCGCTCGATCTGGTGCCGCGGGAGGCGTTGCTCGGCGCCCTCAAGGAGGTGCGTGGCGGCCAGCGTGTCACGAGCCAGGATCCGGAGGGAACCTACGAAGCGCTCTCCAAGTTCGGCCGCGATCTGACGGCGGCGGCCGAGTCGGGCAAGCTCGACCCGGTCATCGGCCGTGACGAGGAGATCCGGCGCGTGATCCAGGTGCTCTCCCGCCGGACCAAGAACAACCCCGTCCTGATCGGCGAGCCCGGGGTCGGCAAGACCGCCATCGCCGAGGGGCTTGCGCAGCGCATCGTCGCCGGCGACGTGCCGGAGGGGCTGAAGGGGAAACGGGTCTGGGCGCTCGACGTCGGCGCGCTCGTCGCGGGAGCCAAGTACCGCGGCGAGTTCGAGGAGCGGCTGAAGGCCGTTCTCGCCGAGATCACCGCCTCGGAGGGCGAGATCGTCCTCTTCGTCGACGAGCTCCATACGATCGTCGGCGCCGGCGCAGCGGAGGGAGCGGTCTCGGCCGGCAACCTGCTGAAGCCGATGCTCGCCCGCGGTGAGCTGCGCGCCGTCGGCGCGACGACGCTCGACGAGTACCGCTCGCACATCGAGAAGGATCCAGCGCTCGAGCGTCGCTTCCAGCCCGTGCTCGTCGGCGAGCCATCCGTCGCCGACACGATCGCGATCCTGCGCGGTCTCAAGGAGCGCTACGAGGCGCACCACGGCGTCCGCATCCGCGATGCTGCGCTGACGGCCGCAGCCGTGCTGTCCGAGCGCTACATCACCGATCGCTTCTTGCCCGACAAGGCGATCGACCTCGTCGACGAGGCGGCCTCGCGACTGCGGATGGAGATCGACAGCTCGCCGGTCGAGCTCGACGAGGCCGAGCGACGCGTGCGCCAGTTCGAGATCGAGCTCGCCGCGATGGCGAAGGAGACACCCGCCGTCCGCGAGCCGGTCGAGCGCGAGCTCGCCGAGGCGCGTGCGCGACGCCATGAGCTGGCGGCCCGCTGGGCGGGGGAGAAAGAACAGCTCGACCGGGTCAAGGAGATCACGAGGCAGATCGACGAGCTCCGCATGGAGGCCGAGCGCGCCGAGCGCCTCGGCGACCTGCAGCGCGTCGCGGAGATCCGCTACGGGCTCCTGCCGGCGCTCGAGCAGGAGCTGACCGAGCGCGGCGAAGAGGTGCGTGCCGCCGAGCCGATGGTGAAGGAGGAGGTCGACGAGGACGACATCGCCGCCGTCGTCGCCTCGTGGACGCGGATCCCGGTCGACCGTCTGCTCGAAGGCGAGGTGCAGAAGCTCGTCCACATGGAGGAGCGGCTGCACCAGCGAGTCGTCGGACAGGATGCGGCGATCGACGCCGTCTCGAATGCGCTGCGGCGTGCGCGTTCCGGCCTCCAGGACCCGAACCGACCGATCGGGTCGTTCGTCTTCCTCGGGCCGACCGGCGTCGGCAAGACCGAGCTCGCGAAGGCGCTGGCCGAGTTCATGTTCGACGACGAGCGGGCGATCGTCCGGCTCGACATGTCGGAGTACATGGAGAAGCACACCGTCTCCCGGCTCGTCGGCGCCCCGCCTGGCTATGTCGGCTACGACGAGGGTGGGCAGTTGACCGAGGCGGTGCGCCGGCGGCCCTACTGCGTGATCCTCCTCGACGAGATCGAGAAGGCGCACGCCGACGTCTTCAACGTGCTGCTCCAGCTGCTCGACGACGGTCGCCTCACGGACGGCCAGGGGCGCACGGTCGACTTCCGCAACACCGTCGTGATCATGACGTCGAACATCCGCTCCCAGGCACAGCTGCTAGAGCACTTCCGGCCCGAATTCGTGAACCGGATCGACGAGATCGTCGTGTTCGAGGCGCTGACGAAGGCTGAGATCGGGGCGATCGTGGAGTTGCAGCTGGAACGACTGCGTGAGCGCCTTGCGGAGCGGAAGCTCACCCTCGAGCTCGGAGACGACGCCGTGGCGCTGATCGCCGAGGCGGGCTGGGATCCAGCGTTCGGTGCGCGTCCACTGAAGCGCGCGATCCAGCGCCAGCTCGAGAACCCGCTGGCCCTCGAGCTCCTCGAGGGGCGCTTCGGCGAGGGCGACGTCGTGCGAGCGGTCGTCGACCACGAGACGATCCGGTTCGAGGCGGCGGCTCCCGTGGTAGGCGCGCGGCCGTGACGGGTGTCCTGCTCGTCGCGGCCACGGGCCGTGAGCTCGACGGCCGCGACGGGCTCGCCTGCGGCGTCGGCCCGGTCGAGGCGGCCGCCGCCACCGCTCGCGCACTCGCGCTCGCGCCGGCTCGCGCCGTCCTCCACGTCGGGGTCGCCGGCGGACGCGGGCTCGAGCCGGGGACGATCGTGATCGGCACGGAGTCCGTCTACTGCGACCTCGCCGCAGCGATCCCGGTCGTCGCGAGGCTGCATCCCGAGGCCGCGCTCGTCGAGGCTGCACGGCGGGCGCTTCCCGGTGCGGCGCTCCTGCCGATCGGGACGAGCGGGTCCGTCGGCGGCGTCGCGGCCGGCGTGCCGGTCGAGGCGATGGAGGGGTTCGGCGTTCTGCGGGCTGCCGCGCTCGCGGGCGTGCCTGCGCTCGAGGTCCGCGCCGTCTCGAACGAGATCGGCGAAGACGATCGGGCCCGATGGGATCTCGCGGGCGCGATCGCGGCGCTCCACGGCGCGATCCCGCACCTGCTCGCGGCGCTCGGGACCGTTTCCTACAGTTCGGCGATCCGCACCGACACCGCGAGGGTCTCTTCGGAGCTGCCCTTGTAGACGCCTCGTGTCGGCGGCACGTCGGCGTAGTCCCGGCCGATGCCGACCCGCACGTAGTGGTCCGTCTGCTCGCGGTCGTGGGTGGGATCGAGCGAGATCCAGCCACGCTCGGGCACCCACACGTCGACCCACGCGTGGGAGGCGGAGCCGTTGCTGCCAGCCCGCTCCGGGTCGTAGAGGTAGCCGCTCACGTAGCGTGCCGGGATCGCGTGCAGCCGACAGACGGCGATCAGCACATGCGCGAAGTCCTGGCAGACGCCGCGGCCCGCGGTGAGCGCGTCATGGGCGAGCGTCGTGACGTCCGTCGTGCCGGGCTCGTAGTGCATCCGCGACCTGACAGCTGCCATCAGTTCGAGTGCGGTCACCAGTGTCGGCCCCTTGCCGTCGACCTCCTGCGCGAGCCCCTCAAGCGGCGCGTCGAAGGTGATGTAGTGGCTTGGCCGCAGCAGGTCCCAGCGGTCGAGCTGGGTCGGGGTTGGCTCGCCGTCTTCGAACGCCAACGGCGTCCACACCTCGCTTCGCACCGTGACGGCGAGCTCGGCATGCTGCTCGAGCACGTCGAAATGATGGACGTTGTTCCCGTAGCGGTCCTGGTAGGTGCTGATCGAGACGCCGCGAGGGTCGGTCTCGAGGGTGAAAGCGGAGCAGCGCTGGCCGTCGCGATGCGCCGGCTGCAGGCGGATCTCGGTGTACGCCTCGCTGATCGGTGCGTCGTACGAGAACCGGGTCAGGTGCTCGACGGTCAACCACATTGCTGCTGCTGAGCCTCCTGCATTGCGAGCGCCGGAGCGGGGAGCGCCCTGCTCGAGAAGTACGTCTTCGTGATCGCCTCGCCGGCCGAGTGAATCGCGGAGAGGAGCTGCTGCAGAGAACGTCTCACCGCTGCGCCCGAGTAGTCGTCCGGTTCGCCGTAGGCGAGGTCCGCAACGAGACGGCCGAGGATCCGGTGCGGCAGTCCCTGGTCGCTCGAGATCCCGCTGACAGCGTCGAGGCTCTCGGCGATACAGAAGCGGACAGCGCGCGGGAAGTCGGGCGACCGGATCAGCTCCGCCGCGATCGCTGTCGGTTCGAACAGCGTCCCGTGCCGTTTCACGAAAGCCTCGAATGCGCTGCACGACTCCAGCAGAGCGACGAGCTGACGCGGCCGAGCAGGATCGTCGGGATCGAGAGCGACCGCGGCCGGATAGCGCGTTGCGACGGTGCGAACGGTCATCGTGGCACGCTCGAGGTGGAGGCCGAGCCGGATGAACTCGTGCGGTTCGCCATGGGTCATCGTTGCGTCTGCAGTGCCCTGGAAGAGATGGGTGCCGTTGCGCAGTGTTTCGAAATATGCGCGCGGCCCGCGTGAGACCGAGCGCCGGTTGGCTCCGCGGGCGAGGAGAAAGAGTGTGTTGATCGCCTCCCACATCTCGCTCGAGATCTGCTCGCGTACCGAGCGGGCGTTCTCGCGGGCGAGCGTGATGCAGTTGAGCACCGAGTTCGGGTTGGCGTCGTGCCAGAGCACCCATTCGCTGACGTTCGCCGCCGTGGGTGAGTCGAATTGCGCGCCGTACGCCTCGTCGTCACCGAGCGTCTGCACGATTTGCAGCCAGGCGAGGCCGCGGTCCTCGACGTGCATGTCGAGGAGCGAATGGAAGTTCACGTCGAGGATGCGCGTCACGTCCTCGGCGCGTTCGACGTAGCGGCCCAGCCAGTAGAGCGATTCGGCAACGCGGCTCAGCATCGGGCCCAGCCGATCATGCGAGCACCCAGGTGTCCTTGCTGCCTCCACCCTGGGAGGAGTTGACGACGAGCGAGCCGAGGCGTAGCGCCGTCCGGGTCAGCCCGCCCGGGACGATGTGGGTCGTGTCGGCGCCGGAGAGGACGAACGGCCGCAGGTCGATGTGACACCCGTGCAGACCGGCGTCGACGAACGTCGGATGACGTGAGAGGGCGATCGTCGGCTGGGCGATGTAGTTGCGCGGCTCCGCCGCGATGCGCCGGCGGAACTCCTCTCGCTCGGCGGCCGTCGAGGCGGGTCCGATCAGCATCCCGTAGCCTCCCGACTGGTCGACCGCCTTCACGACGAGCTCGTCCAAATGGTCGAGCACGTAGGCGCGGTCGTCTTCCCTCGTGCACTGGTACGTGTCGACGTTCGGAAGGATCGGCTCCTCCCCCAGATAGAAACGGATCAGCTCGGGGACGAACGGGTAGACGGCCTTGTCATCGGCGAAGCCGGTTCCGATCGCGTTCGCAAGCGTGACGGTGCCCGCGCGGTAGGCGTTGAGGAGGCCGGGGACTCCGAGGAGGCTGTCCTCTCGGAAGGCGAGCGGGTCGAGGAATTCGTCGTCGATCCGCCGGTAGATGACGTCCACCCGCTGCAAACCACGCGTGGTGCGGTTGAAGACCCTGTTCTGGTGGACCACGAGGTCACGTGGCTCGACGATCTCGATCCCCATCTGGCGGGCGAGATAGGAGTGCTCGAAGTAGGCGGAGTTGTAGGCGCCAGGGGTGAGGAGAACGATCGTCGGGTCGCCGCCTGCCAGGCGCGGCGCCACCGAGCGCAGCGTCTCGAAGAGACGCCTCGGGTACTGGTCGATCGGCCGTACCCCGTAGCGGTCGAAGAGGGTGGCGAAGATCCGCTTCAGCGCCTCGCGGCTCTCCAGCATGTAACTCACTCCCGACGGGGTACGGAGGTTGTCCTCGAGGACGAGGTAGCGGCCGGAGCCGTCACGGACGAGGTCGACGCCCCCGATGTGCGCGTACACGTCACCGGGCACGTCGACGCCGAGCATCTCGCGACGGAAGTTGCGGGAGCCGAAGATCAGGCTCGCGGGCACGATGCCCTCGTCGAGAATCCGTTGCCGGTGGTAGACGTCGGCGATGAACATGTTGAGCGCTCGCAGGCGTTGCACGAGGCCTCGCTCGATCGTCGCCCACTCGTCGGCGGGCACGATCCGCGGCACGAGGTCGAAGGGGAAGATCCGAGCCTGCGCGTTTTTCTGTGTATCGGTGGGTGGTTAGGTCTGGTCGGGGATGC
>CAZOMP010000002.1:0-322924 GCA_964581085.1 uncultured Gaiellales bacterium | reverse complement strand
TCGACCTCGACCAACTCGCCCTCTTCCACCGGCGAGAGTGACAAAGTCCTACTAGTCAGTGAGGGCAACGTCGACCGACGCGGTTCGTAGCGTCGCGTCGTGGCTGACCACCGCCGGGAGAGCGCCCTCGTCGCTTGCCGCGCAGACGGCCCACGTGAGACCTGCGCCTCCCGGCGGTGTGAGGCACCCGGAGCGGCGACAGGACGTCGCCCCACCGAGGGCCCGTCTATGAGCATCCGCCACGGTACCTCGCCGGTCGGCCCGCAACCAGCATCCGAGACGAAGGAGGACGAATGCAGCAGTGCACTGCGGGGCTCGACCTGGCCAGCGCCGAGCACCGGCTCGTCGTCGTCGACGGCGACGGCCGCGAGCTGGAGCAACGGCGTATCCCGCACAGCGAGGACGGGATCGTGGCGCTCATCGGCGCTCTGCGAGCCAGCAACGTCGACCGTGTCGCGATCGAACAGCCGAACGGGCTGGTCGTCGACCGGCTGCTCGACCAAGGCATCGCGGTCGTCCCGATCCATCCCAACCAGCTCGCCGCGGCTCGCGACCGCTACCGCACCGGCGGCAAGTCGGACGGCTTCGACGCCTACGTGCTGGCCGAACTCGCCCGCACCGACATGCACCGACTGCGGCTGCTCAAGCCCGACTCGGACGAGACGAAGGCGCTGAAAGCGCAGACACGCGCCCGCGAGGACCTGGTCGAGCAGCGGGTCGCGCTCGCCAATCAGCTCAGGGCGCAGCTCGACGCCTTCTGGCCCGGCGCCCGCCAGATCTTCTTCGACGTCGACTCGCCGATCGCGCTCGCCTTCCTCGAGCGCTACCCCAGCCCCGTCGACACGCGCGGCCTCGGCGCCAAGCGGCTGGCCGGCTTCCTCGCCCGCAACAGCTACAGCGGCCGCCGCAGCCCCGACGAGCTGCTCGAACGGATCCGCACCGCCCCGCAGCCTCGCATCGGCGAGGCTGAACTCGAGGCGCGCCGCGCTGTCGTGCTCGCGCTCGTCGCCGCACTCAAGCCGCTGGTCGAGCAGATCCGGCTGCTGACCAGCCAGATCGCCGGCGCCCTCCGCGCCCACCAAGACGGCCGGATCTTCCTCTCCCTCTTCCGCGACCCCAAGTCGGTCGTCACCGCCGCCGAACTGCTCGCCGAGATCGGCGACAACAGAGACCGCCACCCCTTGAGCGCTTCCCTCGAAGCGCTCGCCGGCCAAGCACCCGTCGCCGTCCAGTCCGGCAAGAAGAAGGCCGCCTGCTTCCGCTGGGCCTGCAACAAAAACCTCCGCGACGCCGTGGGCGTCCTCGCCGACAGCAGCCGCAAGCACAACCCGTGGGCCGCAGACATCTACCAACGCGCCCGCGCCAGAGGCCACGACCACCCCCACGCGATCCGCATCCTCGGCCGCGCCTGGCTCCGCGTCATCTGGCGCATCTGGCAAGACAAAACCGCCTACGACCCCAACCGCCACGGCAGCCTCAACCGACTCCTCACAGCTGAGGGTTGACACAGGACGTCTCACGTCTGCCGACGTCGTCTTCACGATCAATCGTGCGCGCGCCGAGTCGTGGCTCAACTACACCTCGACCGTCGCGAATCTCCGCGCCTCCGCACCCGACGCTCGCACCGTCGTGATCAAGAGCTCGGTGCCCGACCCGAAGCTGCCGGCGATGGACGTCTACATCCTGCCCAAGCACATCTGGGGCAAGTACGGCAAGACGGCGATCACGAAGCTGCCCGGCACCGACGGCGTCGGCTCGGGTCCGTTCACGCTGACGCAGGCCAAGCGCGGCCAGTACTGGAAGCTGAAGGCAAACCCGACCTACTGGGCCGGCAAGCCGAAGGTCGACGAGGTCGTCTTCCGGCTCTTCACGAACGCCGACGCGATGATCGCGGCGCTCGAGAGCGGCGAGGTCGACGCTGCCGCCGACGACATCCCGTCGGAGTCGTTCACCCGCCTGCAGGGGAAGAAAGACATCGTCGCAGTCGAGGGCCAGCAGGGCACCTTCACCGAGATCGCGGTCAACGGCGGCAGGCCCGAGTCGGAGCGCGTGCAGGGGATCGGCAACGGCAACCCGGCGCTCTCCGACATCCGCGTGCGTCAGGCGATCGCCCGCGCGATCGACAAGAAGACGCTGCTCAGCCGCGTCTCGAACGGTCTCGGCCGCGTCGGGGTGGCGATCAGCTCCTCGGCGAACCCCGAGTGGACGCCCGACATTCCGTTGAGCGAGCAGAACACGTTCGACCTCGCCAAGGCGAACCAGATCCTCGACCAGGCGGGTTACAAGGACACGAACGGGGACGGAATTCGAGAGGGCAAGGACGGCAAGAACATCGTCCTCACCTACTACATCCTCTCCGACTCGCAGACGGCGCCGGGCAACGCCGAGTTCGTGACCGGCTGGCTCAAGAAGATCGGGATCGGAACGACCCTGAAGACGGTGAGCGGCTCGCGGCTGACCGAGATCATCGGCAAGGGCGACTACGACATGTTCCAGTGGGGCTGGACGCCGTTCGTCGACCCCGATCCGATGCTGAGCTACTTCACGTGCGGAGAGCTCTCCAAGGACCCGAGCGACCCCACGAACTACTACAACGACGCCAACTGGTGCAGCCCCACCTACGACCGGGACTACGAGGCGCAGAAGGTCGAGCTCGACCACGCGAAGCGGCTCGAGATCGTGCACCGGATGCTGACCGAGTTCTACAAGTCGGCCTCGTACAACGTGCTCAGCTACGACCCCGACCTGCAGGCCTACCGCACGGACCGCTTCACCGGGTGGACACGTCAGCCGGCGACGATCGGCCCCGTGCTCTTCACGAACACCTCGCCGACCTACGCGAACCTCGTCCCGATCGCCTCCTCCGGTGGTGGCGGCGGCGGGCTCGGTACTGCGGGAATCATCGGGATCGTGGTCGTCGCGGTGCTCGTGATCGGCGGCATCGTCTTCTTCGTGACGCGGAGGCGGAACGTCGACGAGCGTGAGTAGCGCCGCGTGAGCTTGCGGTTCGTCTCGCTGAAGGTGCTCGGGGCGCTCACGACGCTCGCGTTCGTCGTCGTCATCAACTTCTTCCTCTTTCGCGTCGTCGCCGGCGACCCGGTTGCGAACCTCTTCCGGGGACGCAACCTGACCCAGGCACAGCGCACGCAGCTGCGTCACCAGTTCGGGCTGGACGGCTCCATGCTCGACCAGTTCTGGGCCTATCTGAAGCAGACCGGCCAGCTCAACCTCGGCCGTTCGTACATCTCGAACGAGCCGGTGATGAGCGAGATCTGGAGCCGGGCCTGGCCGACGATCGCGCTCGTCGGCGTCTCGACGCTGCTCTCGACGATCATCGGCGTCCTGATGGGGATCGCGGCCGCGTGGAAGCGCGGCTCGGCGACCGACTACGGCACGACCGGTTTCACGATGGCGACGTACGCGATGCCCGACTTCTGGCTCGGGATGCTGCTCCTGATCACGCTCTCGGTCTCGCTCGGCCTCTTCCCGGTTGGGGGTCTCAGCGATCCCGCGGCGAGCCAGTCGGGGTTCGGGCACCTGCTTGACGAGGCGCACCACATGTTCTTACCCGCGCTCACGCTGACGATCGCGTACCTCGGCGAGTACGCGATCGTGATGCGCTCCTCGCTGCTCGACACGATGCGCGAGGACTACCTGACGCTCGCCCGCGCGAAGGGGTTGCGGGACGTGGTCGTCCGCAACCGGCATGCGGTGCCGAACGCGATCCTGCCGGTCGTGACGCTGATTGCGATCAACTTCGGCTTCGTCCTCTCCGGCGCGATCGCGGTCGAGACGATCTTCTCGTGGCCGGGGCTCGGACGGCTCACCTACGACGCGATCAACGGGCCCGACCTGCCGCTCCTGCAGGGGCTCTTCCTCGTCTTCAGCGCGGCCGTGATCTTCTTCAACCTGATCGCCGACCTGCTCTACGCCTATCTCGACCCGCGGGTGCGGACCTCGTGACGAGCGTCGACGCCACCTCCGTCTCCGCCCGCGGTCTCGCCTGGCAGCGCCGCCGCCGCGCCCTCGCGGCTGCATGGGCCGACTACCGCCGCTCCGTCCCGGGGATGATCGGGCTCGTTCTTCTGCTCGCGATCATCGGGATGGCACTGGCGGCGCCGCTCCTCGCCGACCACGCGGGCCTGAGCGCGGACAACTCACTCAAGAACCCGACCTGGGCGCCGCCGTCCGAATTCGCCCCGCTCGGAACGGACAACCTCGGGCGCAGCGTCTGGACGCAGTTCGTCTGGGGCGCCCGGATCAGCCTGCTCGTCGGGCTGTCGGCGACCCTGATCGCGATCCTGATCGGTTCGCTCGTCGGCATCGTGGCGGGTTTCTTCGGCAGCTGGCCTGGCGCCATCCTGATGCGGTTGACCGAGTGGTTCCTCGTGATCCCGTTCCTCCCGCTCGCGATCGTGCTCGCCGCCGTGCTCGGCCCGTCGGTATGGAACATCATCCTCGTGATCGGCATCACCTCCTGGCCGAGCACGGCGCGGGTGGTGCGCGCCCAGGTGCTGTCCCTCAAGGAGCGCCTCTACATCGAGCGCAGCCGGGCGCTCGGCGCCTCGAACCGCCACCTCATGAACCGACATGTGCTGCCGAACGTCTCGCCGCTGATCCTGGCCAACCTGACCCTGACGGTGCCCGTCGCGATCCTCTCCGAGACGACGCTCTCGTTCCTCGGCCTCGGCGACCCGACCCGCGCCTCCTGGGGGAAGATGCTCGACGACGCGTTCGCCGCAGGGGCGCTGTCGCGGAACGCGTGGTGGTACTACCTGCCGCCGGGTCTCGGGATCATGGCGGTCGTTCTCGCCTTCGTGCTGATCGGGCAAGCGCTCGAGGAGATCCTCGACCCGCGCCTGCGAGAGCGCCGCTCGTGACCGAGCCGCTGCTCCAGGTTCGCGATCTCGCCGTCACCTATCCCGGCGGCGTACCGGCGGTACGGGGCGTCTCGTTCGATCTCGCCGTGGGCGAGACGCTCGGCCTGGCCGGCGAGTCGGGCTGCGGCAAGTCGACGATCGCGGGAGCGCTCCTGCGGCTGCTGCCGCGTGGGACGACGGTGACCGGTGAGGTGCTCCTGCAGGGCGAGGACGTGCTGACGATGAAACCCGGCCGCCTGCGGGCCGTGCGCTGGGCGGAGATGTCGATCGTCTTCCAGGGCGCGCTCCACACGCTCAATCCCGTCAGACGGATCGGCTGGCAGATCGAAGAGGCGGTGACGGCGCACCGGCCCGGCGTCGGGCGGACGCAGCTCCGGGCGCGGGTGGGAGAGCTGCTCGAGATGGTGGGGCTGCCGCCGGCGCGTGCGTCCGACTATCCGCATCAGCTCTCGGGCGGCCAGAAGCAGCGCGTCCTGATCGCGCTCGGGCTCGCCTGCGAGCCGAGCCTCCTGATCGCCGACGAGCCGACGACGGCACTCGACGTGATGGTGCAGGCGCAGGTCCTCCGCCTGCTCGAGGATCTGCAGCGGGACCTCGGGCTCACCATGCTCTTCATCACGCACGACCTCTCGACCCTCGCGAGCGTCTGCCGGCGGCTCGCCGTCATGTACGCGGGAAGGCTCGTCGAGGAGGGAGAGGCGGGCGCTGTCTTCGCGGAGCCGGCCCACCCGTACACGACAGCCCTCGCTGCCGCCTTCCCCGTGATCGGCGATCCGCGCTACCGGATGGCGCCGTCCGGCCTTCCCGGCGATCCGCCCGACCCGCGTCATCTTCCCTCCGGGTGCCCGTTCCACCCACGCTGCAGCCGTGCCACGGCCGAGTGCACGAGCTGGGATCCGGTCGAGCTCGAGGTGGGGCCGGGACGCTGGGCCGCCTGCATCCACGTGGGAGCGGCGTGACGGATACGCCGCTGCTCGAGGTACGCGGGCTCGAAGTCCGCTTCGAGGGCCGCAAGGGCCAGGTTGCCCGGGCCGTCGACGGTGTCGATCTCGCCGTACGCGAGGGGGAGGTGCTCGCGCTCGTCGGTGAGTCGGGTTGCGGCAAGACGACTCTCGCCCGCACGATCATGGGCCTCGAGCGGCCGGCCGCAGGCGGCGTCTGGTTCCGCGGTGAGCCGCTTCGCTACGGTGGCTCGGCGCTCAAGGAGTACCGCCGCGGCGTCCAGATGGTCTTCCAGGACCCGACCGGCTCGCTCAACCCCCGCCAGACGATCTACGAGGCGGTCGCCGAGGGGCTGCGCATCCACGGGCTCTCGGACGGCGAGGAGGCAAAGGTCGCCGAGGCGCTCGCCGTGTCCGGTCTGCGGCCGCCCGAGCGTTTCCTGCCGCTGTATCCCTACGAGGTCTCCGGCGGGCAGCGGCAGCGCGTCGTGATCGCGGGCGCGATGGTTCTCGACCCGTGGCTGATCGTCGCCGACGAGCCGGTCTCCAGCCTGGACGCATCCGTGCGCGGCGAGATCCTGGCGCTGATGCTGCGCCTCGTCCGGGAGCGCGGCCTCACGATCCTCGTCGTCACACACGACCTCGGCCTCGCCTGGAACATCGCGGACCGGGTCGCGGTGATGTACCTCGGCCGGGTCGTCGAGGTCGGGTCGGCGGAGGAGCTGCTCTCGGTGCCGCGTCACCCCTACACGCGGGCGCTGCTGTCGGTCGTCCCGGAGGTGGAAGGGATGGAGCAGCAGATCCTGGAGGGCGAGGCGCCCGACCCGCGGCGGATCCCGACCGGCTGCCGCTTCCATCCCCGCTGCCCCCTGGTGCAGTCGGGGGAGGCAGAGCGGCTCGGGATCCTCGAGCGCTGCCGTGGCGAGGACCCGGTGTTGCGTCCGGTCGACGTGGCGGCCGAGGGCCACGACGCGGCCTGTCACGCGATCTGAGTGCGGCTCAGCAGAACCGGCGTGGAATCCGCCGCTCCCAGCGGCGCTCGCGCCGGAATGCATCGGGATCCCCGTCGAGCTCCTCGGCGAGGAGGTCGACCGTCACCTGGAACGCAGCCGCGTCGGAGCGCACCTCGAGCCGTACCTCGGTGCGGACATCGGCCTCGGGCCACGTGAGTCGGTACTCGGAGCGCCCGTTCGCGAACGCCGCTGCCGGGTCGTCGAGTGAGACGCCGACGACGCCCTCGTAGAGTTCCTCGGCACGTGCGTCGAAGGGCGCCTCGTAGACCGAGCCGTAGCTCGTCACCGCCCGCGTCTCGCGGCCGACCATGTCGTCCTCGAAGCGCCAGACGAGATCGGGCTGGGCGAGTTCGTCGTCCGCTTCGAGAGACTCGGCGCCGTCTCCCCTCGGCGGTGGCAGGGCCGGCGCCGGCAGCGGCGAGGGGCCGTCCAGCACCGGCAGGATCAGGCTGACGCTCGCCCGGTCGACCTCGATCGGAGCGGCGCTTGGCGGCGGCCACGTATTCGGCCAGTCGGCGCCCGAGAGCGCGAGGCGGACGCGTTGCCCCGGCTCGAAGACCCACGCTGTTGCCTCCAACTCGACCTCGACCTCGACGGCGACCCCCGGCTCGAGCGGCGCCGGTGCGTCGTGTCCGTGGCGATGCGCCAGGTTGAGCACGCCCCGGCCGGCGAGCGCCGAGGTGCCGTCGGGGAAGACGTCGCAGAGGCGGATCGAGAGCGTCTGGACAGGCGCATGCGGCGTCAGGGTCAACCGGACGCGTGGCTGCCCCATCACGTCGAGCTCCCGCTCGAGCGGTGGCCAGTCGTAGGTGAGCGAGAGCTCGTCGTCGAGGCGCTGGTCTCCGGGCAGCCCCCACGGCAGCCGTCCGGCGCACGAGATCCAGGCGGCACGGCCGACGTCGCCCCGAACGTGGATCGTGTCCGCACCGGCGTCGGAGGGGCGGAGGACGTGCTCCCGCAGCCGGTTTGCAGGCCAGGTGGGTTCCGCACGCCACTCGCCCCGCATCAGGTCGAGGTCGACCCGCGGTCGGGTCGAGCGGCGTGAGAAGACCGCCAGCGGCGGCTCCTCGTCGATGCCGTTGTGCTCGTCGGCGAGCCAACGACGGAACCAGCGAATCAGCTCCGGCACGAGGTCGATGTGGGGGCCGGGGATGGCCGTCTCGGCCGACGAGTGCCCCCAGGGGCCGATGATCGCCCGGCGGGGGCATGTCAGCGCCTCGAAGCCCCGCAGGGCGATGTTCGAGTACCCGTCGGCCCAGCCGGCGACGATCAGCGTGGGGCAGACGATGCGGTCGTACCGCGGCCGGACGGAGCCGTGACGCCAGTAGGGCCCGTCGGCCTGCTCCTCGAGCCAGCGCAGCAGCCAGGGCTCGGGCTCGTCGAGGCGTCGGGCCCATTCCTCGCGCCACCCGTCGCCGAAGACCGCGGGCACGGGCGGAAGAGCGTTGCAGGCGACCATGTACAGGACCCAGTCGACGAGATCGACCGCCTTCGGCACGCCGCCCATGTAGTGGACGTCGTCGGTGTAGCGGTCATCGGAGGCGTAGATCGGAGCGATGGCTCTGAGCGCCGGCGGGCGCAGGCAGGCGACCTGGAGCGAGTTGAAGCCCGACCAGGACGTCCCGTACATCCCGACGCTGCCGTTCGACCACTCCTGTGCGGCGAGCCACTCGATCACGTGGCAGATGTCGTCGTGCTCAGCCGCGGTGTACTCGTCGGTCGCGATCCCCTCGGAGGAACCGGTGCCGCGGATGTCGAGGCGACAGACGGCCAGCCCGCCCTCCTGGCAGAGCCGCTCGTATTCCTCCGCCTCGGACGCGGTGAGGTCGTCCATCCGGTAGGGCAGCGCCTCGAGCACGACCGGCGCGGGAAGAGTCTCGGGCAGCCACAGCCGTGCGGCGAGGCGGACGCCGTCTGTGGCGACGATCCTGGCGCGACGCTCCTCCACGCCGGGATCGTCGCACGCGGCGACGCCGGCGGGGCGAGGTACGGTCGTCGTGGGCCGGGGCCCGCGGCGTAGGATCGCCGGGGTGGACCTGCGTCTGACCAGCGAGCAGCTCGGGTTGCGTGACGAGGCGGCCGCGTTCGCCAGGAGCTTGCGGCCGCTGCTCGAGTCCGACCCGGAGTGGTGGCGCCAGGGGATGCTCTCCGACGGTGACTCGGTCGAGGTCTACCGACGGCTCGGGCAGGCGGGCTGGATCGGGCTCTCGTGGCCCCGAGAGCTCGGTGGGAGGGGGCTGACCCGGCTGACCGCCACCCTCGTGGAGGAGGTGCTCGGCTACCACTGGCTGCCGCTTTCCTCGTACCTGCTCTCGTACAAGACGATCGGGGCGGCGATCGAGCGCTTCGGCTCCCGTGAGCTCGTCGAACGCCTCTTGCCTGCGATCGCGCGTGGCGAGCTCGTCTTCTGCCAGGGTTTCTCCGAGCCGGGGGCCGGCAGCGATCTCGGCTCCCTGACGGCGACGGCCACGCGTCGGGGGGACACGTTCGTCGTCCAGGGGCACAAGATCTGGACCTCGAGCGCCCAGATCGCCGACTGGATCTACCTTGCCGTCCGCACCGGCTCGCCGGAGTCGCGCCATCGGGGCATCTCGGTGCTCGTCTGCCCGCTCGAGCTGCCGGGCATAGAGGTACGTACCTTTGCGACGCTCGGCGGCGGTCATCTCTGCGAGACGTTCCTCGACGAGGTGGTAATCCCGGCCGAGAACCTCGTCGGGGGCCTCGGCGAGGGCTGGGCCGTGTTGATGTACACCCTCGATTTCGAGCGGGTCACGGCGGAGAAGATCGGCGGTGCCGCCTGGGTGCTCGACGCGCTCGAGGCGCGGCTCCGGAACACGGGCCGGCTCGACGGCGAACGGCGACGGGTGCTGCGGCGACTCCGGGGCGAGCTGCAGGCGGCGCGGCTGCTCTCGTTCCGGGCCGCAGACGTGCTCGACCGCGGGGAGCCCGGGAGCGCCACCTCGGCAATGGCGAAACTCGCCGGTGCCCGGTTGATGCAGCGCGTCGGAGACGCGGCCGTCGATCTGCTCGGGCTGGAGGGCCTCGGCGAGGGGCGGGACGCTGCGCTCGAGGGCAGGGCGGCCGCGCTCTACCGCGCCTCGGTCGGATCGACGATCGCGGGCGGTACGGCCGAAGTGCAGCAGCTCGTGATCGCGAGACGGGGGCTCGGGCTCCGGTGACGCCGCCACTGCAGGGGATTCGCGTCGTCGAGGTGGCACAGTACGTTGCCGGGCCGCTCGCAGGCTCGCTGCTCGCCGAGCTCGGTGCCGAGGTGATCAAGGTGGAGCCTCCGGGCGGCGATGCCTATCGCCGGGTGATGCCGCTTGGCGAGGGTACGGGACGCTTCTTCGTCCCCCTCAACCGCGGCAAGCGGTCGGTCGTGCTCGACCTGAAGACCGAGGCCGGCCGGACGGCGCTGGCGGCGCTCGTCGCCACGGCAGACGTTGTCGTACACAACACTCCGGCGGCGCGTACGGAGGGATTCGGCCTCGCCTGGGACGAGCTCCACGCCCGGCATCCTGCACTCGTCGTCGGCGTCGTCACGTCGTTCGGCCCTCACGGGCCGCTTGCGGGCGCACCGGCCTACGATCTCGTGGCGCAGGCACGCTCCGGGCTCCTCACCTCGCACGCCTCGCGCGGCGACTCGGTGCCCGTGCGGGCGGGCGGGATCCCGATGGCGGACCTGACGGCCGGGCATCTGCTCGCGAGCGGCGTCCTCGCGGCGCTCGTCGGCTCTGGCACGTCCGGAAGGGGGCGGTTGGTCGAGGTCTCGCTGCTCGGTGCTGCGCTTGCGGCCCAGATCCAGGACCTCGTCTGGGTGGGCGACGAGGCGGCGGGTGCCGCCCGGCCCGCGACGCGCTCGGATCTCGCCGGCCGCGCAGACGAGATCTCGGGCGGGATCGAGATGAACCCGTACTACCGCTGTTTCGAGGCGGCCGACGGCTTCCTCGCGGTTGCCTGTCTCAACCTGCCGCAGCGACGTGCGTTCTCCGGCCTCTTCGGACTCGACGACCCGACGATCGAGGCACCCGATCTCGTGCCGGACGATGCTGCCGTGCTCGCAGAGAAGCGACGGCTGACCGCACGTGTTGCCGAGGCCGTCGCGGCCGAGCCGGTCGAGGCGTGGCTGGCGCGGCTCGGAGCGCTGGGAGTTCCCGCAGGCCCCGTCCTCGTGCGCGAGTCCGTGCACGCAGACGCCCAGATTCGGGCGAACGGGCTCGTGCAGGATGTCGAGCAGCCGGGCCTCGGCAGTGTGGCGATGCTCGGCGGTGTGTATCGGATCGACGGCGGCGAACCGACACCTCTGCGGCCGGCGCCCACGCTCGGGGCCGACACGGCTTCCGTGCTCGCCGAGGTGGTGGGATGAGGTTTGCGATCGCCCCCGAGGTGGAGCTCTTCGCCGAGTCGATGCGAGGCGTTCTCGCCGGCTGGGAAGCATCGCTCCAGCCGGTGTTCGGGGAATGGCAGGACGACCGGGACGACGTCCTCGCGGCGCGGCTCGCCGGGGTGGGCTGGGCCGAGCTGTGGAGCGATCCTGCCCTGGCGGCGCCCGCGGTCGCCGGCGGGATCGAGTTGGGCCGCGCCGTCGCACCGCTCTCGCTCGTGGACGAGTCGACGCTGGGTGGGCCGCTCGTCGTCGCCGGGCGCGTGCGGCACGGTGCAGGCCTGATCGACGGCGGCAGGAGCGAGCCGACACTCGACGGCACCGGGACGCTCGCCGGCGTCCATGGGTCGCTCACAGCCGCTCCCGTCCGACTGCGCCTCTGGGGTGTTGTCACGCTCGCCTACCTGGCGGGTCTCGCCGACGGGGCGCTGGCAGCTGCGATCGCCCATGCGCGGGACAGGGAGCAGTTCGGGGCCCCGCTCGCAGCGCTCGCGGCCGTCCAGGCTCACCTCGCCGACGCGGCGCTCCTCCGGGACGGGTTGCTCCTCTGCGCGTGGAGCGCCGCGGTGCCAGACGTCGAGCTGGCAGCTGACGAGCTCGCCTGGGCAGGTGGCGCCTGCCGCGAGGTGACCGCGCACGTCCAGCAGGTCCATGGGGCCATCGGGTTCGCGCTCGAGGGCGGCATCCACCGCTTCTTCCGTCGCGCCAAGAGCGCCCAGGTGTGGATCGACGAGGTGCTCGCCGAGCACCTCGAGCACGCGTCCTGAGCGGACGGCTGGGGAACGATCGTCACAGGCCGGTCCGAATGGACAACTGGTCGCCGGGCGGATGCCGGTCTAGCCTGCCGGCATGCGAGCAGCGCTTCTCCTGGCCGATCCGACGCCGCGCGAGCCCGGCTACCTGAGCCGCAACCTCAGCTCCGACGGATTCGAGGTGCTCGAGGCGGGGTGGGACGCCCAGGCCCTCGATCTCGCCGAGCGCGCGCGTCCCGACATCGTGCTTGCGGGGGCGACGGAGCTGTGCGCCCGCCTCCGTGAGGGTGCACCCGGCAGGCGCTGGGACCGTAACGTGCCGGTGATCGTGTTGACGGGCCCGGGAGTCGACCCGGTCGAGCGCGTGCGCGCCTTCGAGCGGGGCGCCGACGACGTCGTCCCACGGGAGCTCTATCCGGAGTTGCTGGCGCGGATCCGGGCCGTGCTGCGCCGCGCCGCGGCCGGGCCGGCCGAGGTGGTCGAGGTCGGAGAGCTCGTCGTCGACCGGCGCGCGCGGCAGGTGCGGCTGAACGGCATCCCCGTCTCGCTCGCGGGTCGCGAGTTCGATCTGGCGGTCAAGCTCGCGAGCGATCCACGACGCGTCTTCGGCAAGGACGAGCTCCTGCGCGAGGTCTGGGGCTACGGCGGCCGTCTGATCACGCGCACCGTCGATTCCCATGCCTCTCGACTGCGCCGCAAGCTCCGCCACGCCGGGGCGCAGCAGCCGTACGTGGTGAACGTGTGGGGGAGGGGCTACCGGCTGCTCGAATGAGAGCTACCGGCAGCCCACCCGCTCCGGGGCCGCGGGCTCAGCCCTTGCGGATCCCCGTGATGACGATGTAGCGACGCTCCATGCTGACGCCGTTCTCACCGCGGTGGCGCTCGAAGCACGCCGTCATCGCAGCGTCCAGCTCGAGACGACGCTCGTCGTCGAGCGAGTTCCAGAGGACGTTCGTCGGGCCGTAGCTCTCGCGGAAGAGGTCCCACATGGCGCTCCCGTGCTCGTCCTCGTGCCGCGAGTCGAGCTCCTCGAAGGACAGCTCGAATGCGTCACCGAGCATCGTGCGGCAGTAGTCCTCCTCGCCCCACTGGAACGGCGAGCCCGCGCCCTCCGGAGGCGGTGCCATGAACGGCGCCATCGCCGCGAAGATGTCGCCGACACCGCTGTCACGCCGCCAGGCGGTGATGCCAATCCGGCCGCCGGGGCGGCAGACTCGGGTCAGCTCGCGTGCGACGGCCGCATGATCTGGCGCGAAGATCACCCCCACCGACGAGGAGACGACGTCGAAGGAAGCATCGGCGTAATGCAGGTTCTGACAGTCGGCGACCTCGAGCGTGAGGTCGAGCCCGAGCTCGCCGGCACGCCGGCGAGCCGTTTCCACGAGCGTCGGCGAGAGGTCGGAGCCGGTCACCTCGGCGCCGGCACGGGACGCATGGAAGGCGACGTCGCCCGTGCCGCAGGCGAGATCGAGCCAGCGCTCTCCGGGGCGGGGCGCGAGCCGCTCCACGAGGGCGGCGTGGGTGTCGGCGATGTTCTCGGCGATGTTCTCGAAGGGGGCCGAGCTCCAGACCTCGGCGTGCCGCTTCGTCAACTCCTCGAAGGCCATGGTTCCTCCTCGTCGCGACTGCGGGTAACCCGTCAGTATTGCCACAGAGGCACGGCCCACGACAAGGTCTTTCAGCGATCGTTCAGGATCGGCCCGCGCGTCGATCGTCGCCGAGAGCCCGTCGACTAGCGTGGCCTCCATGGAGGGTCGGTGACGTCGCAGACGCGCGTGCGGAGGCTGACCCTGTTCGCAACTGCGCTCGGGTCGGCGCTCGCCTTCCTCGACACGACGGTCGTGATCGTGGCGCTGCCCCGCATGGAGGAGGATCTGGGGCTGGGGCTCACGGGCCAGCAGTGGGTGTACCTCGGGTACGCGCTCTCGCTCTCGGCGTTCTATCTCGTCGGCGGTGCGATCGGCGACCGTGTCGGGCTGCGGCGGACGTTCGTCGTCGGTGTCGTCTTCTTCGCATTTGCCTCGCTCCTGACGGCGCTCGCTCCGAGCGAGAGCATCCTCGTGACCGGGAGGGTGCTGCAGGGGATCGGGGGCGCCGTCCTGACGGCGACGAGCCTCGCCCTGCTGCGGGTCACCTGGGCCGGCCAGGCGGGACGGGCGATCGGGCTCTGGACATCGCTCACGAGTGTCGCCACCGTGGGTGGCCCGCCGCTCGGGGGCGTCATCGTGCAGACCGTCTCGTGGCGCTTCGTCTTCGCGATCAACGTGCCGCTCGCGGCGCTCACCGTCGTGCTCGCACTCGCGGGCCGGGACGGCGAGGATCGCAGCAGTGGACGGGCCACGCTCGATCTCGTCGGCTCGGCCCTCGTCGCACTCGGGCTCGCTGGGGTGAGCTACGCGATCGTCGAGCACCATGCCCGCGGCACCGCGCACGTGCTGCCGTTCCTCGTGCTCGGGCTGCTGGCCCTCGCGGGCCTCGTCGTCTGGACGCGGCGCGCGCCGAACCCCGTCGTACCTCCGTCGCTCCTGCGCGCACCGGGGCTCGTGCGCGCAAACGTCGTCACGGTGGTGATGTACGCGGCGCTCGGTGCGCAGCTGCTCTTTCTGCCGATCTACCTGCAGTTTCTCGGCTTCTCACCGACCCTTGCGGGCCTCGTTTTTGTCCCGCCGGGCATCGGGCTGATCCTGCTGGCACCCCGCTGGGGGCGCTTCGCCGACGCGAACGGGCCGCGCTTCCCGATCGCCTTCGGCGCCGCCACGATCGGCGTCGCCGTGCTGCTGCTCCTGCCTGCGACGACCGAGTCGGCGGCATGGAAGTGGGCCGTCGCGAGCGTCTGCGTGTTCGCGCTCGGTCTCCCGGCGGTGGTCGCCCCGATCACGGCCGCGGCGCTGTCACCGGCACCCGAGCAGCTCGCCGGCGTCGCCTCGGGGCTGAACCAGACCGTGGCCCGGATCGGCGGCATCCTCTCGGTGGCGGCGCTCGGCGCCCTGGCGAGCCGGGTCTTCGTGGCAAGGGGCGGCACCGGTGACACGCCGTTTGGCGAGAACCTCACCGGTGCGGTTCGCTCGGCCGGGATCGATGCCTTCCACGCCGTCGTGATCAGCGTCGCGTCGCTCGCCTTCGCGGCAGCCCTCCTCGCCGCCCTGCTGCTGCAGGGCCGTCAGAAGAGCACGCCCTCGAGTGTCAGCAGCGCGACCTTGCGGTCGAGCCCGCCGGCGTAGCCGACGAGCGTCCCGTTGGCGCCGACGATGCGATGGCAGGGGAGCACGATCGGGATCGGGTTCCGGTTCATCGTCATCCCGACGGCGCGGGCCGCTTTCGGGTTGCCCGCCCGCGCCGCGAGCTCGGCGTAGGTGGCCGTGTGCCCGTACGGAACCCGCGCCAGCTCGTTCAGGACACGCTCCGTGAACGACGTCAAGCCGCGGAGGTCGATGCCGAGATCGAACACCCGGCGTCGGCCGGAGAAGTACTCGTCGAGCTCGCGCCGGACGGATGCGACTGCGCTCGGAGAATGGAGCACGCTGCGGCCGGCTGTCTCCGAGAGCCAGTCGAGCTGCTCCTCCACGTCGGCGTCGTAGGAGATACGGAGGATGCCGCGGTCGCTCGTCGCGACGAGCAGGTCGCCGAGCGGGCTCTCGACTACCGCGTACGCGGCATCGAGGAGGCCGCTTCGGGCGGCCGCCTCGCGGAATCGCCCGTCGAGGTCGGTGGGCACGGTCATGGGTTTCGCTCCTTTCGCAGCCGCCTGACGCCGCTCGAGGCCGCCTGGCGCGCGGCGTCCGGTGTCGAGTCGAGTGCGGCGGCGATCTGTTCGTAGGTGAGGTCGTAGCCGTAGCGCAGGACGACCGCAGCCCGCTCCTTCGGTGGCAGTCCGTCGGTCAGCTCGCCGAGATCCTCGTGCGCGGGGCGGGTGTCCTCGTGGATGAGCTCTGGCATCTCGGCCGTCGGCCGCGCTCGCCGGTGCACGTCGATCGCGACTCGCGAGGCGATCGTCAGCACCCACGCCCGCAGGTGCTCGCCGTGCTCGAGCCGGTCGTAGGCGCGGAGGGCGCGCAGGAACGTCTCCTGGAATGCGTCCTCGGCGGCGTCACGACCGAGCTTGCGGCGCAGCAACGCGAGCACCTCGGAGCGGTGCTCGACGTAGAAGCGCTCGAAGGGCGGGATCGCCACGACTGCCATCATCCGTGAAACGTCGCCACGGCCTGTTGTGTGAGACAGGGTCGCGGGACGGTCTGGGAGACTCCAGGTATGCGCGTCGCTGTCATCGGTCACGTCGAGTGGACACGTTTCGCGCGTGTGCCCCGGCATCCGGCCAGGGGCGAGATCACACATGCGCAAGAGGACTGGGAGCAGGCCGGTGGCGGCGGGGGCGTTGCGGCGGTGCAGCTCGCGCTGCTCGCCGAGGAAACCCACCTGTTCACGGCCTTCGGTGACGACGAGCTCGGTCGGCGCGCGCAGGCAGAGCTCGAGGGGCGAGGGGTCGTGGTGCACGCAGCGTCCGACAGACGGCCGACCCGCTGGGCGTTCACGACCCTCGACGAGGCGGGCGAGCGAACGATCACCACCGTCGGTCCGCAGCTTCGTCCCGCTGGGGACGACGACGTCCTTCCCTGGTACGAGCTGGCCACGATGGACGCGGTGCTCTTCGTCTCGGGCGACGTCGCCGCGCTGCGATGGGCGCGGAAGGCGCGGGTGCTCGTCGCGAGTGCCCGGGAGCTCGATGTCCTGGGCCGGGGGCAGGTTCAGCTCGACGCGATCGTGGGGAGCGGGGAGGACGATGCCGAGCGCTACCACGCCGCCGACCTCGACCCGGAGCCGCACCTCGCCGTGACGACGTCCGGTGCCCTCGGCGGCTGGATGCAGCCCGGCGGGCCGTTCACCGCCACCCCGTTGCCGGGGCCGCGGGAGGACGCCTACGGCTGCGGCGACTCGTTCGCGGCAGGGCTCGCCTACGCGCTCGGGATGGGCGCGAACCCACACGACGCAGTGCGGTTCGCCGCCCGCTGCGGCGCCGCCGCGATGACCGGGCGGGGCGTGGCACCACAGCGCGTCGAGCTGTGACCGCCGTCAGAGCTCAGGCGGTGTGAGCGGTTTCTCGTAGAAGACGGACCAGCCTGTGTCCGGGTAGTCGAGCACCGGCCCGCAGCGCGAGAAGCCGGTGCGTTCGTAGACCCGGTAGGCGGCGTCGTGGCAGTGTCCCGTCTCGAGCACGAGCAGGCGGAGCCGCTCCTCCCGGGCACGCGCCTCGATCAGCGCGAGGATCTGGCCGCCGATCCCCCGGCCCTGTGCTTCCGGCTCGGTGTACATGCGCTTGACCTCGCCGATGCCGCCGTCGTGCCGGCGCAGCGCCCCGCAGGCGACGGCGCGCCGCCCGTCGCGCGCGACCCAGACGCTCGTGTCCGCGTCGGCCATCTGCTCAACGGTCATGTGCGTGCAGTACTCGGGCGGGGTCAGCTCGAGCAGGAAGGCGTTCAGCGCCGCGATCAGCGCCCGCACGTCGTCCTGCAACGGCGTCTCCTCCGCGATCGAGATCGACACGAGCCGAGTCTAGCCCTCGAATCGAGAGCTGAATCCCAAGGGGTTGCGAAGTGGGGGAAGATGGTTTAGAGTGGGGAGTCGTGGGATCAGCCAGGGGGCCCCGAACATGTTCTTCGGCGAGTACGAGCACACGATCGACGACAAGAGCCGGCTCACGCTGCCGGCCCGCTTTCGCGACGCGCTCGCAGACGGGGTCTTTCTCACGAAGGGCCTCGACGGGAGCGTCGACGTCTACGCCGAGGCCGTCTGGGAGGCGCGCATCGGTGCCCGGCTCGCGAACCTCGACCCCTTGCTGCCCGAGGCGCGGAAGCTCAACCGCCAGTTCTACGGTGGAGCGTCGCGCGACGTGCCCGACAAGCAGGGCCGCGTCCACCTGCCGGGGCCGCTGCTCCGGTACGCCGGCCTCGGCAAGGACGTCGCGGTGATCGGGAGCGGCGACCACCTCGAGATCTGGGACCGTGCCGCCTGGGCGGCACAGCGCGAGGAGATCGAAGGGAGTGCAGACAATGTTGCCCAACGTCTTGCCCAGCAGCGCATCTGACCACGTCCCCGTCCTCGCGGACGAGGTACGGCGGCTGCTCGCCGTCGCGCCCGGGGAGACGGTCGTCGACGCCACGTTCGGCGCCGGCGGTCACGCGCGCCTGCTCGCCTGCGATCTCCACGGCAGTGGCAAGCTCGTCGCGATCGACCGCGACCCGGGCGCGAAGCCGTTCTTCGACCGCTTCAAGGCCAGGGCCGGGGTCGACGTGCGGTTCCTCCGCGGCGACTTCTCGGTCGTCCTCACCCAACTCGCGACGAACGGGATCAAGGCCGACGCGATCCTGCTCGACATCGGCGTCTCCTCGATGCAGATCGACCGGCCCGAGCGCGGCTTCTCGTACGCGACCGACGCGCCGCTCGACATGCGGATGGACCCCTCGTCGGAGCTCACCGCCGCCACGATCGTGGACACATGGGATGAGCGCGAGCTCGCCACCATCTTCCGGCGTCTCGGCGAAGAGCGCTACGCGACCCAGATCGCACGAGCGATCGTGCGCCGGCGCAGCGAGCGGCCGTTCTTCCGCACCGGCGACCTTGTCGACGTGATCAAGACGGCCATCCCGACCCCGGCGCGGTTCGGCGAGGGCCACCCCGCCAAGCGCGTCTTCCAGGCGCTGCGGATCGCCGTCAACGACGAGTTGGGTCAGCTCGAGGTAGCGCTTCCGGCCGCCGTCGAGATGCTGCGTCCCGGCGGCCGGCTCGCCGTGATCAGCTTCCACTCGCTCGAGGACCGGATCGTGAAGCAGTTCCTGGCAGAGCGTGCACGCGGCTGCACGTGCCCGCCCGACTTCCCCGTCTGCGCCTGCGGCAAGGAACCGGAGCTGCGGATCCTCACGCGCAAACCGGTGCGACCCACCGCCGCCGAGCTCGACCACAACCCGCGGGCGGCATCGGCACGGCTCCGCGTAGCGGTGAAGGCGTAGCGATGTCGTCCGTCGTCGATACCCGCGTCAGAACGCGGCCCCGCCGCGTCTCGCAGCCGAAGCCGAAGCAGCGGAAAGCTGCCAGCGCACGCGCGCGGGCACCGTTCGCGGGCGGCATCGTCTGGATCGTCGTCGTCGGCGCCCTGCTCGCCGGCATCGTCGCCGTCAACGTGGTCGTCCTGCAGTTCAACATGCAGTTCGACAGCCTCGGGCAGCAGCGCGCGCAGCTGCAGGCCGACAACGCGCTGCTCCGCTCGCAGCTCTCGAGCGCCTCGGCGAACGTCCGTATCGAGGACGCCGCCACGACGCGGCTCGGCCTCCAGGCGGCAGATCCGCTCACGACGACCTACGTGCGGTTGCGGGCCAGGTGAGGGAAGCGCGCGCGAACCGGCGCATCGCGCTGCTGCTCGTCGGCTTCGTCTCCGTCTTCGCCGTCGCCGTCGGTCGCGCGGCATGGGTCCAGGGGGTGCAGCACGACCGCTTCGCGACGATGGCGGTGACGCAGCACCGCGAGACGATCGAGCTTCCGGCCGGGCGCGGCACCATCTACGACCGCACCGGCGAGCCGCTCGCGATCGGCGAGCAGGCGACGACGGTCTACGCCGACCCGCGCAACGTCGCCGACGCACAGCGCGCCGCCTTCGTCGCCGGCAAGACGCTCGGGGTCGATCCGGCGCTGCTGTATCCCTCGCTCAAGGATCGCGCCAGGGGCTTCGTCTACGTCGAGCGGAAGGCGGACCCGACGAAGGCGGCCGCGCTGAAGGCGAAGGACATCCCCGGCCTCGGCTTCTACCCGGAGGAGCTGCGCACCTATCCGCAGGGCCGCGTCGCCGCAAATGTGCTCGGCTTCGCAGGTACCGACAACCACGGCCTCGACGGCCTCGAGCAGTCGCTCGACAGGACACTGTCCGGCAAGACGGGCTATGAGACGATCGTCAAGGACCCCTTTGGCCGCGTGATCGACGTCGTCAAGTCCCGCCCGGAGGTACCGGGACGCAACGTCACCCTCACGATCGACGACCAGATCCAGTCGAACGCCGAGCAGATCCTCGCCCGCACCGTACGCCAGTTCGACGCGAAGGGCGCAACGGCGATCGTGATGGACCCGCGCACGGGCGCGATCCTCGCGATGGCGAACTATCCGACGTTCGACGCCAACAAGTTCGCCGTCGCCTCCTCCGAGGCGCGCCGCAACCGTGCGGTCACCGACGCCTACGAACCCGGCTCGACCTTCAAGATCGTGACCATGGCGGGTGCGCTCGAGGACAACGTCGTCTCCCCGAACACCCGCTTCACGCTCGCCCCGACGATCCAGGTCGCGGACCGTGTGATCCATGAGGCCGAGACGCGCGGCACCGAGGTGCTCAGTGTCCGGCAGATCCTGGCGCAGTCGTCCAACGTCGGCACGATCACGATCGCCGAGAAGCTCGGCGCCGTCCGGCTCGAGTCCTGGATCGACCGTTTCGGCTTCGGCAAGCCGACCGGGCTCGACTTCCCCGGGGAGAGCGCGGGTCTCGTCCTTCCCCTGCGTGACTGGTCGGGCTCGACGATCGGCACCGTTCCAATCGGTCAGGGGATCGCCGTGACCCCGCTGCAGATGGTGTCTGCCTACGCCGCGATCGGTAACGGGGGTGTGCGCGTGACCCCGCACCTCGTCGAGAAGATCGGCTCGCGCCGTGTGAGGCCTGCCAGGCGCACCCGGATCGTCTCCAGGGGAACGGCGAACCGGATGATCTCGATGTTCCGGAGCGTCGTCCTCGAGGGCACTGGCACCCAGGCCGCCATCCCCGGCTACACCGTCGCAGGCAAGACCGGCACCGCGCAGAAGCCCGAGAACGGCCACTACACCAACAAGTACGTCGCCTCGTTCGTCGGTGTCGTACCTGCGAAGAAGCCGCGCCTCGCGATCCTCGTGATGGTGGACGAGCCGCAGGGCGACATCTACGGCGGCGACGTCGCCGCCCCGGCGTTCCGTGACATCGCGCGGTTCGACCTGCAGTACCTCGAGGTGCCGCCGGACGCACCGGAGACGCAGGCAACGGCACTCAGCGCCGCCGGCGGTCCCACGACGCAGTAGGAACGCGACGGCAGGCGGTCGCGCCAGAAGGTGCAGAACCTCTGCCTAGAATGACCTCCCGTGAATCTCGACGAGTTGCAGCGCGTGCTCGCAGCGGGCGGGACGGGCACCGACGGGGAGGTCGAGATCACGGATCTCGCCTACGACGCCTCCCGTGTCACACCCGGGTCGGCCTTCTTCTGTGTGCCCGGCAGCCGTGCCGACGGGCACGACTACGCCGATCGGGCCGTGGCAGCGGGTGCGGCAGCACTCGTCGTCGAACGCACTCTCGAGCTGCCGGTGCCGCAGCTGCTCGTCGAGGATGCGCGCGTGTCGATGGCCGTCGCCGCGGACGCGTTCTTCGGCGAGCCTACGCGGGCGCTCGAGGTGGCGGGAGTCACCGGTACGAACGGCAAGTCGACGACCGCCTTCCTGCTCCGTTCCGTGCTCGAGGCGGCGGGACGCTCGACCGGGCTCGTCGGCACCGTCGAGTGGGTCGTCGGTGGCACCACCCGTCCGGCGCCGCATACGACCCCGGAGGCGATCGACCTGCAACGGCTCTTCCGGCAGATGATCGACGGCGGTGACGAGTGCGTCGCACTCGAGGCGTCGTCACACGGCTCCGAGCTGCACCGGCTCGATCGGGTGCGCTTTGCCGCGCTCGTCTTCACGAACCTCTCGCAGGACCATCTCGACCTGCACGGGACGATGGAGAGCTACTTCCAGGCGAAGCGCCGCCTCTTCGTGGGCGCGCAACCGCCGCCTGCCGCGGTCAACGTGGGGAACGACGCCGGACGCCGCCTCGCGCTCGAGCTGGCCGAGTCGCGCCGGGCGCCGCTCGTCACCTTCGGGATCACGGACGCGGCCGAGATCCGCCCGGACGACCTCCTTGTCGGACCTCACGGAAGCAGCTTCCGTGCCGGCGGAATCGAGATCGAGACCCCGTTACGCGGCCGCTTCAACGTCGAAAACGTCCTCGGGGTCGTTGCAGCCGGGATCCTGCTCGACGTCGACGACGAGGCGATCGCAGCGGGCGTCAGGGCACTTGCCGGCGTGCCCGGCCGCTTCGAGGCGGTCGACGAGGGCCAGCCCTTCGCCGTCATCGTCGACTACGCTCACACGCCGGAGTCGCTCGACATCGTCCTTCAGGCGGCCCGCGAGCTCGGTGAGGGACGGGTGATCGCGATCTTCGGCGCGGGCGGCGACCGGGACCGGGGCAAGCGTCCTCTGATGGGGGCGGTGGCCGTCCAGCGTGCCGACCATGTGATCGTCACCTCCGACAACCCGCGCAGCGAAGAGCCGCTCGCGATCATCCAGGACGTCCTCCAGGGCGCGGGCATGGACGTTGCGATCGATCCCGACCGCCGGACTGCGATCCACGAGGCTGTTTCGCTGGCACGGGCAGGAGATGTCGTCGTGATCGCCGGCAAGGGCCACGAGCAGGGCCAGGACATCGGCGGCGTCGTGACGCCGTTCGACGACCGCGAGGTGGCGCGGGAGACCCTGCGCGAGCTGGGGTTCGGGGCGTGATCCCGGTCGCCTGGGCGGAGGTCGAGGCACTCGGGCTCGGCGAGCTGCAGGCGCCGGCGGACGGTGCTCCCGAGCTGCTGACCGGGATCGCGGCGGACTCGCGCGTGGTCGGGCCGGACGATCTCTTCGTGGCACTCAACAGCGGCGTCGAGTACGTCGGCGAGGCGGCGGCACGCGGCGCGGCGACGCTCGTGCCTACCGATCAGGAACGGGCCCTCGCACAGCTCGCAGCGCTCGTGCGTTCGAAGAGCGCTGCCCGGCGCGTCGCGGTCGTGGGCTCGACCGGGAAGACATCGACCAAGGACATTCTCGGCGCCCTCTGCGCGGCAGCCGTCCCGACGGTGTTCGCCGAGGCAAGCCTCAACAACGAGATCGGTCTGCCGCTGACCGTCCTGCGCCTCGAGCCGGAGACCGAGATCCTCGTCACTGAGATGGGCATGCGTGGCATGGGCCAGATCGCAGCGCTCTGCGAGATCGTCGAGCCCGACGTCGTCGTCGTCAGCTCGATCGGGCCCGAACACCTCGAGCTGGTCGGTAGCGTCGAGCGTGTGGCCGAGGCGAACGCGGAGGCGATAGCCGCGCTGCCGACAGGCGGGATCGCAGTCGTGCCCGCCGACGCCGTCGAGCTCGAGCCGTTCCTGCTCCGCGACGACATCGCCGTGCATCGCTTCGATCCCGCCGCCGTCGAGGGATCGGGTCACGTCTGGCGGTTCCCGCTTCACGGCGGCGAGGTCGCGTTGACGCTGCCGTTCACGGCCCGGCACATGGCTGCGAACACGTTCGCGGCGCTCGTCGCCTACGAGGCGATGGGGCTGCCGCGCGAGCGCCTCCAGGAGGGTGCCTCGACGATCCGCCTCTCCCGCTGGCGTGGGGAGGAGACGGCGCTGCCGGGCGGCGGGATCGTCGTCAACGACGCCTACAACGCCAACCCGACCTCGATGCGGGCGGCGCTCCTCGACCTCGACGAGCGCGCAGGCGGCAGGCGCCGCGTCGCCGTCCTGGGCGAGATGGCGGAGCTCGGAGACGCCTCGCGGGGCTACCACGAGGAGATCGGAGCGCTGATCGACGCGCTCGGCCTCGACCTCGTGGTCGCGATCGGCGAGGAGGCACGGCCGTACCTGAGTTCGAGCGAGGGCTCACCCGGGCGGACGTGGATCCCGGACGCCGATTCGTTCGACCGCGTCGCCTCGCTGCTGCGGCCGGGTGACGCGATCCTCGTCAAGGCCTCGCGGGCGGTCGGGCTCGAAGGCATCCCGGCATCGATCGAGAAACGGGCAGGCGCATGGTCCGAGTCCTGATCGCCGGCCTCGTCGCGATGGTGCTCGCCGTCGTGATCGGGCCCATGTTCATCGAGTGGCTCAGACGCACAGGCGTGGGCCAGCAGATCCGGGAGGAGGGCCCGGCGAGGCACATCGTCAAGCAGGGGACCCCGACCATGGGCGGCCTCCTCATCCTCGCCACCGCGACGCTGCCGTTCCTGCTTCTCTCGCACTACACGCTGCCCGCGTTGACGCTCTTCGGCATGACGGTCGGCTGCGCGGCGATCGGGTTCGCGGACGACTACCTCAAGGTGCGCAAACGGCGCTCTCTGGGCCTCAGCGGCCGCTGGAAGATGCTCGGCCTCGTCCTGATCACGATCGGTGTCGGCCTCGTCGTCAACCACGTCGGCTATCTCGACACGGAGATCTACTTCCCGATCGTCGACGTCAACATCGACCTCGGCCTCTTCTACTACCCGTTCCTCTTCGTCGTCATCGCGGGCACGGCGAACGGCGTCAACCTGACGGACGGGATCGACGGCCTCGCCGCTGGGACCGGCGCCATCTCGCTGCTCACGTTCCTCGCCATCGCGGCGATCTCGTGGATCCGCTCGGGCCCGGTCGGA
The DNA here is from genome assembly GCA_964581085.1 of uncultured Gaiellales bacterium. GTDB lineage: Bacteria > Actinomycetota > Thermoleophilia > Gaiellales > Gaiellaceae > Gaiella. Next base: position 298,482 of record CAZOMP010000002.1, on the reverse strand, counting down.
GACCGGAGCACCAACTACCTCGACGTCGCGATCTTCGCGGCGGCGCTGATCGGCGGTGTGATCGGCTTCCTCTGGTTCAACGCGTTCCCGGCCGAGGTCTTCATGGGCGACACCGGCTCGATGGCGATCGGCGGTGCCATCGCGGGCCTTGCCGTGATGACCCAGACCGAGGTGCTGCTGGTCTTCATCGGCGGCATCTACCTGATCGAGGCGCTGTCGGTGATGATCCAGGTGGCGAGCTTCAAACGCACCGGCAAGCGCGTGTTCCTGATGGCGCCGATCCACCACCACTTCGAGATGAAGGCGTGGTCGGAGACGAAGATCATGGTGCGCTTCTGGATCGTGGGGGCGATCCTCTCCACGATCGGATTCGTGCTCTTCTACCGTTACTACCTGCGCTTCAAGCTGTAATGCCGGCGTGTGCGCGGGCGCCGCGCCGAACCGCCAAAGGGGGATGAGATGATTTCTTCTCATCCCCCGGCGGCGGGGCGGCGCCACGAAGAAGGGGGATGAGATGATTTCTTCTCATCCCCCGGCGGCGGGACGGCGCCGCGACGCCGTCGCCGTCGCGGTCGGCGTGATGGTCGTCTGGGGTGCCACCCCGATCCTCACGCGCGTCGCACTCGACGATCTGCCGCCGCTCGAGATCGCATGCCTGCGGACGATCCTGGCCGGGTTGCTCGCCGTCCCGATCCTCGCGGCGATGCGGCAGCGACTGCCGGTACGGCCACGGCCTCGCCTCCTGCTCGGGATCTCCGCCGCTACCGGCTTCGTGATCTTCCCGATCGTCTACACCGAGGGCCAGGAGCGCACCTCCGCGCTGCACGGGGTGATGATCCTCGCGGCGCTGCCGATCTTCACGGGCGCCTACGCCTCGATCGTGTTCCGGCGGCGACCGCGACGCGCCTGGCTCGTCGGCAGTGCCGTCGCTCTGGCGGGCGAGATCGTCCTGATTGCCGGTCGTGGCGCATCGGCATCGCATGCTTCCCTCGGTGGTGACCTGATCGTGCTCGCAGCCGCCCTGTGCGTCTCCCTCGGCTACGTGGCGGGCGCGATGCTGCCTCCGCGGGGCCTCTCGAGCCTGGCGACGACGCTCTTCGGCGTCGTGCTCGGCAGCCTGGCGGTGGCGCCGCTGCTCGCGGTGACGATCGCCCGCGACGGGATGCCCGCTGCCGGCGCGAAGGCATGGGGTGCCGTCGTCTGTCTCGCGGTTCTGACCTCGGTCGTCGGGTACGTCGGTTGGTACTGGGCGCTCGACCGCGGCGGCATCGCGCGGATCTCGACCCTGCAGTTCCTGCAGCCGATCTCCGGCTTCGCCCTGGCGGCGGTCGTGCTCGGCGAGAGCGTGACTGCTCCGATCGCGATCGGCAGCGCGCTCATCGTCGGCGGCATCGTGGTGGCGCAGCGCACCTGAACCCGCCGTACGCTTCGCGTTGTGCCTGCCCTGCCTGACCGCGTTCTCGTGCTCGGCCTCGCCCGGTCGGGCCTTGCCGCGGTCTCGACCCTCCGTCGGCTCGGTGTCGAGGTCGTGGCCCATGACACGGACGCAGATCTCGACGTCGGCGAGCTCGGGACGACTGTCAGGCTGGGTGGCTGGGACGACGCGCTCCTCGACGGGGTCGGGCTCGTCGTCAAGAGCCCCGGCATCCCGGCCCAGGCGGCCCCGGTCGAGGCGGCCCGCGCGAGCGGAGCGGAAGTCGTCTCCGAGATCGAGCTCGGCGCCCGTCTGCTTCCGAACCCGATCGTCGGGATCACGGGAACGAACGGGAAGACGACCACGACAGCGCTCGTCGGCGCGATGTTCGCGGCCGGCGGTGTCCCGGCCGAGGTCGCCGGCAACATCGGGCGTCCGCTCGTCAGTCTCGTCGGCGAGCTCGCCGACGACGCCTGGATCGTCTGCGAGCTCTCGTCCTTCCAGCTCGAGGACGTCGCCACCCTGCGGCCGCGCATCGCCGTCCTGCTCAATCTCGAACCCGACCATCTCGACCGGCACGGGTCGCTGGAGCGCTACCGCGACGCGAAGCTGCGGATCTTCGAGCGGCAGCGCACGGACGACGTCGCGGTCGTCCCCCGGGGCTTCGGCCCGGTGCCCGGCGAGGGGCTCCCGGTCGAGTTCGACGGCCATGATCCGCTGCCCGCGGAGCCTCGCATCCCGGGCGCCCACAACCGCGAGAACGCCGCCGCTGCGACGGCCGCGGCCCGGTCCGCCGGGTTGCCGGACGAGGCGATCGCCGAGGCGCTGCGCACGTTCCCGGGGGTGGAGCATCGGATCGAGGAGGTCGGCGTCGTCGGTGGTGTGCGCTACGTGAACGACTCGAAGGCGACGAACGTCGCGGCGGCGCGGCGGGCGCTTGCCGCCTTCCCGGGATCGCGCAAGCTCGTCATCCTCGGCGGCCGCGGCAAGGCAGAGCCCTACGGGCCGCTCGCGCGAGCCTTCGAGCCGGGCGACCGCGCCTACGTGATCGGCGAGGCGGCGAGCGAGATCGCGGCTGCGCTGGCAGACGAGACAGTGCAGTTCAGACGCCTGGAGGACCTGCCGGCGGCGGTCGCCGCGGCAACCACGGATGCACGACCGGGGGACGTCGTACTGCTCTCACCCGCGTGCGCGAGCTTCGACCAGTTCACGAGTTTCGAGCAGCGTGGGGAGGAGTTCCGGAAGCTGGTGCAGAAGCTTCAGCGGTGAAGACCGCCTCCGACGGCCAGCTCGAGCAGCGGCTCCTCGTCCTCGTCACGCTCGGTCTCGTCGCCTTCGGGCTCGTGATGGTCTTCAGCGCCACCTCCGCCTCGGCGGCCCTCGGGGCGGGTGACCCGATGACCTTCCTCGTCAAGCAGGGTGCGTACGCGCTCGTGGGGCTCGTCGTGCTCGCCTTCGCCTCCCGCTTCGACTACCACCGCCTGCGTCCCCTGGCGCCGCTGCTGCTCGTGACGGCGCTCTTCCTCTGCATCGCCGTGCTCGTCGCAGCGCCGGAGATCAACGGCGCCAGGCGCTGGTTCCTGCTCGGCCCGATCAGCGTCCAGCCGTCGGAGCTCGCCAAGGTCGCCGTCCTCGTCTGGGCCTGCGCCCTCCTCGCGCGCCGTCCGACGCCGCGGACGATGGGCGAGCTGCTGAAGCCGCTCGGGCTCGTCGTCGGGCTCTTCTGCGTGCTCGTCCTGCTCGAGCCGGACCTCGGCACCACGATCGCGCTCTCGATCATGGTCGCGGGGATCCTCGTCGTCTCGGACGTCCCGATCCGGCTGCTCGCGCTCGCAGGCTCGATCGCGCTCGTGCTCGGTTCGGCCGCGATCTGGCTCGAGCCCTACCGGCGGGCCCGCTTCTTCAGCTTCGTCGATCCGTGGAAGGACCCCCAGGGTGCCGGCTTCCAGACCGTCCAGGCGGTGATCGGAATGGGCTCCGGCGGGATCACCGGCGAGGGGCTCGGTCAGGGGATCTCGAAGATCTTCTATCTACCCGAGGCACACACCGACATGATCTTCGCGATCATCGGCGAGGAGCTCGGCCTGATCGGGTCGACGCTCGTGATCGCCGCCTTCGCGGTCTTCGCCTGGGCCGGCTTCCGGATCGCGATGCGCTGCCGCGATCCCTTCGGCAAGCGGCTCGCGGCGGGGATCACGACGCTCGTCTGTGGGCAGGCGGCGGTCAACCTCTGCGCCGTGCTCGGGATCGCGCCACTGACCGGGATTCCACTCCCGTTCGTCTCCTACGGCGGCTCCTCCCTGATCGTGCTGCTCGCTGCGGTCGGCGTTCTCCTTAACATCGCCGTCAATGACCGAGTCGTCGAAGCTCGCAGTCGTGATCGCAGCCGGGGGGACGGCCGGTCACGTCAGACCCGCCGTCGCCGTGGCGGAGGAGCTCCGCGCGCGCGGAGCGACCGTGACGTTCGCCGGGAGCCCCGACCGCGTCGAGTCGCGGCTGGTTCCTGAAGCCGGCTTCGAGCTCGACACGTTCGAGATCAGCGGCTTCCCCCGCGCGCCCTCGCTGGCTCTCGTGAGGGCGCTGTGGCGGGCGATCAGGGCGCCGGCCCGGTGCCGTGCGATCCTGCGCGCCCGGCGGCCGGACGTCGTGCTCGGCGGCGGCGGCTACGTCGCCGGGCCGATGGTGCTCGCCGCCCGCCTGAGCCGGATTCCCGCTGCGTTGACCGAGGCAGACGCCCATCTCGGGCTCGCAAACCGCCTGGCGGCCCCGTTTGCGAGCAGGCTCTTCCTCGCCTACGAGATCGAGGGTCGGCGCGGCTCCAGGGTCGAGGTCGTGGGCCGTCCCATCCCGAGCGCCCATCTCGGTTCTGACCGAGCGGCGGCACGCGCCGCGTTCGGCTTCGCGGGTACCGAACCGGTCGTGGCGGTGTTCGGTGCCCTCGCCGGTGCGCGCTCGATCAACGAGATGGCGGTCTCGGCCTGGGCAGACGGCGGCCCGAACGTGCTGCACGTCTCGGGTGAGCGGGACTTCGCCACCCTGGAACGGCGCGTCGGGCGTCCCGGCTACGTCCTGATGGCACAGACGGACCGCTTCGGCGACGTCCTCGCCGCCGCCGACGTCGCGGTCTCTCGGGCCGGCGGAACGGTCTGGGAGCTCGCCGCAGCCGGGACGCCCTCCGTGCTCGTGCCCTACCCGCACGCGACCGGCGACCACCAGACGCTGAACGCCCGTCATTTCGAGCGCGGAGGTGGGGCGATCGTCGTGCCCGACGCGGAGGTGGCATCCGTACCGGGTCTCGTGGCGGCCCTGCTCGCCGATCCCGACCGGCTCGCTGGGATGCGAGCCGCCATGCACGGGATGGCCCGCGTCGATGCTGCCGCGCGCATCGCAGAGGGAGTGATCGCGCTTGCGCGGCACTGAGCGGACATCGGGGAGCCGGCCCGACCTGACCGGCAGGAGGATCTACTTCGTCGGCATCGGGGGGTCGGGCCTGTCAGCCTACGCCAACCTCGCGCGGGCGCTCGGCGCCGAGGTGCGCGGATGGGACGCGCAGGAGACGATCTTCATGGAATCGCTCGCGGGGGTCGAGATCGACCTCGGCGGCGAGCCGTGCCCGCCCGAGGGCTGGGAGGTCGTCGTCTCGACCGCCCATCGCCGGCGCGCCAAAGGGAGGCCGCGCGAGGAGCTGCTCGCCGAGCTCGTCGCTGCACAGCCGTCGATCGTCGTCGGCGGCGCGCACGGGAAGACGACGACGGCGGCGATGATCGCGTTCGTGCTCAGGGAGACGGGCCGCGACCCTGCCTGGATCATCGGCGGCGTCGTGCCACAACTCGCGGGCAACGCCGCTGCCGGCTCGGGGTGGCTCGTCGTCGAGGGCGATGAATCGGACCGCTCGATCGGGGCGCTGCAGCCGCAGATCGCCGTCGTCACGAACGTCGAGCTCGACCACCACGCGGCCTACGCATCGGAGGCAGAGCTCCGTGTCTTCTTCGACGACTGGCTCGCCACCATCCCGGAGGTCGTCCGCAGCTGGGAGCTTCCACCCGTCGCGTTTCCGCTCGGCATTCGCGGGGAGCACAACCGGCAGAACGCCGCCGCCGCCCTCGCCGCACTCGAGCTCGCGGGCGTGCCCAGAACCGAGGCCGAACCGGCGCTGGCGCGATTCGCCGGAGTCGGGCGCCGGCTCGAGCTCGTCGGTGAGCGAGGCGGTGTCGTCGTCTACGACGACTACGGTCACAATCCCACCGAGCTGGAGGTGACGCTTCAGACAGCGCGCGAGCTCGTTCCGGGTGGCCGGCTGATCGCCGTCTACCAGCCGCACGTCGTCGAGCGCACCCGGCAGCTGCACGACGAGCTCGGTGCGGCGCTCGGCCTGGCCGACATGGCGATCGTGACCGAGATCATCGGCGGGCGCGACGCGCCACGCGAGGGCGTGACCGGCAAGCTCGTGCTCGACGCGCTGCCGCCGCACGTGCGAGCCGGCTGGGCGCCGGGTCTGGACGACGCAGCCACCCTCGCGCTCGCCTGGGCGCGTCCCGGCGATCTCGTGATCACCTTCGGCGTCGGGGAGCCGTGGAAGATCGCCCGTGCTGTCTTCGAAGGGCTGCCACGATGAGCGTCGAGCTGCAGGAGGACGTACAGCTCGCACGGCTGACGACGATCGGCACGGGCGGGCCGGCGCGGGCCTACGCCGAGCCGACGACGCTCGAGGAGCTCGAAGCGGTACTCGGCCGGGCTCGGGCGGCCGGCCTCGGAGTCGCGGTGGTCGGGCTTGGCTCCAACCTGCTCGCTGCGGACGCCGGGGTCGACCGTCTCGTGCTCCGGCTCAAGGGCGAGCTTGCAGAGGCCCGGGCCGAGGGAACGACCCTCGTCGCCGGCGGTGGCGCGACGAACGCAGTCTGCCTCCACCGCACCCGCGACGCCGGTCTCGGCGGCTTCGAGTTCGCGTGCGCGATCCCCGGTACAGCGGGCGGCGGCGTCTGGATGAACGCGGGCGCCTACGGGAGCGACTGGAGTGCGATCCTCGTGCGTGCGCTCGTCTCGACCGTCGACGGCAGCGGCTGGCTCACGCCCGCCGAGCTCGGGCTCTCCTACCGCCACTCCTCGCTCCAGCGCGACCAGGTGGTAGCGCGCGTGGAGTACCGCCTCGAGCCGCGTGAGCCGGCGGAGATCCGTGCGCGTGTCCGCGAGCTCGTCGAGGCGCGCAAGGCGACCCAACCGACCACCAAGCGCACGTTCGGCTCGGTCTTCAAGAACCCCGACGGCGAGCTCGGGGCGGGGCGGCTGCTCGAGCTGTGCGGCATGAAGGGGCATCGGATCGGGGGCGCCGTCGTGTCTCCCAAGCACGCCAACTTCATCGAGAACGCCGGCGGTGCGACGACCGCAGACTGCCTGGCCCTGATGGCCGAATCACGCCGCCGTGCGCGCGAGGGTTACGGCGTCGAGCTCGAGCACGAGGTCGTCCTGCTCGGGGAGATCGAAGTCGCCTGAGCGCGCGTGAGCCCGGGAACCGCACCCGGGCCTTCGATACGTACACGGCACGTAGGACCCGGCTCGTCGGCGGCGAACCCTGAACGGTGGCCAGCGGGGGACGAGTCGAGGGCGGATCGCGCCACCGTGCGCGTGCGGCGAGTGTCGTCGTCCCGCTTCCGCGGCGGATGCCCGGCGAGCGCCTCGATCTGGCGCGGCTCGTCCCCTCGGGCCGCTCTCTCGGCATCGCCGCGCTCGTGCTCCTCGCTGCCTTCGTGCTCTGGTTCGGCGCACGCGAGACCGGCGTCTTCGGTGTTCGCGCCGTCGAGGTGCGTGGTGCATCTCCGGCCGTCGCAGCGCAGGTCCGTAGAGCGCTCGCAGGAACGCAGGGCACGAGCCTGCTCAGGTTCGACCTCGCCGCCGCGACGCGTGACGTGGAGGATCTGCCGACAGTCGCGAGCGCGAGCTTCGATCGCGCCTTCCCGCATACCCTCCGCGTCACCGTCGTCCCGGAGCGCCCGGTCGCGGTCGTGCGCCAGGGCGCAGACTCGTACCTCGTGGCGGCGAGCGGCCGGGTGATCGCCGCGACCGACCGCCGCGGGCATCCTGCGCTCGCCCGGATCTGGGTCGGCCGCAGCGTCGTGCTCACGGTGGGCACACACGTCCAGGGCGACCTCGCGACCGCTGTCGACGCGGTGCGCCCGCTCGCCGGCTCCCGTTTCCCGGGCCACGTCGTCTCGGTCACGACGACGCCGGATGCGCTCACCCTGCAGCTGCGCTCGGGGCTCGAGGTCAGGCTCGGAAACGCCGACGACGTGACCCTGAAGCTGGCGGTCGCAGCGAAGATCATCCCTCTGCTCGCAGCGGGGACGGGCTATCTCGACGTCGCCGTCCCGGAGCGGCCGGTTGCCGGAACCCTCAACTCTCAGGTAGAGGCTGAGGGTACGACATCGACGGCACCTTGAGGTTTCCGTTGACAATGCCGACAAGGAGTCCGTACCCTGGCTCCGAATGCGGCATCCAGATAACCCGGTGGCTCTATCGGAGCTTGACGTCCAGGCAGGTCGAGGTGAGGAACTCATGAGCACACAAGCTGGCAACTACCTCGCGGTGATCAAGGTCGTCGGCGTCGGTGGCGGCGGCACGAATGCGGTCAACCGCATGGTCGAGTCGGGCCTCAGCGGCGTCGAGTTCATCGCCGTCAACACGGACGCACAGGCGCTCCTGATGACCGACGCCGACGTGAAGATCCACATCGGCTCGAAGGCGACGCGCGGCCTCGGCGCCGGCGCCGACCCGTCCGTCGGGCTCGCGGCCGCACAGGAGACGCGCGACGAGCTGAAGGAGTCGCTCAAGGGCGCGGACATGATCTTCGTCACCGCTGGCGAGGGCGGCGGGACCGGCACCGGAGCTGCACCGGTCGTTGCCGAACTCGGCCGTGAGCTCGAGGCGCTGACGGTCGGAGTCGTCACCCGTCCGTTCGGGTTCGAGGGCCGCCGCCGTGCCGAGCAGGCAGAGGTCGGGATCCAGAACCTTCGCGACCGCGTCGACACCCTGATCGTGATCGAGAACGACCGCCTGCTCCAGGTGGTCGACAAGAAGACTCCGGTCACCGAGGCGTTCGGAATCGCAGACGACATCCTCAGACAGGGCGTGCAGGGCATCACCGATCTGATCACGGTGCCCGGGCTCGTCAACCTCGACTTCGCCGACGTCCGCACGATCATGCGCGACGCCGGCTCGGCCCTGATGGGTATCGGCAGCGCGGCGGGCGAGGCGCGCGCGGCCGACGCCGCCAACGCGGCCGTCTCGTCGCCCCTGCTCGAGACGACGCTCGACGGCGCGACCGGCGTGCTTCTCAACATCACCGGTGGGCCGGGTCTCGGCCTCTTCGAGGTCAACGAGGCGGCCGAGGTGGTCACCGGCCACGCCGACCCGAACGCCAACGTGATCTTCGGCGCCGTGATCGACGAGTCGATGGGCGACGCGGTACGCGTCACGGTGATCGCGACCGGATTCGGTGGTCGCCCTCGCCGGCGCCGCGTCGACGCACCCGGGACGCCTGCACCCGCAGCTGCGCCGACCGAGCGCCGCCGCGAGCGCCCCCTCAGCTCCGAGTCCGAGATCGAGATCCCGAGCTTCCTCCGCGAAGACTGACCGTCTCGTCTCACACCACCAGGCGTGATCCGCTCCCTGTCGCGCGGTAGAGTCGGCGCGTGAGCGACGAAGCTCTCAGGCGTACACCGCTCTACGATCGCCACGTCGCCCTCGGCGCGCGGATGGTGCCGTTCGCCGGCTGGGAGATGCCCGTCCAGTACGAGGGCGTGATCCCCGAGCACCTCGCCGTGCGTCGCGACCGGGGTGTCTTCGACGTCTCGCACATGGGCCAGATCCACGTCGAGGGCCCCCGGCAGGAAGAACTGCTCCAGGGCCTGCTCTCGAACGACCTCTCCCGCCTGCGCGACGGCGAGGCGCAGTACACGCTGCTGACGACCGAGAGCGGCGGCATCGTGGACGATCTGATCGCCTACCGGCTGGGGCCGTTCGAGACGCTGCTCGTCGTCAATGCCGGCAACCGGGAGGCCGCGTACGCCTGGCTGAAGGAGCGGGAGCTCCGAGGCACCGAGATCCGTGACGCCTCGGACGAGTACGCGATGCTCGCCGTGCAGGGCCCGACGTCGATCGCCGCACTCGGGCTCGACGAGGCGCCTGCCTTCACCTACGCGATGGGCGATGTCTTCGGGGTGGAGGCGATGGTCTGCCGTACCGGCTATACCGGTGAGCGCGGAGTCGAGTTGATCTGTGCCGCGCCGGACGCGGGCGAGCTGTGGGATGCGGTCGTCGCGGCCGGTACGACTCCGGTCGGTCTCGGTGCTCGCGACACGCTGCGCCTCGAGGTGTGTTATCCGTTGCACGGGAATGACATCAGCGAGGACACCGATGCGATCTCGGCCGGTCTCGGCTGGGTGTGCGAGCTCGCCAAGGACTTCAGCGGCGCCGGCGAGCTGCGCCGGATCAAGGAGGAGGGGCCGGCGCGCAGGCTCGTCGCGTTCGTGATGGACGAGAAGGCAGTGCCGCGTCAACACATGAGCATCGACGGCGGTGGCGAGGTCACCTCCGGAACCCACTCGCCAAGCCTCGACCGCGGTATCGGTCTGGGCTACGTCCCGAGTGCGGCAGCCGTGCCCGATACGCCGCTTGTCGTCGACGTGCGCGGGAAGCAGCGGCAGGGGCACGTCGTCAAGAAGCCGATCTACGTCAAGGAGGAGAGCTGAGGTGGCTGCAGAGAGCTATCCCGACGATCTCAAGTACCACCCGGAACACGACTGGGCGAGAGTCGAGGGTGACGAGGCAACGCTCGGGATCACATGGTGGGCACAGGATGCGCTCGGTGAGCTCGTCCATTTCGAGGCGCCGGCCGTCGGCGACACGATCACGAAGGACGAGGCCTACGGCGAGGTCGAGTCGGTCAAGGCGGTCTCGGACGTGATCGCGCCGCTCTCGGGCGAGATCCTCGCCGTCAACGAGAAGGCGACGGAAGAGCCCGAGACGATCAACGACGACCCCTACGGCGAGGGTTGGCTGATCCGGATCCGCCTCGGCGACCCCGGTGAGCTGGACGACCTGCTCGACGTGGACGCCTACCAGGCGGTCGTGGCCGAGCAATGACGGCAGGCTTCCTCTCGCTCACCGACGACGACCGCGAGCAGATGCTCGCCGCGATCGGGGTCTCCTCGATCGACGACCTCTTCGACCAGATCCCCGCCGGCGTCCGCTTCGACCGCGAACTCGAGGTACCGCCTGCCCTGAGCGAGCTCGAGCTGATCCGGCACATGGAGGCGCTTGCCGCGAAGAACGCGCACACCGGCGTCGAGCTCTCGTTCCTCGGCGCCGGCATCTACGACCACTACGTGCCCGCGATCGTCGATCCGATCCTGCAGCGCGGCGAGTTCCTCACCGCCTACACGCCCTACCAGCCGGAGATGAGCCAGGGCGTCCTGCAGGCGATCTTCGAGTACCAGACCGCGATCTGCGAGCTGACCGGAATGGACGTGTCGAACGCGTCCGGCTACGACGGGTTCACCGTCGCCGCCGACGCCTGCCTGATCGCACGCCACGTCACCGGACGGACGCGGGTGGTGCTGGCGGAGACGCTCAACCCGCAGGTGCGCGAGGTGGTGAAGACCTACGCGCCGGGGTTCGGGCTCGAGGTGACGGAGATCCCGCACGACGACGGGGTCACAGACCCCGACCGGCTCGTCGCCGCCGCGACCGACGCGGCCGCCGTGATCTTCCCCCAGCCCAACTTCTTCGGCTGTCTCGAGGACGCGCCCGCGCTCGCCGCAGCGGCGAAGGAGGCCGGCGCGCTCGCCGTGGCGCATGTCGACCCGGCCTCGCTGGGCGTCCTCGAGGCCCCCGGCGTCTACGGCTGTGACATGGCGATCGGCGAAGGCCAGGGAATCGGCAACGCGATCAGCTACGGCGGCCCCCACTACGGCTTCCTCGCGTCGCGAATGGACTACGTTCGGCGGCTGCCCGGTCGCATCGTCGGCCAGACGACCGACCTGAACGGTGAGCGTGGGTTCGTCCTGACGCTGCAGACGCGCGAGCAGCACATCCGGCGCGAGAAGGCGACGTCGAACATGACGACGAACCAGACGCTGCTGGCGCTCGGCGGTCTGATCACGCTCGCCTGGCTCGGGCCGGAGGGGCTCCGTGAGCTCGGACAGACGAGCATGGCGCTCGCCGCCTATGCGAAGGAGCGGATCGAGCTCCCGGTCGCGTTCGACCGACCGTTCTTCAAGGAAGTGGCGTTCCGCACCCCGCGCCCTGCGCGCGAGGTCGTGCGGGAGGCACGCATGCGCGGCGTCCATCCCGGCTACGTGCTCGGGCGCGACTACGAGGGGATGGACGACGTCCTGCTCGTGGCGTTGACCGAGAAACGGACGCCCCAGGATGTCGATCGGCTCGCCGACGTGCTGGCGGAGGTGTGCGGCTGATGGAGTTCATCTACGAGAAGAGCCGTCCCGGGCGCCGAGCAGGACGGCTGCCGGACTACGGTCTGCCCGTACCGGAGGTGCCGGCGCATCTCGCGCGCAAGCAGCCGCCGCGGCTGCCGGAGCTGGCCGAGAACGAGATCGTGCGGCACTTCACGAACCTCGCCGACCGGAACTTCGGCATCGACACCGGCTTCTATCCGCTCGGCTCCTGCACGATGAAGTACAACCCGCGCGTCAACGAGCGGCTGACGACGCTGCCAGGCTTCGCCGGGCTCCATCCTCACCAGGAGGACGAGGGCGCCCAGGGTGCGCTCGAGCTGATGTGGGAGCTGCAGCAGGTGCTCGCCGAGGTGGCGGGGCTGCCCGCCGTCACGCTGCAACCGGCCGCCGGCTCCCAGGGGGAACTGACGGGCCTGATGCTGATGCGCGCCTACTTCGAGGACCGGGGCGAGGGCACGCAGCGCGACACGATCATCACCGCCGATACCGCGCACGGGACGAACCCCGCCAGCGTCTCGATGGCTGGCTACAAGCTCGAGAAGGTGGCGACGACCGACCGCGGCAACCTCGACCTCGACGACCTGCGGGCGAAGGTGGGGGAGCGGACCGCCGGTCTGATGCTCACGAATCCCTCCACGCTCGGGCTCTTCGACGAGCACATCGCCGAGGTCGCCGACATCTTCCACTCGGCGGGCGCGCTCCTCTATTACGACGGCGCCAACCTGAACGCGGTCGTCGGCCGCTCGCGTCCCGGCGACATGGGCTTCGACATCGTCCACTACAACCTCCACAAGACGTTCTCGCAGCCGCACGGCGGCGGCGGCCCAGGCGCCGGCCCCGTGGCGGTGCGCGACTTCATCGAGCCGTTCCTGCCCTCGCCGCAGGTGGTCAAGGACGGGGAGACGTTCCGGCTCGACCGAGACCGGCCCAAGTCGATCGGACGCGTCCGCGGCTTTGCGGGCCCGTTCGGCGTCTTCGTCCGCTCGTACGCGTTCATCCGCGCCTACGGCCCCGACCTGCGGGCGATGTCGGAGACGGCCGTCCTGAACGCGAACTACCTGCTCGCGCGCCTGAAGGACGACTACGAGCTCCCCTACGAGCGCCATTGCATGCACGAGTTCGTGCTCTCGGCGCGCGCGCTCAAGCGGGAGTACGGGATCACCGCCCTCGACGTCGCGAAGCGGCTGATGGATTTCGGGATCCACCCGCCGACGATCTACTTCCCGCTCGTCGTACCGGAGGCGCTGATGATCGAGCCGACCGAGACGGAGCCGAAGGAGCGTCTGGACTCGTTCGTGCGCGCGATGAAGGAGATCGCCAGGGAGGCGGCCGACGACCCCGAGATCCTGAAGGGGGCGCCGCACTCGAGGCCGGTGCGGCGGCTCGACGAGGTGAAGGCGGCGAAGGAGCCGGTCGTCAAGTACGACTTCGGCGAGCGGGAGCACATGCCGGCGTGATGCCGGTCTAACGCGTCGCGGCGAGCTGCCCGCACGCGGCGGCGATGTCGCGCCCGCGGGTGAGCCGGACAGTCGCCGGCAGCCGCGCCCGGTCGAGCACGGCCTTGAAAGCGGCGATCGACTCGCGCGAGGAGCCGCCGTACATCCCGGTGGGGTTGTACGGGATCAGGTTGACTTTGAAGACGGACGGGTCGAGGATGGCTACGAGTTCGGCCGCGTGGCGGGGGGAGTCGTTGACGTGCTCGAGCAGCACGTACTCGACGAACACCTTCAAGCGGTGCCTGGCGTGGTAGCGGCCGCATTCGGCGAGGACGTCCGCGAGCGGGTAGCGGTCGTTGACGGGCATGAGCTGCGAGCGCAGCGCCGGGTCGGCCGCGTGCAGGGAGATCGCCAGCCGGATCGGCTCGTCGACCTCGTCGATGAACCGCGTCAGCCCCGGCAGCCAGCCGACGCTGGAGATCGTCGTGCGCCGGTGGGTGATCCCGAGGTCGGGCAGCCGGCGAGCGGCCCCGATGACGGCATCGAGGTTCAGGAACGGCTCGCCCATGCCCATGAAGACGCAGTGGTCGACGGACTCGAGACGGCGAAAGTGGAGCGCCTGGTCGACGATCTCGGAGGTCGTCAGGTTGCGGCCGAAACGCATCGCCCCGGTGGCGCAGAACCTGCAGGTGAGCGGGCAGCCCGACTGGGAGGAGACACAGATGGAGCGACGGCCGTCGCGGTAGCGCATCAGGACCGCCTCGACCGGATGGCCGTCCGCCGTCCGGAAGAGCGTCTTCACGGTGCCGTCCCGCGCCTCCTGCTGTGCAGTCAGCTCGAGCGTCGAGAACGGCACCGTCTCGTCGAGCACGCCGCGTAGCTGCGCCGGCACGTTCGTCATCGCGTCGTAGCCGGCTGCTCCGCGCGCTGCCCACTCCCACACCTGGCGGGTGCGATAGGCGGGCTCGCCGCGGTTCGCGACGGTCTGCTCGAGGAGGGCCAGGTCCATCGACGCAGTGTAGGGGCGGGTTTCGGCAGCGTGTCGGCTCTCCGAGCTACGCGCTCCGGGCTCCGTAGACACGGCGTAGGTCGTCCGTTATCGTCGCACCGTCGGGATGCAGGCAAGGGAGGGGATCCCATGAGACAGGCGTTGGTGACGGTCGCGACCCTCGCGCTCTGGGTGGCTACCGGCGTGGCGTCAGCGGGAATGAACGGCACCTGGAGCGGGCGCTTCGTGATTCCGCAGGAGGCGGGGAATATCCCCACGTCCGCGTACCCGGTCGCGAAGCTGGTCGTCGGCCCCGCGTCGGTCAGGTACAGGGTGAGCGGCAAGACCCAGGCCGCGCACGATCCCGACAGTGCCCGGTCGACCTGCGTCCTGACCCTCCGCTTCAGCAGCGCGCTCTCGAGCAACGGCTGGCGTGTCTACCAGCAGGTCACGCAACCAGTGCTGAGCGGCAGCGTCAGCGGTGGGCCGCCCGAGTTGGCGCCGTGTGGCGCTGGTGCGTCTCATTTGCTCCTGCGCATCCGTCCGGCCGCGACCAAGCTGAGAGCCGAGTTCGGTGAGCGCTATGGCAACACTCCGGAGTTCGGCAGCGGCGGCTTCCGCGCCTATTTGACGCACTGAATCGGCTCCCGGTCGCAGGTCCCGGGCGATCAGCCCCTGTTGTTGTGTGACGCCGGCACGACGAGCACCGGACAGGTCGCGTGCTGGACGACGTAGCCGCTGACCGAGCCGAGCACGAACGACCTGACGGCGCCGAGCCCGCGGCGGCCGACGACGATCAGTTCCGCGTCGCCGGCGTTGTCGACGATCGCATGGCCGGCGGGCGATTCGCAGAGAACGCACTCGACGGAACCGGCCCTCTCGCCCGCGACGGCCGACA
Source organism: uncultured Gaiellales bacterium (assembly GCA_964581085.1). Lineage (GTDB taxonomy): Bacteria > Actinomycetota > Thermoleophilia > Gaiellales > Gaiellaceae > Gaiella. Next base: position 283,277 of record CAZOMP010000002.1, on the reverse strand, counting down.
CGGTGTCGTGGAGGAGTTTCCGGGCGGCGTCGGCAAACGTCTCCAGATCCACGGGGGCCATCGCGCCCGGGGTCGGCGGCAGCCCGTGCGTCGGCATCCATGCGTGGACGGCACGTACGCGGGTGCCGCGGATCGACGCTTCGTGGAGCGCGTAGCGCAGCGCTTCCTTGGCGACGTTCGAACCGTCCACCCCGACGACGATCACCAGGCGACCGTATCAGCGCCGCCGCGCGGCATGCAGAATGGGCCAGCCGTGATCGATCTCCGCTCCGACACCGTCACGCGGCCAACCGCGGGCATGCGCGCCGCCATCGCGGCTGCAGACGTGGGTGACGAGCAGACGCGCGAGGACCCCACGGTGAACGAGTTGCAGGAGCGCGTGGCGGAGCTGCTCGGCCAGGAGCGCGCGCTCTTCCTGCCGACGGCGACGATGGCGAACCAGATTGCGCTCAAGCTCCATGCGCGCCCTGGTGACGTGCTCATCGCGCAGGAGCACTCACACGTGCTCGTCTACGAGTTCGGCGGCGCGGCCGTCCATGCCGGACTGCTGACGGTGGGGTTGCCCGGGCGCGACGGCCGGATCACCGCTGCTCAGGTCCGCGCTGCGACCTCGACGATGGAGGACGCCGTCGATCAGCGGCCTGCGGTCGTCGTGATCGAGAACACGCACAACGTCGCCGGCGGCCGCGTCTGGCCCCTGGCCGAGATCGACGCCGTCGTCGGAGCCGCGCACGCCGCAGACGTTCGCGTCCACATGGACGGAGCGCGGCTACTCAACGCCGCCGTTGCGCTCGGCGTTCCGGCCGCGGCGATCGGCTCGCGCGTCGACACGGTCACGCTCTGCCTTTCGAAAGGGCTCGGCTGCCCACTCGGGGCTATCCTCGCGGGCCCGGCCGACCTGATGGCGGCCGCATGGCGACAGAAGTTCCTCTTCGGCGGTGCCATGCGCCAGGCCGGCATCGTGGCTGCGGCCGGTCTCTACGCGCTCGACCATCACGTCGAGCGGCTCGCGATCGACCACGAGCGGGCGAAGCGCCTCGCCTCCGGCTGGGCTGCAGCGGGCGTTCCGGTGGAGCTCGATCGGGTCGAGACCAACTTCGTCCAGATCGACAGCTCGCGCCTCGATCTTCCCAGGGCCGATGCGATCGCCGCGCTTCGCGCCGGCGGAGTTGCCGTCTCGCCGACGTACGGGCCGTCGCTGATCCGTGCCGTGACCCACCTCGATCTCGACGACGACGATCTCGAGCGTGCCCTCGAGATCGTCCCCGCCGTTCTCGGAGCCCGTGTCGCGACCTGACGAACAGCTCGTCGCGAAGCTGGAACACCTGCTCGCGACGGCGCAGGCGGAGCAGCGGATGCCGTCCGTCTCGGCCTGCGTCTTCCGCGACGGCGAGGTGATCTGGGAGCGCGCTCTCGGTGTCGCCGACATCGCGGCGGACCGTGCTGCGACATCGGCCGATGTCTACCGGATCGGCTCGATCACGAAGACGTTCACCGCCGTCCTCGTGATGCAGCTCGTCGAGAGCGGCCGCGTCGAGCTGGATGCGCCGCTGCGGTCGTACGTCCCCGAGGTGCCCGCCGGGCCCACCGTCCGGCTGGCGCTCAGCCACCTGACCGGGATGCAACGAGAGCCGCCCGGCGAGATCTGGGAGACAATGAAGCCGCCGTCCCGCGAGGAGCTGATCGCCGGCCTCGAGGACGCGGAGCTCGTTCTGCGACCGGGTGAGCAGTGGCACTACTCGAACCTCATCTTCGCGCTCCTCGGCGAGATCGTGATGCGCGCCACCGGGGAGCGCTACCGCGACGTGCTTCAGAAACGCCTTCTCGATCCGCTTCGCCTCGCGCGGACGGGCCTGCAGCCGGAGGAGCCGAAGGCGCGGCCCTACTACGTGCATCCGCACACCGAGGTGGCGCACGACGAGCCCGATCTGGAGGCGACCGAGTCCAACAGCGCCGCCGGCTGGCTCTGGTCGACGGCGGCAGACCTTGCCCGCTGGGGCATGTTCCTGGCCGAAGGGGACGACGCCGTACTGCCGAAAGCCGCGCTCGATGCCATGGCGCGGGCGCGCACGATGGTGGACGAGGAGCGCTGGACGCTCGGCTGGGGGCTCGGACTCGAGCTCTACCGGCGCGGCGACCGCGTCTTCGCCGGCCACGGCGGCGCAATGCCGGGCTTCCTGGCGGGGCTCGTCGTGCAGCGCGCCGAACGCACGGGTGCTGTCGTGCTCGCGAACACGAGTACGGGGGCGAAACCGGAGGCGGTCGCGCTCGACCTCGCGACTGCGGTGCTCGACGCCTGCCCGCGGACGCCGGCCGTCTGGAAGCCGTCGCCGGGCGTCCCAGCCGAGCTCGAGGGCCTCCTCGGGCTCTGGTGGACCGAGGGCGACGAGATCGTGCTCAGCGTCCGCGGCGGCCGTTTCCAGGCCGAGCTCGTCCACGGCGCCCCCGGCCGCAACATCTCGTACCTGCGGGCCGACGGGCCCGATCGCTGGCGGGTCGAGGAGGGGCGCGAGCGCGGGGAGGTGCTGCGCGCGGCCCGGGGCGAGGACGGCGTCGTGACGAGGCTCTACTTCGCCACCTATCCGCTCACGCGCGAGCCGGAGACGTTCGGCGCTTGACTCTCTAGCTGTTGCCGGCGACGAAGAACATCGCGGCCACACCGACGTAGGCCGCGATCAGGACGGCGCCCCGGAAGCGGGACGAGACGCCCTTGAAGATCGTCACCATCACGATCGCGAGCGAGAGTACGAGCGCCAGGATCTCCACCTTGCGGAAGCCGAGCGCCAGCGGGTCGATCAGCCACGAGAGCAGCACGACAGCGGGAATCAGGAACGTCGCGACCTGTGCCGAGGACGAGAGGGCGATCTCGGCCGCGAGCTTGATCTTGCCGCGGTGGGCGACGATCACGGCGCCGCCGTGCTCGGCCGCGTTGCCGACGATCGCGACGATCACCGCCGCGACGAAGAAGTCGGAGAGGCCGGCGCGCTCGGCGAACGTCTGCAGCGAGCCGACGAGGATCTCCGCCACGAGCGCGGTGAGCGCCGTCGCGACCCCGAGTGCGACGATCGAGCGCGTCATCGACCACGCCTCGATCTCCTCGTCGCTCGCAACCTGGATCGTGCGGTGGCGTCGGAGCGTGTAGACCGTGACCATCGCGTAGACGACGAGGAGCACGATCGAGACCGGAAGCGAGATGTCCACGACCTTCTGGGCGTCGTACCCGTCGCTCCAGCCGACAATCGACGGGATCAGGAAGAGCGCGGTCGCGACGCCGATCATGGCGAAGGCGAGGAAGCTCGACCAGCGCTCGATCTCACCGCGGCCGCCCGCGACGAGCGAGAACCCGAGCACGAGGAGGAGGTTGCCGACGACCGATCCCGTGAGCGAGCCACGGACGACGTCGGTGAGCCCGTGGTTGACTGCGATCAGGGCGATGATCAGCTCCGGTGCGTTGCCAAAGGTCGCGTTGAGGAACCCGCCGATCCCGGGGCCCGTGTGCTCGGCGGCATGCTCGGTCGCCTCGCCGATCAGCCACGCGAGCGGGATCAGGGCGAGCGCCGAGACGACGAAGAGCGCTGTGGCGTTCACGTGCAGCGTGTGGTCGAGGATGATGACGACGGGGCCGATGGCGAGGCCGGCGAAGAGGATCCGTCGAATCATGCGTCCGCCTACCCTACCCGCCTTCTACGGCCGCTACTCCGGTTCCCCGACCGAACGATTTCCCTGCACAACCTGAAACCGCTCGCTTTGTCAAGTCTTGCGGAGCCCCGGATGCTGCTGTCACGATCACGGCAATGAAGGACAGCCTCTTGCCCACGACGACCACCGAGCTGCCCCTGCGGCCGCAGGACGAGGTCTCGTGCCGGCGCTGTCCCGTCCACTGCGACAAGGTCGTCTATCCCGGGGCGTGCATCGACCGGGCGTGCGCCTTCGTCTACTCCTACGAGGCGTTCGGGCACACCTACATGGGGTGCATGCAGCGGGTGTTCGACGTCGAGATAGACCTCGACCTGCTCCATGCCGCGGAACAGCGCCGCGACGGCTTCGGCGCAGTCGTCGCGCGGAGGACGCCGCTGCCGGTCTGTCACTCCGAGGTGAGCTCCTGCTACGAGCAGCGCGTCGAGGACGTCGGCTGCCGCAACCCGGAGTTCTTCGAGGCGGCGACGGGGACGCAGGGGTTCCGCGTCTTCGCGACCCTGACGGACTGAACTCGTCGCAGCTCAGCGACGGCGGGCCTTGCGGGCCCGTCGCACCGGTGCTCCGGCGAGCGTGCGGAGCCGGTTGACCTCGCGGAGATCGGGCCCGTGCCCGTCGGGGCCCGGGGTCTCGAGGATTGCCGGCAGCGCGGCGAAGGCGGGGTGGCGGAGGAACGTTGCGAGCTCCTTGCCCATCGTGCCCTGGCCCATCGAGGCATGACGGTCGCGGTTCGACCCGAGCGCGTCGAGCGCGTCGTTGACGTGCAGGCAGCGAACGCGGTCGAGCCCGATCGTGCGGTCGACCTGCTCGACGGCGGCAGCGAGAGCGGTGGCATCGGTCACGTCGACACCCGAGACGTACCAGTGGCACGAGTCAAGGCAGATGCCGAGCCGGGGATGATGATCGAGCGCGTCGTAGATCGCGGCGAGCTCGTCCGTCGAGCGGCCGATGGTGCCGCCCGCGCCCGCAGAGTTCTCCATCAGCAGCCAGAGCTCGTCGGAGGTGAGCTCGAGCAGCTCGCGCAGCGCGGGGACGACGCGCCCGAGCGCCACGTCCATGCCCGCGCCGAGGTGGGAGCCGACGTGGAAGACGACGCCTTCGGCACCGAGCGCAGCGGCCGTCTCGAGCGTGGCCCGCATCGCTGCCACCGACTTGCCGTAGATCTCTGGATCGGGCGCGGCGAGGTTGACGAGGTAGAGCGCATGGCAGACGACGCTCCCGATGCCGGCCTCGCGTCGTCGCTCCCGGAAGCGCTCGATCGCTTCGGGCGCGTGGTCGGTCGGACGCCACATGCGTGGGCTCTGGGTGAAGATCTGGATTGCGTCGCAGCGCATCTCCTCGGCCCGGTCGATCGCAGTCCAGATACCGCCGGCGGCGGAGACGTGGGCGCCGAAGAGCATGGGCCAACGCTAGCGGGAGTGGTGGCGTCACTAGGCTAGGCCGGATGGCGATCCCCGTTCGCAAGCGGCTCGGCGCCCTGACCGAGCGCGACTACCGGCTGCTCTTCAGCGCCACCACGATCACGACCGTCGGCGACCGTCTGGCGGGAATCGCGCTCGCGTTCGCGATCCTCGACATCGGCTCCGCCACCGACCTCGGCATCGTGCTCGGGGTACGGCAGGCGGTCGAGGCGTCGGTGCTTGTCTTCGGCGGAGTTCTCTCCGACCGGCTGCCGCGCAATCTCGTCCTCGTCGGCGCCTCGGCCGTCCAGGGCGTTGCCCAGGCTGCGACCGCGGCCCTCGTCATCTCCGGCAGCGGCTCGATCGGACTCCTCGTCGCGCTCCAGGCGCTCTACGGAGTCGGTGCCGGCATGGTCATCCCGGCCGAGGTGGGGCTCGTGCCGCAGACGGTGAGCAGCGAGCGGCTGCAGGAGGCGAACGCACTGCAGGGGATGTCGCGGAACATCGTCGGCGTGCTCGGGCCGGCGCTCGGAGGTGCGTTCGTCGCGCTCGGCAGCCCCGGAATCGCCCTCGGCGTCGATGCCGTCTCGTTCGCCCTGTGCGCCGTCCTGCTGGCACGGATCCGGATCGCACCGCGGGCACCGGGCGAGACGCGCGACGGCTACTTCCACGAGCTGCGGGCCGGCTGGCGCGAGTTCACGGCTCACACCTGGCTCTGGTCGACCGTCTTCATCTTCGGCATCTCGAACATGTTCTTGGTCGGCTGCTGGGCCGTCCTCGGCCCCGAGATTGCGAACACGGACCTCGGTGGCGCCGGCCCCTGGGCGCTGATCCTCTCGGCGAACGGTGTCGGTGCGATCCTCGGCAGCCTCGTTGCCATGCGATATCGGCCCAGCCGGCCGCTCCTTGCCAGCTGTCTCGCGCCGCTGCCGATGGTCCTCTCGCTCGTCGGGCTTGCGCTCGCCTGGCCCGTGTGGGCGATCGCCCTCGTCAACCTCGTTGCCGGGATCGGCCTCTCGATCCACCTCACCCTCTGGTTCACGGTCTTCCAGCGCGAGATCCCCGAGCAGGCCCAGTCGCGGGTCAGCTCCTACGACGCGCTCGGCTCGTTCGTGCTCGTCCCCGTGGGCATGGCGCTCGTCGGGCCGATCGCGGTCGCGATCGGGATCGACGAGACGCTCTGGCTCACCGTCGCCGTCTTCCTCGCCGCGACCGCCGTGATCGTCTCGATCCCGTCCGTGCGCGCGCTCAGGGCTCACGCGGGCGAGCCGAGCATCGCGCCTACAATCCCGGCCGCATGAGCGTCCGCGTTCGCATGGCACCGAGCCCCACCGGGTTCCTCCACATCGGGGGGGTGCGCACGTTCCTCTTCAACTGGCTCTACGCGCGCGGTCGCGGCGGCGAGTGCCTGCTGCGGATCGAGAACACCGATACGAACCGCGAGGTGGCCGAGTCGGTGGAGCAGATCGAGCGTTCGCTGGCCTGGCTCGGGATCGACTGGGACGGCGCCACCCGGTTCCAGCTCGAGGGCGCCGAGCGCTGCCGTCGCGAGGCCGCCCGCCTCGTCACCGAGGGCAAGGCCTACGAGGACGAGGGCGCGATCCGGGTCAGGATGCCGGCGGCCGGCGTGATCGGCTGGGACGACGCGGTCAAGGGGCGGATCGAGTTTCCTGCGGCCGAGCTCGAGGACATGGTCATCCTGCGCTCGGACGGGCGTCCCGTCTACAACTTCGCCTCGCCCGTCGACGACTGGGTGGACGGGATCACGCATGTGATCCGGGGCGACGACCACGTCTCGAACACGCCCAAGCAGATCGTCGTGCTCGAGGCGCTCGGGGCCGAGTTGCCCGTCTACGCACACGTCCCGAACGTCTTCGGCGCCGACGGCCGCAAGCTCTCGAAGCGCCACGGCGCCGTCTCCGTCGACGAGTTCCGCAACGCCGGCTACGTCGCTCCCGCCCTGATGAACTTCCTGGCGCTGCTCGGGTGGGCTCCCGACGGGGAGACGACGATCATGTCGGAGGCCGAGCTCGTGGAGCGGTTCACGCTCGAGCGCGTCGGCGTCAGCCCGGCGACGTTCGACTACGCGAAGCTCGACTGGATGAACGGCGTCTATCTCCGCGAACTACCTTCCCGCGCCTACGCCGATGCCCTGCTCGCCTTCCTCGACGAGCAGGGCATCGACTGGCAGGCGGAGCGGGTGCGTGCCGCGGCGCCGCTCGTGCAGGAGAAGATCGGCCGTCTGGGCGAGTTCCCGGATTTCGCCCGCTTCCTCTTCGAGGACGTCGATCCGGACCCCACGCTGCTCGACGCGCGCGTCCTTCGCGAGGCGACGGTCGAACTCGAGGCCGTCGAGCCCTGGACGTCCGACGCGATCGAGACCGCCCTCAAGGTGCTCTGCGAGCGCCTCGGTGAGAAGCCCCGCAGCGTGTATCTCCCGATCCGCGTGGCCCTCACCGGCTCGCGGATCTCGCCCGGCCTGTACGAGAGCCTCGAGCTCCTCGGCCGGGACGTCGCGCTCGAACGGCTGCGTCGCGGCGTCTCGCGCGCAGCCTGAAACGCCCGCAGCCCGCGTCTAACAATTGGTCGCGCCCGTCGTCTGCGGTCGTGGAGCGGTCGAGCGGAGCGGGGTGTCCCAGGGGTCTGGGAGGCGGCAGGATCATCTCGTGGCCTCTTGACACGCTCCTCGTGAGTCGTCATAACTCACACCTGAATCAAGTCTCAGATTCAGGTGGTCAACTACGAGGAGGATGCGTTCGATGCGTCATCGCTTCACGAAGGTCATACTCGCCGCAGCGCTCTTCACGCTGCTCGCGGGAACGGCCACCGTGGCCGCGCAGTCCCAGCACGCGACGGCCGGGTCGTACAAGATCGGCTTCATCTATCCGCGTACGGGGCTGCTGGCCGCCTACGGTGCCGAGGAGATCCAGGGCTTCAAGCTCGGGCTCCAGTACGCGACGAAGGGCACGATGAAGGTCAACGGCAAGACGCTCGACATCACCTACGTCGACGACAAGGGCGATGCTGCGACGGGCGTCACGGCCGCGAAGAATCTGATCGGCCAGGGGACCAAGATCCTGATGGGTACCGGCTCCTCCGGCGTCGCGGTGCAGATCGCGCCGCTCGCCGCGCAGAACCAGGTGCTCTACATCTCCGGCCCGGCTGCGGCCGACGCGATCACGGGGATCAACCGGTACACGTTCCGGGCGGGCCGCCAGACGATCCAGGACGTGCTCGACGCGAAGTCGTTCCTGGGCAAGTCGACCGGCAAGAAGGTCGTCGTGTTCGACCAGGACACCGTCTTCGGCCACGGCAACTACGCCGCCGTGAAGGCGTTCTTCACGGGGCACAACGTCTCCGAGATCTCGGTGCCGCTGACGGCGACGGACTTCACACCGTTCGCCCAGCAGGCGAAGAACGCGAAGCCCGACCTGCTCTTCGTGGCGTGGGCCGGTACGACCGGCGGCGCCATGTTCAAGACGCTCGACCAGCAGGGTGTCTACAACGGCACGCAGGTCGTGACGGGGCTCGCAGAGCGGGCCACGTGGGCTGCGTTCGGCGACGAGGCGACCAAGATCAGCTTCCTCTCGCACTACGTCTCGACGGCCCCGAACAACAAGGTCAACGACTGGCTCAAGGCGCAGTTGCGCAAGCGCAACCAGGTGCCCGATCTGTTCACGCCGGACGGCTTCGTCTCGGCCCAGATGCTCGTGCGGGCGCTCCAGAAGGGCGACTACAACGTGGACAAGATGATCAGCGCGCTCGAGGGCTGGAAGTTTCTCGCTCCCAAGGGCTTCCAGGCGATCAGGCCGCAGGATCACGCGATGCTGCAGCCGATGTTCCGCGTCAAGCTCGGAAGCAAGAACGGCCGGCTCGTCGCCACCGTGACGGGTACTGCCTCGACGTACGAGACGGCGCCCCCCATCGTGCCCATGCGGGGCTGAGGGACACCGTTCGCGCGTGAGCGCATCCTCGATCCTCGCGACGAGGAGTCTCGGACTCGACATCGGCGGCGCCACGATCGTCGCCGATGTCGGGCTCGAGGTCCTCGAAGGAGAGCTCCTCGCCGTGATCGGCCCGAACGGGGCGGGGAAGACGACGCTCTTCAATCTCGTCTCCGGCCTGCGTCGACCCACGGCCGGTAGGGTCGAGCTCGACGGCGTCGACGTGACGGACGAGCCGCCGTACCGCCGTGCCAGAGCCGGGCTCGGCCGCACATTCCAGGTCTCGAACGTCTTCCCGCTCCTGTCGGTACACGAGAACGTCCGGCTCTCCGCCGAAGCGGCCCTGGGCGGCACGATGCGGATCTGGCGGCGGGCGACCCGGGTGCAGGAGGCGGCCGAGCGTGCCGGCTCGGCAGTCGGGCGCGTCGGTCTCACGGGCCGTAGCGCCTGGCCCGCCGGGATGCTCTCGCACGGGGACAAGCGCAAGCTCGAGCTGGCGATGCTGCTCGCCGCCGATCCTCGCGTGCTCCTGCTCGACGAGCCGATGGCGGGCGTCTCCATGGAGGACGTGCCCGAGCTCGTGGAGCTGATCCGCTCCGTCCACGCCGACGAGGGTCGGACGGTGTTGATGGTGGAGCACCACATGGAGGTGGTGATCGGGCTCGCAGAGCGGATCGCCGTCATGCACGGCGGGCGGCTGCTCGCCGTCGATGCGCCCGACGCGATCATGAGCAACGAGCTCGTTCGCCAGGCCTACCTCGGGGAGGATCTCTAGTGGTCTCGCCGCCGCTCGTCAACGTGGCCGACCTCCACGTCTACCTCGGCGAATCGCACGTCCTCCAGGGGATCTCGTTCGATGTCGAGCAAGGCGGCGTCACGGCGCTCCTCGGGCGCAACGGGGTCGGCAAGACGACGACGCTGAGGGCGCTGATGGGGCTCGTCGACCGCCAGGGCACGATCCAGCTGGGAGGAGACGACCTCCGCGCGCTGCGCACGCACCGCATCGTGCAGCTCGGCGTCGGCTACGTGCCCGAGGACCGCGACGTCTTCTCCGCACTCACCGTGACCGAGAACCTGTGGCTCGCAGAGCGCGACGCGGAGCCGCGCTACGACCTCGTCTACGACCTCTTCCCCGAGCTCCGGGATCGCGGCCGGCAAGCTGCGGGAACGCTCTCCGGCGGCCAGCAGCAGATGCTTGCGATCGGCCGCGCGCTCCTCAACGACAACCGGCTCCTGCTCATCGACGAGCCGACGAAGGGGCTCTCACCGCTGCTCGTGACCGAGGTCGCCCGCGCGCTCGAACGCGTCTCGGAGCTGACGACGGTCCTGCTCGTGGAGCAGAACCTCGGCGTCGTCCAGCGCCTCGCCCGTCAGGCGGTCGTGCTCGACACGGGCCGAGTCGCCTACGTCGGCTCGGTGCCGGAGCTGCTGGACGACAAGCCGCTCCTGCAGAGGACGCTGGGGGTCGGATGAGTACCTTCCTGCTGCTCACGATCACCGGCATCGGTCTCGGGGCGATGTACTTCCTGATCGCCTCCGGTCTCTCGTTGATCTACGGGCTGATGGGCGTGCTCAACTTCGCCCACGGCGTCTTCCTCACGGTCACCGCCTACGCGCTCTGGTACACGGAGTCCAAGCTGGGAGGCGTTCCCATCCTGCCGCGGTTCCTGCTCGCCGCGCTCGTCGGACTCGTGGTCGTCGTCGTGTTCGCGGCGCTGACCGAGCTCGTCCTGATCCGCCCTCTTTACGGCCGCCACATCGAGCAGGTGCTCGTCACCGTCGGGGTGGCGCTCTCCGTGACGGCACTCGTGACCGCCATCTTCGGTCCCGACCCCAAGGTCGTTCTGGCGCCGCAGTGGGTGGGGGAGACGACCACGATCTTTGGCGCCCACATCCCGAACGACCGCTGGCTCGAGATCGTGACCGCGGTGATCGTCCTGATCGGGCTCGAGGTGTTCCTGCGCAGGACGCGCTACGGGCTGATCGTGCGGGCAGGAGTCGAGAACCGGGCCATGGTCACCGCTCTCGGGATCGACGTTCGCAAGTCGTTCACGCTCATCTTCATGATCGGGGGCCTGGCGGCGGGGATCGGGGCCGTCCTCTACGCACTCCATTCGATCACGATCGACCCGCAACAGGGGACCTCGCTCGTCATCTTCGCCTTCATCGTCGTCGTGATCGGCGGGCTCGGCTCACTGCGGGGGACGGCTGCCGCGGCAATCATCGTCGGCCTCGTCCAGCAGTACGCGAACTACTACGCCTCCTCCGGCCTCGGCGACCTCAGCGTCGTGCTCCTGCTCGGCCTCTTCCTGATCGTGCGGCCCGGCGGACTCTCGCGGAGCTTCGCATGAACCGGGTCGTCGTGATCCCGGTCGTCGCGTTCGTCGCCCTGGCGCTCGTGCCGAAGTTCACGATCGACATCCCGTACCTGTTCGGCGGCGGCCTCAACACACCCGGCACGCTGCAACTGCTTGCGCTCTGCCTCCTCTTCGGAGGGCTGGCGTTGAGCTACGACCTGCTCTTCGGCTTCACGGGCCTGCTCTCGTTCGGGCATGCGCTCTATTTCGCCGTCGGCGTCTACGTCGCCGGCATCGCGATGACGCGCTGGCACTGGAGCTTCTGGGAGTCGGTGCTCTTCACCGCCGTCGTCGGGTTCCTGCTCGCGATCGTGCTCGGTGCCGTCTCGCTGCGGGTCGGTGGGATCGCGTTCGCGATGGTGACGCTCGCCTTCGCACAGGCGGGCTCGATCCTCGTGATGAAGAATCCCTACGGCTGGACGGGCGGGGAGGAGGGCTTCGGTGTCGACTACCACCAGCTCCCGTCCTGGGCCGTCGGGATCTTCAACACGAAGTACCTCTACTGGCTGGCGCTCGGCTACGCCGCGGCCGTCTTCGTGATCGTGCGCTGGGCCGTGAACTCATCGCCGGGGCACGTCTGGCAGGCGATCCGCGAGAACGAGCTGCGGGTGCAGATGCTCGGTCTGAAGCCGTACACGTACAAGCTGATCTCGTTCGTGCTCGCCTCGGTACTCGCGACCGCAGGCGGGATGGTCTACCTCCTGCTCCTCGGCGGCGCCAACACGGAGGTCACGACGGCGAGCTTCACGCTCACCCTGCTGTTGATGGTGGTGCTCGGCGGCACCGGATCCCGCTTCGGTGCGATGATCGGCGGCATCCTCTACACCTACGCCGACCATCGGCTCGGCGACCTCTCGTCCTCGCACGCCGTCTCCTCGCTCCCGTCTGTGTTGCGTGTCCCGCTCCAACAGCCGCTCTTCATCCTCGGCGTCGCGTTCATCCTCGTCGTCTTCTTCGTCCCGGGCGGCCTGGCGCGCATCGGTCAGGTGGGAGCCCGGCTCGACCGGATCCTGCGTAAGCCCGCAGTGCGGGAGGATGGCGCATGAAGATCGCATGGGAGTCGAGCGGCGATGGTTCGCCGGTTCTCCTGATCCAGGGACTCGGCTACGGCCGCTGGGGCTGGGGGCCGATCGTGCCGGGACTCGCGAGAGAACACCGCGTGATCTCGTTCGACAACCGCGGCATCGGCGACTCCGACAAGCCGCTGGGGCCGTACACGGCTGCGGAGATGGCGGGCGACGCCCTGCAGGTGCTCGACGAGGCCGGCGTCGGCCGCGCCCATGTCGTCGGTGCGAGCCTCGGCGGCATGATCGCCCAGGTGCTCGCGGCGCGCGCACCGGACCGCGTCGACCGGCTCGTGCTCTGCTGTACGACGCCAGGAGGCCCGACCGCCCTGCCGCTGCCGGAGGTGACCCGGCGACTCTTCGCCGAAGCGCCCGCGCTGCCGCCGGAGGAGGCGCTGCGGCGGTTCGTCGAGAACGCCCTCGGTGCCGAGCCGTCCCCTGCGCTCGTGGACGACCTCTTCGAGCGCCGGTTGGCGAATCCACCCGATCAGGCGGGCTGGCAGGCGCAGGCCGCTGCCGGACTCGGGTTCCAGGGGGTGGAGGCGCCGATCGCAGCGCCGACGCTGATCGTCGCCGGAACGGCCGACAACGTCGTTGACCATGGCAACGCGGCGTTGCTGGCAGGGACGATCCCGGGGGCCAGGGTCGAGCTGCTCGCAGGTGCCGGTCATCTCTTCTTCTGGGAGCGTCCGGAAGAGTCCCTCCGCATCATCGGCGACTTCCTGCGATGAACGAGCACACGATCGACACGATCCTCCGCGATCGGGCCAGGATCACCCCCGAGCGGGTTGCGATCGAGGAGCGCGACAGGAGCTGGACCTACGCAGAGCTCGAGGCGCGCTCGGACGAGCTCAGCCGCAGCCTCTCACACGGCGAGCGCGTCTCCACCTTGACCGGAAACTCCGGCGAGCAGGTGGCATTGATGTTCGCCTGTGCGAAGGCCGGCGCGATCCTGCATCCGATCTCGTGGCGGCTCGCCCCGCCCGAGATCGCCTACCAGCTCGACGATGCAAACCCGACGGCGTTCCTGATCGAGCCCGAGTATCGGGAGCTCGGCGAGGCGGCGCTCGAGCTCGCCACGGCGCGGCCGGCGCTCTCGCTCGTCGAAGGAGCTGCCGGCGAACGCCCGGGGGCCGCCGACGACGACCCGCTGTTCCTCATCTACACCTCGGGAACGACCGGCAAGCCCAAGGGTGCGTTGCTCACCCACGCCAACTGTTTCTGGACGAACCTCTCTTTCGACCTCGCGACCGGCCTGCGCCCCGAAGACGTCGTCCTCCAGGTGCTGCCGCAGTTCCACTGCGGCGGTTGGAATGTGCAGTCGATTCTCGCCTGGTGGAAGGGAGCGAGGGTCGTGCTCGAGCGCGGGTTCGACCCGGGCCGCGCCCTCGATCTCGTCGAAAGGGCGGGGATCACGACGATGATGGGGGTGCCGGCCAACTACCTCTTCATGTCGCAGGAGGAACGCTTCGCCGAGGCGGATCTGCGCACGCTCCGGCTCGCCGTCGTCGGTGGCGCCCCGATGCCGGAGACGCTGCTCGACACGTGGGCTGCGCGCGACGTCCACATCGTTCAGGGCTACGGGCTCACCGAGGCGGCTCCGAACGTGCTCTGTCTTGCACCCGAGGACGCGCGCCGGAAGGCCGGCTTCGCGGGGAAGCCCTACCCCTACGTCATCTGTGACCTGTCGCCGGAGGGCGAGCTGCTCGTACGCGGCCCCAACGTCTTCGCCGGCTACTGGGGTGACGAGGAGGCGACGGCGGCCGCCTTCCGCGACGGCTGGCTCCTCACGGGCGACCTCGCCGAGCGCGACGACGAGGGGGACTATCGCATCCTCGGCCGGCTCAAGGACATGATCGTCTCGGGCGGAGAGAACGTGTATCCGGCGGAGATCGAGGCGGTGCTCCACGAGCATCCCGCCGTGGCCGACGCCGCGGTCGTGGGCGTTCCCGACGAGCGCTTCGGCGAGGTGGGCGCTGCGTTCGTCGTCGCCACGACAGCCGTTGCGGCGGACGAGCTGCAGGCGCACTGCGCCGCCAGGCTCGCCCGCTTCAAGGTGCCGAAGTCGTTCGTCTTCGTCGAGAAACTGCCTCGCAATTCGATCGGCAAGCTCCAGAAGTCCGAGCTGAGAGCAGACGCATGACCGAGGTGATCCGCAACGTCGAGGGCCGGCCGCTCTCCCGTAAGGGGCTCGAGACGCGGCGGCGGCTGCTCGATGCGGCCGAGGCGGTGTTCGGCGAGCTCGGCTACCACGAGGCGTCGATCGTGAAGGTGGCAGATGCGGCCGGCGTCGCACCGGGCACCTTCTACCTCTACTTCGACTCGAAGCGCGCGATCTTCGTCGAGCTGATGCTCGACCTGAACCGCCGCGTCCGGCATGCGATGAGCGAGGGCGCTGCGAAGGGCGCCACGCGGCTCGAGTCGGAGATCCTCGGCTTCCTGGCGTTCTTCCGCTTCACCTCCGATCATCCGGCCCTGTACCGCATCATCCGGCAGTCCGAGTTCGTCGCCCCGGAGATGCTCGAGTACCACTACAGCCGCGTCTCCGAGGGCTACGTGGCGGCGCTGAAAGCCGCGATGGAGGCGGGGGAGATCGGGCAGATCGACGCGGAGGTCACCTCGTACGCGCTGATGGGGGTGGGCGAGCTCGTCGGCATGCGCTGGATCCTCTGGGGCGACGGAGACGGCCTCCCCGACCACGTCTCGGCCGAGCTGGCGCGGATCATCCGCTGCCTCCTCGAGGCGAAGCAGTGAGGCCGGTCGGCCTGCTCGGAACCGCTTCGTATCTGCCGGAGCGGTGGATGACCGCTGCCGAGGTGGCGGCAGCCTCCGGGATCCCCGAGCGGGTGATCGTGGACAAGTTTGGCCTCCGCGGCAAGCACATCGCCGCGCCGGACGAGCATGCGAGCGACCTCTCCGTAAAGGCCGCCGAACGCCTGCTCTCCGAGTGCGGCGTCGATCCCGCGGAGGTCGACGTCGTCATGTACTTCGGCTCCATGTGGCGCGACCACGGCGTCTGGCAGGCGGCGCCGCATATCGCACACCGGCTCGGCGCCGTCAAGGCCTTCGCAGTCGAGTACGACAACGTCTCGCACGGGACGCCGATGGCACTCCGGATCGCCCGTGACATGCTTCGTGCAGAGCCCGAGCTGCGGACGATCCTCACCGTCGCCGCCTGCCGCGAGTCGTACCTGCTCGACTACGGCAACGAGCGCTCCCGTTTCATGTTCAACTTCGGGGACGGTGCGGTCGCGGGGCTCCTGGTCGGGGACGCGGGCGCCAACCTCGTGCTGGGCTCGCACGCGATCACGAACGGTGCCTACTCGCTGCAGGTGAAGGTCCCCGGTGGGGGGTCGATCGCGCCGGACGGCTACCGGTTCCTCGACGTCCAGAGCCCGGCCGAGATGAAGGACGGCCTCGACGAGGAGTCTCTGCCGAACTTCGTCGCGGCTGCGCGTGGCGCCGTAGAACGATCGGGGCTGGCCCTTGCCGAGATCGACTTCGTCTGTCCGCTGCACACGAAGCGCTCCATGCACGAGGCGCTGCTCCGTGAGCTCGGGAAGGTTCCGGAGCAGGCCGTGTACCTCGACGACACCGGGCACATGAGCGGCGTCGACTCCCTGCTCGGGCTCGATCGCGCGGTGCGCGAGGGCAGGGTGGTGGCAGGCGACGTCGTGCTGCTCCTCGCTGCCGGGACCGGGTACACCTGGTCGGCGACGGTCGTGCGGTGGGGCCGGGCGACTCCGTGAGCGAGCGCCGGATCCCGACGAACGGGATCGAGCTGAACGTGGTCGACCACGGCGGCGAGGGGCCGGTGCTCGTCCTCACGCCGGGGTTGACTGCGAACGTGCGCTCCTTCCACGGGCTGATGCGTGCTGGGCTCGGCGAGGTGGCGCGCATCGTGGCGATCGACCTGCGCGGACGCGGAGAGAGCGACCAGCCTGCGTCCGGCTACGCGATGAGCGACCACGCGGCCGACGTGGTCGGCGTCCTCGACGCCCTCGATCTGGAGCAGGTCGTGATGGGTGGTCATTCCTTCGGCGGCCTGCTCACCTACTGGCTTGCGGTCCACCACTCCGAGCGCGTCGAGCGGTGTGTGGTACTGGACGCGCCCGCCCAGACCGACCGGACCGTCCTCGCCCAGATCCAGCCGGCACTCGACCGTCTGGGCCACGTCTACGGCTCGGTGGACGAGTATCTCGCAATCGTGCGGACGATGCCGTACTTCGCCGAGGGCGGCTGGGACGCCGATCTCGAGTCCTACTTCCGTGCCGACGTCCGGATCCGTGCCGATGGGACCGTCCAGGCTCGCTCGCAGCCGGAGCACATCCGGGCCGCCGTCGAGGGAACGCTGAAGGTCGACTGGCCTGGGCTCGTTACCCGGATCCAGCAGCCGCTCCTCCTCCTGCGAGCTCCCGCGAGCTACGGACAGCCAGGCGCACCACCGCTGCTCTCGCGTGCCGACGCAGAGCGGACGGTGGCGCTGCTTCCCGACGGCCGGCTCGTCGACGGCGTCGGGAACCACATCACATTCGCCTTCGGATCGGGAGCGCGGCTCCTCGTGGAGGCGATCGCGGACTTCCTTAGGATGGAGCGATGAGCGATCGCTTCGCGGGCCGCACGGCGTTGATTACGGGCGGCGCCCGTGGAATCGGCGCCGCTACGGCCGCCCGGCTTGCTGCCGAGGGCGCCGACGTCGTTGTCGCGGACTTCGACGTCGCGGCGGCCGAGGAGACCGCCGCCGCGATCGGCGGCCGTGCCGTCGGCTGTGACGTCACCGTGCGGGCAGACGTGGAGGCCGCAGTGGAGGCAGCCGCTGCACCGAACGGCCGGCTCGACATCCTCGTCAGCTGCGCCGGGATCATCCGGGACAACCTGCTCCACAAGCTGACCGACGACGACTGGGAGTCGGTGATCGCGACGCACCTACGGGGGGCGTTCCTCGCGGCCCAGGCGGCGCAGAAGCTGATGGTGGCGCAGAGGAGCGGTGCGATGGTGCTGATCTCGTCCACCTCTGCCCTCGGTAACCGTGGCCAGGCGAACTACTCGGCGGCGAAAGCCGGCCTCCAGGGTCTCGCCAGGACCCTCTCGATCGAGCTCGGACAGTTCGGGGTCAGAGTCAACTGCGTGGCGCCGGGCTTCATCGCGACCGCGATGACGCAGCAGACGGCCGACCGGCTCGGGGTTCCGTTCGAGGACTTCATGCGGACGGTCTCGGAGCAGACACCGCTGCGGCGCGTCGGTCAGCCCGACGACGTCGCCTCAGTGATCGCGTTCCTCTGCTCGGAGGATGCGGCGTACGTGAGCGGCCAGGTGATCTACGTGCGCGGCGGCCCGTGACCCGGCCGGGTGCCCTCGTCACCGGAGCCGCGAGCGGCATCGGTCGTGCCATCGCGGAGCGGCTGACGAACGACGGCTGGCAGGTTCTCGCCGTCGATCTCGAGCCGGACGCCTCCGTCCCCGGGGTGCCGTTCGCCGCCGACCTCACGACTCGTGAGGGCAACCGCGCCGCAGTCGACGCAGCGGTCGACTGCTTCGGGCGCCTCGATGCGCTCGTCGCGAACGCCGGCTTCCAGCACGTCTCGAGCGTCGAGGAGTTCGACGAGGACCGCTGGGATGCGCTCGTCGCCGTGCTCCTGACGAGCCCGTTCCTGCTCTCGCGCTACGCATGGCCGCATCTGCGAGCGAGCGGCGAGGGGCGGATCCTCGTCGTCGCCTCCGTGCACGGCCTCGTCGCCTCCCCGTACAAGGCCGGCTACGTCGCCGCGAAGCACGGGGTGATGGGACTCGTCAAGACGCTCGCGCTCGAGGGTGCAGACGACGGGATCCGGGCGACCGCGCTCTGCCCCTCCTACGTGCGGACGCCGCTCGTCGAGCGGCAGATCGAGGCGCACGCGCAGCAGCGTGGGATCGCGCCGGAGGAGGCGTTACGCGAGATTCTCCTCGCGCCGCAGGCCGTGAAGGAGTTACTCGAGCCTTCCGATGTCGCCGAGACCGCTGCCTTCCTGCTCGGGCCCGGGGGCAAGGCATTCACCGGTGCACCCGTCGTGATGGACTTCGGCTGGACGGCGCGGTAGCGAGGCTTCCTAGAAGCCGTAGTCGATCGTCGTCCGCTCACCCGCGCCGGGCAGCCGGTACTCCTGTCCGATCCGGACGCATTCGGCGACGAAGCGCGAGACGCCGGCGGTGTCGTCGCGGAACATCTCGTAGTGGCAGGGGATCGCGATCTGCGCACCAGACTCGTACGCGAGCCGTGCTGCGTCGGCTCCGTTCATGATTCCGTTGAGTCCCGTGATCGGGACGATCGCCGCGTCGACGCCGAACGGTGCGACGGTTTCCGCCATGCCCTGCACGCGGCGCGTGCAGCCGGCGAAGTAGAGCGCGTAGGCGCCGTTGCGCACCACGAAACCGACCGTCTCCGGCAGGTCGTCGTGGTAGGCCGGGACGGCGTGGATCAGGAAGCCGCCGCTGTCGACCGAGTCACCCGTGGCGAGGAGCGCATCGGGAGTGCGGCCGGAGCGATCGTGGGCGCGATCGGCGAGGCCCGCGGCGCAGACGAAGAAGGCGTTCTCCGCGAGGACGGCGGGGAGCGTCTCGGGGTCGAGATGGTCGGTGCGGCCGTTGCTGCAGGCGACGACCTCCACGAACGAGAGGAGGGCCGGATCGACGACGCGCGGCATGATCCGCTTCGAGCCCGAGTCGCGTTCGACGGGCGCGTCGGCCAGAAACGGATCCACGAGAATCGACTCACCCGCGATCTGGACGAGGAAGCCGCTCTGGCCGAGCCACCAGATGTGCATCCCGGTCTCCTCGACCGATGCCTTCACGTCGGTGACGAGATCGTCGTCAGCGAGAATCGGCTCCACCCGGTCCGGAGGCTCCTCGTCGAAGAACAGATCCTCGGCCGCGGGCCGTGGCGCGGCGGGCTCGGGAATCCCGGGAACGTCGGGCAGCGACTGGGCTGCGCGGCGCCCGAAGGCGGTCAGGAGCCCCCGGCGCGTCGTCGCGCCCGAGGGGAAGAGATCGTCAGGATCGTCGGCCATCGCTACGGGCCGCGATCGTAGCGACTCGGGTGCCCGAAGCGTCAGGGACCGAGCAGGCGTGCGACGACGCTCTCGGCTGCCGTCGTCGCAAGCGCGGCGGCGTCGCCGAACGCCGTTTCCGGGTCGGGTGCGAGCTCCAGGAGCGCCGCCGTCGGCACGTCCTTCCCGAGGAGTCCCTGCTCGATCGCCCCTGCGACGGCACCGACGGGGATCCCCACCCGATGGGCATGCTCGATCACGTGCGCTACGACCTTGCCCTCGAGCGAGGTGCGGTCGAGCTTGCCCTCGCCGGTGAGCGCGGCGTCCGCGTGGGCAAGCGCCTCGTCGAGCCCGGCCGCCTCCGCCACGAGCGCCGCACCCGGGACGAGTGTGGCTCCGAGGGCCGCGAGCCCCCCGGCGAGCCCACCGGCCGCCCCGGCGCCCGGGAGCGATGCGACGTCCACGTGGTGTTCTCTGCGATACCGCTCGGCCAGGGCACGCAGCCGATCCTCGAGCACGAGGATGTCCGCCTCGTCGGCTCCCTTCTGGGGCCCGAAGAGTCGAGCGGCCTCGACGAACGTCGTCTGGACGTCGCAGGCGACGAGCACCGGCGTACCGCGGAGGTCACCGTCGAGGGCCTCGATCGCCCCGAGGCCGCCGTCGACCGTGGCCGAGCCGCCGACGCCCACTATGACCCGATCGGCTCCGGCGGCGATCGCGGCGCGAATCAGCTGCCCCGTGCCGGAGGTCGATGCTGCGAGTACGTCGCGCGCCTCTCCAAGGAGCGCGAGCCCACTCGCCCGGGCCATCTCGACGACTGCGGTGCCGTCGTCGCGTAGTCCCCATTCCGCTTCGACCTGCTCGCCGAGGGGCCCCCGGACGCGTGTCTGGCGGCGTTCGTGGGAGTGGGGGCAGAGCACGGCGAGCGTCCCTTCGCCTCCGTCTGCAAGGGGCAACTCGACGGCCGTCGCGCCGGCTCGTCGCGCGCCTTCTGCGAGGGCAGCCGCCGCCTCCGCTGCAGAGAGGCTCCCCCGGAATTTGTCGGGGCAGCAGACGACGGTCGGAAGCGGATGCGGGCGTCTGTCCACCGCCGCAGTCTAGGAGCGGGCGTCGAGGGGTCTGCCGGGTAGCCGAGCGGCCGTGCTAGAGGCGGCGTGCGGTGTATCCGGCAAGGAGTGGCAGGCCACAGATGACGAGCAGAATGACGGTGAGCACGATTCCGAGCACGGCCTCCCTCTCCTCGGTGGCTGCTTCGAGGTCGGGGTGCCCGGTTTCCGTTCCGAGCACCACCTGACCTCCCGCGTCGGACACCGCAGACGCCGACTCGCTCACCGTACGGGTGCCCGGCATGGGCGCCAGCCCTCGTCCGAGTGATCCGGCGTGGCAGCCGCTCGCGGCGGGGATTACGGTCCCGTGTCGGCGGGTAGCGCCCCGTGGATCACGAGGGAAGCGCCCAGAACGGGTCGGTCAGGCCGAGACGATCCAGGATCGCCTGACTCTCGTCGCGACTGCGAGGCGACCAGTCGGGATCGAGGCGGTCACTCCACCACGCGTGGGCGAGATCGCAGAGGAGCTGGACGGGGATCGTCTGGCCAGGTCGGCGGGCTCCGAGCCAGCGTTCGAGGTGCTCCTCCGACCGGAAGAGATGCATCGTGGTTCAGGTGAAGACGATGTCGTCCCACCACTGTGCGGCCGGCACGAGCACGTGGAACAGCAGGTCGGATGGGTCTGATCGCCTGTCGCGCACCTCGACGGCGTAACGCGCATCACAGTCGGGGCAGACGGACTCGAACCTCCCGTCGACGCCGAGCGCGGCGGGAATCCCGAATGCGTCCCAGGCACAGTTCGCGTACCACCAGCGCTCGTTCGCATAGACGCGGTACGGGGTCGGAACGGCCGAGAACGGATGGGCCATCCTGATCGCATCCGAGTCGGGCTCGAGCACGAGTGCGTGGGCGTCGTGCAGCAGCCGCCAACCCTCGAGGATCTCGCCCTCCTCGCCGATCTCGTCGGGGCGCGGTGCGCGGCCGAGCTCGACGAACGCCGCATACGTCCGATTGCGAAGACCGATCAGGTCTGCGTCCACGTGCGCACCCTAGACCATCGGAGCTGCCTTCACAGACGGCTGAACTGGTCTAGGTCGGGCTGTGGTGCGCGGCCTCGTCTCGGGCTCTGAGCAGCCGGATGCTGGTAATCGTGACCCAGGCGAGGAGGAGGATGGTTCCGATGACTTCGAACGCTCCGAAGACTCCGGCGTCTGGCGAGGTGATCGACACTGAGCCGAGGGCGTAGATCGCGCCGGTAAGCACTGCGAAGCGGGTGAACCAGCGACCTGCCAGCCCGGCGTGGGCGAGCGGGGCGGAGATCGTGGCGACAAACAGGCCGAGGAACAGGTCGGCTGAGGAGTCGATTGCGTAGTCGGAACGGAAGATCGCGTAGACGATCTCCTGATCGGTTACCTGGTGGATGAACGCGGCCAGGGACGCGAAGATCGCGGTGTAGACGACGAGCACGCCAACGCCGAGGACTCCCGACGAGCGTGCGAGGCTGATCGAAAGGCTCTCTTCGGTGCCTCGCCGAGAGACATCGGCGATGCCGACGATGAAGACCAGAAACGCGATCGCCAGGCAGAGCAGCAGGACGCTCGAGACCAGCACGTCGGTCCGGGCAGAGACGAACTTGGCGGCGATCTCGGCTGCGGACTTGGTCGGCTCAGGGCCGACGGCCTCGGTGATGATCGCCGGGATCGCTAGGGCCACGACCGAAAGTCCCGCGATCCCGGTGATCCTCTCCGTCTGCCTTACAGCTTCGCTCAAGGTGCCTCCGATCGGTCCTGCCGTTTTACTCTGCAGTGCAGAGTATATATACTCTGCCTTACAGAGTGGTCAAGTGGAGGGCGCCCGTGGTGGAGATTTCGCAGGCACAGAGAACCCTCGCCGAGATAGGTCGGCTCGGCGCGACGGGCCGCCGCCGGCAGGCTTCCGTCTGGTACCCGCTTCTGCTGCTCGCCGTGGTGTTCCTCGGTGGTGCAATGGCAGCGGTCACGGTCCATCGCAACCATCTCGGCCCGTACTTCGCGATCGGTCTGCTGGCCGTGGTCGTGCTCTCACGGCGCCACTACCGACGACGCGACGAGGCTGACGGACTCTTCATCGACCGCAAGCTGCTGGCAACGGCCGCCGCCCTGACGCTTCTCGCCGGCGCAGCGGTCTCCCACCTGGGCTTCCTCGTGGACTCCGGGCTGATCGACACCGTCGGCCCGCTGCTCGTCATCGCCAGCTTCTTTCTCGTCTTCGCCGCGGCGAGCCGAAACGTCGTGCTCGCGGCCGTCGGAATCGCCTGTCTATGCGCGACGCTGGCCGTTGTCCCGCTCGCTACCGGCGACGATCGGGTCGCGACCACCGAGGTCGCATACGCGCTCATCCTTGCTGCCGCCGGCCTTGCCCAGCTGCGACGGGAGCGAGCCGCATGACATTCCCCACGAACCGCCTCGACGACGACGTCCACCAGCGAATCAGGCTCGGCATTCTCGCCCTTCTCTCGGGTGTCGATCGCGCCGACTTCACCCAACTCAAGCAGGCGCTCGACACGACAGACGGCAACCTGGGCCGCCACCTCCAGACCCTCGACCAGGCCGGACTCATCAAGCTGCGCAAAGACACCACCGGCACACGTCCGCGAACCTGGGTCAGCATCACCACGGCCGGCCGCCGCGCGCTCCGTGCCGAACTCGACGCCCTCAAGGAACTCGTCGCCCTCATCGAAGCACCCGCCTCGAAACCCGCACCGCAGCACGCCGCCAGACGACCCAGCATCAACCCGGCCTGACTCCAGGCGGACGTCACGGCAGAGGCTGTACTCCACTGACAACACGCCGTGGTATCACCGAGGTATGCACCACATGCGCTTTGGGGGCATCCCGGCACGTCTGACCCACGTATCCAAGCCAAGAACGTGGGTCAGATTTCGGTAGAAAGGCCCATACGGGATTCGAACCCGTGCCGCCGCCGTGAGAGGGCGGTGTCCTGGGCCACTAGACGAATGGGCCGTGCGGCGAGGGAGTGTAGCGAATCCGGGCGCGCCTACTGCGGAGTGAGCGTGCCGGCCGACGGTTCGCTGTCGCGCGCGTCGATCCGGCTCTCGAGGCTGCGGCGGATGTCCTCGCCGGTTGCGAGCAACGAGTCGTAGCGGGCCCGGCGCGGCGGCAGCTTCACGATCCGCACCGAGTCGTCGCGGTCGCCATGGCAGCGCGCGTAGGCGGCCGCCTCGTCCAGCGGCCGCAGATCGCGATCCCTCCGCAGCCATGCCACGGAAGGACACCTACCAGGTTCGCGGCCCTGCGGGAACCCGGCACAGCCGCCGGGTCCCGCAGTTTGCACACGAATCGTGGCGGGAGGCGTTCAGCTCCAGGGCTTGCAGGACCACGGACCCCACTCGTGCCCGGAGGCGACGAAGTAGCGGTGTGCGGCGCGTGCCTGTGCGATCGCAGAGGTGCCGTGGCCGTAGAGCTGCCGGGCGCTCGAGCCCATCTGGAAGAGGCCGAGATACTGGCCGTTCTGGGCGGTCGTAGTGAGGCCCGACTCGCAGCGTGACACCTGGAGCGCCTCGGCGCAGTACTTGCCGAAGACGTTGCAGATGGCAACGCGCGGGGTGGCTGCGCGCAGCGCGGCCAGGTGACGGGCCTTCGCGCGCTTCGCGAGTGCGGTCTCCGCCACGGCGGCTGCCTTCTTCATGGCCGCGAGGCTGGCCGTATGGACCCGGAGCTGGTGCCTCGCGTTGGCTGCAAAGCGCGGATCTGAGAGCAACCAGCGGTGGCGGTTCAGAAACCGGAGCACCTGCTGGTCCTTCTTCATCACCTGCAGGTGGTGTCTCAACTGCACGTTCAGCTGGGTATCCGTCTGCGACTCGGCGGCGGCCGGCAGAACCAGCAGCAACAGGGCGCAGACGCCCGTAATCAGGGCTTTCAGGATGTGACCTCCATCTCGGGGACAGGGCTCACGGACCGCACTGGAACGGCGGCCGTTCGTGTCTTTCCGTCGCACAACGGTAGCGAACACGTCGGAAGACCCGCTGCACGACCTTACAAAACGCTCCAATTCTCCTGTTACGAGCGTTGTCCGGCGGTCGAACACAGCGGAACGCATCGGGGACGTCTCACGTGCAGCTGGCGTACCAGGAGGGCTCGATCTCGAGCGCGGGGAACGTCAGAGTCCCCGCGGCGGCAGGAGCTTCGAAGATCGAGGCTGCGGGACAGGGACTCGAACCCCAACTTCCGGAGCCAGAATCCGGCGTCCTACCATTAGACGATCCCGCAGGGCTCGCGGCGGATGGTAGCACCGGCCTTCCCGACCGGCGCTCCCGGATCCGGGTTCAGCTCTCGAGGCGGTACATCGAGACGAGTCGCTTCTCGTTCTCGGTGTCGATGTGCGCGATCACCTCCACGTAGGGCTCGAGGCCCGATCCTCGCAGCTTCGCCTTGAGGAGACCGTCGACCTGGAACAGGCCGGAGGAGTTGTTCATCACGATCTCGATCTTGACCGGCTTCTCGGCCCCGTCGCCGATCGTGACCTCGTCGATCGCTGCGGCCGAGAGCGAGTGCATCGAAACGGAGCCGGCCTCGAACGGGATCCGCGAGCGCCCCTTGGCCATGTCGAGCGCGTCGGCGACCCGCAGGATCCCCGCCTCGAGCGCGAGCGGCTCGCCGTCGGAGCGGTGGCTCGTGATCGCCTGGAGCACCTCCGAGACGACCACGGTCCGCTCGGGCTCGTCGTAGACGCCCTCGAGCAGCCCCCGCAGCTTCGGCTCCGAGAGAAAGAGGCTGAAGTCCTCGTGGCCGCGCCGGTGCACGGACATGCCGACGCAGTGCGTGAGCGCGGCGAGGACGACGATCACCTCGGCGTCCTCGCTCGCGAACCCATAGTCGCGTACCGCAGACGGCTCGACCCCGTGCTTGGTCAGCTGGCGCAGAAGCTTGAGGGCGATGTTGGCGACGATCTGGATGTGCACCCAGGAGTGGTCGTTGATCTGCAGCCGGGCGACGGCATTCACGTTCGAGACGTGCCACCACGCCTTCAACTGTGGGTCGGCGTTGGCGCGGTCGAGGACGCGCCGGAGCTTGCGGTTACCCCGGTCTGGGAGCCGGATCCGCATGCCCTCGATCGCCTGAGACGGCGTCAACCGGGTCTCACGGATCGCCTCGGGCGAGATCGGCTCCTCGATTCTCTGCTCGATCTCGGGATCGAGGGGGCGGCCGGCTCGCGTGTCGTCCGCTCGGTCGGTCACGGCCGCATCCTCGCACACGGTCGGCAGAGCAATCGTTCAGTCGAGCTGGGCGAGGTGGCGCTCGAGCGTGCCGTCGGCGAGGTACCGCGAGAGGTCGGGTTGCGGATCGACGGTGACGTCATGCCGGCGGAGGAACGCGAGCATGTTGCGGCCGAGTCGAGCTACCGCCGCATCCACGTCCGACCGGACCGCCACCCGGAGGCCGAGGCAGATCGCCAGGTCGTCCGCGTAACCGTCGGGTGAGATCGGCAGCGAGAGCGCGAGCTCGAGTGCCTCCAGGCGGTCGTGCACGACAGGCGAGTCGTTGAGCGGGATCAGGAGCGTGGGCGCGAGCAGGGCAGCCTCCCTCGCGAGCCAGCGCGTGCCGCGCTCGTCGCCGCGCCCTGCCGTGCGCTTGGCCTTGAGGACGAAGTCGACGAAGTCCTCCAGCTCGGGTCCGGCGGCCGGGTGGCACAGCGAAGGATCGACGCCCAGCACGGCCCGCGTTGCCGCGTCGGAGAGGACGTACCGGGCCGTCGTCTGCGCGGGCAGACCGAGCGACCAGCTGGCAGGCGTGGTGCCGTCGGCGACCCATGCGGCGATCGTCATCGCGCCGGCCGACACGTGGAGCGGCAGCCCTTCGCCTGTGTCCTCGAACCAGGTGCGGTACCCGGTTCGGGGGTGAGCCGTGATCGCCGTCAGGTCGAGGTCGCTGCCGGTGGCCGCGGTTCCCTTCGCGAAGCTGCCCGTGACGAGGACCGCGCTCGACTGCGGTTCGTACTCGAGCAGACGCCCCACGATTCGCTCCAGGTGTGCGACATCGATCCCGGCCACGGCGTGCTCGTCGCGAGCCACGACGACTACGCCTCGTCCAGCCGTGTGAGCTCGCGGCGCACGTGGGCCAACGCTTTGCCGAGCCGCTTGCGGTTGACCGGTTCGTTCAGCCAGGCGCTCGCCCCGGAGGGGTGGGGGAGTGGGATTGCGACCGCGCCGTCGAGGACGTAGCTCTTGCCGATGCACTCGGTCAGGGTGCGCGCCCCGAGCAGCCAGCGTGCGGCGAGGCCCCCGATCGTGACGACCAATCGTGGCCGCAGGAGGCGGAGTTCCTCCACACGCCACGGAGCACACAGCCGCTGCTCGGCGGGCGTCGGCGTCCGGTCGCCGCGGCCACCGGTGCGTCCCGGATAGCAGCGGGTCACCGAGGCGCAGTAGAAGGTCGTATAGAACTCCGCCTCGTCCATCTCGAGCCAGCGGCGTAGCGTCGTGCCCGCTCGGCCGCGCCACGGAGCCCCCTCGGCGCCTTCCACGATGCCGGGGGCGAGCCCGAAGAGGTACGCGCGGTTCCGCGGTGAGCCGTGCACGACGGGGGCGGACTCGATCGGGTAGCCGGCCTCGGCGCACCGGCGGCAGAGGGCGAGGTCACGCTGCAGACTCTGGATCGACCGGTAGCGGCGGTCGGGGGTGACGGCGACGGCCGGCGGGCTCGCGGTCATGCGGACACTCTCACGGCTGTCCGTAGAGTAGTGGTGTGACGCTGCTCGAGTCCGTGCCGAACGTGTCGGAGGGACGTGACCTCGCGGTGATCGCGGCGGTCGGGCAGGCCTTTGCCCGTCGGGGCCACGTCCTTGACGTCCATTCCGACGTCGACCACCACCGCTCCGTCTACACGCTCGTCGCCGACGAGGCGGTCATCGCAGACGCGCTCTTCGACGGGATCGCGACGGCAGCCGGCCTGATCGACCTCCGCGAGCACGACGGCATCCATCCGCGCATCGGTGCCGCCGACGTCGTCCCGATCGTGCCGTTGCCAGGATCCGGGATGGAGCGCGCACTCCGCGTCGCGCGTGTCGTCGGTGCCCGGGTCGGTGCCGAACTGGATCTCCCTGTCTTTCTGTACGGCGCGAGCGCCGGCGGCGTCCGGCCGGCGTTCTTCCGCCGCGGTGGCCCGGCGGAGCTGCAGCGCCGCATCGACGTGGGTGAGCTTGTGCCGGACTTCGGGCCGTCCCGGCTCGATCCCCGGGCAGGGGGTGTGCTCGTCGGCGCCCGGTCGCTCCTGATCGCCTTCAACGTCGAGCTCGTCGACGCGACACTCGCGGACGCGCAGGCGATTGCCGCCGCGACGCGTGCCTCGAGCGGTGGCCTGGCGGGTGTCCAGGCGCTCGGGCTCGTGCTGCCCCAGACCGGCCGCATCCAGGTTTCCGTCAACGTGATCGACATCTCTGCCACACCGCTCCTCGCCGTTGTCGAGCGGATCCACGAGCTTGCCGCCGAGCGGGGCGTGGGGGTGGGGGCGAGCGAGCTCGTCGGCCTGCTACCCGAGGCCGCCGTCGCCGATCCTGCCCTGCTCGGACTGACGGGCCTTCCCGACGACCGCGTGCTCGAGCGCAGCATCTCGGGACTCGCCGGCTGAGAGCCGAGGCGTAGACTCGCTGACCGTGGCGACCGACGCCGTATCGCTGACCGGGGACGACCTTGCGATCGACGACGTGTGGGACGTCGCTGTCGAAGGACGGCCCGCGGTGCTGGCCGACTCCGCGATCGAGCGGATGAGGCGCTCTCGTGGCCTCCTCGAAGAGCTGCGCGGCGAGCACACCTATGGCGTCAACACCGGCTTCGGCCGCTTCGTCTCGGAGTCGATCCCCGACGATCGGGCCGAGGAACTACAGCTCCGTCTGCTCCGTAGCCACGCCTGCGGAGTCGGTGAGGCATATCCCGACGATGTGGTGCGGGGAGCGATGCTCCTGCGTGCGAACACGATCGCGAAGGGCTACTCGGGGGCGCGCGTCGACACCGTCGAGCTGCTCCTGGCCGTGCTGCGCAGCGGCGTCGTTCCCCATGTCCCGGCGCGGGGCTCGGTCGGTGCGAGCGGCGATCTGGCGCCGCTCGCCCATCTGGCGCTGCCGCTCGTCGGAGAGGGTGAGGCGTATGTCGGCGGGAAGCGGCTGCCCGGCGGCGAGGCGCTGGCGGCGGTGGGACTCACGCCGGTGACCCTGAAGGCGAAGGAGGGGCTGTCGCTCATCAACGGCACCCAGTTCATGTGCACGATGGCGGCACTGGCGCTCGTCCGGGCGCGCCGCCTCGCCCGAGCGGCCGATGTCGCCTGCG
This sequence comes from uncultured Gaiellales bacterium, assembly GCA_964581085.1. Taxonomy (GTDB): domain Bacteria; phylum Actinomycetota; class Thermoleophilia; order Gaiellales; family Gaiellaceae; genus Gaiella. The sequence continues at coordinate 254,428 of CAZOMP010000002.1, read as the reverse complement.
CCATCTCGCTGGAAGCGCTGCAGGGCTCGCTCACGAGCTTCCATCCAGCCATCCACGCCGCGAGGCCTCACCCCGGGCAGGTGAGCGCGGCCGCCAACGTCCGGTTGCTGCTCCAGGGCTCGGCGATCCTCGAGTCGCACCGATGGTGCGACAAGGTGCAGGATGCGTACTCCCTGCGATGCGCAGCACAGGTACACGGTGCCAGCCGCGACCTGCTCGACTACGTCGCGCGGACGGTCGAGGTCGAGCTCAACGCGGCGACTGACAATCCGCTTGTACTCCTCGGCGAGCGGGAGATCGTCTCGAACGGCAACTTCCACGGGCAGCCCGTGGCATTTGCGCTCGATGCGCTCGCGATCGCGGCCGCGGAGCTCGCGAACATCTCGGAGCGGCGCGTCGAGCGGATGGTCAATCCCTCGCTGTCGGACGGGCTGCCGGCGTTCCTCACCCGTGAGGGTGGGATCAACTCGGGGATGATGATCCTTCAGTATGTGTCCGCGGCGCTCGTATCTGAGAACAAGGTGCTCGCCCATCCGGCGAGCGTCGACTCGATTCCGACGAGCGCGGCCCAGGAGGACCATGTCTCGATGGGCAATGCGGCGGGTCTGAAGGCGTTGCAGGTGGTCGCGAACGCGGAGCGCTCGCTGGCGATCGAGCTCATCTGCGGGGCGCAGGCGGTCGAGTTCCTGGCTCCGCTCGAGCCCGGCCGCGGTGTTGCTGCTGCTCGCGCCCACGTACGGACGCTCTCGGAGCGCCTGCGGGAGGACCGGTCGCTCGCTGCGGACATCGAACGGGTCGCCGCAGCCGTGCGGGACGGCAGCCTCGTCGCCGCCGTCGAGAGCGCGTGTGGGGTGCTCGCGTGATCGGCTCGAGACGGGCGCGCCGGAGCGACAGGAGGCCGATTCCCGCGCACCCCTACCGCGACACCGCGCTCGTCTACGGGTTCATGGCGGTCGTGCTCGTCGTCGTTGCGTTGCTGACCGGCGGCAATCCACTCAAGGCAATCGCGGCCGCCGCGATCTTCTTCGTGCTCGCGACGGGGTGGAGCTGGTGGCGGTTCAGCGTGCGGATCAAGGAGCATGCTGCGGCAGCGGCGGCCGCGGATGGGGTGGTCGGCGGCGCAGGTACAGCGGGAGCGAACGGCAGTGGTGGTGGCGGTGGCCGCAGCGCCACCGGCTCGGGCAATGGCAACGGACACGGGAGAGGACGATGACGGACGAGCTGGCGGGGAGAGTCGAGGCGCTGTGCGGCGACCTCTCGGCGATCCGGGCACCGCGGGGCAGCAAGCTGAATGCCGGCTCCTGGCAGACCGAGGCGCCGCTGCGGATGCTGCTCAACAATCTCGACCCGGAGGTGGCCGAGCATCCCGAGGAGCTCGTCGTCTACGGCGGCTCGGGCAGGGCGGCCCGCTCTCACGCCGCTCTCCGCGCGATCGTTGGAACGCTGCTACGGCTCCGCGACGACGAGACGTTGCTCGTGCAGTCGGGCAAGCCGGTGGGCGTCTTCCGGACGCACCCGGGCGCGCCGCGCGTGCTGATCGCGAACTCGCTGCTCGTGCCCCGATGGGCAACGTGGGACGAGTTCCGGCGACTCGAGGCGGAGGGGCTGACGATGTTCGGCCAGATGACGGCCGGTTCGTGGATCTACATCGGTACGCAGGGAATCCTCCAGGGCACCTACCAGACCTTCTGCGCCGCGGGCGAGGTGCACTACGGCAGCGCCGATCTCTCGGGTCGCACGGTGCTGACCGCAGGGCTGGGCGGGATGGGCGGCGCCCAGCCGCTCGCGGCGACGATGGCAGGTGCTGCGATCCTCTGCGTCGAGATCGATCAGCGCTCGATCGACCGCCGGCTGGCGACGCGCTACGTCGACGAGCAGGCGACGTCCCTGGACGACGCGGTGGATCGCGTTCGGACCGCGGCGGCCGAGGGGCGGCCGCTCTCGGTCGCACTCCTCGCCAATGCCGCCGACGTCTTCCCGGAGCTCGTGGCGCGTGGCGAGCGTTTCGACCTCGTCACCGACCAGACCGCGGCGCACGACCCCTTGACGGGATACATCCCTGCGGAGGTGCCGTTCGAGGAGTCTGCGGCGCTCCGTGCCCGCGACCCCAAGCGTTACCTCGAGCTCGCATCCCAATCGATCGTCGCCCATTGCCGCGCCATGGGCGAGTTCGTCCGGATGGGATGTTATGTTTTCGATTATGGCAACAATCTTCGTGGGGAGGCATATGCGGGAGGCCTGACGGACGCGTTCTCATACCCGGGCTTTGTCCCGGCCTATATCCGGCCGCTCTTCTGCCGTGGCATCGGCCCGTTCCGCTGGGCCGTGCTCTCCGGTGATCCCGCCGACATCGAGGTCATCGACCGCGAGCTGCAGGGCCTGTTTCCCGACGACCTGCTCCTGCAGCGCTGGCTCGCGATGGCTCCCGAGAAGGTGGCGTTCCAGGGCCTGCCCGCCAGGATCTGCTGGCTCGGCTACGGCGATCGTGCCCGGGCGGGGCTCGCCATCAACGAGCTCGTGGGAAGCGGGCGTGTGTCGGCACCGGTCGTGATCGGACGAGATCACCTCGATTCGGGCTCGGTCGCTTCGCCGTACCGCGAGACCGAGGCGATGCAGGACGGCTCCGATGCAATCGCTGACTGGCCCATCCTCAACGCGCTGCTGAACACCGCCGCCGGGGCGACGTGGGTCAGCGTCCACCATGGCGGTGGCGTCGGAATCGGCAACTCGATCCATGCGGGCATGGTCGTGCTCGCCGACGGCTCCAACGACGCGGCCGTACGCCTCGAGCGGGTGCTCGCCGCCGACCCTGGCACGGGGGTGATGCGGCATGCCGATGCCGGCTACGAGGTCGCCCTCGCAGCCGCCCGGGAGGGGCAGCTCGATCTCCCGAGCGTCGACGGCGCGGCGTCCGCGGCCTCCGCGGCCTCGGCGTCCGCGCCACCCTCGGCGGCTGCGTCGGGTGACGGCGCGTGAGCGTGGATCCCGAGGCCGGTGCCGCCGCTGTCGCAGCAGGCGCTGGTGGTGACGTCGCTCGCTCTGGCAGTGCCCCACCGCCGCTGCTGATTCACGATCTGGCGCAGGTCGTCTCACCGTCCGGCACCCGGGGGCCGTTGCGCGGTTCCGCCATCAGGGAACTCGAGCTGATCCAGGATGCGTTCATCCTCTGCCGCGACGGCCGTGTCGAAGCGGTTGGCGCCATGCGTGATCTGCCCGCGCTCGCTGCCGTGCCGCAGATGGTGGCGGAGATCGACGGGCGGGGCCTCGCTGCGGTACCGGGCCTCATCGACTGCCACACGCATGCGTGCTTTGCCGGTGATCGCGTGCACGAGTTCTCGCTTCGAGCGGGCGGCGCTACCTACGAGGAGCTGCACGCTGCCGGTGGGGGCATCCTCTCGACGGTGCGTGCGACGCGGGCGGCCTCCGAGGACGAGCTCATCCACCTTACGCGCCGCCATCGGGACTGGATGCGTGGGCACGGCACGACGACGTTCGAGGGCAAGTCCGGCTACGGCCTCGACCATGCGACGGAGCTCGCACAACTCCGCGCCGTCAGGGCTGCCGGAGGCGTCCCGACCTGGCTCGGCGCCCACACGCTACCGCCCGAGTTCGCCGACGGCGACGCCTACATCGAGTTCCTCCTCGCCGAGGTCCTGCCCGAAGCGGCACCGCTGGCCGAGGCGGCCGACGTCTTCCTCGAGCGGGGCTCGTTCGACGCAGCCCAGGCCAGGCGCTATCTGAGTGCCTGCGCGCAGGCCGGCCTCGCGGTGAGGCTGCACGGCGACCAGTTCACGGAGTCCGGAGCGATCTCGCTCGCGGTCGAGCTCGGCGCCCGCTCCGTCGACCACCTCGAGGCGACAGGGCCGGACGGGGTGAAGCGCCTCGCCGCGAGCGCAGTCACCGGCGTGCTGCTGCCCGCGAGCGCGCTCTTCCTCGGCCGCTCGATGCCGCCGGGGCGCGCGCTCGTCGACGCCGGGGCGCTCGTCGCCCTCGCAACGGACTTCAACCCTGGCAGCGCCTTCTGCGACAGCCTCCCGTTCGTGATGTCGCTCGCGTGCGTGCAGATGAACCTCGCCCCCGAGGAAGCGCTCGTCGCCGTGACGGCGAACGCTGCCCACGTGCTCGGCCGTGGTGACCGGATCGGCCGCCTCCGTCCGGGCTTCGCGGCGGACGTCGTTCTCGTCGATGCGCCGGACTGGCGGCATCTCGCCTACCACCTCGCCGGCGATGTCGTGCACACGGTCGTCGAGGGTGGGGCGGTGGTCGGCGGCCGGACGGCATAATCGAGCCCGATGGCCACGCAGAAACAGCGCCGCAGACGCGCCAAGGAAAAGCGTCACGACTACGAGCTCGTCTACGTCGACGAGGAAGGCGTGGAGCGCCCGGTCGAACGGGAGGAGGCTCCCCGCAAACCGGTCGGCGGCGGTACCAAGGGAGCGAAGGGAGCGAAGGGAGCGAAGAACCAGAGCGGCGGCAAGTCGAAGAGCTCTTCCGGCGGTGGCCGGCGCGGGCGTACCGTGCAGCCCCCGTCGTGGCGGAAGGTCGGCAAGCGCGGCCTCATCTTCGCCCCGATCTTCTTCGCCACCGTCCTCCTGCTCGGCGGCGGCAAGATCTCGTACGCCAGTGCGATCGTCCAGAGCCTGCTCCTGCTCGCGGTTTTCATCCCCTTCAGCTACTTCATGGACCACGTGCTCTGGCGTCAGCAGCAAAAGCGCCTGACACGAGGCTCGTAGGCACGCGGCGATGACGCTTGCGGTCGACCGGCTCGAGCTCGGGCCGATCGGAACGAACACCTACCTCGTGCGCGTGGCCGACGGCGCGCCGGCGGCGGTGGTCGTCGATCCGAGCGGTGACGCCGCCACGATCCTCACCGCGCTCGAACGGCTCGGTGCGCGCTGCGCCGCGATCCTCGTCACGCACGGCCACTTCGACCACATCGTCAGCCTCGCCGACCTCGCCGAGGCGACGGGTGCGCCCGTCTCTGCGCCGGCGGGCGAGCGCCTGTTGCTCGAGCAGCCGGAGAGCTTCTCGCCGCTCGGCATCGATGTCCGCCCTGCGACGGCCGACACCTGGCTGCAGGGCGGTGAGACGATCGAGGCAGCGGGCATCTCATTTGCCGTCACCTCGGTCCCCGGTCACTCACCGGCGCACGTGGCCTACGGCGCGGACGGACACCTCTTCGCCGGCGACGTGCTCTTCGCCGGCTCCGTGGGGCGCACAGACCTCCCGGGTGGCGACTGGAGCGTACTCGAGGCGTCGATCGCGACGCTGCTCGACGCATACCCGTCCGGCACGGTCGTCCATGCCGGCCACGGCCCCGAGACGACGCTCGGCGCCGAGCTCGACCGCAACCCGTTCCTCGCCGATCTTCGCGCCGCGCGAGCACGCCGGTGAGCGGAGGCAAGGTCGATCGCCCGCGCGGGACGCACGACGTCGTCCCGGCCGAGATGCCGCTCTGGCAGCGGGCCACGGGTGAGCTCGAGCGGCTCTGCGCGCTCTACGGCTATCGCAAGGTGCTGACGCCCGGCTTCGAGGATACGGCCCTCTTCGCGCGCACCTCGGGCCAGGGCTCCGACGTCGTGCAGAAGGAGATGTACACCTTCTCCGACCGCTCCGACCGGTCGCTGACGTTGCGGCCGGAAGGAACGGCGCCGATCTGTCGTGCCTACGTCGAGCACGGCATGCATCGCGATCCGCAGCCCGTGAAGCTGTACACGGTGGCGCCGATGTACCGCTACGGAGCGCCGGGCCGCGGCCGCTACCGCGAGCACTGGCAGGCGTCCGTCGAGGCGATCGGTTCGGCCGATCCGTCGCTCGACGCCGAGCTGATCCAGCTCTACGACACGCTCCTGCGGCGCCTCGGCGTCACGGCCTACCATCTCGAGCTCAACTCGATCGGCTGCCAGACGTGCCGGCCCGCCTACCTCGAGCGCCTGCGCTCCTGGCTCCGTGCCAACGCGCAGCGGCTCGACGAGGAGACGAGGGCGAAGGTCGCGACGAGCCCGCTCCGCGTCTTCGACAACTACCTCGCCAAGCCGGCGCACGTGCGTGCGGCGCTCGACGAGGCGCCGAAGATCGGCGAGTCGCTCTGCGAGGAGTGTGTCGCGCACTTCGCTGCCGTCCGGGCCGACCTCGACGCCACCGGAGTCTCCTACACGTTGGTGCCGACACTCGTGCGCGGGCTGGACTACTACACACGCACCACGTGGGAGTTCATCGGGCCGATGGAGAACGAGAACTCGACCATCTCCGGAGGCGGACGCTACGACGGGCTGGTCGAGGAGATCGGTGGGCCGTCCACGCCGGGGGTCGGCTTCGGCGCCGGGATCGAACGACTCTTGATCGCGCTCGAAGAGGCGGGGGCGAGCGGCGAGCAACCCACCATCGACGTCTTCTTCGTGCTCGAGCCCGGCGCGCCACGGCAGCAGGTCGCCCGCTGGCTCGCCGATCTCCGCGCCCTCGGCGTCGCCGCCGACACCGACTTTGCCGGTCGCTCCGTCAAGGGGCAGCTCACGCAGGCAGGACGACTCGGTGCCGCCGCCACGGTGCTCATCGGCGCCGAGAGTGCCGTCGTACGGCGGCACGGCCGCGACGACGAAGCCGTAAGCCCTTCCGAGATCGTCGGCAGACTGTCCCCGTGAGCTGGCGGACAATGATGTGCGGGGAGCTCCGCGACGGCCACGTCGGGAGCCGCCAGACGCTCGCGGGCTGGGTGGCCCGCCGCCGCGACCACGGGGGGCTCGTCTTCGTCGATCTCCGCGACCGCACCGGCATCACGCAGCTCGTGATCAACCCCGAGCGCTCGCCGGCGGCGGCCGAGCTCGCCAAGGAGATCCGCAACGAGTTCGTCGTCCAGGCGCAGGGCGAGGTCGTGGCCCGCGCGCCGGAGGCGATCAACCCGAACCTCCCCACGGGCGCCGTCGAGCTGCAGGTGGAGACGCTCACGGTCGTCTCCCGCTCGACGCCGTTGCCGTTCCAGCTCGACGAGGAGAACGTGGACGAGACGCTACGACTGCGCTACCGCTGGCTCGACCTGCGCCGCGACAAGCTGCAGCGGAACATCCGCCTGCGGGCGCAGATGGTCGGGATCATCCGCCGCCTGATGGAGGCGGCCGGCTTCCTCGACATCCAGACGCCGATCCTCTACAAGTCGACGCCCGAGGGCGCCCGCGACTTCGTCGTGCCGAGCCGCCTCCAGAAGGGGACGTTCTTCGCGCTGCCGCAGAGCCCGCAGCTGCTGAAGCAGCTGACGATGATCGCGGGGTTCGACCGCTACTACCAGATCGCGATCTGCTTCCGGGACGAGGATCTCCGCGCCGACCGTGTGCAGGAGCTGACCCAGCTCGACGTCGAGCTGTCGTTTCCGGACCGGGCGGTGCTCTTCGAACTGATGGAGGAGATCTTCGCCACGATCTGGCAGGAGTGCCTCGGAGTCGAGATCGCGCGGCCCTTCCCACAGATGAGCTTCGCCGAAGCAGACCGGCGCTTCGGCTCCGACAAGCCGGATACGCGCTTCGCGCTCGAGATCGAAGACGCAACCGAGCTGACCCGCGGGTCCGGGTTCGGCGTCTTCGCCGCAGCGGCTGCGGTGCGCTTCCTGCGCGTTCCGCGCACGTTCTCGCGGGCAGAGATCGCCGCGCTGGAGGGGCGGGCCAAGGACCTCGGCGCGAAGGGCCTCGCCTACCTGATCCGGGGTGAGGACGGGGAGATCCGCTCACCGATCGCGAAGTTTCTCTCGGAGTCCGAGCTCGAGGGGCTCGCCGTGGCGCCTGGCGAGACGCTTCTCTTCGCCGCAGATGCCTGGCCGCTGACCTCTCGCGTCCTCGGTGCGCTGCGGCTCGAGCTCGCACGGGAGCTCGGTCTCGTCGACGACTCGACGTTCACGTTCCTCTGGGTGACCGACTTCCCGATGTTCGAGTGGGACGACGAGGAGGGGCGTTGGACGGCTGTCCACCACCCCTTCACGCGACCCACGGACGAATGGAAGGACGGCTTCGCCGACGATCCGGGCAGCGCGCTCGCCTACGCCTACGACCTGATCGTGAACGGCAACGAGCTCGGAGGCGGCTCCTTCCGGATCCACGAGCCCGAGCTCCAGGAGAAGGTCTTCGGCCTGCTCGCGCTCAGCCCCGAACAGCAGCGGGCGCAGTTCGGCTTCCTGCTCGACGCGCTCGCAATGGGAGCGCCGCCGCACGGAGGGATCGCATTCGGGATCGACCGGATGACGATGGTGCTCGCCGGTGAACCGAATCTCCGCGATGTGATCGCGTTCCCGAAGAACCAGGCAGGCGTCGACCCGATGAGCGGGGCACCTTCGGCGATCACGGAGGCGCAGCTGCAGGAGCTCGGCCTGCGGGTCGTCGTACCGCCCCGGGAGAGCTGATGCCCGCGGCCGTTGCGCAGCGGCTGCTCGTGCTCGCGGCCCTCGCGCTTCTGGCCGGGGTCGTGGCGCTCGCCGTCGTGGAACGCCGCCGCGACGACGCGAACGCGACACCTGCCCCCTCCGGCGCCGTCGCTCCCGGTGGCGGCTGGTACTCGGCGCTCGCTGCCTCGCGCGGGCCCGCCGGCGACGCCGAGCGGACGAGCTGCGGCCTCATCCTGACCAGCAAGTCACTCGGCGTCTCCCAGCCGGTACTGCCGTGCGGGGCAAAGCTCCTGATCCGCTTCGGCGGCCAGACGGTGCTGACGGAGGTGATCGACAACAAGCTGAAGAGCCCGGGTCGCCAGTTCGAGCTGACGGAGCGGCTCGCGTTCATGCTCGGCCTCGACGGCACACAGCAGATCGCCTGGCGGTTCGCGGAACCACCGGCGGGCTAGAATCGGTCCTGCTCGACCCTGTGCGTGGACCGGAGTTTCAACGTGAACCGAGTTACACAAAGGGAGCGTGTGTTCAGGCCAAGGCTTTGCCAGAGGCCGGCAGCGCACCCACCTGGTTCGCCAGGTTCTCTCTTGGCTCCGGAAACCAACGGCAGGGTGGGGCACCTGCCCTGACCGGTCGGATGCAGCCGACCGCGACGCAGGGCATTCCGATCGACTACGGTGCCGGGGTGGGCTACACGATCGTCAACCGCGATGATCCCTCGGTGGAGAACTTCCGGGGGGCGTTCTTCAAGATCCGCAAGGCCCTCGGGACGACCGCGTTCGGGATCAACGAGATCCGGCTTGCTGCAGGTGCCTCCGGGGTCGAGCACGACGAGTCGGAGACGGGCCACGAGGAGGTGTACGTCGTCCTCGAGGGCTCCGGGACGTTCACCGTCGACGGTCAGGTCGTGTCGGTTGCTCGAGGCGACTATCTGCGTGTCGATGCCGCCTCGAACCGCATCGTGACGGCCGGCGACGATGGCATCGCGTTCCTCGCGATCGCTGGGGCGCCGCGGCCCGAGTACGACGGCCGCGCGAGCCTTTGAGCAGTATCACCGGCCTGCATCATGTGCAGGTTGCTGCCCCGCCCCGCTGTGAAGCGGCGGCGAGGGGGTTCTACGGTGAGCTGCTCGGGCTGCGGGAGCTGACGAAGCCGCCGCTCCTTGCAGCACGCGGCGGGTGCTGGTTCTCGGTCGGCGCCGGAGAGCTCCACGTCGGCGTCGAGGATCCGTTCCGTCCCGCCGCAAAGGCGCACCCGGCGCTGAGGGTCGAGTCGGCTGCCGGGCTCGACGCCCTGGCTCGCCGGCTCGCCGCCGCGGGGATCGAGGTACGTTGGGCCGACGAGGAGGAGATCTCCGGGCAGCGCCGCTTCCACGTCTCCGATCCGTGGGGGAACCGACTCGAGCTGATCGCGAGCGCCTGAGCCCGGAGCCACGGATCTCTACGGGCGCTGTGCCCATCCGAGCCTGCCCCGAGAACGCTCCCGGAACGGCGCCTATAGTCCGACGATGAACCGTTGGACCGGCCCGCGCGCGCAGACGGCGGGCGCGCTGCTCCTGCTCGTCGCGGCGTGCTGGTTCATCCTGCTCTCGAACCTCGAGGCGCAGCCGATGCAGGTCTGGGACGAGCTCCGGCTTGCAAACAACGCTATCGAGATGGCCGCGACGGGAGAGCTGATCGTCACCCATCACGAGGGCATACCCGAGACGTGGAACACGAAGCCGCCGCTGCAGATCTGGCTCGAGGCGCTCGACGTGAAGCTGCTCGGGATCCGACCGCTCGCGTTCAGGCTGCCCTCCGCGCTCGCGGCCTGCGCCACCGTGCTCCTGCTCTTCGGGTTCGCCCGGCGACGGATCGGCGATCCCTTTTCGGCGCTCCTCGCCGGGGCGCTGCTGCTGACCTCGAGCGGCTTCGTCCTCGTGCACTGTGCCCGCAACGGCGAATACGACGCCATGCTCGTGCTGTGGCTCTTCGCCTCGTCGCTTGCGTTCTTCCGCCACGTCGAGGCCCTGGCAGAGCCACGCGAGTTACCCGACCGGGGCACGCCCGCACGCAGCGACGGTGATCCGGGCCGATGGCTGTGGCTCACGGCTCTGTTCCTCGTCCTCGCGGTCTACACGAAGGGCATCCAGGGTCTGCTGCTCCTGCCTGCGTTCCTCGTCTATGCCACCGTCTGCGGACGCCTGCGAGCCGTCCTGCGCCGCCGCAGCGTGCTCGCGCTCGGGAGCGTGCTTCTCGCTCTGGCGGCCTACGGCATCCTGCGTGAGCAGCTCCAGCCAGGCTACCTCCGTGCAGTCTGGGACAACGACCTCTTCGGCCGCTATGCGTCGGTCAACGAGCAGCACCACGGCAGCGTCTTCAAGTACGTCTGGACGCTGCGCTACTGGGGGGTGCTGACCCTGCTCGTGACGCCGGTCCTGATCCTCGCCAGACGGTCGCGTGAGATCGGCGTGGGCGTCTTCGCGATCGTGATGGCGGGCTGCTATCTCGCCGTGATCTCGCTCTCGAAGACGAAGCTCGAGTGGTACCTGGCGCCGATCTTCCCGTTTCTCGCGCTCTACATCGCCTTCGCCGTGCGGGTTGGCTTCGATCGTCTGCGGGCCGCGGCGGCCTGGCTCGGCGTCGTCTTCGCCGTGGGTGTCGCCTCTGTGACGGCGTGGTTCGTGCTCGCGATGCCGGCAGCGATCGAGCGACACGCACGCCCCGTCACGGCCGCTGACCGCTACGAGACGCAGCTCGCCGCGTTCCGGGAGTCCCATCCCACCACCCGACGGGTCGTCCTCGGAACGCCGTCGGGCGCCTGGGAGGCGGCGCTCTACTACCGCCGCTACTACGCCGAACGAGGGCTCGGAATCGAGCCACGGCGACCGGGCCGACTCGAGCTCCGTCCCGGGGAGACATTCCTGACGTCGGACGCGGCGATCGGGCGCGCCCTGCACGACGCCTACTGGACGCGGACGATCTTCCGCGATGGCGCCATGGAGGGAAGCGTCGTGATCCACGACCGCGCCTCGCTTCAGCCCGGTTGATGGCCGCCCGCCGCGTCGAGTGAGGCGAGCGCGTTCGTCTAGCCTCAATCCATGGCATCGGTCGAGTACAGCGGCGACTCGGCGCGAGGAGACGCATACGCTTACGTGCGGCTCGTCGTCGATCGCGACCGCATCATCGAGGCGCAAGCGCCGGGTCTCGCGCGCTCCCTCGTGGGTCTGACGCTGATCGAGGCGGCTGCCGTGCCCGGGGAGACGCTTGCCGCCGACGCGCTCGCGAACGCGATTGCGCCCGCGTTCGTTGCGGCCGTGCGGCCTGGACGGGTCGCCGTTGCGATGAGCGGCGGTGTCGACAGCGCCGTCGCGCTCCTGCGCGCGGCGCCGAACGCGATCGGCGTCACGCTGCGGCTCTGGCTCGATCCGGCAGGCCCGAACGCCGAGCGTGCCTGCTGCTCACCGGACGCGGTGATCGCGGCGCGAGAGACGTGCCACCGGTTCGGTCTGCCGCACGTCACGCTCGACCTGCGCGACGAGTTCCGGCGCACTGTCGTCGGGGCATTCGTGGCCGGCTACGCAGCCGGATTGACGCCCAACCCGTGCATGCGCTGCAACGGCGCCTTCCGGTTCGACGCTCTCGTCGACTTCGCCGCTCGTGCCGGCTGCGACAGCCTCTGGACCGGTCACTACGCACGGGTCGTCGAATTCGGCGGACGCCGGCTCGTCGCCCGAGCCGCCGATCCTGCGAAGGACCAGTCGTACATGCTCGGCATGGTCGACCCCGATCTGCTCGACCGTGTCGGATTCCCGCTCGGCGGGCAGGACAAGCAGGCGACGAGGGACGAGGCCGCGGCCGCCGGGCTCGCCGTCGCGCGACGGGCAGAGAGCCAGGAGGCGTGCTTCCTCGCAGGCGGCAACTACCGCTCGTTCCTCGAACGGCAGGGGGTCATGGAACGGCCTGGCCCCGTCGTGGACGAGCAGGGGCGCGAGCTCGGGCGGCACCGGGGCGTCTGGCGCTTCACCCCCGGGCAGCGGCGTGGGCTCGGTCTCGCCGCTACGCAGCCGCTCTACGCGCTTCGCTCCGACGCCGCGAGTGCCACGCTCGTCGTCGGCCCGCGCAGCTCGCTCGCGACGACGGACGTCGAGGCAGAGGGCCGTCTCTACGTACCCGCCCGGCGCGTGGAGGCGAAGCTGCGCTACCGCTCGACCGCCGTCGCCGCGACCGTCGCGGAGACGGCGGCCGGCTTCACCCTTGCGCTCGACGAGCCTCTCGAGGCCGTTGCTCCCGGCCAGGTCGCCGTCCTCTACGTCGACGACGCTGTCGTCGGTGCGGGCGTCATCGTCTCGGCGACGGGGTAGGATCTGGCGCGATGACGACGATTGCGTTCAGCGCGAGCGATGCGGCGTACTGGGGCCTTGCGATCTTCCTCGTGGCGATCGGGCTCGCCTCGGCGTTCATGCTCTTCCGTCTGGGGCAGTCGTTCGAACGACTGTCGTCGTTCATCCGCGGCACCGAGCGCGACCTCCTACCGGTGATCGTGAAGACCGGCGGCACGGTCGACCGCGTCAACTACGAGCTCGACAAGCTCGACACCGTCACCGACAGCGCAGTCTCGATGGCCGACAGCGCCGACACCGCGGTACGCGCGGTGTCGACGGCGATCTCGAAGCCCGTCGAGAAGGTCTCCGGCCTCGCCGCCGGGCTCAGCCACGGCTTCTCCCAGTTCCGCAAGTCACGCGACTTCGCTGAGGCCACGAGCGCGGCCAAGGAGGCAGCGCGCCAGCGGGAGGCCGACCTCCACGAAGACCTCCACACGGCGGGCCGCACGCCGATGGAGACCGCTCGCCCGGCCGCTCAGGCCCGTCCCAAGCCGCAGCCGCAGCCGGATCCCGTCCCGCGTCCCGAGCCGGTGCCCAAGCCGCCGCCGGCACCGGTGCCGCCGGACGAGCCACCGGCCGCAGGCTGACCCGAAGCGAGTCGGGCGCGGTCGAACTGCCGCCTGCCCGCCGCTACGATCGCCTCATGCGTACGACCGCCGAGCTCCGCGAGGGCTTCCTTGCCTACTTCGAGTCGAAGGGGCATCTCCGACGGCCGTCGGCGCCGCTGATCCCACCGAGCGACGATCCCTCGACGCTCTTCATCGTCGCCGGCATGCAGCCGATGAAGCGGTGGTTCCTCGGTCTCGAGGCGCCGCCCTCGCAGCGCGTCGTGACCTCGCAGAAGGTGATGCGCGCCGGCGGCAAGCACGCCGACCTCGACGACGTCGGCTCGACCGCCCGCCATGCCTCCTTCTTCGAGATGCTCGGCAACTTCTCGTTCGGCGACTACTTCAAGCACGAGGCGATCGCGTTCGCGTGGGAGTTCGTGACGGAGCAGATGGGCTTCGCGCAGGAGCGTCTCTGGGCGACCGTCTTCGCGGGTGACCCGGAACTCGGCCTCGGTGAGGACGAGGTGGCGGTCCAGGGCTGGCTCGACGTCGGCGTCCCGCGTGAGCGCATCGTCGGGCAGCCACGCTCCGAGAACTTCTGGCAGGCCGCCGATACCGGGCCGTGCGGTCCATGCTCGGAGATCTTCTACGACCGTGGGCCCCAGCACGGGTGCGGCGATGCGGGCTGCGGCCCCAACTGCAAGCGCTGCGAGCGCTTCCTCGAGTTCTGGAACCTCGTCTTCATGGAGTTCGACCTCGCCGCCGACGGCGCGCTGACGCCGCTGCCCCAGCAGAACATCGACACCGGCCTCGGACTGGAGCGGGGGGCGATGCTCCTCCAGGGGGTCGAGTCCATCTTCGACACCGACGGCTACCAGGCGATCATGCGCTGGGTGGCGGCAGAGTCGGGCGTGGCCTACGGCGACTCCGAGCAGGCGACGAAGGCACACCGTGTCCTCGCCGACCACGGACGCGCGATGGTCTTCCTCATCTCGGAGGGGATCACGCCCTCGAACGAGGGCCGCGGCTACATCGTCCGGCGCCTGATCCGGCGTGCCGTTCAGCAGGGACGTCGGATCGGCCTCACCGACGTGTACCGCCTGCCGTCGGTCGTGATCGAGCAGGTCGCCGACGCCTTCCCGGAGCTGACTGCCCGGGCCGGCGAGATCGAGCGCGTCGTCAGGGCCGAGGAGGAGCGGTTCGACGAGACGCTCGAGCGGGGGCTGAAGATCTTCGCCGAGCTCGCCGGCAAGGAGGCGATCTCGGGAGAGGATGCGTTCACGCTCGCCGCGACCTACGGTTTCCCACTCGAGCTCACAGTCGAGCTCGCGCAGGAGCGTGGCCAGCCCGTCGACGTCGACGACTACCGCCGCCGGATGGCCGCGCACCGCGAGATCTCGCGTGCGGGCGGCGACTCCGACAGCCAGCGTGCCGCGGAGTTCGCGCGCGAGCACGACGCGACCGAGTTCGTCGGCTATCACAAGACAGACGTCCTCACCGAGCTCCACGCATACGAGGAGCAGGCCGACGGCACCTTCCTGGCGAAGCTGCGTCAGTCGCCGTTCTACCCGCCGGGCGGCGGTCAGGTGGCCGACCAGGGCGTGATCGAGCTCGACGGCGACCCGGCCACGAGAGCTGAGCTCGTACAGGCGCATCGGGTCGGAGACGATCAGGTGCTCGTCTTCCGCGGCAGCGGCTTCGGCGCCGGCAGCCGCGTCCGGGCGCTCGTCCCGTGGAGCGTTCGCTTCCCCACGATGGCCAACCACACGGCGACACACCTGCTCCAGGAGGCGCTGCGGGATATCCTCGGCGACCACGTCAAGCAGGCCGGCTCGGCCGTGCGGCCGGACAAGCTCCGCTTCGACTTCACACACAGCCGGCAGCTGAGCGCGCAGGAGCGCGACCAGGTCGAGGAGCGCGTCAACCGCGCCATCTTCGAGAACCATCCGCTGCACGTCTTCGAGACGCCGATCGCCGAGGCACGCAAGCTCGGCGCCTTGATGCTCTTCGGCGAGAAGTACGGCGACATCGTCCGCGTCGTCGAGATCGAGGGTGTCTCGCGCGAGCTCTGCGGCGGCACCCACGTCCGCTCGACGGCGGAGATCGGCTCGTTCGCGATCCTCTCCGAGGGCTCGGTGGGGACGGGCGCGCGCCGCATCGAGGCCGTCACCTCGGGTGAGGCGTGGGCGCTGCTGCACAACCGCTCCCGCGAACTCGACGGCGTACGCGCCGAGCTCGAGGAGGTGCGTCGTGAGCTCAAGCGCAAGCCGGCCGCCGCTACGCCGTCCGGCGACGTCGAGGCAGACGTGCAGGCCGAGAACGGCTTCAACCTGATCGTGCAGGCGATCGGAGAACTCGGTGCTGAGGAGCTGCTCGACCTCTCCGACCGCTTCAAGCAGCGGCACGCCCCGGCGGCCGTCGTGCTCGGCGGGGTCACGGACGGGAAGGTCACGCTCGTCGTCAACCTCGACGACGCGGTGGCCGAGCGGGTGAGCGCGAACGATGTCGTCAAGGCGGCGGCGGTGCTCGTGGGCGGCGGCGGTGGTGGGCGACGCACGATGGCCAGGGCCGGGGGCAAGGACCCGGACCGGCTGGCCGACGCACTCGCCGAGGCGAAGCGACTGATCCTGGCCGCAGGCTGAGCCGAGGGCATGCGCGTCCTCGCGCTGGACTACGGCGCTGCTCGCACAGGCGTCGCCGTCTCGGATGCGAGCGGGACGCTCGCCCGACCGGTCGGCGTCGTGCGCAAGGCTGCCGCCGAGGACGGTCTCGCCGAGCTGGCACAGCTCGTCGGCGAGTACGAGGCACAGTGCGTGCTCGTTGGACTGCCGTTGACGCTCAAGGGTGAGCACGGGAAGCAGGCCGCCGAGACGGCGGCGTTCGTCGAGGCACTGCGCGGAGTCGTGGCGGTGCCGGTCGAGACGTGTGACGAGCGGTTCACGACGACGCTCGCAGTTCGGTTCGGCGGCGACGCACCGAGGGACGCCGTTGCCGCGGCGCATCTGCTCCAGGGCTGGCTCGACGCAAGAGCGCACGGATGAGACGCGCGCTCGTGCCGTTCGCAGGTGTCGCCGTACTCGCGGTGCTCGTCGCGGGTTGCGGTGGCGGCAGCAAGCCACCCGTGACGACCGCGTCGGCACCACCGCTGCAGACGCTGCGGATCATCTTTCCCGAGGGCCTGAGCGTCGCCGAGATGGGCGAGCGCGTGGCGGCCGTGCGGCGGATCGCGATCGCAAAGCGGAACGTGACCCCCAGGCTGACGCGAACGGGCTATCTGGCTGCGGTGAGGGCCGCACGGCCACCGGCAGCGTTCCTGCGCGACTGGAAGCGGGGCTCGCTGGAGGGGTTCCTCTTCCCGGCCCTCTACGACTTCACGCAGGAGACGACGGGGAAGCAGCTCGTCGCCGACCAGTTGACCGCGTTCCGGCAACGGTTCGCCCACGTGAACCTCTCCTACGCGCGCTCCAAGAACCTGACACCGTACGACGTCCTCAAGATCGCCTCGATGATCGAGAAGGAGACGGTCGCGCCGAAGGAGCGCGCGCTCGTCGCAGCGGTGATCTACAACCGTCTCCGCCGGCGGATGCCGCTCGGAATCGACGCCACCATCCGCTACGGCCTCGGCATTCCGGGGACGAAGTCGTTGACGAAGGCGGCGATCGCGAGCGACAACCCCTACAACAGCCGCCGCTTCCCGGGCCTGCCGCCGACGCCGATCGCGAACCCGGGTCTCGCGTCGATCAGAGCGGCAGCTCACCCGGCGCGGGTGGACTACCTCTACTACGTGCGGATCCCGGGTACCACCCGCCACTTCTTCACCGCGAACGAGAGCGAGTTCCTGCGCAAGGTGTGCGCGTTCGGATACGCCTGTAACTAGGGCACCGCGAGCCGTGGTGGTTCCCTGTCGGATCGAACGCTTGCACGTTCGACGACCACGAGCCAGGCGAGCGGTGCCGGCGGCGGCCCTACAATCGGCCGGTGATCCGAGGCACGACGACGCTCGTGGGCCTCCTCGGCTGGCCCACCTCGCACTCGCTCTCGCCGCCGCTGCAGAACGCCGGCTTCGAGGCGCTCGGGCTCGACTGGGCCTACGTGCCGCTGCCGACGCCGCCGGAGCGGCTCGCCGAGGCAATCCGCGGCCTCGCGGCCACCGGCTTTGCGGGTGCCAACGTGACGATCCCGCACAAGCAGGCGGTCGTCGAGCTGTGCGACGAGCTCGACCCGGTAGCGCGAACGGCCGGCTCGGTCAACACGCTCGTCTTCACCGACGGACGGGTGCTCGGGTCGTCGACCGACGGCGATGCGGTCACCTCCCAGCTCGAGGTCGAGGGGCGCCGGGCGCTTGTGCTGGGTGCGGGGGGCAGCTCCCGGGCGGTCGTGGAGGCGCTCGGCCGTGCGGGCGCAACCGTGACCGTCGCAAGCCGGCGTGAGGCGGGCTGGCCGCCGTCCCCCACCGGCTTCGACATCCTCGTCAACTGCACGCCGGTCAAGGACGAGCTGCTCGTGGCTCCCCGCGAGGAGCTGCAGGTCGTCGATCTCGCCTACCTCCCGGACGGCCGCGAGACGGCTCTCGTGGCGGCGGCGAAGGAGGCGGGGTGTGAGGTCGTCGTCGACGGGCTCGACGTTCTCCTCTTCCAGGGCGCGGCGGCCTTCGAGCGCTGGACAGGGCTCGCGGCGCCGCTCCTCGCGATGCGCGACGCCCTCCGCGGCGCCCGGCCCGCCTGACGTCGCGCCACCGGCACCGCACCCGCCTCGTTCGCGGCGGCGCCCGTCTAGGCTTGCGGCATGTCTCTCGGCCTCGTCACGGCGGGCGAGTCGCACGGCCCGGCGCTCGTCGCGGTCCTCACCGGGCTGCCCGCAGGGCTCGAGTTGGATCGCTCCGCGATCGACGACGATCTCCGTCGGCGGCAGCTCGGCTACGGGCGCAGCCCCCGTCAGAAGCTCGAGACGGACACCGTCGAGGTGCTCAGCGGGCTCCGGCATGGGCGGACGCTCGGCACGCCGCTGACGCTAGTCGTCCGCAACCTCGACCACAGGAACTGGACCTGGGGCATGGCGCCGTGGCAGCCGGAGGGTGAGCCGCAGGGCAAGGGCGTCAAGAGGGTGACGTTGCCGCGTCCCGGTCACGCCGACCTCGCCGGCGTCCTCAAGTACGGCCACGACGACGTCCGCAACGCGCTCGAACGGGCGAGCGCGCGCCACACGGCCACGCATGTCGCCGCCGGAGCCGTCGCGAAGGCGCTGCTGGCTCAGATCGGGATCACGGTGCGCGGCCGCCCCGTCGAGGTCGGCGGTGCGAGCGGCGACGATGCGATGCGAGAGGCGACCGACGCCGCCCGCAAGGAGCGCGACACCCTGGGCGGTGTCGTCGAGGTCGTGGCCGAGGGCTGTCCGCCGGGGCTGGGCTCCTACGCCGAAAAGGCGGACCGACTGGACGCGCGGCTCGCCTTCGCCCTGATGGGAATCCAGGCGGTCAAGGGGGTCGAGGTGGGGGAGGGCTTCGCACTCGCGCGGGTGCGCGGCTCGGAGGCGCACGACGAGATCGACCCCGGGCTGGCGCGACGTACGAACCATGCAGGCGGGCTCGAGGCGGGGATCACGAACGGCGAGCCGCTGCTCGTCCGTGCCGCGATGAAGCCGCTGCCGACGCTGATGAAGCCGCTCGACTCGGTCGACCTGGAAACGGGCAAGGCGGCGCAGGCACTCGTCGAGCGCTCGGACGTGCAGGCGGTCGAGGCGCTCGCGGTCGTCGCCGAGGCGGCCGTCGCCTGGGAGCTCGCCTGCAGCGCGAAGGAGAAGTTCGGCGGTGACGCGATCGGCGACCTCGTCGCCGCCCACCGGGCGTACCTCGGGCGTATCCGGTGGCCGAGAACGCGCTGAGCCGCCACCTCGTCCTCGCCGGCTTCATGGGCGTGGGCAAGACGACGCTCGGCCAGGAGGTCGCACGACGACTGGGGCGTACCTTCGTCGATCTCGACGCCGCGGTCGAGGAGCGTGCCGGCAGCTCGGTCGAGGCGATCTTCGCCCGCGACGGGGAGGACGGCTTCCGGGCGCTCGAGGCGGAGACGGCCGCCCGGGTCCTCGACGCTGGTGAACCGGCGGTCGTCGCGCTCGGCGGTGGTGCCGTCCTTGCAGCGCCGACCCGAGGGAAGCTACGGCAGCGCGCGTTCACCGTCCTGCTCGAGGCCGAGCCGGCGGTCGCCTGGGAGCGGGCGAGTACCGCGGGCGGCAGGCCGCTGGCACTCGACGAGCGAGCGTTCCTGACGCTCTTCGAGGAGCGCCTGCCCGTGTACGAGGAGGTCGCCGATGGTCGGGCCTGCGACGCCGACGGAGTCTTCCTCGTGGCGGCCGGGATCGAGGCCCGCGTGGGCGCGATCGAGCTGCTCGAGGATCTGACGCCGGGGACGGGACCGGTCGAGATCGTCTCCGACGGGAACGTGGCAGGAATCCACGGCGTCACCGCGCAGCTCGCGCTCGGCGACCGCGACATCGCGCTGCACGAGGTTCCACCCGGCGAGCCGGCCAAGGCGATCGCCGTGCTGGAGCGGCTCTGGCGGTCGCTGACGATCGGCCGCGACGGGACGATCCTGGGGCTCGGCGGCGGGTGCACGACCGATCTGGCCGGATTCGCGGCGGCGACCTGGATGCGGGGCGTGCCGTGGGTGGCCGTACCGACGACGCTCGTGGGCCAGGTCGATGCGGCGATCGGTGGCAAGACGGCCGTCGACCTGCCGGGCGGCAAGAACCTCGTCGGTTCCTTCCACTGGCCCGTGCGGACCGTGATCGACCCGGCCACGCTCGAGACGCTCCCGGAGCCCGAGCTCCGCAACGGGATGGCCGAGGTGGTGAAGACGGGTCTCCTGCTCGGCGAGCCGGTCTGGGAGCGGCCGCTGCCGGAGCTCGTCCGTCGCTGCGCTGCGTTCAAGGCCGGCATCTGCCTCGCCGACCCCCACGATCGAGGCCCGCGCAACCAGCTCAACCTCGGGCACACGTTCGGCCACGCGCTCGAGGCCGCTGCCGGCTACGACCTTCCGCACGGGCAGGCGGTCGCACTCGGCATGGTCGCCGCGCTGCGTCTCTCGGGCAACGAGTCGGCGCTCGCAGCGGTGCGCGAGCAGCTCGATCCGCAGCCCGTTCGCGTCGACCGAGAGGTGGCGTGGGCGGCGTTCGCGCGTGACAAGAAGACGCTCGCCGGCACGCCACGACTCGTGTTGCTCGAGCGCACCGGCGAGCCATCCTGGGGGAACGAGCTGCCCCTCGCGGACGTCCGCGCGGCGCTCGACGAGCTGATCGTCGACTGAGAACGCCGGTTCTCGCCCACCACGAGTAGAGTCGGCGGCGATGCGGATCGACGTCCTCAACGGGGTCAACCTCAGCATGCTCGGCCGCCGCAACCCGGATCACTACGGGCACGACTCGCTCCAGGACCTCGAGACGCAGGTCTACGCGTGGGCGCGCGAGCTCGACCTCCAGGTGCGCTGCCGCCAGACCGACCACGAGGGTGAGTACGTCGGCTTCCTGCACCAGGCGCTAGGCGCCGCCGACGGGCTGATCGTCAACCCCGGTGCCTGGACGCACTATTCCTGGGCGATCCGCGATGCGATCGAGCCGTTTGCGGGCTCGTTCGTCGAGGTGCACCTGTCGAATGTGGACGAGCGGGAGGAGTGGCGGCGTCATTCCGTCCTGGAGGGGCTCGGCGGCGCGCGCGTCGTCGGGAAGGGGTTCGACGGCTATCACGAAGCACTGCTGCTTCTGAACGAGAGGAGATCGGGATGAACCGGCTGGAGCGTCTGGCTGCGAAGCTGGAGGAACCGCTGCTCGTCACCGACGGTGTCAACGTCACCTACCTGACGGGTTTTGCCAGCTCGAACTGCGCGCTCCTCGTCGAGCCGGGCGGTGCGACGACGCTCTACACCGACTTCCGCTACCTCGAAGCAGCACGCGCGGTGCCAGGCGTCACCGTCGTCCAGACGGCACGCCACATCGCGGGTGATCTGGCCGGACTGCTCGCGGGCAGGCGGGTCGGCTTCGAGGCCCGTAAGATCTCCTACGCCCAGTGGGCGCAGATCGGTGGGGACGGTGCCGAGCTCGTCCCCACCCACGGCCTCGTCGAGGCCCTCCGTGCTGTCAAGGACGACGAGGAGCTCAACGCGATCCGCCGCGCCTGCGCCCTCTCCGACCGGGTCTACGAAGCTCTTCTGGGCGAGGCGGTCGTGGGTCGCACCGAGGCCGAGCTGGCGTGGTGGCTCGAGCGCACCTTCCGCGAGCTCGGCGCCGACGGTCTCTCGTTCGACTCCATCGTCGTCTCCGCCGAGCACGGCTCGCGCCCGCACGCGGGAGCCACGGACACCGTCATCCCGGAAGGGACGCTCGTGACCGTGGACATGGGCTGCAAGCTCGACGGCTACTGCTCCGACTGCACGCGCACGTTCGCGACCGGCGAGCTGCCCGCGCAGCTCGCCGAGGTGTACACGCTCGTCCAGCAGGCCCAGCTCGACGGACTCGCGGCGGTCCGCGCCGGCGCGACAGGAAAGGAGGTCGACGCCGCCTCGCGTGTGGCGATCGCGGCGGCCGGTCTGGGAGAGGCATACGGGCACGGTCTCGGGCACGGCGTCGGCATGGACGTGCACGAGGATCCGACGCTCCGGCCCGAGTCGCCCGACACGCTTGTCGCCCGTAACGTCGTCTCGGTCGAGCCAGGCGTTTATCTACCCGGCATCGGCGGCTGCCGGATCGAGGACCTCGTCGTCGTCACCGACGAGGGCTGCGAGATCATGACCCACTTCAGCAAGGACATCGTCACGCTCGGCTGACGACCTTGACGTCGTCTGGCCGGTGGCAGCAGGTACCCTCCCGCGCGGCATGGCCGAGATCGTCAACACGAACCAGTTCAAGAACGGGATGCACATCGAGCATCGCGGTGGCATCTGGCGGATCGTCGAGTTCCAGCACGTGAAGCCCGGTAAGGGCGGAGCCTTCGTCCGTACCAAGCTCAAGAACCTCGAGACGGGCGCCGTGATCGACGACACGTTCCGCGCCGGCGAGAAGTTCCCGCGCGTCTTCACAGAGGTGAAGAACGTCCAGTTCCTCTACGACGACGGCGCTGAGGCGCACTTCATGGACGAGGAGACCTACGAGCAGTTCGGTCTCGCGCACGCCGAGGTCGCGGCCGAGCTGGCGTACATGCTGCCCTCATCGACGGTGCAGATCCTGCAGGTGAACGGCAAGCCGTCTGGGATCCAGCTGCCCGCCTCGGTCGAGCTTGCCGTCGCGGAGACGGAGCCCGGCGTCAAGGGCGACACGGTTTCGAACGTGACCAAGCCGGCCACACTCGAGACGGGCGCAGTCGTGCAGGTGCCGCTCTTCGTCAACGTCGGCGACCGGATCAAGGTCGACCCGCGCGAGGCTCGCTACATCTCACGCGCCTGACCGGGTCCGGCCCTCGCCGGTCGCCGCGATAAGGTCTGGAACGCCACCGATGCCTCAGATCGTCGACACCACGATCCGCCTTCTCTCACAGGATCCACTCGCGGGCAAGCTGCCGACGGGAGAGGTGCTCCGGATCGCCGAGATCCTCGACCAGGCGGGCTTCGCCTACCTCGAGGTCTCCGGCGGCGGCGTCTTCGACTCGGCCGTCCGACGCGCCGTCGAGAGTCCCTGGGAGCGGATCCGGGCGATCGACGCGCGCACGACGACACCGCTCGGGCTGGCCCTACGTGGCAGCTTCCTCGTCGGCTCGCGCCCCGTCTCGCCCGACATCGTGCGCCGTTTCGTCTCCTGTGCCGCCGAGAACGGGATCGACGTCTTCCGGCTGCACGACCCGCTCAACGACGTCTCCAACCTGCGCCATGCGGGCGAGACGATCGTCGCGGCGGGCAAGGAGTTCTACGCGGGGTTGCTCTTCAGCGCCGGCCGTGAGAGCGAGCTTGACGCCCTCGTCGAGAAGGCGAAGGCGATCCCCGAGCTCGGCGCCGCCCGCATCATCGTCAACGACCAGACGGACGCGCTGCTGCCGCACGTCACCGAGGAGCTCGTACAGCGAATCCGCGAGGCGTCCGGCCTCCCGGTCGGTCTGTTCGCCCAGGGCGCCGCCGGGACGGGGCTCCTCAACGCGGTCGTCGCCACCCGCCTCGGCGCCGACCTGATCGCCACCGCCGTCTACCCGCTGGCGTTGACGCTGCACCGCGTCTCGGGCGAGTCGCTCGTCGACACCCTCGAAGGGCTCGGCCGTGCCACGGGCGTGACGACGTCGTTCCTCTGGGACGCCGCGGACATCGTGGACGACTACATCGGAGACGCACCGGTCGTACCGGTGGCGCCGCGGATCGCAGTTCGCGCCGCGGAGTACGACCTCCCGGCAGGGCTCGTCGCTGCCCTCGACGTCCATCTGCGCGCCCACGCGGCCGGCGACCGCCTGCTCGACACGCTCGCGGAGGTCGTCCGCATCCGCTCCGAGGCGGGCTGGCCGCCGCTCGCCTCGCCGATGGGGCAGATCCTCGCCTCCCAGGCGCTCCTCAACATCCTCTCTGCCCGCCGCTACGGGACCGTGCTGGACGAGTTCCGGCTCCTCGTCGAGGGCCACTACGGCACCACACCGGCGCCCATCGACGACGGGGTGGCGCGGGCCGTCGGGCTCGTGACGGGAAGCGGTGGCGGGCTCGACGACGATCCGCCGAGTGCCGAGGACGTGCGGGAGGCGGCGGAGGGCCTCGCCGCGAGCGAGGAAGATCTCGTCCTGCTCGCCATGTTCGGCCACGAGGCCGAGACGCTGCTGCAGGCGATCCGTCGCCGGCATTCCCGCGAGACATCGCTGCTGCTCGGCGACGTCGACGCGACGCGCGCCGAACGGATTCGCGAGCTCGTGAAGATCGTGCAGGAGTCCGGCGTGGGGGAGATCGAGATCGAGGACGAGGGCATGCGCGTCTCGGTCCGTCGCGCCGACGAAACGGTCGGGCTCGCCTCACCGCAGGTCGCCGTGCTGCCCGACAGCGAGGAAGCCGAGCTGCCGTCAGGCGCCGTCGGGCCCCTGACCCGCGTGGAGTCCCCGATGGTCGGGGTCTTCTACCGCTCGTCGGCGCCGGGGGCACCGCCGTTCGTCGAGGTCGGCGAGGTCGTCGCCGTGGGTCAGACGCTGTGCCTGCTCGAGGCGATGAAGCTCTTCAACGAGCTGAAGGCAGAGCACGAGGGCCGCGTCAGGGCGATCCATGTCGAAAGCGGTCAGGCGGTCGAGTTCGGCCAGCTCCTGTTCGAGCTCGAGCCGGCAGACGGCCAGCCGATCGTCTGATGTTCTCACGCGTTCTGGTCGCGAACCGGGGTGAGATCGCGGTGCGGGTGATCCGGGCGCTGCACGAGGTCGGCGCCGAGGCCGTGGCCGTCTACTCGACGGTGGAGAAGGACGCCTTGCACGTCCGGCTGGCCGACCAGGCCGTGTGCATCGGCCCACCCGCTGCTGCCGAGAGCTACCTCCGGATCCCGAATGTGATCGCCGCGGCGGAGACGACCGGCTGCGAGGCGGTGCACCCCGGCTTCGGCTTCCTCTCCGAGAACCCGGCATTCGTCCGTGCCTGCGAGGAGAGCGAGCTCGTGTTCGTCGGGCCGCCCGCCGAGGTGATCGAGAAGACCGGCGACAAGGCTCGTGCGAAGGCGGAGATGCGCGCCGCCGGTGTCCCACTCGTGCCTGGTACGGAGGGTATCGCGAGCCTGGCCGAGGTGCGGGTGGCGGCGGCCGACCTCGGCTACCCGGTCCTGCTCAAGGCGACCGCGGGAGGCGGCGGTAAGGGGATGCGCGTCGTCGCCTCAGCCGGCGAGCTCGAGAACGCCTACGCAGCCGCGAGTGCCGAGGCGGAGGCGGCGTTCGGGGACGGCTCCCTCTACCTCGAGCGCGCGCTCGTACCGGCCCGTCACGTCGAGATCCAGGTGCTCTGCGACAACGACGGCGGCGTGCTGACGCTCGGCGAGCGCGAATGTTCGATCCAGCGCCGCCATCAGAAGCTGCTCGAGGAGTCGCCGTCGCTCGCGCTGACGCCCGAGACGCGCGAGGCGATGGAGGCGTCGGTGGAGCGAGCCTGCCGGCAGCTCGGCTACGTCAACGCGGGCACGTTCGAGTTCCTGCTCGGCCCGGACGGGGCGCCCTCCTTCATCGAAGTCAACTGCCGCCTGCAGGTGGAGCACCCGGTCACGGAGCTGACGACCGGGATCGACATCGTGCGGGAGCAGCTGCGGATCGCAGCCGGGCAGCGCCTGCCGGTCGTGGGCCGGGCGCCGAGGACCGGTCATGCGATCGAGATCCGGATCAACGCCGAGGATCCCAGGCGCGACTTCGCGCCGGCGGCAGGAACGATCACCCGCTTCCGCCCACCGCTCGGGCCCGGGGTGCGCACCGATACCGCCGTGATCGAGGGGGCGGCGATACCTCCCTTCTACGACTCGATGATCGCGAAGGTGATCGTGCGCGACGACGACCGTGATGCCGCCATCACCCGCGCGGTCTGCGCGCTCGAGGAGATGGAGATCGAGGGTATCGCGACGACGCGCGAGGTGGCTATCGACATCCTGCGCTCGCGCGAGTTCCGAGGGGGCGACTACTCGACCAGCTACCTTGCGGAGATGGAAGGCAGGCTGCCGTCGATGTTCGCGGAGGTCGCGTGACCCTCGCGAAAGTCGGCCGGCGGCAGTCACGGCGCACCGCTCTCTTCCTCCTCTACCAGTGGGACCTGACCGGGCAGCCGCTGACGTCGCTCTACGGCGGTACGCCCGACGACTTCGCGCTTGCGCTCGCGGAATCGGTCGCGGAGCGTGCGACGGCGCTGGACGGACGGATCACGGCCGCCTCGGAGGGATGGACCGCCGACCGGCTCGGTACGCTCGAGCGCAACGTGCTGAGAATCGGCGTCTACGAGCTCGAGGAGGGAACGGTGCCCGCCGAGGTGGCGATCAACGAAGCGGTCGTGCTGGCCAAGCGGTATGCGTCCGAGGATGCGGCCCGGCTCGTCAACGGGATCCTGGCGCGGATCCAGCGGGAAACGGTCACATGAGCACGAACGAGAGCCTCGCACGGGCGCAGGAGCTGGCAGAGCGGATGCGTGCCAGGCTGGACGGGCTCGAACAGCTCGCCGATGCCGGCCAGGTCGACGCGGCGGTGGACGATCTGGCCGAGATCGCCGAGCTCGCGAAACAGATCGAGGCCGAGGTGCAGCGGGCACGCGCGAGCGCCGATGCAGGCGCCTGAGGCGCTCCGGCGCCTACTCGAGCAGTATCTCGCCGACCTGCAGCTGAGCGCCGACCTCGGCTTCCAGCAGGACTCGATGCGCTACGCCCTCGAGGGTGGCAAACGGGTGCGCGGGGTGATCTGCCTCGCGACCGCAGAGGCCGCAGGCGTTGAGGCGTCCGCGGCGCTGCCAGGGGCGGCAGCGCTCGAGCTGGTGCACGCATTCTCGCTCGTCCACGACGACCTACCTGCGATGGACGACGACGACGAGCGCCGGGGCCGCCCGAGCGCGCACGTCGCCTTCGGCGAGGGCGTTGCGCTACTGGCCGGGGACGCGCTCCTCGTGGAGGCGCTGCGGCTCGCGCTCAGCTCGCCCGGCGAGGGCGCCGCCGAGGAGCTCGCGTTCGCGACGCTCGGGATGATCGGCGGCCAGTATCTCGACATCACCGGTGCGGACGCCGACCTGGACGAGCTGCACCGGCTCAAGACAGGCCGCCTCTTCGCAGCGGCGGTCGGCCTGGGGCTCCGGTCCGCAGGCGTCCCGGAGGCCGAACAGGCTCCGTGGCGCGCTTTCGGGGACGAACTTGGACTTCTCTTTCAGGTCGTCGACGACATCCTCGACGGCGACGGCTACGCCCGACGGCTCGGCGTCGACGACGCCCGAGCGCTCGCGGACGCCTCGGCGAACCGGGCTCGCGCCGCACTGGTAGCGATCGCCGCCGACACCTCAGTCCTGCAGGAGATCGTCGACGGCCTGGCTATCCGCACTGCCTGAGGCACGCGCCAGAACCGTGACGGCACCGGAGGGAATCTCCGCAGCAGCTACCCGTTCGGATGCCCAGCCCCGGCCGGCGAGGGCGGCAAAGAAGGCGGCCGCATGGCGACGGCCTGGATCGGCGACGAGCGCCCGGCCGGCAGGCGCGACGACACTCTCGAGCAGGTCGACGAGCGGGCTCACGTTCCGCTCCTCGTAGAGCACGTCCGCCGCGAGCACGAGCTCGAAGCGGCCGAGCACAGGCGGCGGGTGGCGCCAGTCGAGCACGGCCGCCTCCAGGTGGAGGCCGTTCGCGGCGGCGTTCTCCCGGACGAGCTCCACCGCCTCCGGCGCCCAGTCCGTGGCGAGCACGTTCGCGCCCCGCGAGGCAGCGACGAGCGAGGGCAGGCCGATCCCACAGCCGAGCTCGAGCACGCGTTCGCCGGCCAGGTCGAGCGCAGCGACGCAGCGTGCCAGGGCGGAGCCACTGGGCCAGGGCTCGGCCCAGTAGGGCAGGAACTCGTCTTCTTCCTCGAAGCGCCGTTCGTCGAGCAGCGCCTCGGGATCTGCCGGGCGGGCGACGACGAACTCCCGACCTCCGAGGACGATTGGTTCCTGGAGCATCCAGCTAGCCTGCCGGAAGGATGAAGAAGCGGCTCGACGTGCTGCTCGTGGAGCGGGGGCTGGCAGAGACTCGCAGTCAGGCGCAGGCGCTCGTGATCGCGGGCCGCGTCTGCGGCTACGACAAGCCCGGCGTACAGATCGACGAGTCGGCTGTGCTCGAGGTCGAGCGGCCGCCCAGGTTCGTCTCCCGTGGCGGCGAGAAGCTCGCGAACGCGCTCGAGCTGCTCGGCGTCGACCCGGCCGGTAAGAGCTGCATCGATGTCGGCGCCTCGACCGGCGGCTTCAGCGACTGCCTGCTCCAGGCGGGGGCCGCACGTGTGATCGCGCTCGACGTCGGCTACGGCCAGCTACACCCGAAGCTCCGCGAGGACCCGCGCGTGATCGTGCTCGAACGGACGAACGCACGCGTGATCACGGGCCTGCCGTTCCCTCCCGAGCTCGTCGTCTGCGACGTCTCGTTCATCTCGGTCGCGACGGCGCTCCCTCCGGTGCTACGCCTCGCTACGCGCGGCTGGGAGGCGCTCGTGCTCGTGAAACCGCAGTTCGAGGCGGGCAGGGCCGACGCGCCGAAGGGCGTCGTGCGCGACCCCGAGGTGCGGCGGCGCGTCCTGCACGGCATCACGGAGCGCGCGGCCGACTGGCATGCCCGCGTGCTCGGCGTCGTAGACTCCGGTCTTCCGGGCCCGAAGGGGAACCGGGAGTTCATCGTCCACCTCATCGACAGCGCGGAGCCGACAGACCCGGATGATCTCGACCGCTGGATCGACGACGCAGTCGGCTAGCCGTGTCACGCGTGCGGCCGTCGTCGTGCATGGCCGGCCCGAAGCACTCGGGACGGGCCTGGAACGGCTTCGGGCCGTGGCGGACGAGCTCGGCGTCGAGCTGCTGGAGGGGATGGACGGTCCGATCCCGGAGCGGATCGAGGTCGCGGTCGTGCTCGGCGGCGACGGGACGATGATCCGCGGGCTACACCGCTTTCTCGGCACCGGGATCCCGGTCGTCGGGGTCAACTTCGGGCGCGTCGGGTTCCTGACTGCGATTCCGAGCGAGGAGCTCGAGGCAGGTATCGGACGCGTCTTCAGGGGTGAGCTACAGCGCGTCGAGCTCGCGACACTCGACGTCGAGGCGGCGGGGCAGCGTTTCGTCGCCGTCAACGACGCCGTTGTGGCGAGCGGGACACTCGGGCGGATGGTCGAGCTCGACTGGTCGATCGAAGGGCAGGATTTCGGCCTCGTCCCCTGCGACGGCCTCATCTGCTCCACGCCTTCGGGCTCGACGGCCTACAACCTCTCGAACGGGGGGCCGGTGCTGATGTGGGGGCTCGACGCGATGGCGCTCACGTTCGTCGCTCCGCACGATCTCCGGGCCCGGCCGTTCGTGGTACCCCGGGGCAACGGTCTCGAGGTGTGGAACCGCACCGCGAGCGTCGAATGCGCGGTGCTCGTCGACGGCCACCGGGTGGCTGCCGCGGGCCGGGGCGACCGCGTCGCGATCCGGCTCGGCGAGCAGCGCTCCCTGCTCGGCACGCTCCCGGAGGCGACATTCGTGCGTCGCTACCGGCAAGGGTTCGGAAGCTAACGACGCATCCGGCCGGGTCTGCCGACGCATGGCCGGTGCGGGCAGGTGTGCGGACGCGGCCGCCCGTCTACGATCACGTGACGATGCTGCGACGGCTTCGGATCGAGAATCTCGTCCTGATCCGCGAGGCGGAGCTCGACTTCGCTCCCGGCCTCAATGCGCTGAGCGGCGAGACGGGTGCCGGGAAGACGATCTTCGCACAGGCGATCGGCCTCTTGCTCGGCGCGAGGGGGGACGCTGCGGCCGTCGGGCCCGCGGGCAGCGAGGCATACGTGGAGGCCGAGCTCGACGTGCCGGACGGGTTCTTCGACGGGGAAGAGCACGAGACGCTCGCTGGGCTGCGGCCCGAGGACGATCCCGGCCTCGTCCTCGCCCGCCGCGTCTTCGCGGACGGCCGTACCCGCGCGTACGCCTGGGGCCGTGCGATCCCACGCGAGGATCTGGCGGCGGCGGCGGAGCGGTTGATTGCGATGTCGGGCCAATTCGAGCAGCGTCGGCTGGCGCGGCCGTCCTACCAGCTCGACGTCCTCGACGCGTTCGTCGGCGACGACCAGGCCCGGCGCCGGGGAGAGATCAGGGAGGTCTGGCGAGCGCTCACCTCCGCGCGCCGCAAGCGCGACGAGACGGCCCGCGACGCGTTCGCCGCGACGGCGCGGATCGAGGCGATGAGGGATCTCGTCGACCGCACCGCCGATCTGACGCCGGACGAGGAGGATCGGCTCCGAGTCGAGCGGGAGCGGCTGCGTCACGCCGTCGAGCTCGTCGACGGCGTCGCGCGCGCCGCGGCTGCGATCGCGCCCGAGGACGGTGCCGGAGCGGCGCAGCTGGCAGACGACGCCGAGCGTGCCGTGACAGCGCTGATCCGGTTCGCACCGGACCTCGAAGCAGTCTCGCAGGAACTCCGCGAGCTGGCCGTGCGCCTGTCGGAGGTGGGTAGCGACCTGCACCGCTTCGTGTCGTCACTGCAGACCGAGCCGGAGGCGCTCGAGCAGGTCGAGGCCCGACTCGACGCTCTCGCGGAGTTGCGGCGCCGCTTCGCTGCCCGCTCGACGGACGAGCTGCTCGAGCGCAGAGCGGAGGCCCTGGCCGGGCTCGAGGCACTCGACGGTGGTCTCGACCCGCTGGCAGCCGCGGAGGCAGAGGTGGAACGGGCAGAGACGCGCTACGACGTCCTCGCCGATGCGCTGGCAGAGGGACGCACCGGGGCCGCCGAGGACTTCGCCGCGGCTGTCCGCGCAGAACTTGTCGGTGTCGGCATGGGAGAGGGGGAGTTCCGGCTCGAGCTGCGTCCGCGCGAGCCCGGGTCGACCGGGCGCGACGAGGCGGTCTTCCTGATCCGACCCAACCCGGGGATGCGCTTCGGGCCAGTGGCGGAGACCGCGTCGGGTGGTGAGCTGTCGCGGATCGCACTGGCGCTCGCGGCCGTGGCGGGAGGCGAGACGCTCGTGTTCGACGAGATCGACGCGGGCATCGGCGGCGTCACGGCGCACCGCGTCGCGGAGACGCTCGACCGGCTCGCGCAGCACGCACAGGTGCTGACGATCACCCACCTGCCTCAGATTGCGGTCGTCGCCGAGCGTCACTTCCGCGTCGAGAAGGTGCCCGGCGACCCAACGCACACCCGTATCGAGGCGCTCGCGCCGGACGAGCGGCGCTCGGAGCTCGAGCGGATGCTCGGCGGCGAGGAGTTCCTGGCCGCCGTCGCGTCCGAGCCGCAGCGATGAGCGACGTCATCGGGCCCGCCCGGCTGGGACGCCGGACGAAGGATCTCGTCAAGCGCCTCCGCCCCGGCGACCTCGCGATCATCGACCACGTCGACCTCGATCGGGTCTCCGCCGAGGAGCTCGCGGCGGCCGGTGTGCGGGCCGTCGTCAACGTCGCCCCCTCCAGCTCGGGGCGCTTCCCCAATCCGGGGCCGCTCGAGCTCGTCCGCGGCGGCGTCCGTCTCGTCGACGCCCCGGGTGCCGACCTCTTCGAGCAGGTCACCGAGGGTGAGACGCTGACGGTCCGCCGGGGCGGGGTCTGGCGCAACGGCACGCAGCTCGTCGAGGGCAGGGAGCTCACCGAGCCGGTGCTCGCCGCCTCGCTCGCCGAGCAGCAGAGCCGCGTCACGGAGGCGCTGCAGGCTTTCGCCGACAACACGCTCCGCCACCTGCGCGACGAGGGCGAGCTGCTCGCCGACGGGATCGAGTTCCCGCCGCTTGCGACCCGCTTTCGCGACCGCCATGCGGTCGTGATCGCGCGTGGCCCGGGGTACAAGCGGGATCTGCGGATCGTGCGGCCCTACATCCGCAACTTCAAGCCGGTCCTCGTCGCCGTCGACGGCGGCGCCGACGCTCTCCTGGAGATGGGCTTGAAGCCGCATCTGATCGTGGGCGACTTCGACTCTGTCTCCGACCAGGCCTTGCGATCGGGCGCGGAGCTGCTCGTGCACGCCTACGCCGACGGCCGGGCGCCGGGGTCGATCCGTCTCGAGCGGCTCGGACTTCGCTACGCGGTCGTCGCCGCCCCCGGGATCAGCGAGGACGTGGCGTTGCTGCTCGCCCACGAGCGCGGCGCCGAGCTCATCGTCGCGGTCGGTACGCACTTCAACCTGGTCGAGTTCATGGAGCGCAACCGGGCCGGCATGGCTTCGACCTTCGTGACGCGGCTGAAGGTGGGGGAGTCGCTCGTCGACGCGAAGGGCGTCTCGCGCCTCGTCTCGCCGCGCGTCGGTGTCTGGCCGCTCGTCACCTTCGCCGCCGTCGGGATCACCGCCATCGTCGTCGCGATCCTCGTCTCGCCCGCACTTCGCAACGTCGTCGAGTCGCTTGGACGCTCGCTCGGGAACCTACTCGGCCTCTAGACGGCCCGATTCCGAGACGGGCTCGAATCCTCGCGCCCTACACTGCCACTCGTGTTCGACCTCCGCTATCACGTCGCGTCGCTCACGGCCGTGTTCGTCGCGCTCGTGATCGGCATCCTCGTGGGGGTCGGGCTCTCGGGCAAGGGTTTCGTCAACGACGCCGAGCGCGCGAACCTCGACGGGCAGATCGCCGATCTCCGCAAGGAGCGAGACACGGCCAGGGAGTCGCTCGACGCCGCGGCGCGCGGAGCGGCGGCGCTGAAGGCGTTCTCCGACACGGCCTACCCGGCGATCGTGCCACGGCGTCTCGAAGGGCAGAAGGTGGCGCTCCTCTTCGTCGGCCCGGTCGACCGTGGGGTCGCCTTCACGGTCGACAAGGCCGTCTCGGACGCGGGTGGAGACGTCGTCCGGACACGCTCATTGACAACCCCGCTCGACGTGACCGCCGTCGAGAAGGCCGTCCGCCGGCAGGCGGCGCTGCGGAATCTCGCGGGCGCAAAGCATCTCGGGGACCTCGGTAGCCAGCTCGCAGCGGAGCTCGCGGCGGGGGGCAAGACCCCGCTCTGGGATGCGGTCGGGCCGGTGATCGTGCAGGAGCGGGACGGGCCGTCGGGGCCGCCTGCCGACGCGCTCGTCGTCGTCCGTACGGCCGAGCCGCAGGTCGGACAGACCCGCGAATTCCTCCGCGGCCTCTACGCAGGTCTGGCGCGCTCGGGTGAGCCGGCCGTCGGCGCCGAGGTGCCTGGCTCGGCACCGAGCGCGATCCCTGCCTTCGCCAAGGCAGGCCTCTCGACGGTCGACTCGCTCGACACGACCGCGGGCCAGCTCGGCCTCGTCCTGCTGCTCGAGGGGGCCGAGCCCGGCAGCTACGGTGTCGGCGACGACGCCACCAACGGGGTGCTGCCCCCGATCCCAGCTGTCTCGCAGTCCCAGTGAGCGGGCCCCTGACAGTGCTCGTCGCAGCGCGGGACGAGGAGGCGCGGATCGGAGCGACGATCGAGTCGTTGCGTCGGCAGTTCCCGGCGGCGGACATCGTGGTCGCCGACGACGGCTCGCACGACGACACAGCGGCGGCCGCGGAGCAGGCGGGCGCCCGCGTGATCCGGCTCTCCCGGCGGGGCAAGGGGCAGGCGCTGACGCTCGCCGAGCGAGAGCTCGGGCCGGGGCCGCTGCTCCTCTGCGACGCCGACCTGCGGGGAGATCTCACACCTCTCACCGCCTCGAGCGCCGATCTCGCCGTGGCGGCGTTCAGGACGCGGGCGGGCGGCGGCTTCGGGCTCGCGAAGCGGGCCGCCCGCTCGCTGATCCGGGTGCGTACGGGCTACGAGCCGCGGGAGCCTCTCTCGGGTCAGCGGCGGCTCTCGCCGCAGGCCCGCGGGACGGTCTTCCCGGTTGCGAGTGGCTTCGGCGTCGAGACGCGGATGACGATCGACGCCCTCGACGCCGGATTGACAGTCGAGGAGGTCGAGCTCGAGCTCCAGCACCGCGCGACGGGGAAGGACCTGCGTGGTTTCGCGCACCGCGGTCGCCAGCTCGCGGAGCTCGTCCTCGCCTGCGGACCCCAGGGCGTCAACTTTCGCGGGCTCAGGCTCCCACTCGTGGGCGCGGCCGTCGGTCTTGCGCATCCCACGGTCTTGCCGGTCGCGGCTCTCGGTGCCGCCGACGACCTCTGGAGCGGGCCCGAGCGCGGCTTCCGCGCCCACCTACGCACGGGTATGACGACCGGCACCCTCAAGCTCGTCGGGATCCCGCTCTACGGGCTGTTCCGGACACGGTCGCTCTCCGGCGCCGTGCTCGTCGGCCTCAGCGCGAATCTGCTCAACCAGCTCGACACCCGTCCCGGCCGGGCGCTGAAGGCGTTCGCCGTCGGCGCCATCCTGCTTCGTGGCCGGCTGCCGAAGCGCGCGCTGCTGACGGCCGTCCTGATCGCTCCCTACGATCTTCGGGAGATGGCGATGCTCGGGGACGGGGGGTCGAACGCGCTGGGTGCCCTGCTAGGGTTGAGTTCCGTGGACGTGCTCGCGGGACGGAGGCGATGGGGTGCGATCGGGGCACTTGCCGCGGTGACCCTTGTCGGCGAACGGCGCTCCCTGGGAGCCCTGATCGAGTCGACGCCCTTGCTCCGCGCCCTCGACCGGCTGGGGCGGAGCGCGTGAGCGAGCAGCAGCCGAAGCACGTCTTTGTCACGGGTGGTGTCGTCTCCGCGCTCGGGAAGGGGATCGTGGCGGCGTCCCTCGGCCGACTTCTGAAGGCGCGTGGACTGCGCGTGCAGGCACAGAAGTTCGATCCGTACCTGAACGTCGATCCCGGCACGATGAGCCCCTTCCAGCACGGCGAGGTGTTCGTCACCGAGGACGGTGCCGAGACCGACCTCGACCTCGGCCACTACGAGCGGTTCGTCGACGAGAACCTCTCCAAGAACTCGAGCCATAGTGCTGGCGCGATCTGGGAGACGGTGCTGCGCAAGGAGCGCAAGGGCGACTTTCTCGGTGCCACCGTCCAGGTGATTCCGCATATCACGAACGAGATCAAGTCGCGCATCCGCCGCGGGGCGGTGGCGCAGCCGGCGGACGTCGTGATCTCGGAGATCGGCGGCACCGTCGGCGACATCGAGTCGCTGCCGTTCCTCGAGGCCCTGCGCCAGTTCCGCCGGGAGGTCGGGCACGAGAACGTGCTCTACCTCCATGTCACGCTCGTTCCCTTCATCGAGGCGGCCGGAGAGCTGAAGACGAAGCCGACCCAGCACTCGGTCAACGAGCTGCGCCGGATCGGAATCCACCCGGACATCGTCGTCTGCCGCTCGCACGAGGCGCTCTCGAGTGAGATCAAGGACAAGATCGCGCTCTTTGCCGACGTCGACGAGCGCGCCGTGATCGGCTCGCCCGACGTTCCCGACGTCTACCTCGTGCCCGGAATGCTCCAGCGCGAGGGGCTCGACGAGCTCGTGTGCGAGCGGCTCGGGCTCGTCGCGCCGCCCGCCGTGCTCGGCGAGTGGAAGGAGATCACG
Source organism: uncultured Gaiellales bacterium (assembly GCA_964581085.1). Lineage (GTDB taxonomy): Bacteria > Actinomycetota > Thermoleophilia > Gaiellales > Gaiellaceae > Gaiella. The sequence continues at coordinate 219,140 of CAZOMP010000002.1, read as the reverse complement.
GACCTGATCGAGGTGCCGCGCGACACCGTCGAGATCGCCCTCGTCGGCAAGTACGTGAAGCTCCACGACGCCTACCTCTCGGTGCATGAGGCGCTCAAGCACGCCGGGATGCACCAGGGCGCACAGGTGAAGGTGCGCTGGTTCGACTCCGAGAACATGAGCTACGAGGAGGCGGTCGAGGAGCTCGAAGGCGTCGACGGCGTGCTCGTGCCGGGCGGATTCGGCTCGCGCGGCTGGGAAGGGAAGATCCTCGCCTGCCGTGTCGCCCGTGAGCAGGGAGTTCCCTACCTCGGCATCTGCCTCGGGATGCATGTCGCCGTCTCCGAGTTCGCACGGCACATGTGCGGGCTCGACGGCGCCAACTCGACCGAGATGGACCCGGAGACGCCCTACCCGGTGATCGACCTCTTGCCCGACCAGAAGGAGATCGAGGATCTCGGGGGCACGATGCGCCTCGGTGCTCAGGCCGTCGAGCTGGCGGAGGGGACGCGGGCCAGGGAGATCTACGGTGAGTCCGTCATCCACGAACGGCACCGCCACCGCTACGAGGTCAACAACCACTATCGCGAGCAGCTTGTCGCGGCGGGCCTCGTCGTCTCCGGGACCTACCAGGAGGGGCGTCTCGTCGAGGTGGTCGAGCTACCCGACCATCCGTGGTTCGTCGCGAGCCAGTTCCATCCGGAGTTCAAGTCGCGGCCCACGCGTCCGGCACCGCTCTTCCGTGGTTTCGTCGGCGCTGCCCTCGAACGTGCGCGCGCACGTGCGGCCGTCGCGGTCGAGGCTGCTCGCTGAGTAGCGTCCTCGATCTGTTCCTGGAGCTCGCGTCGATCCCGAGCCCCTCGGGTGACGAGCGCGTCGTCGCCGACCGGGTGCTCGCCGAGCTCGCCGGGCTCGGGCTCGCAGCGCACGAGGACGATACGGGCCCGGCCGTCGGCTCCTCGATGGGCAACATCCTCTGCTCGCTTCCAGGTCGGCGTGAGGGAGGGACTCCGATCTTCCTCTGCGCCCATCTCGACACCGTGCCGCCGACGGCTGCGATCGAACCGCTGGTGGAGGACGGTGTCGTGCGCAACGCGGCGGGAACGATTCTCGGTGCCGACGACAAGGCCGCGGTCGCTGTGATGCTCGCGGCCGCGCGACGGATCTGCGAGGAGGGGCGCGACCACGCCGGCCTCGAGCTTCTCTTCACGTCGAAGGAGGAGGTCGGTCTCCGGGGCGCCTACGCCTTCGACCAGACCCGACTTGCCGCGTCACTGGGGTACGTCTACGACCAGGCAGCACCGATCGGTCAGGTCGTGCTCGGCGCCCCGACCCAGAAGAACGTCCAGGCCCGCTTCCAGGGACGGGCCTCGCACGCCGGCATGTACCCCGAGGAAGGCCGCTCGGCGATCGTGGCCGCGGCGAGGGCGATCGGGGACATGCGGCTGGGGCGGGTCGACGCGGAGTCGAGCGCCAACGTCGGCGTGATCGCGGGCGGGTCGGCGCGCAACGTCGTGCCCGAATGGTGCTCGATTCAGGCCGAGGCGCGCTCGCACGATCCCGAGAAGGTGGTCGAGCTCGTGCAGGAGATGGTCGACGCGATCGCGTTCGCGGCCAGTGTCTCCGACTGCACGGCCGAGACCGAGGTGACGGACACCTACCGCGGCTATGCATTCGGTGTCGACGAGCCGGCCGTCCGGCTTGCGGTCGCCGGGCTCACGCAGGCGGGATATGCGGTGGAGACGGCCGTCACGGGCGGTGGCGCAGACGCGAACGTCTTCAACGAGCGCGGCATCCCGTGTGTGAATCTCGCCAACGGGATGGCCGACATTCACACGCCGAACGAGCACATAGCGGTTTCCGACCTCGAGGGCATGGTCGAGGTGACGCTGGCGATCGTGGCCGCCGCGCTCGAGGGCTGAGATGGTGCTGACACTCCGCTGGGGCACTGTCACGGCGATCGGGCAACGGTTCGAGGAGCTCGTGCGATGTGAGGTCGACGGAGCGCCGTGCATCGCCTATCCGCGCCAGACCGGGCCAGTCGAGGTGGGAGACACGGTGATCGTGAACACGCAGGCGCGTAACCTCGATCTCGGCTCCGGTGGGTTCGACATCGTCTACGTCAACCTCACGCGAGGGCTCGGGCTCGCACCGCCGCGCGGTGTGCACGTGATGCCGCTGCCCTACGTGCCCGGTCAGGCGGCCGCGGCGTTCGTCGAAGAGGGTGACACGCTCGCCGACGATCTCGAGGCGATGCCCGTCGTCTGCCTCGGCCTCCACAGCCAGCTCGCGCCGGTGCTGGCGGGCATCGGACCCGACGTGAGGGTCGCCTATGTCCAGCTCGGCGGCGGTGCGCTCCCGGTCTCGCTGTCCGATGCCGTGCGCGCCCTCAAGACCCGGAGGTTGCTCGACACCGCGATAGCAGTTGCGCCTTGCATCGACGGAGACGTCCAGGCGGTGTCCGTCGCGTCGGCGCTTGCATGGACGAAGGCACGGGGGTTCGACGTGGTCGTCTGCGGGATCGGTCCCGGGATCGTGGGAACGGGGTCGGCATTCGGTCACGGAGGGCTTGCGGTCGCAGACGCGGCGAATGCCGCCGCGGCGCTCGGCGGCCGGGCGATCGTCGCCGTCCGCTACTCCCGGGGGGATGCACGCGACCGTCATCGCGGCGTCTCCCACCACACGCGCTCGGCGCTGCGCCTCGTACTCGGCCCCCACGAGATCGCCTGGCCCTCCGGTTTGGCGGTCGATCCTGCACTCGGCGCCGTGACGGAGGTCGACGTGGAGGGCTGGCGCGCGGTCTGCGAGTCGCTTCCGTTGGAGCACATGGGCCGGGATATGGCTGCCGACCCGTGGTTCTTCGCAGCCGCCTACGCGGCCGGCCGCCTTGCTCGCCCGGCCGTCGCCTGATCCGGCGTGGCGGGGACGCCCGGGAGTGACCGACTTGCCGTGGGCGGGGCGGTGGCCGCGGATCGTTCCGCCGCAGGCGCCTGCGATCCTCGGACGCTTCGGCGTTCCGACGAAGATCCGTTAGCGACCCCCGGGCACGCCGCGGAGGCGCTCCGCGACGTCGAGTCGCTCGTCCGTACCTGACGGTTCCTGTATCGTGCCGCCGCGATGCGGATCGGGGTGGCGAGGGAGATCAAGGCGCAGGAGTACCGTGTTGCGCTGACGCCGGCCGGCGCGCTCGAACTCGTCCAACGGGGGCACGAGGTCGTCGTCGAGGGAGAGGCAGGGGTCGGCTCCGGCTTCGCAGACGACGCATATGCGGCCGTCGGGGCACGAATCGCGACTGTCGACGAGGTCTGGGAGTCGGCGGAGCTGCTGCTCAAGGTGAAGGAGCCGATCGCCGCGGAGTATCCGCGCCTGCGCGAGGATCTGACGCTGTTCACGTACCTCCACATCGCCGCCGACGCGCCGCTCACGCGTGCGCTCCTCGACTCCGGCATCACCGCCATCGCCTATGAGACCGTCGAGACGGTCGACCGGCACCTGCCCCTGCTCGCGCCCATGAGCGAGGTAGCGGGGCGTCTCGCCCCCCAGATGGGTGCGTGGTCGCTCGAGAAGGCCCACGGCGGCCGTGGGATCCTGCTCGGCGGCGTGCCCGGGGTGCCGCCCGCGAAGGTGGTCATCCTCGGAGGGGGGGTCGTCGGCCTCAATGCGGCGATCATCGCGCTCGGCATGCAGGCGGACGTCTGGGTGCTCGACAAGTCGGTGGAGCGGATGCGGGAGCTCGAGATCGCGCTCGACGGGCGGGTCACGCTCGCGATGTCGAACCGGCTCCAGGTGGAGGAGATCCTCGCCGACACGGACATGGTGATCGGCGCGGTACTCGTGCCGGGCGCCGTGGCGCCGAAACTCGTGACGCGGGGGATGCTCGGCCTGATGAAGCCGGGTGCCGTGCTCGTCGACGTGGCGATCGACCAGGGCGGCTGCTTCGAGACGTCGCGTCCGACGACCCATGACGAGCCGACCTTCGAGGTCGACGGAGTCGTCCACTACTGCGTTGCAAACATGCCGGGTGCGGTGCCGATCACCTCCACCAAGGGGCTCACGAACGTGACGCTCCCCTTCGTCGAGGCGATCGCCGACAAGGGCGTCGCCCGGGCGATCGCGGACGATCCGGCACTCGCAAAGGGCGTCAACACGCTCGCGGGTCGGCTTACCTACGCCGCGGTCGCCGAAGCGCACGGCCTGGAGTACACGCCGGTCGCAGACGCCGTCGCGGCCGCCTGACCGCGTCGCGAACGCCGCCGCTCCGCGGCTGCTATGCCTGCTCGGGCTTCGGCTTCTTCGAACGCGACGGCGAGAGGCGGACCACGAGGTACGTGACCCCGGCGGAGAGCGCCAGGATCGAGACCACGTAGAACGCAAGCTCCAGCAGGCCGAGGGCGGTACGCATGCGGCACGTAGACTACCGGCATGCCGCGGGCCTGTGTGATCGTGCTGGATGCCGTCGGCGCGGGGGAGTTGCCGGATGCGGCCGAGTGGGGTGACGAGGGCTCGGACACGCTCGGAAACGTCTCCCGTGCGGTCGGCGGCCTCGACCTGCCCAATCTCGAGGCGCTCGGCCTCGGCAACGTCGAGCCGCTCGAGGGCTGCCCGCCGCAACCAGGCGCCCCGGCCGTGGCGGGGCGGCTGCTCGAGCGCTCGAAGGGCAAGGACACGACGGCGGGGCACTGGGAGTTGATGGGCGTCGTGACACCCGTCGCGTTTCCGACCTATCCCTACGGCTTCCCCGACGAGGTGATCGACCCGTTCATGAACCGGACCGGACGCGGGGTGCTGTGCAACAAGCCCGCCTCCGGAACGGAGGTGATTCAGGAGTACGGCGAGGAACATCAGCGCACCGGCAAGTGGATCGTCTACACGTCGGCGGATTCCGTCTTCCAGATCGCCTCGCACGAGGAGACGATCCCGCTGGAGGAGCTCTACGACGGCTGCCGTGCTGCCCGCGAGCTTCTCACCGGCAAGCACGGCGTCGGCCGCGTGATCGCACGACCGTTCCTCGGCGCGCCAGGTCAGTACGAGCGGACCGCCAATCGCCACGACTTCTCGCTCGAGCCGCGCCGGCCGAACTACCTGACGGCGGTGCGCGACGCAGGCAGCACCGTGTACGGGGTGGGGAAGATCGGGGACATCTTCGCCGGCTGCGACATCGACGAGTCGTTCCCGACGAAGTCGAACGTCGACGGGATCAACCGCACGCTCGAGCTGCTCGAGAACGTCGACGAGGGGCTCGTCTTCACGAACCTCGTCGAGACGGACCAGCTCTGGGGCCATCGCAACGACCCCGTCAACTTTCACCGCTGCCTGCAGGACTTCGACCGGCGGCTGCCAGACATCCTCGAGGCGCTCCGGGATGGCGACCTGCTCATCATCACGTCCGATCACGGCTGCGATCCCACGACCGCCTCGACCGATCACTCGCGGGAACACGCGCTTCTTCTGGCGTACGCGGCCGGACGCAACGCGTCCGGGCGGATTCACGAGGACGGCGAGTTCGCCGACGTCGGCGCCACCGTCGCGTCGTGGCTCGGTGCGAAGCATCCCGGCAAGGGAGCACCCGGATCGCCGATCGTCGAGCGATGAGCATCGACGACCCCGAGGTCGTCCAGGCCGAGTACGCCACCGAGGCCGGTCTCGTGGCCCGCACCTCGATCTACCAGGGCATCGCCGGCGAGGATGCGCGGGAGATCGTATTCGAGACGATCGCGTCGCTGCGGCCGGGCACCGTGCTCGAGGTCGGCTGCGGCCGGGGAGAGTTGAGCGAGCGGATCCGTGACGAGGTCACCGAGGACGTCGTCGCGGCGGATCTCTCACCGCGGATGGTCGAGCTGACCCGAGCACGCGGGGTCGAGGCCGTCGTCGCCGACGTCTGCTCGCTGCCCTTCTTGGACGGAGCGTTCGACTGCGTCACGGCCAACTGGATGCTCTTTCACGCGCCTGACATCGACCGTGCCGTCTCGGAGCTCGGCCGCGTCACACGCCCGGGAGGGGCGCTCGTCGCGGCGACCAACAGCCTCGACCACCTCGGCGAGCTCTGGGCGCTCGTGGGTCGGAGTCGACGGGGCGAGGGCACGCATTTTCTCTCCGAGGACGCCGAGGAGCGCCTCGCGCCATATTTCGCCCGCATCAGCCGTACCGACGTCGTCAGCCAGATCCGTTTCGACGCCGATCAGGCCCGGGGCTACATTGCATCGTCGATCGCCCACAAGCACCTCGCCGCATGCGTACCCGAGTTCGACGAGCCCCTGGTGGTGACGCGCCGCTGCAGTGTCTTCGTGGCCGAGACGGCGGCCCGGTGAGCAGGGTGAGTCGCTGATGCGCGCTGCCGAGCTGATCGAGCGCAAACGCAACGGGGAGGAGCACGAGCCCGAGGAGATCGCGGAGCTCGTCCTCGCCTACGCGCGGGACGAGGTGCCCGACTACCAGATGGCCGCCTGGTGCATGGCCGTCTACTTCGAAGGTCTGACACCGGCCGAGACGTTCGCCCTCACCGACGCGATGATCCGGTCGGGAGACGTGATCGATCTCCGGAGCGCGCTCGGCCGCCGCGTCGTGGACAAGCACTCGACCGGCGGTGTGGGGGACAAGACGTCGATCGCGGTCGGGCCGATCGTCGCGGCGTGCGGCGTGCCGCTCGGGAAGATGAGTGGACGGGGGCTCGGTCACACGGGCGGTACGCTCGACAAGCTCGAGGCGATTTCCGGCTACCGGATCGAACTGACGACCGAGGAGTTGATCGCGCAGCTCCGTGACGTCGGGATGGCAATCGTGGGGCAGAGCGACCGGCTCGTGCCCGCCGACAAGAAGCTCTACGCGTTACGTGACGTGACCGCGACCGTCGACATCATGCCGCTGATCGCCTCGTCGATCATGTCCAAGAAGATCGCCGCGGGCGCCGATGCGATCGTGCTCGACGTCAAGGTCGGCGACGGTGCGTTCATGAAGACGCTCGCCGAGGCCCGCCGGCTCGCCGCCGAGATGATCGAGCTCGGCCACCGTGCCGGCCGCGAGGTCACGTGTCTGCTGACGGACATGGATCAGCCGCTCGGCCGTGCCGTCGGCAACGCGCTCGAGGTACGCGAGGCACTTGACACCGTCCGCGGCGAGGGCCCCGGTGACTTCACCGAGCTCGTGCTCGACGCCTGCGCGCGCCTGCTTGCGTACTCCGATCTCGGCGTCGACGTCGCGGAGGGGCGACGCCTTGCGGAGGCGGCCGTCGCCGACGGTCGCGCCTTCGAGGTGTACGAACGCTGGATCCGCGCCCAGGGTGGCGATCCCGATCCGCGAGTGCTCCCCGAAGCACCGGTCCGGAGACGGGTGTCCGCCCCCCGGGACGGCGTTGTCACGCGCCTCGGTGCGCTCCCGGTCGGGATCGCGGCGCTCGAGCTCGGCGCCGGTCGGCGGACGAAGGCGGACGCGATCGACCCCGCCGTCGGGGTGCTCTGCTTCGCCAAGCGCGGCGACGCTGTCCTCGCAGGCGACGACCTCGCCGAGGTGCACGCGCGGGACGAGGCAACTGCGGCGACCGCTGCCGCTGCCGTGCTCGCCGCGTACACGATCGGGGATCAGCCACCCGCCACGACCGGCATCCTGCTCGACATCGTCGCGTGAGCCGCCGGCTCGCCTGAGCCATCCGGCATGGTCGCCGCCTGCTCGATGTGAGCCGCCTGACTGCGCGAGGCGCCCGGTCGCATGAGCCATCCGGCCGTGCGGCCATCCGGCCGTGCGAGCATCCGCAATTGCGAGCCGCGCGCACGATCGGGCCGTAGCCCATCCAGCCACGACTGGACGTCGGCCTAGACTGGACGTCGATGCCGGAACTCCCTGAGGTCGAGACCGTCCGGCGCGGCGTCGCGCCGGTGCTCGAGGGGGCACGCCTCGAGCGGGTCGAGATCCACGATCCGCTCCTCGTCCGGCCGTTCGATCCGGGACTCGTCGCCGGCGAGCTTGTCGGGGAGCGCGTCGGCGCCGTGCGTCGGCGGGGCAAGTATCTGATTGTCGGGTTCGAGTCTGGTCGCTCGCTCCTGATTCACCTCCGGATGACGGGGTCGCTGAGGCACGGCGAACGTGGTCGGGCGATGGTCGACGATCCGCACGCGCGTGCTGTTCTCATGTTAGACAACGGGTCGGATGTCGTCTACCGCGACGTCCGGCGCTTCGGCACCTGGGAGCTGTTCGAACGAGGTGAGCTTCGGCCCTATCTCGACGCACGCCTCGGGCCCGAACCGCTCGGCAGCTTCTCGGCGGCGAGGCTGGCACAGCGGCTCGAAGGGCGGCGCGCGCCGCTCAAGTCGGCTCTCCTCGATCAACGTACGGTCGCGGGCCTCGGCAACATCTACGTCGATGAGACGCTGTGGTGGAGCCGGCTGCATCCGCTCCGGCCGGCCGGGACGCTGAGCAAGGACGAGGTCGCTCGCCTCCATCGAGCGATCCGCCGCGTCTTGCGGCTGGGTATCGAGCGCCAGGGCTCGACCCTGCGCGACTACGCGCGGCCAGACGGCTCGTACGGGACGATGCAGGAGGAGCTCCGCGCCTACGGCCGCGGCGGAGAGCCGTGCTACCGCTGCGGCGTCCCGCTCGAGCGGATCCTCGTCGGCGGCCGGGCGACGACCCTCTGTCCGCACTGCCAGGAACCCCCCAACGGTGCCGCCTAGCCCGACTGTACGAGCTCTGAAACCGGCGCCGAGCTCTCAGGCCGCGAGGCGTTCCAGCAACCGACCGGAGCGGTCGAGGGCGGCGAGCTCCTCGTAACCGCCGATCGGCTCGCCGTCGATCGTTACCAGCGGCACGGTGAAGCGGCGGCCGAGCTCCCAGACGCGCTGCCGGAAGGCCGGGTCGTCGTCGAGCGAGATCTCCTCGTAGGCGAGACCGCGCCTGTCGAGCAGGAGCCTCGCGCGGGTGCAGTAGCCGCACCAGCGAGTCGTGTAGAGGAGGATTCTAGGCACTACCTTCGTAAAACGCCTGCACAGGCGGGCTTGTTCCCGTGGGTATCTGAACGCCCACCAACCCCACTCGTACACTTGAGGCGTGTCCCGTTCGACCACGACCGAAGCCGTCGTGCTGCGCTCCTTCCGGCTCGGCGAGGCGGACCGGGTCCTACACCTCTACACGCACGACCGCGGCCGGGTCGGCGCCGTCGCCAAGGGCGTCCGCAAGACGAAGTCGCGGTTCGGCGCCCGGCTCGAGCCGCTCTCGCACACCGAGCTCGTATTGCACCAGGGTCGTGGGGAGCTCGAGACCGTGACCGGGGCCTCGCTCGTACGCTCCCACGACCGGGCGCGCACCGAGCCCTACCGGCTGCAGGTGGGCCTGATCGGCCTCGAGGCGATGCTGCGCCTCTTCACCGAGCAGGAGCGCAACGAGCGCGCGTTCACCGCCCTGACGCGGTTCCTCGACGTGCTCGACGAGCTCGTCCCGCGGCCCGGCTCGAAGGCAGCGCTCGAGCCGCTCGTGCTCTCGTTCCAGCTGAAACTGTTGTGGGTCTCGGGCTATGCGCCGCAGCTCGACTCCTGCGTCGAGTGCGGCTCGGCCGGGCCCCTCGTCCTCTTCCGGGCGGCGTCGGGAGGAGCAACGTGCCCGGACTGCGACGCGGGCGGTATCACGCTCACAGCGGAGGGCATCCACGGCATGCGTCTCCTGCTCCACTCGCCGCTCGCGGATGCACCGCAACTCGGTCTCCGCGCCAGCGCCTGCCGGGAGGCGCTGGCGGTCGTCACCGCCTCCTACGAGCACCACGGCGGCTTCCGGCTGCGGACACTTTCCGGCTGATCCCGCCGTCCGCTCAGCGCAGCTCGAACGGCGACGGCACGCGGCCGGCGATCACCTCGGCCAGCCCGCGCAGAGCTCGGACGTTGTACCCGTCCATGTCGGACCCGGCGAATCCGGCCGCGGTGACCGGGATCTCGGAAGCCCTCGCCGCGCAGCGACGGAGCTCGACCGCAAGGACGGTGGCGAGCCGGCCCTCGAACAACGCAACGGCCGCCTCGAGCGGCACGGCGACGACCGCGTCGACCTCCTCCGGATGCAGGCGGTAGCCGGCTAGGGGGAGATCCGACCGCACGGCGAGCACCTCCTGTACCTCGTTGTCCCTGCCGCCCGCTGCGAAGCGCCGTCCGAGCCGCATCAGGTCGTCGAGGGCGACAGCGAGGCCGATCTCTTCCTCCGCCTCGCGGACGCCGTCGCGGAGGCTCTCGCCGGCTCGAAGGTGCCCTCCCACGGCGACATCGAGCGTTCCGGGCCAGGTGTCCTTCGTCTCCGACCGCCGCTGCAGCAGAACGAACGGACGGCCGCCGGGATCGACGCCGCCGACCCAGATGTGGAGAGCGCCGTGCCAGTCGCCGTCGCGGTGGACGTCGCGGCGCGGCTTCAGCTCCCCCGTGGGCCGACCCGCCGCGTCGAGGACGGCGAACAGCTCGTCCTGGGGGTCGGTCGTGGCAGCGGAGGTGGACGGGAGGCTCAGAAGCGCTCGAGCACGTTCTGGAGCGCGCCCTCCCCGATGAGCTGCTCGGTGAGCTCGTTCCTGCCGGGTCGCACCTCGCGGGCGATCACGCCGTCAGCGGCCAGCCGGTACTGACCGACCCAGTCGAGCCTCGGCGAATAGATGTGGATCGTCACCGCCGGCTCCCCGCCGTGGTGGCTGATCCGGTGGATGTAGCCGGGGCCGCCCTGTCGCGACTCGCCTCCGTGCAGCTCACGCGACTGCGGTTCCGTGCCGTACACCATCAGGTCCTCGACGACCGAACCGCTCGCAACGCAGAGTCCGACGCTCGAGATGTAGTGGTCGTGGAAGCCCGTACCCTGCCCTGGCATCCACGAGAGGACCCAGGCGTCCAGCCGGTCGTCCTCGTAGAGAAGCTCGTAGCGCCGCTGGGTCGGGTCGGAGTGGGTCAACGACGACCAGATGTCGGTGCGCTGCGCGAGCGCGACCGCGACCTCCTCGAGCTCGTTCGGCGTCAGAACCTCGTCGTGCTCGATGAACTCCTCGAACGAGGCGAGGGCGGGCACGAACAGCGGCGCAGTGGACGCACGGGCCATCACCTCAATGTACTCCTTCCCGTTCGACTACGGTCGAGGCGTCTTCGAGGTTCTCGTGCGAGGGAAGGATGGAGGCTGCGCCGCGCAGCCGGCCGAGGACTGGCTCACGCGTCGGCGGGAGCAGGTCGCGGTTCTGTACGAGCCAGGTGCCGAGTGCAGCGACGAGGAGGACGATGCCACCGAGGGCCCACACATCGGCGAGGTTGTAGGCGATGACGACGTCGTGCAGGTAGACGACCAGGGGATTCGGAACCTCCATACCGTTCCACGCCGCCGAGAGCGTGTTACCGAGGATCCCCGCCGCCAGCAGCCCGGCCGCCGGCGCGACAACCCGCGAGGGCACCTGCGAGACGAGCAGCAGCGCGAGGAAGACGCCCACCGAGAGGACGAGCCAGCCGAGCGAGCGCGCGTGATAGGCCCACGGCTCCGTCGGCTGCGTGGCCTTCATGTAGAGGTCGGCTGCGGCGAGTGGCACGGCGACGCCGAGCATGATCGCGATCCGTCCCATGGCCCGACGGTACCGAACTGCGGTGTGACCGTGAGGAGGAGAATCGGGGAGCGGCACGGTGGACGGGTCACGCAGAAGGCCGTGCACGAAGCCTCTAGGCTGTCTCGATGGCGTTGCCACCGTTGGCGGATTTCGTAGAGCCCTACGGCGAGGGCTGGGATCAGATCGCCCTCCTGTTCGTCGCGTTCGTGCTCACCTCGCTGATCGGGCTCGAGCGCGAGCTGCGGCAGCGGAGCGCCGGTCTCCGGACGAACGCGATCGTCGGCGTCGCCTCTGCTCTGATCATGCTCGTCTCGAAGTACGGCTTCACGGACGTGCTCGGGCCGAACGTCACGCTCGACCCTTCGCGCGTGGCGGCGCAGGTCGTCTCGGGCATCGGGTTCATCGGCGCCGGCCTGATCTTCGTCCGCAGCGAAGCTGTTCGCGGACTGACGACGGCGGCGACGATCTGGCTCACCGCTGCAGTGGGGATGGCGGCGGGAGCGGGACTGCCGATCCTCGCCTGCCTCGTCACGGGTGTGCACTTCCTCGTCGTCTACGGGTTCACACCGCTCGTCGGCTGGCTGGAGGAGCTCCGCGGCGGCGCGGAACAGCAGGTGCTCCTGCACGTCGACTACCGCGATCGCCAGGGCGTCCTGCGCCGGCTCCTCGCCCGCTGCACCCACCAGGGGTTCGTGGTCAACGAGGTGGGAACCGAGGTGCAACGCGACAGCTCCGACGCCGAGCGGGGCATCGTCACGGTGGCACTCCGAATCCGAGGCAGGGGTGGCGTCCCCGATTTGATCACCGACCTCACCGAGATCGACGGCGTGCTCCGGATCACGAGCCAGAGCTCCGACGACGACTAGCGCGCCTTGCGGCTCAATCCCGCTTGGGCGAGGCCCACGGCTGCGAGAGGCGGTCGAGCAGCACGGCGCGCGCCTGCGCGATCGAGATGCGCTCCTGCGCCAGCGAGTCGCGTTCGCGGATCGTGACCGTGTCGTCGGCGAGCGTCTCGTCGTCGATCGTGAGTGCGTAGGGGGTCCCGATCTCGTCCTGGCGGCGGTAGCGCCGCCCGATCTGGCCGCCGTCGTCGTATTCGACCGACAGCAGTGGCCGTAGCTCCTCGTAGAGCGCACGCGCCTTTCCGACCATCTCCTCGTTCTTCGCGATCAGGGGCAGGATCGCCGCCTTGACCGGGGCGAGCTGGGGGTGGAGCCGGAGTACGGTGCGGTCACGTTCGGCGACCACCTCCTCGTCGTAGGCGTCGACGAGGAAGGCGAGCATCGACCGGTTGACTCCGAGTGCCGGCTCGATCACGAACGGGGTGTAGCGGCCGCCGTCCTGTTCCACCCATTCGAGCTTGGTGCCGGAGGCGTCCGTGTGGGCGGTGAGGTCGAAGTCGCCCCGGTTGGCGACGCCCTCGAGCTCGGACCAGCCGATCGGGAAGAGGTACTCGATGTCGCTCGTGCCTCGCGAGTAGTGGGAGAGCTCGCCCTGGTCGTGGGGGCGGATCCGCATGTGGCTCTCCCGGAGCCCGTAGCGGCGGTGCCAGTCGTAGCGCTCCTGCACCCAGTAGCGGTACCACTCGTCCGCCTCGGCGGGCGGCACGAAGAACTCCATCTCCATCTGCTCGAACTCGAGCGTGCGGAAGATGAAGTTGCCCGGCGTGATCTCGTTGCGAAACGACTTGCCGACCTGCGCGATCCCGAACGGCGGCCGGCGGCGCGCGATCTGGGCGACGTTCTTGAAGTTGATGAAGATGCCCTGCGCCGTCTCCGGCCGCAGGTAGACCGGAACTCCGGTCTCCTCGAGCGCGCCGACGCGAGTTTCGAACATGAGGTTGAACTGCCGTGCCGCGGTGAGGTCGCAGTCGGCCGTCTCGCCCGGGTGCTTGCTCGGCCGCTGGCCGCACTGAGCCTGGTCGAGCTGGTCGGCGCGGAAGCGCTTCTTGCAGAAGCGGCAGTCGACGAGCGGGTCGGTGAAGCCGCCCACGTGGCCGGATGCCTCCCAGACCTGCGGGTGGAGGATGATCGAGGAGTCGAGGGCGACGATGTCGTCTCGCTCCTGCACCATCGCCGAGAGCCAGCGCTGCTTGATGTTGTCCTTCAGGAGGACGCCGTAGTGGCCGTAGTCGTACGCCGAGCCGAGGCCGCCGTAGATCTCGGAGGAGGAGAAGACGAAACCGCGCCGCTTGGCGAGCGAGACGATCTTGTCCATCGTGACGGAGTCCGGCATCCGGGGAACCGTACCGGCGCGCCGACGATCCCTGGTCCCGCTAGCGTCCTCGCGATGGCCGCACTCGCAATTCCCGGCAGCACGCTCGTCCCCCCGGAGCTGGAGGCGCGAATCGTCGGGTGGCGGCGCCACCTCCACGCCCATCCGGAGCTGTCGTTCGAGGAGCACGAGACGGTCGCGTTCGTGGAGGCAACGCTTCGGTCCTTCGGCGGCGCTCTCACGATCGATCGGCCGACGCCGACGAGCGTCGTCGCGCGCCTCTCAGGAACTCGGCCCGGGAAAGTGGTTGCTCTCCGGGCTGACATGGATGCGCTGCCGATCCTCGAGGAGAGCGACGTCCCCTACGTCTCGACCCGGCCGGGCGTGATGCACGCGTGCGGCCACGACGGGCACACCGCGATGCTGCTCGGCGCCGCGCAGGCGCTCGTCGAGCGCCGTCAGGCGCTCTCGGGTGAGGTGCGCTTCGTCTTCCAGCATGCGGAGGAGACGCCGCCGGGAGGAGCCGTCGCGCTCGTCGAGGCAGGCGTTGTCGACGGTGCCGACCTCGTCGCCGGCATCCACCTCAACTCGGGCATGCCCACCGGGACGCTGTCGGTCATGCCCGGGCCCGTCACCGCCGCCTCCGACCTCTTCGATCTCGAGATCATCGGGCGCGGCGGCCACGGCGCCTATCCGCACGAGACGGTCGACCCGGTAGCGGTCGCCGCACAGGTGATCGTGAGCCTGCAGCAGCTGGTCTCGCGCGAGACCGACCCTTTCGACAGCGTCGTCGTCTCGGTGACGATGCTGAACGGCGGGACCGCACGCAACGTGATTCCCGGGAGCGTCACGCTCGGCGGCACCGTGCGCACGCTCAGCTCGGCCCGGCGCGCCGAGGTACGGGAGGCGATCGAGCGGATCGTGCGCGGCGTCACGGACGCACATCGGGCCTCCTACCGGTTCGACTACATCGTCGGCTACGACCCGGTCGTCAACGACCGCACGGCGGCGGAACTGGTTGCGGTGGGTATCCGCGAAGAGCTCGGCGAGGCCGCGCTCGTCGAGCATCCGCCCGTGATGGGCGGAGAGGACTTCTCCGCCTACGGCGAGCGGGCGCCGGCGGCGTTCTTCTGGGTGGGCTCCGGCAACGAGGAGCTCGGTACGACCTGGCCGCATCACCATCCGCGCTTCGACGTCGACGAGGCAGCGCTCGGCCACGGCGCGACGGTGTTCGTCAGGACCGCGCTCGACATGCTCGGGTAGCCCGATGGCGGGCAAGGGGACGCCGGCGACCGCCGCGGCCGAGCAAGCGGGCATCGACTTCACGCTTCACGAGTACGTGCACGATCCGGCGGCGCCGTCGTACGGGCTCGAGGCCGCCAAGAAGCTGGCGCTCGATCCGGAACGGGTCTTCAAGACCCTCGTCGCAGATGTCGACGGCATGCTGGCGGTGGCGATCGTGCCGGTCACGGCTCAGCTCGATCTGAAGGCCCTCGGGAAACGCGCGTCGCTCGCCGACACAGCGGCCGCCGAGCGGGCGACGGGATATGTCGTGGGCGGGATCAGCCCGCTCGGGCAGCGCAGGCGTCTGCCGACGCTGCTCGACGAGTCGGCGCTCCGCTTCGAGACGATTCATGTCAGCGCCGGTCGGCGTGGCCTCGAGATCGAGCTTGCGCCGGCCGACCTCCTCGCGCTCACCGACGGGAAGGCAGCGCCGATCGCGACGCGTCGCTAGCGGGCGGGTCGCATGAGGGCGGTAGCGGCCGTCGCCGGATCGACATTGCCGCCCGAGACGACGAGGGCGATCGGGCCGTCCGCGGTGACGGCTCCGGTTTCGAGCGCCGCGAGTGTGAGCGCGCCGGTTGGCTCCACGAGCAGTTTCGCATCGAGTGCCAGCCACCGCATCGCGTCGAGCACCGCCTCGTCGGAGACGGTCACGATCTCGTCGATCAGTTCCGAGATGACGGCGAAGGTGAGCTCGCCGAGCGACTGGGTGCGGACGCCGTCGCAGATCGTTCGGGAGACGTCTTCGGCGGGCCAGCTGACGATATGCCCTTCGCGTAGCGACTGCCTGGCGTCCGCAGCGAGCTCGGGTTCGACGCCGACGATCCTCGCGTCCGGGCAGCGTGCCTTGACGGCGGTCGCGACGCCGGAGACGAGCCCGCCCCCGCCGACGCAGACGACGACGGTCCGGACAGCGGGGAGCGCCTCGACGATCTCGAGGCCGACCGTTCCCTGACCGGCGACGATCCGCGGGTCGTCGAACGGCGGGATGTACTCGAGCCCGCGGGAGTCGCGGATCTCCGCTGCGAGCCGTTGCCGCTCGCCGCTCGAGCTCGCGCAGCGCACGATCTCGGCGCCGAGGTCGCGGGTCCGCTCGACCTTCACCGCGGCCGCGTTCTCGGGCATCACGATCGTCGCCGGAACACCGAGGAGCGCTGCCGCGGCGGCGACGCCCTGCGCGTGGTTGCCGCTCGAGTCGGCGACGACGCCGCGTACGATCCGCTCGCGCGGGATAGACGCGAGAGCGTTGTAGGCGCCGCGGAACTTGAATGACCCCGTCCGCTGGAGGCTCTCCGGCTTGACCCAGACCTCGCCGCCGAACGGCAGCCGCAGCAGCGGCGTACGTACCGCAACACCGTCGAGGCGCCGAGCCGCCCGCTCGATGTCGGCGAGAGAGACGGGGAGCGGTGCCGCCATGGCGCGATCCTAGCCCTGACACGGATACCCTCCCGCACGTGAGCACAGACGCCGTCCCGGTCGAGCTGCACATCGTCTCCGACTCGACGGGCGAGACGGCGGCGCGGCTCGCGCTCGCGCTCGAGGCGCAGTTTCCGGAGCAGGTGTTCGCCGAGATCCGTCATCCGCGGGTCGAGTCGGTGGACGACCTCCAGGTTGCGGTAGCCGCTGCCCGCGGCCGGCCCGCCGTCATGGTCTACACGCTCGTCGAGCCGAAATGGCGCGACGCGATGCGCGTTCTCTGCCGGCGCGCCCGCGTCCACTACTGCGACCTCCTCGGGCATCCGATCGACTCGATCGCGCGCGTCTCCGGCATGGCCGCCCGCATGTCGCCGGGCGCTCGACCGCCGCTCGACCAGACCTACTTCAAGCGGATCGAGGCGATCGAGTTCGCCGTCAAGTACGACGACGGGGTAGGCAGCGGGCTCGACGAGGCGGACGTCGTCCTCGTCGGTGTCTCGCGGACCTCGAAGACACCCCTTTCGATCTACCTCGGCTACCTCGGTCACAAGGCAGCGAACGTGCCGGTGGTGAAGGGGATCGAGCCACCGCCGGAGCTCTTCGAGATCGACCCGGCGAAGATCGTGGGCCTCACGATCGAGGCGGAGCGGCTGTCCGAGATCCGCTCGAACCGGGTAGCCGCGATGGGGGGGCCGCGCAAGCGCTACGCGGGCCTGCTCGACGTCTACGACGAGCTCGAGCTCGCAGCCAAGATCCACCGCCGCCTCGGCTGCCCCGTGCTCGACGTCTCGGACTACTCGGTCGAGGAGACGGCGATGCGGGTGATCAAGCTCGTCGCCGACCGCGAGCGTGAACGGCGCGCGGGGCCGAGATGAAACCGAGTCTCTGGCGCGCCGAGGGCCGCACGCTCGCGGACAAGGGCTGGGCGCCCCTGCGCTACTGGGTGCTGTGGGGCCTTGGCCTCGCGATCGCGGACGTCCTCTTCTACGTCGTGCTGACGCCGGTCTGGATCGGGCTGCGGGTCGTCGCCTGGACGGCCGAGTTCAGGGCGCGGCGGCGGAGCTCGTAGCCCGCGCGCTCCGGGCGATCGTGGCTGCGACCGGGAGGTCGATCCAGATGACGAGCGCGTCGAGCTCGACGGGAGGCACTCCGAGCACGCCGGCAAGGCGGCGAGCGAGGGTCGTCTTGCCGCCCCCGCTCGCCGAGTCGGTGATCGCGACCCTCATGGCAGCAGACGGGCCGGGAGCGGCTCGATTCCGTCTGCGCGGACCCGGTAGCCCAGCGCCCCTTCGGCCTCGGCGACGATCTCGACGAGCTCGGTCCCGTGGAAGACCGCGCCGGCGCCGTCGTCGCAGGCGATCCCGGCGGGAAAGCCTGCTCCGACGAGCCGACGGTAGACCGGGCGGCGCTGCTCCTGACCGTCGAAGTGCGGACAGAAGCTGCCCTCGAGGAAGCCGAGCCCGTCGGCAAGTCCGTCGAGTTCGATCGAGAACGAGTCGGTCACGCTCGCCTCGAACCAGCAGTTGCCGCCGGCGGAGACTCCGCCGAGCACCCCGCCGCGCTCCCAGACCGCCCGCAAGGCTCGGTCGACGCCGTGCACACGCCACACCGCGAGCATGTTGGCGGTGCTGCCTCCGCCCACGACGACCACGTCGGCGCGGGCGACGAGGTCGGCCGGCCGTTCCGGAATCCCGAACGTGCGGGCGATGGACGTCGTGCAGTCCCTGCGCGCCCACGACGCTTCGAATCGCTCGATCGCCGCCTCGTCGTCGCCGGTCGCGGTGGGCAGGTAGACAACATGCGGGCTCGGCGCGGCCGCCAGCGAGAGAAGATGGTCCTCGAGGCGCGACCCGTACTCGTCCGGCGGCAGCACGTGTCCGCCCATCGCAACGATGTGACCCGGCATCCGGAGCATCTTCGCAGCCCTGGCGGGGTCGATTCCACCCTGCGCCGTATCCTCGGCGCTTGTGCGAGGATGCGGGCGCGATGCGCTACGTCTACGACTTCGACGAGCAGGCACCGGGCGGGCGCGAGCTGCTCGGAGGCAAAGGAGTGGGGCTCGCGGAGATGACGGCGCTCGGGGTACCCGTGCCGGCCGGGTTCACGATCACGACCGATGCCTGCCGGGCCTACATGGACCACGGCAAGCAGGTGCCGACGGGGTTGGACGAGGAGGTCGGCGCGCACATCGCGGCACTGGAGGAGCGGGCGGGGAAGCGGTTCGGTGATCCGGTCGACCCCTTGCTCGTCTCGGTGCGGTCGGGCGCGAAGATCTCGATGCCGGGGATGATGGACACGATTCTGAACCTGGGGTTGAACGACGTCGCGGTCGAGGGCCAGGCGGTCTCGACCGGGGCGCCGCGGTTCGCCTACGACTCCTACCGGCGGCTGATCCAGATGTACGGCGAGGTCGTGGACGGCGTCGACGCGCACCGCTTCGAGGAGGCGCTCTCGAACCTGAAAGCAGTGCGCGGGGTGGCAAACGACGTCGACCTCACGGCAGACGACCTGAGCGAGCTGATCGGGACCTTCAAGGCGATCTACGAGCAGGAGATCGGCTCGGGTTTCCCACAGGATCCGCGGGAGCAGCTGCGGCGCGCCTACCGGGCGGTGTTCGACTCGTGGGATGCGCCGCGAGCACGGGTGTATCGTCGCACCTACGAGATCCCCGACGACATCGGCACCGCCGTCAACGTCGTCCAGATGGTGTTCGGGAACCGGGGCGAGCGCTCCGGCACCGGCGTGTGCTTCACGCGCGACCCGTCGACGGGGGAGGCGGTGCTCTACGGCGAGTACCTCCTCAACGCGCAGGGCGAGGACGTCGTCGCGGGAATCCGGACTCCGGATCCGATCGCGGCGCTACAGCAGCAGCTTCCCGATGCATACGCCCAGCTGAAGGAGACGCTCGAGCGGCTCGAGGAGCACTACCGGGACATGCAGGACATCGAGTTCACGGTGGAGGAGGGCACGCTCTACCTGCTGCAGACGCGCACCGGCAAGCGGACGGCCGCGGCGGCGCTGCGGATCGCGGTCGAGATGGCCGCAGAAGGCCTGATCTCGCGGGAAGAGGCGGTAGCACGCATCGACGCCGGCCAGCTCGACCAGCTCCTGCACCCGATGATCGACCCGACGGCTCCGATCGATGTGGCGGCCCGCGGTCTGAACGCCTCTCCGGGGGCGGCCTCGGGTGGGATCGTGCTCGACGCGAACACGGCCGAACAGCTCGGTAAGGCAGGCGAGAGCGTGATCCTCGTGCGCTGGGAGACCACTCCTGACGACATCCATGGCCTCATCCAGGCGCAAGGCGTCCTGACCGCCCACGGCGGCATGACCTCGCATGCGGCCGTCGTCGCGCGTGGGATGGGGAAGCCGTGTGTGGCGGGCTGCGAGGAACTCTCGATCGACGTCCAGACGGGCATCGTCACGATCGGCGAGCACGAGCTGAAGGCGGGCGACGTGATCACGATCGACGGCGGCACCGGGCGCGTGATGGTCGGCCCCGTGCCGCTCGTACCACCCGCAATCGACGAGAACTTCGGCACGGTGCTCGACTGGGCCGACGGCCTGCGCCGCCTTGCGGTGCGTGCGAACGCCGACACGCCCGAGGACGCCGCCAAGGCCCGCGAGCTCGGCGCCGAGGGGATCGGGCTCTGTCGTACGGAGCACATGTTCATGGCGAGGGAGCGGCTGCCGGTCGTGCAGGAGATGATTCTCTCGCGCGACGAGGCGGGTCGTCGCGCGGCGCTCGAGCGGCTGTTACCGATGCAGCAGTCCGACTTCGAGGGGATCTTCGAAGCGATGGCGGGCTACCCGGTCACGATTCGCCTGCTCGACCCACCCCTGCACGAGTTCCTCCCCTCGCTCGACGAGGCGACGTCCGACGAGATGCGGCAGCGGATCCGCGAGCTTCACGAGGCCAACCCGATGCTCGGCACCCGTGGCTGCCGGCTCGGCCTCCAGTGGCCGGAGATCTACGAGATGCAGGTGCGCGCGATCGTCCGGGCCGCGGCTGCCGTCGCCAAGCGGCTCGGTGAGGCGCCGCTCGTCGAGATCATGCACCCGCTCGTGGGCTTCCGCGAAGAGCTCGCCCGGCTACGCCTGCTGACCGAGGAGGTCGCTGCGGCAGAGGCTCCGGTCGAGTACCGCTGCGGCACGATGATCGAGCTCCCCCGCGCGTGCGTGCGTGCCGACGAGATCGCCGAGGTGGCCGACTTCTGCTCCTTCGGCACGAACGACCTCACCCAGACCGCGCTCGGGTTCTCCCGTGACGACGCCGAGGGCAAGTTCCTCACCTACTACCTCGAGCACGGGATCCTGGAGCGCAACCCGTTCGAGGTGCTCGATCAGGACGGGGTCGGTGACCTGATGCGGATCGCGATCGAGCGCGGACGCGCCGTCAAGCCGGAGTTGAAGCTGGGTATCTGCGGCGAGCATGGCGGCGAGCCCCGCTCCGTCGTCTTCTGTCACGGGCTCGGCCTCGACTACGTCAGCTGCTCGCCCTACCGCGTACCGCTCGCCCGGCTCGCCGCCGCCCAGGCTGCGCTCGCCGAGCAGGGCGTCAGCGCCGTCGCGATCGGTGGCTGAGCGCCAGGTCGGCTGAGGCGAGCCGGGCGAGACGCGTCTCGCCCCCACATACGCTCCGACCCGGTAGGGGCGACACACGTTCGTCCGCGTCAGGCGATGTAGCCGCGGACGCGCACGTAGGCGAGCGCGAGGCTCGCGACCCCGACCCCGACTGCGATCAGCACGCCGACGGTGGTTTCGCGGAACCGGAAGCGCATCAGGCCGTAGGTGGCGACGATGCCGCCGGCAAGTCCTCCGAGATGACCGCCGATCGAGATGCCGGGGACGGCGAAGGTGAAGGCGAGGTTGACGAGGATCAGCACCATCGCCTGTCCCATCAGCGAGCCGGTCGAGAGGTACTCGAGGATCAGGAGCGCCCCGATCAGCCCGAAGATCGCACCCGAGGCTCCGACGGTGACTGCAAGCTGGGAGCTGAACCAGAGCGCCCCCGCCGAGCCGGCGAGACCGGAGACGAGGTAGACGAGCAGGAAGCGCCACGTGCCGATCGCCTGCTCGACGATCGTGCCGAGCCAGTAGAGCGCGAGCATGTTGAAGCCGATGTGGAGCAGGCTCCCGTGCAGGAACATCGTCGTCACGAGGCGCCACCAGTCGCCGTTCTGGACGGCCGCTCCCTGCAGCGCCCAGTCGTAGAAGAGCTTTCCGCCGGGCAGGTTGATCCCGCCGCCCTGTGCGGCCGTGATCACGTAGACGATCACGTTGGCCGCGATCAGGATCATCGTCGCCGGCGCGGCCAGCGTCTTCGTCGCGCGTTCGATGTTCTGCAGCGTCCGCTGCGGCGACTGGCGGACGGCGCCCATGTTGGCGTGCTCGGGGCACCGGATCCCGACCGGTGCGAACGTCATGCACTCCTCGCAGATCGGCCGGCCGCACTCCGAGCACGAGACACGCGTCTCACGATTCGGGTGGCGGTAGCAGGTCATCGCGTCCGACATGGACGGCTAGCGTAGCGGCGTGCACATCCATGTCGCGTTCACGCCCGACGAGTCCGCGGCCGCGCCGACCGGGGTCGTCATCGACGTCATTCGCGCCACCTCCACGATCTGCCAGGCGCTTGCCTCGGGCTACGACCGTGTGCTCTGCGCGGCCGAGGTCGAGGAAGCGCGAGCGCTCGGGGACGGTACGTCCGTCACGCTCGGCGGCGAACGGCTCGGTGTCCGGATCGAGGGCTTCGACCTCGGTAACTCCCCGCGGGAGTATCTCGAGGTCCGCTCGCCGACGCTTGCGATGTCGACGACCAACGGGACGCGGGCGATCGTCACGGCCGCGGAGCGGTGCGAGCGCGTTCTGATCGCGTCACTCCTCAACCTCGCGGCCGTCACCGAGGCGGCACGGGCCCACGGTGACAACGTGGCCGTCTTCTGCGCCGGCGTCAAGGGGGCGTTCGCGCTCGACGACAGCTACGTGGCAGGGCGGATCGTGGGGCTGCTCGGTGACGACCGCAGCGACGCGGCCGAGGCCGCCGTGCGGCTCGCCGACTCGTATGCGACCCCGGAAGAGGCGTTCCGCGCCTCCCGCAGCGGCCGCAACCTGATCAACCACGGCCCCGAGCTCGAGGCCGACATCCCCTACTGCGCGCAGGAGAGCCGGCTCGAGGTCGTGCCGCGGCTGACCGGGATGGTCGGCGTCGCTGCCGAGATCCGGGCCGGTGACGCGTGATTGTCAATCGCGACGAGAGGCGCGGCCGGGCGACGTCCTTCGCAGAGGTTGCCGACGCATACGAGCGAGCGCGCCCTGGCTATCCGGACGACGCCGTCCGCTGGCTCACGGGCGAGACGCCGCTCGACGTCGTCGATCTCGGCGCGGGCACGGGCAAGCTGACTCGCTCGCTCGTCGCGCTGGGGCACCGGGTCACGGCGGTCGAGCCGCTGCCGGAGATGCTCGAGCACCTGCGGGCGGCTCTGCCGGACGTGACGGCCCTGAGCGGGAGTGCCGAGTCGATGCCGCTCCGGTCGGAGAGCGTCGATGTCGTCACGATCGCACAGGCGTTTCACTGGTTCGACCATGGCCCGGCCCTGGCGGAGATCGCGCGTGTGCTGCGACCGGGCGGTGCGATCGCGCCGGTCTGGAACTCGCGTGACGACCGCGATCCGTGCGTGCGACGGTTGAGCGAGGTCGCACTCGGCACCGAGAGCGTACGGCCGTTGACCGACGTCGTCGCTCCGGTGGGCGCGAGCGGGCTCTTCGGCGACGTCGAGCATGCCTCGTTCACGTTCGTTCAGGAACTCGACCGTGAGCGCCTGCTCGATCTCGTCGTCTCCCGGAGCTACTGCGCCGTGATGAGCGACGAGGAGCGGGCACCCGTGCTCGTGAACGTCGCGCGCCTGTTCGAGGACTACGCGGTCGACGGTCTCGTGACGATGCCGTACACGACCGAATGCTTCCGCGCCGTGCGGCTGTAGGCGAGCCCCAGATCAGGCTTCGGCCGGTCGAGGATAGTGGCTCGGATCTGCTTGACATACGAACATATGTTCGTATACACTGGATTGTCCAGTGATCGCCTGCCTGCTCATTCCCGGGTTCGAACTCCGGGCGGCACTGCGGTCCAGGCCAAGGCTCCGGCTCGTGCCCGCGGCGCTTGCACCGGATAGCCCAGGGACAGGTGATCAAGGCCGTAGTGGTGGAGGTGGTCGAGGCCGGAGTGGTGGTGGAGGCGGCCGGCCCGGGCGTGGGTCGGAGACACTGATCGGGCCGGTGACGGAGGCTGCAGAGGCAGCGGGAGTGCAGGCGGGCATGCGGATGGGGGAAGCGCTCGCAACGTGTCCGGAGCTCGTGCTCGTCGAGCCGGATCCGGAGGCCGTCGCGCAGGAGTGGGAGGGGATCCTGCGCCGGCTGGAAGACGCGGGCTTCGCCGTCGAGCCGGGTGAGCCGGGCGTCGTCACGTTCGAGACGGATGGTGTCGAGCGGCTCTACGGAGGTGTGGAGGCGGCGCTCTCACGGGCGCTCGTCTCCGTCGGATCTGCCTGGGACGCGCGCGTGGGAGCAGGAGCCCGGTGCTTCGTTGCTCTCGCGGCAGCGAGCGTGGCCCGTCCCGGGCAGGCGGTGATCGTCGAGGGGAAGGAGGAGCAGGGCTTCCTCGAGCCGCTCCCTCTCTCGCTCCTGCCGCTCGAGCCGCGCCGGTACGCGGAGCTCGAAGGGCTCGGCGTACGCCGACTCGGAGAGCTGGCGTCGTTGCCTGGCGGGGCCGTGGAAGAGCGGCTGGGACCGGAGGGGAAGCGGGCGTGGAGCCTCGCAGGTGGGGAGAGGGCAACCTCACGTGCGCCCCGTGTGCGCGGGCGATCGCCTGCGGCCGAGCTGGCGGAAGCCCTCTCCTTCCCCGAGGCGGTCGCAAACGAGCTGACGCTGCGACGCGCGTTCGGCGCACTGCTCGACCGGTTGCTGGCACGACCGGAACGGGGGGGCAGGCCGCTCCGCAAGGTGGCGATCTCCGCCCGGCTCGTCGGTGGCGGCTCGTGGCGCCGTGCGACCACGCTGCGTGAGGCGACGGCCGACCGTGGTCGCCTGCGGGCGGCGCTCGGACCGAAGCTGCTGGAGCTGCCGGCGCCGGTGACGGAGCTGCGACTCGAGGCAATCGAGCTGGCCGACCATGCCGGCAGCCAGCTCTCGCTCGTCCCGCCCGAGGGGGACGAGGCGGACGGCCGGCTGCGTGAAGGGCTGAGACAGGTGCGGGCGAGCACGGGCTCGGGCTCGGTCTGCGCCGTCGTGGAGGTGGCGCCGTGGTCGCGGATCCCGGAAGCGCGAGCACTCGTCGTACCGCGGGACGTCTGAGCCCGGACCCAGCCGGATCCATGCGCACAGCACGTCGGGACGTACATGCCCGATGTCGGTGCAGCGTCCGTGCTCCACGTCGGCAGCGGGACGCCGGATCTGCCGGCGCGAGCACGAGGTGTTCGTGAGCGCCGCCGGCGGCTCCTGGGCGAGCCGTCCGCACGCCTTCGCCCTCTCTGTCGCGGGCCGGCTCAACGCTCCCCGCCAGGCGCTCGTCGAAGCGGGTGTGGACGGTGCCCCGCAGGTCGTCAACCGGCAGCAGGTTGCGTGCGTGCGCGAGGAGTGGCGGGTCGTCGATCGCTGGTGGACAGAGGAGCCGCTCGACCGCCGCTACTTCGAGGTCGTGCTCGAGTCGGGGGAGAACGTCTGTGTCTACCGCGACCGGGAGCGTTGCTGCTGGTTCACGCAGCGAGGGGCTTGAGGGATCGTGTGATTGCTGCGCTGAACGATGCAAGGCGGGCTCAGGCCTCTCCAACCGGCGCGGGTGGGATGTCGTGATCCTGTCCGAGCGCCTCGTAGGCGAGCGCCTCCCATTCGTGTGCCTGTGCCGGCGGTACGACGACCCACTGGCGGAACACCTCCCCTCGGCCGGAGGGGTCGAAGAGGTGCGCCTCCGGCAGCCCGATCGCATGTCGGTGCGTGTCGGGGTCGGTCAGCTTGAAGACCATCCCCTGCCGGCCGAGCCCGAAGACGAACTTCCCGGAGCGCTTCACGCAGGGCATCGAGAAGAGCTTCGACGCGCGTGCCTCCTCGTGCCAGGAGCAGATCGCATCGACGATGTCGTCGTAGCGCTCCCGTACTTCCTGTGCCGTGCGGTCGTCCATGCCGGAACGATACGAGCAGTCAGGTGCAGCGCGTGACCTACGTCGAGCTGCACTGCCACTCGTCGTACTCGTTCCTCGACGGCGCCTCGCTGCCGGAGGAGCTCGCCGCCCGTGCCGCAGACCTCGGTTACGAGGCGCTTGCGCTCACGGATCACGACGGCGTCTACGGCTCGCTCGAGTTCGCTCTCGCAGCGAAGGCGCTCGGCGTCCGTCCCATCACCGGCGCGGAGGTGACGCTCGCGGGGGGAGCCCACATCACATTGCTCGTCGAGACGGGGAATGGCTACGCGAATCTCTGCCGCATCCTCACGACGGCACATGCGGACACGCGGCGGGAGGGGAGGGAGGACCGCGAGCCGCTGCCGCCCACCGTCTCACAGGGGTTCGTGGAGGAGCATGCGGAGGGGCTCGTCTGCCTCTCGGGCTGTGCGCGCAACGGTCTCGGAGTCGTCGACCCGAACGCCGCTGCCCGGCTCGCCCGCGCGTTCGGCCGGGAGAGCTTCCACGTCGAGCTCCAGCGTCCCTACGAGCGTGGGGATGTGCGGCGCAATGCAGCGCTGCAGTCTCTCGCCGAGCACATCGGCGTCGACACGGTCGCGACCGGGAACGTGCATGCGCACATCCCGCGCCGGACGCTGCTCCAGGACACGCTCGTTGCGATCCGCTGCCGTATCGCCCTCGACGGCTGCGAGCAGGAACGGCGCGGGAATCGGGAGGGCTTCCTGCGGCCCCCGGCGGAGGCTGCGGAGCGCTTCGCCGCTTTCGACCCAGGTGCCGCCCACAGGACGGTCGAGCTCGCCGACCGGCTCCGCTTCGACCTCACGGAGGAGCTCGGATACGCCTATCCCGACTTCTCCGACGGGGAGGAGCCTGCGATCGCGCAGCTGACCGAGATCTGCAACGACCGCTTCGCCGACCGCTACCCGCCGAGCGACCGGAGTCTGCTCGGGCGGGCCCGGGCACGGCTCGAGTCGGAGCTCGCTCTGATCGACGACCTCGGCCTGGCGGGCTTCTTCCTCCTTCACTGGGAGGTGCTCGAGATCGCACGGGAGTGCGCCCTGCAGGTTCGCGGAGCCGGCTCGTCGCGCCGCTTCCTGCCTCCCGGGCGGGGGCGGGGCAGCTCCGTCGGCTCGATCGTCTGCTACCTGACCGGGCTCTCGCACGTCGACCCGGTTGCGAACGACCTCTCCCTCGGCCGCTTCATCAACCGGGAGTCCAGGTCGGTTCCCGACATCGACCTCGACTTCCCGCGCGACATCCGCGAGAAGCTGATCGTGGCCGTGACCGAGCGCTACGGGCACGCGCACGCCGCCCTCGTGGCGAGTTTCGCCACCTACCGCTCACGGGGTGCGATCCGCGACGTCGGCAAGGCGCTCGGGCTGCCGCAGGCCGAGCTCGAGCGGCTCGCCCGGCTCACCGACGGCTGGGATGCAACCCGGATCGCCGACGAAGTGGCCGCGCTGCCGGATGCGGAGCGGAAGCTCCTCTCGAAGCGCTGGCGGGCCTTCCAGTTCCTGACGAGCGAGATCGCCGGCCTGCCCCGGCACGTCTCACAGCACCCCGGCGGGATGGTGATCTCCTCGCGGCCGCTGATCGACCTCGTCCCGGTGCAGCCGGCGGCGATGGCTGGTCGTCAGCTCTGCCAGTGGGACAAGGACTCGTGCGCGGACGCGGGGTTCCTCAAGATCGACCTGCTCGGGCTCGGGATGCTCTCCGCCGTCGAGGACTGCGTCGAGAAGATCGCCGAGAGCTACGGCGCTCCGATCGACCTCTCTCGGATCCCGCTCGACGACGCCGACGTCTATGCGGAGATCCAGCGTGCGGACACGGTGGGAACGTTCCAGATCGAGAGCCGGGCGCAGATGCAGAGCCTCCTGCGCACGAAGCCCGCGACGATCGACGACCTGACGGTGCAGGTCGCGCTCGTGCGACCGGGCCCGATCCAGGGCAAGGCCGTTCATCCCTACATCGAGCACCGGCGGCTGCTCCGCGACGATCCCTCCTTCGTCTACCCGGTCGACCACGAGTCGCTGCGCGAGCCGCTTCGCTCCACCCTCGGCGTCGTCGTCTTCCAGGATCAGGTGCTCGACGTCGCGATCGCGCTCGCCGGCTTCACGGTCGGCGAGGCGGAAGGGCTACGGCGGGCGATGAGCCGCAAGCGGAGCCTCGCGGCGCTCGAGTCGCACCGGAAGCGGTTCGTGGAAGGGGCAGTCGCAAACGGCGTCGACGCGACGGTGGCCGATCTCGTCTACGACAAGCTCGTCGGCTTTTCGGGCTTCGGCTTCCCCAAGTCCCATGCGGCCGCCTTCGGGCTCCTCGCCTACCAGTCGCAGTGGCTGCGCCACCACTACCCGGCAGAGTTTCTCTGCTCGCTGCTGAACGCGCAGCCGATGGGCTTCTATCCGCCCGCGAGCCTCGTCCGCGACGCGCAGCGACGTGGGGTGGAGGTGCTGGCGCCGGACGTCAACGAGAGCGGCAGCTGGTGCACGCTCGTCGTATCGCCCCGCAGCGAGGCTCAGGCGGTACGGATCGGGCTCACGTACGTACAGGCGGTGAGCGAGGAGGAGGCGGCAGCGCTCGTCGGCGAACGCGAGACGAACGGTCGCTTCGGCGACATCGGCGATCTCGCCCGCCGGGTATCCCTCTCACAGGACGGTCTCGTGGCGCTCGTCGAGGGAGGCGCCTGTGACGGTCTCGGCCCGCGCCGTCGTGACCTCCTCTGGGAGCTCGGGCTCGCAGCCCGGCCCGCCACGGTGCCGGGCACGCAGGGCGAGGTCAAGCAGCTGACCCTGGCGCTCGAGCCGACCACCGAGACGCCGGAACTGCGCGACCTCACCCCCTGGGAGCGGATGACCGCCGACTATCGCCGGACGAGCCTCTCGGTCGGCACGCACCCGCTCACCCTGCTGCGACCTCACCTACCAGACGGAACGCTTCGCAGCGACGATCTGCACCGGCACGAGCACGGCGCCTCGGTTGCCTATGCCGGTCTCGCGATTGCACGGCAACGACCGGCGACGGCGAACGGGATCGTCTTCATGTTGCTCGAGGACGAATGCGGTCAGGTCAACCTGATCGTCCCCAGGCTCGTCTACGAACGCCACCGAGCCGTCGTGCGCAACGAGCCACTCCTCCTTGCTCATGGCCGCTACGAGAGGGTGGGCGAGAACCGCAACATCCTCGTCGGCACGATCGAGACGCTCGGTGCGCTCGCCCGAAAGGTGGCGGACCTCGATATCGGCGCCGCCCTGCCGCGCGCCCACCACTTCGGGCACCGCTAGTGCCTACCGCAGCGACGCCTCCGTGTACTCCGCCACCGGCTCGAAGCCAAGCCGACTGTAGGCACGGATCGCCGCCGTGTTGTCAGCCCGGACATTCAACGAGATAGTCTCGATGCCGTCGGCGAGCAGCAGTCGACAGAGGGCGGCGCAGGCACCGCGTGCCAGCCCTTCACCCCGAGCCCGGGGGTGGGTGGCGACGTTGCCGAGTGCAGCCACCCCCCAGGTCGGCGAGTACACGTGTACGCCGGCGATGCAGAGAAGATGCCCGTCGCGCCGGACCCCCACGTAGCGGTGCGTTGCGAGCATGCGTGGGTCGAACCAGGTACCGGGATAGGCGGCGTCGTAGAGCCGCGAGATCTGCTCCAGATCGTCTACGCCCAGGATCTCGGCAGGCAACGCTTGGATCGCAGGCTGCTCGAGGTCGGCGAGCGTCAGCTTGAGGTGCGGCGTCGCGTCCTCGATCTCGTAACGTCGGGCAAGGACGGGCAGCAGGTCGGCGCTCGCGTGGGCGTA
Source organism: uncultured Gaiellales bacterium (assembly GCA_964581085.1). Lineage (GTDB taxonomy): Bacteria > Actinomycetota > Thermoleophilia > Gaiellales > Gaiellaceae > Gaiella. The sequence continues at coordinate 189,747 of CAZOMP010000002.1, read as the reverse complement.
GAGCGGGGTCGGGAGTTCCGAGACCGCCGCTTCGAGCAACTCGACCATCGGCTCCGGTGGGTCGTTCGCGATCGCAATCAGGATCGGGACGGCCGGCTGGGTATAGAGGAGGACGACCTCCTCGAGCACGCCGTCGCGCTCCAGGCCGAACCAGCGGGTGTGGGACCAGTCGAAGTCGTCGAGGTCGCCGAGCTCGTAGACGTGCGCCGGCGCGTTGCGGCGCAGCAGCGTGGCGAGCACGTCGCGATCGGCTGGCTCCACGAGTCGCATCGAGGCGGGAGCGTACTCCGCCCGCCCGAGCCGCGAGACTATGGCCATGCGCGCTGTTGTCCAGCGGGTCTCCTCGGCCTCCGTGACGGTCGGCGACGACGTCATCGCGCAGATCGGCGCCGGCCTGCTCGTGCTCCTCGGCGTCGCCGACTCGGACGGCGAGGACGATGCGGTGCGGCTCGCGGGCAAGATCGCACGGCTCCGGATCTTCGAGTCGGAGGGCAAGTTCGACCGTTCGCTCCTCGACGTCGGCGGCGCCGCGCTCGTCGTCAGCCAGTTCACCCTGATCGCCGACACGACGAAGGGGAATCGTCCTTCCTTCGCGGCCGCGGCCCGGCCCGAGCGCGCCGAGCCGCTCTACGAGCGCTTCTGCGAGGCACTTCGGGAGGAGGGCGTCGGCCGGGTCGAGCGAGGTCGGTTCGGTGCTCTTATGAGTGTGGCTCTGACCAACGATGGGCCGGTGACGATCGTGGTGTCCACCGGCGGCCGCTGAGGCCGGCAGGCGTACGGCGTGCCCCTGTTCCTTTCGGCCGGTGCTATCCTTCCTGAACCACATTTCAGCTGCTTGACGAAATGGGCGCGAGGCGCCCATTTTTGTTGAGAGGACGTCCCGAGACCGGACAGCCCGACTAGGAGCCCCGTGCCCGACCTGCTGACAACCGAGCGAACGCTCTCCCGGGAGATCACCCCGGAGGTCGAACGCGCCCTGCCGGGGGTCGAGGTGCTCGCCGTCGAGCTTCTCAACCCGAGCCGCTTCTGCGTCTACGTCGACCATCCCGACGGGGTCGACCACGCACTCTGTGCCCGCGTCACGAACGTCCTCGGCCGCTACCGCGAGGCCTACACGATCGACGTGTCTTCACCCGGGCCCGACCGGCCGTTGCGCCGCTCGGAGCACTTCCGGACGGCGATCGGCCACGCGGTCCAGATCCGCACCGCAGAGGAGATCGCGGGCAAGCACCGTTTCCGCGGCACGGTCGTTGCCGCATCCGACCGCAGCGCCCGGATCGCCGTCGGCGAGTCCGAGCTCGACATTCCGTACGAGGCGATCGTGCGGGGCAATCTGATCGACGAGGGATAGGTGAGGTCATGAGCCAGGAGATCTTGGAAGGCATCCGGACGATCGAGCGCGAGAAGGGCATCGAGACGGGCACGCTCGTGGCCGCCCTCGAGGATGCGCTCCTCGCCGCATACAAGAAGACGCCGGGCGCCGCCCGTCATGCCGAGGTGATCCTCGACGACGAGGGCGAGTTCCGCGTCTTCTCGATCGAGATCCCGGGCGACCTCGAGGAGCGGCTCGTGGACGAGGCCCGTGAGGCGGCGATCGACGAGCTGGAGCGGCTCGAGGAGGAGACGGGCGAACGCCAGCACACCCTCGTCAACGACGCCGACCTCGAGCTCGACTGGTCACAGGTGCCAGACGACCTGATGGTGCGCGCGGACGCGACGCCGGAGGGCTTCGGCCGGATCGCGGCGATGACAGCGAAGCAGGTCATCCAGCAGCGCATCCGGGAGGCGGAGCGGGCGATGATGTACGACGAGTACATCGACCGCCAGGGCGAGGTCGTCACCGGCATCGTCCAGCAGGCCGGCGACCGCAACAACGTCCTCGTCGACCTCGGCCGCGTCGAGGCGCTGCTGCCGCGCTCGGAGCAGGTCGACGGCGAGCGCTACGAGCAGGGCTCCCGGATCAAGGCTGTCATCACCGAGGTTCGCTCGGGGACGAAGGGGCCGCAGGTGATCCTCTCTCGTCGCGACCCGGAGTTGATCAAGACGCTCTTCGAGCTGGAGGTGCCGGAGATTGCGGACGGCCTCGTCGAGATTCGCGGCGTCGCGCGCGAGCCGGGCTACCGCTCGAAGATCGCGGTGGAGTCGCACACGCAGGGCGTCGACCCGGTCGGGGCCTGCGTCGGCCCGCGCGGCTCGCGCGTCCGCATGGTCGTGTCCGAGCTCCGCGGCGAGAAGATCGACATCATCCCGTGGAACACCGAGCCGGCGCGGTTTGTCGCCAAGGCGCTCTCGCCGGCACGCGTCCGTGAGGTCTACATCGACGACGACACGCGCGAGGCGACCGTCGTCGTGCCCGACGACCAGCTCGCGCTCGCGATCGGCAAGGAGGGCCTCAACGCCCGACTCGCCGCGCGCCTGACTGGCTGGAAGGTGGACATCCAGTCGGACACGGAGTTCGCGCAGGCCGAGGCGGAGGCTGCCTTTGCCGGCGAGGACGACACCCAGGAGTTCTCCGGGCGCTGCTCGGCGATGCTCTCGAACGGCAAGCGCTGCCCGAACGCGGCGCTGCCCGGCTCGCACTATTGCGGCGTGCCCTCCCACCAGGCGCTCGAGGGAACCGAGCCGCCCGCGGCTGCGGCGGCGACCGACGATGCCGAGGCTGGGATTGCTCCCGAGGTCGCAGAGGCGCAGGGGCTCCTCGACGGGCTCGTCGAGGATGCCGTCGCCTCCGGCGAGCTCACGGTCGAAGAGGCCGCAGAGCTCGAGGACGCGATCGAGGAGGCAGCGGTCGAGGTCAGCCAAGCAGAGACGGTCGGCGAGGGCGGGGAGGACGAGTCGCTCCAGGCGTGACGGCCTCGCCCGAGAGGACATGTGCCGGTTGCGGCCGCAAGGCGCCACAGGACGAGCTCGTGCGCTTCGGTGCAGTGAACGGGACGCTCACGGCTGGTCGCACGCTGCCGGGGCGGGGGGTCTACACGTGCCGTCGCCTCGCGTGCTTCGAGCGCGCCCGTGCAGCACGCGCCTTCAACCGCGTCCTGCGCCGCACCGTCACAGTCGATCCCGAGCTCACTCGTATCTACACTGCACCTGATGGCTGACGAGCCGAACAAGCCCAATCGCCCCATCCGCCCGCGCGGTGGCCCTTCCGGCCGCAAGCGCCGCGTCGTCATCGACGGCGGCAGCTCCCGCGGCCGCGACGGCCGCCAGGCGCGCGATCGGAGCGCCGCTCCCGCGCAGCAGCCGCGCCAGCAGCCCGTCGCCGCGCCGACGGGGCCGGTCACTGTCCCCTCGGGCGTGAGCGTCAAGGACCTGTCCGCGGCCCTGGGGATCACGGTCGCCCAGATCATCAAGATCATGATGGGCCTGGGCGAGATGGTCACGATCACGCAGTCGCTGACCGACGACTCGGTACAGCTGATCGCGGCCGAGGTCGGCCGCGAGGTCGTGATCAAGCACGCCGCGGACGACGACGCCGAGCCCGAGAGCTTCGAGGACCCAGAGCAGGATCTGATGCCGCGGCCGCCTGTGGTCACGATCATGGGCCACGTCGACCACGGCAAGACGACCCTGCTCGACGCGATCCGCGAGACCGCCGTCGTCGAGACGGAGGCCGGTGGGATCACCCAGCACATCGGCGCCTACCAGACGAACGTCGACGGTCGCCGGATCACCTTCCTCGACACGCCGGGCCACGAGGCCTTCACGGCGATGCGCGCCCGGGGCGCGAAGGTCACCGACATCGCGATCCTCGTCGTCGCAGCCGACGACGGCGTCATGCCGCAGACGCGCGAGTCGATCTCGCACGCTCGTGCCGCCGAGGTACCCATCGTCGTCGCGGTCAACAAGATCGACGCGCCGAACGCGAACATCGACCGTGTCCGTTCCGAGCTCGCCGCCGAGGGCCTTCAGCCCGAGGAGTGGGGCGGCACGACGCAGTTCTCGGAGGTGTCGGCGAAGCAGAAGACGAACCTCGACGAGCTGCTCGAAAAGCTGCTGCTCGTCGCGGACGCCGAACTCGACCTGCGCGCCAACCCCAGGGCGGAGGCATCGGGGCCGATCATCGAGTCGCGGCTCGACGTCGGCCGCGGGCCGGTCGCGACGATGCTCGTTCATCGTGGAACCCTTCGCGTCGGCGACGCCATCGTCGCAGGCGACGCGTCGGGCAAGGTGCGCGCGCTGTACGACTACAAGGGCGAGAAGGTGAAAGAGGCGAAGCCGGGAGAGCCGGTGGAGATCCTCGGCTTCGATCGCCCGCCGCCCGCCGGCGAGCTGGCGCGGGTGGTCGAGAACGAGCGCATGGCGAAAGACCTGGCGCAGCGGCGCGCCGCGCGTCTGCGCCGCGAGCAACTGGCCCAGCGCGCCAAGCGGGGCGTCTCGCTGGAGAGCCTCTTCAGTCAGATGCAGGAGGGGCTCGTCCAGGATCTCAACCTCGTCCTCAAGGCCGACGTGCAGGGCTCCGTCGAGGCGCTACTCGGCGAGCTGGCGAAGATCCAGCACTCCGAGGTGCGCGTCAACGTGATTCACACCGGTGTCGGTGGCATCACCGAGAACGACGTCAACCTTGCCTCGGCGTCGAATGCGCTCGTCGTCGGCTTCAACGTCCGCCCCAGCGCCGAGGCCCGGTCGCTGGCCGAGCGGGAAGGTGTCGACATCCGCACCTACCGCGTCATCTACCAGCTCACCGACGAGATCCAGCAGGCACTCGTGGGCATGCTCTCCCCGGTGCAGACCGAGGAGACGCTCGGCGAAGCCGAGGTGCGGGCACTCTTCCGCGCCTCCCGGATCGGCACGATCGCGGGCTGCATGGTCACGAATGGCCTCATCCGGCGCAACGCCCAGGTGCGCGTGATTCGCGACGGGACCGTGATCTACGACACGGCGATCGCGCAGCTGAAGCGGTTCAAGGACGACGTCCGCGAGGTCACCGAAGGCTTCGAGTGCGGGATCCTGCTCGAGAACTTCAACGACCTCAAGGAAGGCGACATCCTCGAGGCGTACGAAACGCGCGAGGTCGAGCGCACCGATCTCGAGGAGTCCGCACCGGCGTCGGTCGGCGCCGCAGACGACGCAAGCGACTGATCCCGGATCACCTATCCGCGCGGGCGTACCCGGCCGTCCTGGGCGGGCGAGGCACATCGTTCCTACCGGTTTGGGGGTCTGTAGGGGCGAGACTGTCTCGCCCTCGGCCACCCGACAGACGTCAGCTCGTGAGGCTGCGGACGAGGACGAACGGCTCCGCGGCTTCGCAGCCGCAGCTCGCGCCGTAGAACCCCGCCGCAGCGCGAATCGCCCGCTCGCTCCGCGGATGCGGCCACGGCCGCGCCTCGGTGCCGTAGTGGGCAAACGACGCGAGCTTGCGATCGAGCGTAGCTGCGACGTCCACGAACCAGTTCGGGACGAACCAGTTCAGCGCCGACGGCGTCCATTCGGTGCTCGACGTCGGCGCGTAGGTGAGCACGCGCCGGACGGTCTGGCCCGGCAGCGGCCGCGTCGCGACCGCGACGGAGTCGAAGAGCGCGCGATGGTCGCGGTTCACGTCCGGGTGCACGGTGTAGACGACCGTCGGCCCGAAGTCGGCGATCTGCTCCTCGACGACGCGGTTGACCTCGACGTGGGCGAGCGTGTCGAGCCGCATGTCCGGTAGATCGAGATGGACGTAGTCGGAGACGCCGAGCTCGGCGGCAGCGGCGCGCGCTTCATCCTCCTTGCGGACGCGGATCGCTGCATCGCCCGGGTACTGCGTCGAGCTACCGTCGGTGACACACACGATTCGCACGGCGTCGTTCTCCACCGTCGCGTGGCGGGCGATCGTGCCGCCCATCCCGAGCACCTCGTCGTCGGGGTGTGCGGCCACGACGAGGACGCGGCTCATCCGAGCACCGCCCCGACCGCGAGCTCGGCAGCCGTCTCCGTCTCCTCGAGCACGAGGGCCCCTTCGCCGCAGGCGACGACGGGTCCCTCGGGTCGACGCTCGACGATGGTGCCGGCCGGAGCGTGCACGTCGACCGTGAGCGGAGCGGCACGCCAGACGACGACGCGCTCATCGCCGAGCCACGTGAAGGCGCCGGGATACGGGCGGGTCTGGGCGCGAACCCAGTCGTAGAGATACGGCGCCCGGGTCTCCCAGTCGATGATCCCGTCGAGAGGCGTGCGCCGCTGCCATGAGCTCGCGCGCCGGCCGTCTTGCGGGATCCGCGGTGCCGTGCCTGCCACGATGCGTGGCACGAAGGTGCGAACGAGCTCGAGGTGGGCAGCGTCGAGCGACTCGTAGAGCGTCGTCGCCGTGGCGTCGGAGGCGATCTCGACCTCGACCTGCCCCACGATCGGCCCCGAGTCGGCCGTCGGATCGGTGATCTCGAAGAGGGTCACTCCCGTCTTCGCGAGCCCACTCAGGATCGCCCAGGGAATCGGGGCGCGGCCGCGGTGGCGGGGCAGGAGCGTCGGATGCATCCCGAAGACGGCGCCGCTGGCCGTTCCGATGAACGGCTCTCGGACGAGCTGTGACCAGCCGACGACGAAGATCGCGGCGGGCTCGAGTGCCGCGACGGCGGCGACGGTCTCGGGCGCATTGATATCGGCCGTCTCGATCAGCGAGGCGCCGAGACGCTCCGAGATCTCGGCGAACGAGCACTGGCCGGAGCGGTCGGGGTCGATCGGGCCGGGCAGGGTCACGACGCCGACGACCTCCGCGCCCATGGATGCGGCCGCCTCGAGGCACTCGCGCCCGATGACGTCGAAGCTGACCCAGACCGTGCGCACAGCGCGGCCGATACTAGCGACCCTCCACCTCGGCCCGGTTGCGGGGGTTGCATGACACCGATGGCTCTGTCAGGGCCGGACCGCTTCAATGGTGCGATGTCCGGAGGCTATGTCGCGATCTACTCGTTCGAGCTCCACTTTCCCGAGAGCCACTCGCTCAAGGAGAAGCGCATGCACCTGCGCTCGGTCAAGGCGCAGCTGTCGAATCGCGTCTCCTGCTCGATCGCGGAGGTCGACCACCATGACACGTGGCAGCGGGCACGTCTCACCCTGGCGTGTGTCGCCCGCGAGGCCGGCGAGGCCGAGCGTCTGCTCGACACGGCCGAACGGTGGCTCGTCGGCCAGGACTTCGACCTCGTCCGGCACGAGCGCGAGCTCGTGAGCGTCGATGGCTAGATCACGAACACCACGGATGCGGCGCGTCGACGAGGCGATCAAGGCGGTCGTCTCGGAGACGATCCCGACGCTCAAGGACCCGCGGATCGGGTTCGTCACGGTTACGTCCGTCGACACGACGTCCGATCTCGCCCAGGCGACCGTCTGGCTGAGCGTCTACGGCAGCGAGCGGCAGCGACAGGCGACCCTGGACGCGCTGGGCTCGGCCTCGGGACTGATCCAGGCGCGGATCAACCGTCAGCTTCACCTGCGGCGGACACCGCAGCTCGCCTTCCACTACGATCGCTCGGTCGAGCACGGCGTCCGCATGTCCCAGCTCATCGACGAGCTCGATCCAGGCCCCGAGGATTCCGAGGAGATGGATGCCGCCGACGAGTGAGATCGACGCTGTCGCAGATGTGCTGCGCGCGGGCGAGCGCTTCCTCGTCACCTCCCACGAGAACCCGGACGGCGACGCGCTCGGCTCGCTGCTCGCGATGCACCTCGCGCTCGTGCAGCTCGGGAAGGACAGCGTCATGGCGCAGGTGGGTGAGGCGCCGCTCCCGGGCGAATACCGTTTTCTCGACCTCGGCGGCCGGGGCCTCGTGCGCGTACTCCCGGCCGATGCGCCCGAGCGCATCCTCGTCGCCGTCGACTGCGCCCAGGAGACGCGACTCACGGACGCTCGCCTGCTCGACGCGGCGACGGTCGTCAACATCGACCATCACCACGACAACACCCGTTTCGGCGGGGTCGACCTCGTCGTCGACGACGCGTCCTCAACGGCGGAGGTGCTCGCGGACGTCTTCGCCGCTCTCGGTGTCTCGCTCGAGCAACCGATCGCGGAGGCGCTCTACACGGGACTCGTCACGGACACGGGCCGGTTCCAGTACTCGAACACGACCCCGAAGTCGCTCCGGCTCGCCGCCGACCTGCTCGAGGCAGGTGCCGACCCGCAACGCGTCTTCCAGAGCGTTTACGAGTCGATGCCGTTCCCGAAGCTGAAGCTGCTCGCGCGGGCACTGGATCGGGCAGAGCTCTACGAGGAGGGGCGGGTGGTCGTCTCGTACCTCCTGCGGTCGGACTTCGACGAGGTCGGCGCCGTGGAGCCGTACTCGGAGGGGATCATCGACGTGCTCCGAGCGGTCGAGGGCGCCGAGCTCGCCGCGCTGATCCGCGAGCCGCCACGCGAGACGAGTCACGCTCGCAAGGTCTCGCTACGTTCCTCGAACGACCGCGTCGACGTTTCGGCGATCGCACGGCAGTCGGGAGCGGGGGGCGGGCATCGCCAGGCGGCCGGCTTCTCGAGCGACGATTCGATGCAGGAGATCACGGCGTTCATCGTCGCCGCCTATGCCGCGATTCCCGCGGCGTCGGTGTGAGGGTAGACGCGTGGCGATCCCGAAGGCGCTCGAGCCGACCGGCCTGATCCTCGTCGACAAGCCGGCGGGGCCGTCGTCGTTTGCGGTGCTCGCCGGCATCCGGTCACGAACCGGCGCGAAGACCGGCCACGCCGGCACGCTCGACCCATTCGCAACCGGGCTCCTGCTCTTGTTGTCCGGTAGGGCAACTAGAATGGCCTGGTGCTTCGTCGGTCTCTCCAAGCGGTACCTCACAGACGTCGATCTCTCCTGTCGAACGACGACGGGCGATCCCGAAGGGGAGCCTTCGCCGTCCCACGCGCCGCCGTCCGCCGACGCACTCGACGCGGCGGCCGAGCGCCTCCGCGGAGAGGTCGAGCTTCCGATCCCCGCGGCCTCGGCCGTGAAGATCGGAGGCGAGCGCGCCTACTCCCTCCATCGCAAGGGCATCCCGGTGGAGATGCCTTTACGGCGGTCGCGAATCGACGCGCTCGACGTCATCACCTATAGAGACGGGATCGCCACGCTCGATCTCAGGGTCAGCTCTGGCACCTACGTGAGGTCGATCGCCGACGTACTCGGCGGCCATTGTGTCTCGCTGCGACGAACGGAAGTCGGGCCCTTCGGAGTCGCAGAAGCGGACGCGGAGCGCATCGTGCCCCTGCAGGAGGGGCTCGAGCGGATCGGGATGACGCTGGCAGAAGCGGAGGCGGAGCGACGCCGCAAGGCAGACGCCGATAGGCGTCGCGCCGCAGCACGGGAGCGATCGGCATGAAGATCGTGCACTCGCCCTCGCAGCTCGAGCGTCAACCGCGGGCGGTCGCGATCGGCACGTTCGACGGCGTGCACCGTGGGCACCGGAGCGTGATCCGGTCGGCGATCGACTCGGGCCTCGCACCCACCGTGATCACGTTCGACCCGCATCCGCGGCTCGCGCTCGGCAACGACGTCGAGCTCGTCACGACCCTGGAGCGGCGGCTCGAACTCCTGGCGGAGGCAGGCGTCGAGGCGACGATCGTCGCTCCCTTCACCCCGGAGCTGATGGCGCTCGAACCGGAGCAGTTCGCCGAGAGCTATCTGCGCGGGATCGGTGCCGAGGCGGTCGCGGCCGGCGACGACTTCCGCTTCGGACGTCGGAGGCGGGGAGACCTCGTGCTGCTCGAGCAGATCGGCTTCGACGTCCTCGAGGTCGAGATCGTGCCCGGTGTCTCCTCCTCGGCGGTGCGGTCGGCTCTCCACCTGGGGGAGGTCGAGCACGCGGCGGCGCTGCTCGGGCGCCCCTACGAGCTCGACGGCGTCGTCGTGGCGGGCGACCAGCGCGGCGGCACCCTCGGCTACCCGACCGCGAACCTCGCGCTCGAGGCGCACCTCATCTGCCCGCGCTTCGGCATCTACGCGGGTGGGGCGCTCGACCACCGGGCGGCCGTGTCGATCGGAACGAACCCGCATTACGGCGGCACCGAGCGCCGGATCGAGCCGTTCCTGCTCGACTTCGACGGTGACCTCTACGGAAAACGGCTCCTCGTCGAGCTGTGGACGCGGCTACGCGACGAGCGCGTCTTCTCGTCGGAGCAGGAGCTCGTCGACCAGATCGGCCGCGACGTCGACGCGACGCGAGCCGCCGTGCGGCCGGGCTGACGCTGTCGGCTGCACTCTGGCGAGCGGTCGCCCTCTCGGCGCCCGGCCGCTAGTTCGCCCCGTGGCGCGGGTGCTCGAGCGCCTCGGGATTGACGACGCCGCGGAGCCGGCCCGCCGCGTACGCCGCGATCTGCCCGAAGGCCTCGCCGAAGTACCGCTCGTACGTCTCGGCGGTGACGTAACCGAGATGGGGCGTCGCGAGGACGCGCGGGTGACGTACGAGCGGGTCGGTGAGCGCCGGTTCCTCGTCGAACACGTCGAGGGCGGCCGCGGCCGGGCGTCCTTCCTCGAGCGCTGCGAGGAGCGCTCCCTCTTCGATCAGACCGGCGCGAGCCGTGTTGACGAGCAGTGCATCGGCTCTCATCGACCCGAGCCGCCTTCGTGTCACGAGCCCGCGCGTCTCGGGGGTCAGACGCGCGTGAAGGCTGAGCACGTCGGCGCGTGCGCAGAGCTCGTCGAGGTCCGGTTCCGCCTCGTGCCCGTCCGCCCGAGCCCGCTCGAGCGAGCCGCTGCGCCCCCAGGCGAGGACGTGCATCCCGAGCGCGGCGCCATAGCGTCCGACGAGCGCCCCGATGGCGCCGTAGCCGACGATCCCGAGCACGCGACCGCGCAGTTCGCGACCGACGGTGACCTGCCACCTCCCCCCGCTGAGAGCGGTCGCGTCTTCGACGATCCTGCGGCTCGCGGCGAGGATGAGCGCGAGCGTCAGCTCGGCCGGAGCATACGGCGAGCCGCCGCTGTTGCAGACGACGATCCCGCGCCGCGTGCACGCTTCGAGATCGAGGTGCGGCATGCCGCGCCCGGTCTGGCAGATCAGGACGAGCCTGGGCAGCCGCTCGAGCAGAGCCTCGTCGACCGGCGTCCGTTCCCGGATCAGGACGAGCGCCTCGGCGTCGCCGATCTGCTCGGCCCGCTCCTCGACGCCCAGGGGCCGGGTGCGCTGAACGGTGACGTCATGCGTTTCGAGCAGGGCAAGCGCCTGTAGTTGCGCGACGATCCCCCCATAGTCCTCCATCACGACGACACGCACCAGCCGAGCCTAGCGGTGTGCCCCCGGAACGGCGGTGCAGCGGCAGAGAATCACCTGCAATTTCGGCCTCGCTGCTACGCTTGCAGACGACCCTCTCCCGGCTGGACGTGTCTTCCTTCACGCCGGCGGGGAGTGCGGAGCACCCGACACAGGAGGAGAGATGGCCCTCACCAAGGAAGAGAAGCTGGAGTTGATCGACAAGCACGGGCGCGCAGCCACGGACACGGGCTCCCCCGAGGTGCAGATCGCGATGCTGACGAAGCGCATCAACGACCTGACCGAGCACCTGCGCACGCACGCCAAGGATCACAACTCGCGGCGCGGGCTGCTGAAGCTCGTCGGTCGCCGGCGCCGGTTTCTCACCTACATGCAGAAGCACGATCTGGAGGGCTACCGCGCCCTCATCAAGGAGCTGGGCCTGCGCCGCTAGGCGCAGCCGGACGGCGGAAGGTGGGCGTTTGATCGAGTCGCGGGATCCCCACGCGGCTGGCTCAAACTTCCACCTTCCGAATCACGAAGAACGGAAGGAACACCACATATGAGCATCGCAACCGGGCGTCACGCCACGGTGTCGGTGGAGATCGGTGGTCGCGAGATCACCTTCGACACCGGCAAGCTCGCCAAGCAGGCAGACGGCGCGGTCGTCGTCTCCTCGGGCGACACGATGATCCTCGCGACGGCTGTCGGCCGGACGGAGACGCGTCCCGACGCGGACTTCTTCCCGCTCACCGTCGACGTCGAGGAGCGGATGTACGCCGCCGGGAAGATCCCGGGCGGCTTCTTCAAGCGCGAGGGGAAGGCGTCCGAACGGGCCACCCTGACGGCGCGCATGATCGACCGCCCCATCCGGCCGCTCTGGCCGAAGGGCTTCAAGAACGAGGTGCAGGTCATCTGCACCGTCCTCTCCGCGGACATGATCCACGGGCACGACGTTCTCTGCATCAACGGCGCCTCCGCCGCGCTCGCGATCTCGCCGCTCCCGTTCCTGGGGCCGGTTGGCGCCGTTCGCGTGGCCAGGATCGACGGCGAGCTCGTCGTCAACCCGACCCTGCAGGAGGCCGACGAGGACTCCGACCTCGACCTCATCGTCGTCGGCACGCACGACGCGATCACGATGATCGAGGCCGGCGCCCGCCAGGTGCCGGAGGACGTGATGTTGCAGGCGTTCGAGCTCGCTCACGGCGAGATCAGGCGCATCTGCGAGTCGATCGACGAGCTTCGGGCGCAGGTTGGCAAGCCAAAGTGGGTCGACCCGGCCCTCACCGAGGAGCTCGAACGTGAGCACGGGGACGCGATCTGGCGCCGGATCCAGGAGCAGGGTCTTGCTGCGTCGGCAGCGATCGTCGACGAGCTCACCGCCGAGGCGACGCCCGACATCACGCTCGACTCGACAGAGGAGGACATCGTCCGCGAGACGCAGGTGAAGGCGGGCCTGACGCTCCTGCTCGACAAGCAGCGGCTCGTGGCCACCGAGGCTCCCGTGCGGGAGCAGTTCGAGGCGGAGCTCCGCGAGCTCACCGACGCCGAACAGGACTCGAAGGCGCTCAAGTCGCGCAAGCGCGGCATCCTGCTCGACCGCATCGTCGAGACGGTCCAGCTTCCCTTCCCCGTCGACGCGAGCGGGGCCAGCGACAAGGACGCCGTCACGAAGGCGTGGGTGAAGAAGGCTGCCGACGCGATCTACAAGGACCTCGTCCGCAAGAAGATCGCGGTCGACAAGCGGCGCCCCGACGGCCGCGGCACCGAGGAGATCCGGCCGATCAGCGTCGAGGTCGGTTACACGCCGCGCACGCACGGCTCGGGTCTCTTCACGCGCGGTGAGACGCAGATCCTCACGCTCTGCACGCTCGGGACGGCGAAGGAGGGGCAGCGGATCGACGACCTCTCGCTCGAGTCCGACCGTCGCTACATGCACCATTACAACTTCCCGCCCTTCTCGGTGGGTGAGACCGGGTTCATGCGCGGGCCGAAGCGCCGCGACATCGGCCACGGGGCGCTCGCCCAGAGGGCGCTCGAGGCGGTCATCCCGTCCGCCGAGGAGTTCCCCTACACGATCCGCCTCGTCTCCGAGACCCTCGAGTCGAACGGCTCCTCGTCGATGGGCTCGGTGTGCGGCTCGACCCTCTCGATGATGGACGCCGGCGTGCCGATCTCGGCTCCGGTCTCCGGCATCGCGATGGGCCTCGTCAAGGAGGGCGACGACTACGTCATCCTCACCGACATCCAGGGCGCCGAGGATCATCTCGGTGACATGGACTTCAAGGTGGCCGGCACCGAGGCCGGGATCACCGCGCTCCAGATGGACATCAAGATCACCGGAGTGACGCAGGAGATCATGCGGGACGCGCTCCAGCAGGCGAAGCGGGCCCGCAGCGAGATCCTCGCCAAGATGGCAGAGGCGATCTCCGCCCCGCGCGAGCAGCTGGCCGCCCACGCACCGCGGATCTCGACGATCCAGATCAACCCCGAGTTCATCGGCATGGTGATCGGCAAGGGCGGCGAGACGATCCGCGGCCTCGAGTCCGACTACGACGTGCAGATCGACATCGAGGAGGACGGGACGATCCTCGTCTATGCGACCGAGGGCACGAAGGGCGACGCAGCGGTGTCGGCCATCCATGCGCTCACGAAGTCGCCGGAGGTGGGGGACACCTACACCGGCAAGGTCGTGAAGACGACGGAGTTCGGCGCCTTCGTGGAGCTGAAGAAGGGCACCGACGGCCTGCTCCACGTCTCGAACGTCGGCCCGGGCCGCGTCGCTCACATCGAGGACGTGATGAGCCGCGGCGACGTGGTGGACGTACTCGTGCAGGAGGTCGACAAGGACCGCGGGCGGATCGGCCTGAAGCTGATCGCCAAGCACGAGGACGGCGGCCTCGTCCAGCCCGAGGAGCTGGTCGAGCGGGCGAAGAACGCGCCGCCGCGCGAGCCGCGGCCGCCCCGCGAGGATCGCGGCGGTCGCCGCGACCGCCGTCCGCGGGACTGATCGGACACCGCACCGGCTGAGATCGGGGTCGGGAGGAAGCGCTCGCTTCCTTCCCGACTCCGATCCGGCGAGCTCGGCGGTCGACGCGAGAGCACGCTCGCCGAGGCCGTCAGCTCTCGTTGTGCGGCCCGCCGGGCGTCACCGCTCCTCCCGACGCCGACGGAGCCGGGCGCCTCGGCTCAGGCACGCCGATCTCCGGCGGGGCTGCTCGCGTGCCGATGCGCTCGTCCCGTTCAGGTCGGGTCGGGCGCGAGCGCATGGATCTGGACGGCGCGGCCCTCGCGGCTCCGTCTCAGGCCGGGAACCAGGAGGCAGGTGACGATCAGCGATGCGGTTGCCATCACTCCGATGGCAAGGCCGGCAGCGTGGGCGTCGGCACCGAGGAGGGTGGCGACGCCGCCGGCGAGCAAGGCACCCGCGCCCTGCATCGCCATCATCCCGAGGCCGTACAGACCGAGGACCTGGCCGCGGAGGTCGGCGGTTGTGCGGGAGACGAGCCGCTCCTGGAGTGGCAGGCTTGCGCAGTAGCCCACGGAGGCCACCGCCGCGAGGGCACACGCGAGCGCGAGGTCTGGCTGCAGGAAGAAGAGAAGCCACGGGAGGGCGAGCAGGAAACGCGCGGGCTCGACGAGCCGGTCTCGCCACCACGGTGGCACGACGCGGCCCATCAGCACGTCGCCGAACAACATGCCGATCGCAGTCGCCGCGAACAGGAACCCGGCGCCGGAGCCGACGAACGGCACGATGAGAGCCTCGCACCCGACGACGAGGCCGTTGGGCACCCACAGCGCCAGGTAGACAGGGCGCAGCACCGGCGAACCGAGGAGCAACCGATTGACCGCGCGGCTGCGGCGGACGGCATGTCCGGTCGCGCGCGGTGGGTGGTCGCCGATGCCCAGGCGCACGAGCACGAGGCCGACCAGGGAGGCGGCCGCCGCCCCCAGCAAGAGCTGGCTGGTGGTGAGAGCGAGGAGGAGCAGGCCACCGAGGCCGAAGCCCACGATCTGCATCACGCCCACTGCAATGTTGATCGTCGCCCGAGCGAAGATGAACGACCCATCGGGCACAACTTCGGAGACGAGTGCGATCATGCTGCCACCCGTGGCCGACAGCAGGATCCAGGGGACGACGAGCAGTACGATACGTGCGGTGATCGGGAGGCCTGGGATCGCCTGGGCAGCGTTTCCCGCCGCCATCACGCCGGCGGCGAACATCATCGCGGTTCGGGGTCGCCACAGGTCCGCCAGCGAGAGCAGAAACCATGATGTGGCGAGCCGGACCAGCGGGCCACCGAACATCACGAACGCGCTCAGCAGCGGAGAACCCGTCTCGGAGTACACCACCGTGCCGAGGGCCAGCCTGGCGACGGAGCCAGCCCCGACGTTCACGGATGTCGTCGCAAACAGGACCCGGAACTCCCGGACGCCGAAGAGCTCGCGATAGGTCCGCACGGTGTGATCGTGCCGCACGATCATCGATTCCGGCTAATGTTTCGTGGGGAGACGAAACATGGGTATCTGGCGAGTGCCGGTAGACGTCATGGCGAACAGCCGGTTCGCGGTCTCGCCGCGAGCCGAAGTCGTCGGCGCCCTCGGCGCCTTGCTACGGCCCCGGTCGCCCGATCAGCGGGCATTTCGTGCCGCACACGGCGCTGCGTTCGCCGGGTGGATCTCCGGTCGACCGGGCATGCGGGAGCTCGTGGCTGCCAGCTTCCGCGACCCCAGGCCCGACCGGGTCGGATGGATCGCCGACTACCTGAGCCATCCGCCTGAGACCGAACCCGCGACCTTCGACGATGAGCTCGCCCAGCTGCGTCGGCTGACCGACGACGAGCTACGAGCGGACCTGCACGAGACGTCCCAGGCCCCGCTGGATCCAGCCCTGGTGCGACCCGGAGTACGAGACCTCGCAGTCGAGTTGATGACCTGGCTCTGGACCCACGCTGTCGAGACGGACTGGTCACGGCGCGAGCGCATCCTCCGCGCCGATATCGTCTCGAGAACCAATCAGCTCGCGCGCAACGGCTGGGGCGCCGTCTTGCGCGACCTCGGCCGCGACCGGGAATGGGTCGGAGACGGACAGCTACGGATCAACCGCTATGCCCTCCCGCCTCGCATCCTGCCGGCGGGCAGCACGCTCCTGTTCGTACCCGCGCACACCGAAGCAACCTGGGCGGGATGGTACGCCGACCGATACGCGCTCTACTACCCCGTCGCCGGACGGCTGGCCCGCATCGACGCGGCGAACGCGGCGGGCCTTGGCCCACTCATCGGTCGCCACCGAGCCGGGCTGCTCGTCCTCCTCGACGTCCCGCGCAGCACGTCGCAGCTCGCGACTCTGAGCGGGCAGGCGCTCGGCTCGGTGGGCGGACACCTGAAGGTGTTGCTCGGGGCCGGGATCGTGGTGCGCCGCCGATCGGGTCGAGAGGTGCTCTACTGGCGTACCGCCTTGGGCGACGCACTCGTCGCCGCCGACGGGGCATCCTGACGGTACGCCCATCGACACGCTCACCTTCCTCGGACCGAGCTTCGCGAAGATCCGGGCGACGTAGCTCTCGACACTTGCTTCGCTCAGGGAGAGATCGCGCGCGATTTCGGAGTTCGACCTGCCGCCGGCGACGCCCAGGAAGACCCAGCTCGCACGCGCGTCGCGCGAGTGTGACGATCTCCTCTTGTGACAAGACTCACGTTGAGCATGATGTCAGTGGGCTCCGCCGTGCTCGCGCTCACTGTCATGGCGCCCTCCCCTGGCTTGGCGACGACCGCCCAGAAGTGCCCCGTGTCGAAGACGTCGTCACACCCGGTGCCGGGACGCAGGTCGTTCAACTTCGGTAACGCCCGGATCGCGGTCTCCTTGCCGGACAAGGCAACGTTCATCGCGGTCCCGGACGGTCGCCCAGGCTGGGCATCGATCCAGCGAAATGGCTGGATCCGCACCAAACTCGGATGGTTCACCGTACGCGGCACGCCGCGCGTCACCGGGCGGATGACGGACGGAACGGGACGAAGGCTCCGCACCGACATGGGGCCGCGGAGCTACGCGGACGGTCCTTTCTATCCAAGTCTCCTCTACTTTCCGTCGTTCGGGTGTTGGCGGATCACCCCAACAGCAGGGAGCGTGCGCCTGACGGCGATCGTCAACGTGCGGCGATGACGCGCCGCCGGGGGCCGCGCCTCGCAACGGTTCGCGCTGTTGGCAGATGAGACCGCCGTTGCTGCTTCTGCTCGTGCTCGGATCGATGACAGCTCTGGTCACTGCGGCAGATGTGACCGCCGCTTCTCGCCCCTCGGAGCGAGCATGCCTGATCGCGTGGAACGCACCGGGCAACGAGACGGGCAGGGCGCGGATCGCTGCTTCTGGGCCCTCGCCGAGAGCATCCTTGTATCCAGCCGAGACGATTGCCTGGGCGCAGGGGTCGACTGCAACGCAGTCGACAGCCCAAGCGTGTTCGCTCCTGCTCGTGAAGTCGGGACGGTTGCAACCGGTGACCGGAATCTGGCACGGGACGGGAGTGCGCCGATGGTCGTTCGGGCCGGCGATCAGGACCCGGAGCGCTCCTCCGGCGAACGTGAGAGTGCTTCCGGACGGGCGGGTGACGAAGATCTACCGTCGGTGAGACCCTGGAATGGACGCGAGTGATGTACATTACAGACAAAGTCACGGCCAACTCGGGAGGAGCCTCAGCCAAGATGAGCGGACGGCTCGCTGTTGGATTCATTGCAGGCGCGGTGATCGCGACGGCCTCATCCGCGCTCGCCTTCTCGTCGGGCACGCACGGGGTGCACCTTCGGCCTGGCGAACGCGCCTACATCGAATCGGATGGTGGACAAACGACCTGCCAGGCGATCGTCAAGAGCGGCGTCAACACGTTCTCGTGCTTCGCGGGATTCGATCAACTCCGGAACCGCTACTCGGTCACGATCAACGGCAAAGAGGTGACCGTGAGCAAGTACATCGGCCCGGGGACACCGAAGCCGTACAAGGTGATGTTCCACATCTCTCAGGGGCCGACCCTCATCGTGCACTGACGGCCGGCTCTCTACCGCAGCGGGGGCCAGGTCCGAGCGATAGCCAAGCTGTCCCTCGCTACTCGGCCTGGAACGCGGCGGCTCCTGCCGCGGTGTCGAGGTAGTTCTGGAAGCGGGCGACCTTCCCGTCCCGGAACGTCCACACGTGCGCCTCGTGGTTGACGAATCTGCGACCCGTCTCCCGGGCGAGGGCCTCGGCATACACGAGCGAGACGACCTTGTCGTCCTGGGCGATGAACTCGCGCGGCTCGAACTTCTCGAACTCGAGGGCCGCCGCGAGGCTCCCGAACCAGCCGAGGGCTGCTTCCTTGCCGACGAACGTGCCGGCGGTCGGGTTGGCGGCCGGATCGCCGGGGATCACCCACTCGATGTCGTCGGCCATCAAGCCGGCGATCGTGGCCATGTCACCGCGACCGAACGCCTCGTAGCCGGTCTGGGCAAGGCGGGTGTTCTCTTCCGCAGACATCCGAACTCCTCTCCGGTGCTGTCCTTCACTCCACGTGTCAGTTGTGCACTCCCTTCGATCGTCCGAGGCACGCTATCCATAGACGACCCGATGGCGATCGTCACGGGTGGCGCGACACTGATCGGCCAGGCCGTCGTACGTGCCTTCCATAAGGCCGGCGCCAACGTCGCGGTCGCCGATATCGACGTCGAGGCGGGGGAGACGCTCGCGCAGGCGCTCGGCGAGCGCGTCTATTTCGCGGCAACGGACATCCGCGACGACGCCCAGATCGAGCGGTTCGTGGCGGAGACCGCCGCTCGTTTCGGAGGTGTCGACGTCCTCGTCAATCTCGCCTGCTCGTACCTCGACCACGGGCCGGGGTCGTCGCGCGCAGACTGGCTCGAGTCGCTGAACGTCAACGTCGTGGGCGCGGTGATGATGGCAAGCGCGGTACGTCCGCACATGGCCGCGAAGCACCGTGGTGCGATCGTCAACTTCACCTCGATCTCGGCCAAGGTCGCCCAGACGGGTCGCTGGCTCTACCCGGTCGGCAAGGCTGCCCTCGTGCAATTGACGCGGAACATGGCGATGGACTACGCCGCGGATGGAATCCGGGTCAACTCGGTCTCGCCCGGCTGGACGTGGTCGCGCGTGATGGATGAGCTGAGCGGCGGTGACCGTGCAAAGACGGATCGCGTCGCCGCCCCGTACCACCTGCTCGGGCGCACCGCTGATCCCGAGGAGGTCGCGGAGGTCGTCCTCTTCCTGTGCAGCGACAACGCGTCGGTCGTCACCGGCGCCGACTACGCCGCCGACGGCGGCTATTCCGCCATGGGCCCGGAACAGGCCGAGCCCGCAATCCCGAGACTGATGGAGTAGGAGCGTCGATGTCGAAATTCCTGATCGTCGGGGCCGGCCAGGCCGGACTCCAGCTCGCATTCGGCCTCGTCCAGGACGGACACGACGTCACGGTCGTCTCGAACCGGACTCCGGACGAGATCCGCGGAGGACGAGTGACGTCGAGCCAGTGCATGTTCGACGCGGCGCTCGGGCACGAGCGCGAGCTCGGCCTCGACTTCTGGGGCGAGGCGTGTCCCGATGTGGAGGGGATCTCCCTCGCCGTACCCTCGCCGGAGGGAGGGAAGATGATCGACTGGGGCGCACGGCTCGAGCGACCCGCCCAGTCCGTCGACCAGCGCCTCAAGATGCCTGTCTGGATGGAGGAGCTGGAACGTCAGGGCGGCAAGATCGTCTTCCAGGACGCAGCGATTCCGGACCTCGAGCACTACGCTCGCGACCACGATCTCGTCGTCGTGGCGGCGGGCAAGGGAGACGTCGCGCAGCTGTTCGAGCGCGACCCGTCGCGCTCCCCGTACGGCGCTCCGCAACGTGCCCTTGCACTGACCTACGTGACCGGGATGACGCCACGTCCCGAGTTCTCCGCCGTCGCATTCAACCTCATCCCGACCGTCGGCGAGTACTTCGTCTTCCCGGCACTGACGCTCGACGGCGCCTGCGAGATCATGGTCTTCGAGGGCATCCCCGGAGGGCCGATGGACTGCTGGGGCGACGTGACGACGCCGGCGGAGCACCTCGCCAAGAGCAGGTGGATCCTGGAGACGTTCCTTCCGTGGGAGGCGGAGCGATGCCGGAACATCGCGCTCACCGACGACAACGGCATCCTGGCCGGCCGCTTCCCACCGACCGTTCGGAAGCCCGTGGGACAGCTGCCGTCGGGCGCTCTCGTCCTCGGGCTCGCCGACGCGGTCGTCCTCAACGACCCCATCACCGGCCAGGGCTCGAACAACGCGAGCAAGGCGGCCGCGTCCTATCTGGCGAGCATCCGAGCGCACGACGGCGCTGCGTTCGATCGTGCATTCATGGAGCAGGCGTTCGAGAGCTACTGGAGCTACGCGGCGCACGTGACGGGGTGGACGAACGCAATGCTGGGCCCACCGCTACCGCATGTGCTGCAGCTGCTCGTCGCGGGGAACGAGCATCCGGAGATCGCGGCACGTTTCGTCAACGGGTTCGATGATCCCCGCGACTATGCCGAGTGGTTCATGGATCCCGAGAAGGCCGGAAGCTACCTCGCCCAGGTCACCGCGTAAACGAGCCGGATCGTTGATGACAGCTCAGGAGGCCCGTTCGGTGCGTCGTGAACCGGAGCCGTTCGAGGTGTACGGAGAGGGGGTGTATCTCCACGGCACGAAGGCCGAGCTCCCGGTGGGAGAGCTGCTGGTTCCCGGTCGAGAGTCGAATTTCGAAGCCGGCCGGGTGATGAACTACGTCTACTTCACGGCCACGCTCGACGCCGCAGTCTGGGGCGCCGAACTCGCCACGGGCGCGGGCCGCGGCCATATCTACGTCGTCGAGCCCACAGGGGAGTTCGAGGATGATCCGAACGTCACCGACAAGAAGTTCCCCGGGAGCCGGGCGCCTCTGCGGGTGGCCGGCGAGCTCGTTGACTGGGTCGGCCACTCGCCCGAGCAGCTCGAGGCAATGCGAGCGGCGATCGCTGCGCTGCAGCAGGATGGAAAGGCGCAGATCGAGGACTAGCGACCGAGCAGGGCCGTAGCCTCGGCTGTCATCCGCTGCATCAGCGCTGCGGCCGGCTCGATGCGTCCGATCAGCCCGACGCCCTCGCCGGTGAACGTGTTCGAGCGTTCGGGGTCTCCAGCGGCCCAGCCCTCGACCCACTCGCGCTCCACCTCGGGGCCGGTGGCGGCAAGATCGGCTTCCCGGCCGTGCCAGGCGTCGGTGAACTGGTTCTGGAGCACCCGGGCCGTGAACCGGTCGGGCCAGGCGAGCCGGCGTACGACGTCGACGACACTCGTGCGAACGGTGTCGTCACCGGTCGCTGCAAGTGCCGCGTCGTGCATCGCGGCCGAGACGTTCGCCTCCTCGGTCGCCCACAGCCTCGATCCCACGAGCGCCCCGTCGGCACCGAGTACGAGCGCCGCTGCCAGGCCGCGGCCGTCGGCGATGCCTCCCGCGGCGCAGAGAAGCGTCTCGGGTGAGTTGTCACGGAGCAGGTCGGCAATCTCGGGGACGAGTGTCAACGTGCTTCTCCGCTCGTCGCCGTGCCCACCTGCCTCGCCGCCCTGGGCAACGACGACGTCCGCACCGGCCTCGATCGCGAGCAGGGCGTCCTCGCGGCACTGCACCTGGCAGAAGAGCGGGATCCCCGCGGCCTTGACCCGGGCACCGAGCACGCGTGGATCGCCGAACGACAGATGGACGGCGCGTGGACCTCGCTCGAGGACGACGTCGAGCAACCCGGGCTTCGCGGCGAGGGTCCACGTGATGAAGCCGACACCGACGTCCCGGGGGAAGGCGATCTCGAGCTGGGCTTCGACCCACTCCCGATCGCCGTAGCCGCCGCCGACGAGCCCGAGCCCTCCTGCGGCCGAGACTGCTGCGGCGAGGCCCCCTCCGGCCGCGAACGCCATCGGCGCCAACACGATCGGCGTCGAGAGGCCAAAGCGCTCCGTGAGGCGCGTTGCCAGCACAGGTCCGATCATAGACCCGGGCCGACGGACAGCGTGCCGCTACCACCGAACGCCTCGGCCGGAGGACCCGTGGCGTACCATCGCGACGTGGACGGGTACCTGCTCACGACGCTCCCCGGCGGCGAGCGCGTCATCACGGAACGTGTCGAGGGCGTACGGTCGGCCTCGCTCGGGCTCTGGATCGGTGCCGGCTCGCGCGACGAGACGCCGTCGCGCGCAGGCGTCTCTCACTTCCTCGAGCATCTGCTCTTCAAGGGGACCGACCGCTACGGAGCCGTCCTGATCGCCGAGCTGTTCGACGCGATGGGCGGGGAGCTGAACGCCGCCACGTCACGGGAGACGACCGTGGTCTACACACGTGTGCCGGACAACCACAGCGACACGGCGCTCGACGTGATGACGGACATGGTCTTCAGACCGTCCTTGACGGACGTGGACTCGGAGCGGGAGGTCGTGCTCGAGGAGATCGCGATGGTCGAGGACAACCCGCAGGATCTCGTCCACGATCTCGCGGCGGAGGCCGTGTTCGGGTCTCATCCACTCGGCCGCCCCGTGATCGGCCGCGCCGACGTGATCGCCTCCGTCTCACCCCGGGCGCTGCACCGCTACCACGGCGACGCGTACGTCGGCCGCAACGTCGTCCTCGCTGCAGCCGGAAACGTCGATCACGACAGGATCGTCGCTGCGCTCTCTGCCCGACGAGACAGCGCCACGGCGAACGGCTCCGCCCGGGAGCGCCGTCCGGCAGGAAGGAAGCGGCAGCCCTCGCTGCTCTTCCACCGCAAGCCCACCGAGCAGTACCACGTCTGCCTCGCCGGCCACGGCCTCCGTCGCGACGACCCGCGACGCTACGCCGCCGCTCTGCTCGATGCGATCCTCGGCGGCTCCGCATCCTCGCGGCTCTTCCAGGAGATCCGCGAGAAGCGAGGGATGGCGTACTCGGTCTACACGTATGCGTCCCAGTACGTCGACGCGGGGCAGGTCGGGATCTACGTCGGGACGCGGGAGGAAAACCTCCGCGAGTGCCTGGAGGTGATCGCGAAGGAACTGCGCGACCTGGCCGCGGGGAACATCCGTGAGGGAGAGCTCGAGCGCGCCAAACAGAACATGAAGGGTCGGCTCCTGCTCTCGCTCGAATCGACGTCCGCCCGGATGACGAGGCTCGGCACGGCGACCGTGACCGGGTCCGAGATCGTGCCGATCGACGAGGTCGAACGTCGCATCGAGGCGGTCACGCACGAGCAGATCGCGGAGCTCGCGCGAACGGTGTTCGCACCCGAGCAGCTCTCGATCGCCGGGATCGGACCACACACGAAGCGGTTCCGGGACGCCGTTGCTCGCTTCAACCCTGCGCTCGCCGAGCGTGCAGCATGAACATTCTCCTCTTCGGTCGGGAGGGGAAGGTCGGCTCGGTCCTGCTGCGCGCGCTGGCCGACGCCGGTCACGAGGTGACGGGCGTCGAGGTCGGCGAGGCGGTCGAGCCGGGCGGCTTCGACGCCGCGGTCGACTTCACGGCACCCTCTGCCGTGTACGGAAACGCGGCTGCAGTCCTCTCTGCGGGGGTGGCCTGCGTGATCGGGACGACCGGGCTCGGGGACGAGGCACTTGCGGAGCTCGACCGGATCGGGCGCGAGCACCGCGCGCCCTGCTTCGTCGCCCCGAATTTCGCTCTCGGAGCCGTTCTGATGATGCGATTCGCGGAAGAGGCGTACCGCTCGCTCCCGAGGGCCGAGATCGTGGAGCTCCACGCCGACACGAAGCTCGATGCGCCTTCGGGAACCGCGAAGGCGACGGCAGCGCGGATGGGCGGGGACGTCCCCATCCACTCCGTCCGGCTGCCGGGGCTCGTCGCCCACCAGGAGGTGATCCTCGGTGGGCTGGGGGAGACGCTCACGATCCGCCACGACACGACCTCCCGTGAGGCATTCGCACCGGGCGTGCTGCTGGCGCTCGAGCGCGTGTGTGGGCTGCCCCCCGGCCTGACGGTCGGGCTCGACGCACTTCTCTGACGGCCGCGCCGTTCAGCTCTTCAGCGCTCCGAGGGCGATGAGAAGCTCCTGGTGGCGCCGCTCCTCGTCGGAGACGACGGCGTCCTCCTCGACCCCGGCCGCGCGGCGTCTGCGGATCGCATCCAGCGGCTTGACGATGAAGAAGAAGACCGAGGCAGCGATCGCGAGGAACGTGATCGCCGCTGTCAGGAAGGCGCCGTAGCGGAACACCGCGTTGTGGATCGTGAACGTGAGCCCGCTGAAGTCCGGCTTGCCGATGACCATCGCGATCACCGGCATGACGAGGTCGTTGACGAATGAGTTGACGACAGCGGTGAACGCGACACCCATGACGAAGGCGACCGCGAGCTCGACGATGTTGCCCCTCATGAGGAAGTCCTTGAACTCCCGCAGCATGGTTTCTCCCTTTCCTCGCTGGTGGCTGGGGCTCGATCGTAGGTCGGGGTGCGGCGAGAGTACAATGGCTCGACATGCTCGGCGAGGTGCTCACCGCGGCCGTGACCCCGTTCGACGAGAACGGTGCCGTCGAGCTCGACCGCTTCCGCGCTCTCTGCCGTTTCCTCGTCGACCACGGCTCCGACGGCATCGTCGTGACCGGGACGACGGGCGAGGCGCCGACGCTCACCGACGACGAGCGGCTCGCCCTCTACGAGACGGCTCTCGACGAGGTCGGCGCCACGCACACGGTGATTGCGGGGACGGGGAGCAACGACACGCAGCATTCCGTCCACCTGACACGCATGGCGCACGAGCTCGGCGTCCACGGCTTCCTCGTCGTGACGCCGTACTACAACAAGCCGCCCCAGCGCGGGATCGTCGCCCACGTCGGGGCGATCGCCGCCGTCACGGACCGGCCCGTCGTCTTCTACGACATCCCCTCGCGCGTCGTCGTCGACGTCGAGCCGGCGACGATCTCGCGGCTCGCCGAGATCGAGAACGTCCGGGCGGTCAAGCAGGCCAAGCCGTCGCTCGATGCGGCCAGGCACGTCGTCGCGTGCGGGCTCGACCTGTACGCGGGAGACGACGATCTGATCATGCCCTTCCTCGGGGTTGGCGGGTCGGGTGGGATCTGCGTGCACACGCATGTGGTCGGGCCGCAGGTGAAGGAGATGGTCACCTGCTATCGGGCGGGTGATCCAGCCGGTGCGAGGGCGCTGGAGGAGACGATTCGACCGGCGCTCGAGTTGCTCAAGATCCAGACGAACCCGATCCCGATCAAGACCGCCATGAACCTGCTCGGACACGACGTCGGCGGTTTCCGCCTGCCACTCGTCGTCGCGACGGCGGACGAGGAGGATGCCGTCCGCGGCTGCCTCGAACGGCTCGGCCTCCTCCACGCAGCCGCGGCCTGAGAGAACTCGTCCCGGTAGCGGGGGCCACCCGTACACTCCGGCGGGTGAAGATCCCGATCACGACAACGGGCAGCCGGCCGTGAGCGACGTGCTCCGGATCGTGCCCCTCGGCGGCCTCGGCGAGGTCGGCAAGAACATGACCTTGTACGAGATCGCGGGCGAGCGGATCCTCGTCGACGCCGGGCTGGCGTTCCCCCGCGACGAGCACCTCGGAGTCGATCTCGTCCTGCCCGACTTCTCCGTCCTCGAAGGGCAGCGGCTGCGCGCGATCGTGCTCACACACGGGCACGAGGACCACGTCGGCGCGCTCCCGTACGTCCTCCGTCGGGTCGACGCCGACGCAGTGGTCGGGACGCGGCTCACGCTCGCGATGGTGAAGTCGAAGCTCGACGAGCATGGACTGGGCTCGACGACGACGCTCACCGAGGCCGACCCGGCGGCGCCGATGCAGGTCGGGCCCTTCCGGCTCGAGTTCATTCGCATGGCGCACTCGATCCCGGACTGCGTCGCGATCGTGCTCGAGACGACGGCGGGGCGCGTCCTCCACACGGGTGACTGGAAGCTCGACCACACCCCCGTCGACGGGCTCAAGACCGACGTCGGCAAGCTCGCCGAGGTGGGGAACCGGGGCGTCGACCTGATGCTCGGGGATTCGACGAACGCCGAGCGACCGGGCATGACCGGCTCCGAGCGGCTCGTCGGCGAGACCTTCCGGCAGCTGATCCCGACGTTGCCGGGGCGTGTGCTGGTCGCCAGTTTCGCCTCCAACATCCATCGGATGCAGCAGGCGGCAGAGGTCGCGATGGCGAACGGCCGCAGGGTCGCCCTGATCGGACGCTCGCTGCGCAAGAACATGAACATCGCCCGCAACCTCGGTTACGTGAACCTGCCCGAGGAGGCGCTGATCTCGCCCAAGGAGGCGATGGGCCTGCCGCCCGAGCGGGTGATGGTGCTCTGTACCGGCAGCCAGGGCGAGCCGATGTCGGCGTTGACGCGGATCGCCTACTCCGACCACCAGAACGTGGAAGTCGAGCGCGGCGACACGGTGATCATCTCCGCCAAGCCGGTGCCCGGGAACGAGCTCCGCGTCCACGACTCGATCAACCGGCTCGCGCGGCTCGGTGCGCAGGTCCTGCACGAGGAGGTGGCCCCCGTGCACGTCTCCGGCCATGCCTGTTCCGAGGAGCTGCGGACGCTGCTCTCGCTCGTCCGCCCCAGGGCGCTGATGCCGATCCACGGCGAGTACCGGATGCTCGCCGCCCACGCGAAGCTCGGCCGCGAGGCCGGGATCCCGGCGTCGAACATCGTGATCGCCGAGAACGGGAGCGTCGTCGAGCTCACGCAGGATGGGGCCCGTATCGTCGACCGCATCGCAGCAGGCGTCACGTTCGTCGACGGCCTCGGCGTCGGTGACGTCCAGGACGTGGCGCTGCGCGACCGCCGACGACTCTCCGAGGACGGCGTCCTGATCGTCGTGACGACCCTCGCCTCCGACGGGGGCGAGATCGCGCCGCCGGAGCTGATCGCACGCGGATTCGGTGAGGACGAGGAGCTGCTCGACGATCTGCGTGACGAAGCAGACCGGATCGCCGTCGAGCTGGCGGAAGACGGGATCGACGAGATCAAGCTGCTCCAGGAGCACATGCACGACGCGATCGCGAAGGCGGTCTATGCGAGAACCCGCCGGCGGCCGATGATTCTCCCTGTGGTGATCGAGGTCTAGTGATGGTGGTCTGATGGCGATGGCTCCGCCGCAGCCCGGCTGGTGCGAGGTGATCCGCGACAACGCGGCCTCCGAGCGGAGCGCGCGACGGCTCATCGAGCAACTGCGCGCATGCGAGGCGGCGGCGCTCGCCTTCTGCCGGCTGCTCGAGCGCTGGAGCCGCGGCGACGCCGTCCCCGCCACGACAGGGGCGCGTGAGGCGGCGCTGCGCCACGCCGCCGACCGGATCGAGACAGCCCTCGCGGGCCTCGAACCACCGCTCTCCCGCTACCTGCTCGAGCTGGAGCCGGAGCGGGCCGAGGGCCGCTCCTGGTACGGGGGGCCCGGTGCGGCCGAGCTCGTCGAGTGGGAGCCCGTCCTTCACCGCGCCGGCGTCCACGCCTGCCCGAACCGGGTGGCGGCTGTCTATCTCGAGCTCGCCGTGCTCGTGCGAGCGCTCGAGGGGCTTGCGGATGCAGCCCGGGTCGAGATGGCACCCGATCGCTCGTCGCTCTGGGCGGGCCTGTTCGACCTCCGCGATACGCTGCTCGGCTCGACGGTCGACGATCTCAGGGCACTCGCCGCGTAGAGGCGGGATTGCCCGGCCCTCGGATCACCGTCGTTGGCTCGGTCAACCTCGACCTGGTCGCGCGCTGCGAGCGACTGCCGCGCGCAGGCGAGACGGTCACGGGCGCGACGCTGGAGCGGTTCCCCGGTGGGAAAGGCGCCAACCAGGCGCTCGCCTGCGCCAGGCTCGGCGCACAGGTGACGCTCGTTGCGGCCGTGGGTCGCGACGCGTTCGCCGACGAGGCGCTGGCGGAGCTGCGCGCCGCCGGTGTCGAGCTCCGCCTGCACGAGTCGGATCTGCCCACCGGCATCGCGCTGATCAGCGTCGACCGCGACGGCGAGACGACCATCGTGGTCTCGCCGGGAGCGAACTCATCCCTCGGCGACGTCGAGCTCGAGGCGGCCGACGCGGTCCTCTGCCAGCAAGAGGTCCCGGATACGGCGATCGTCTCGGCCTGGGAGCAGACGGGCGGGCTGTTCTGCCTCAATGCCGCACCCGCGCGCACGGTCGCCGTGGATCCCGACCTCGCAGTCGTGAACCGGTTCGAGCTCGAGTCGCTTGCACGCCGCGACGGGCTCGTGGCTCTCACGCTGGGTGCCGAGGGCGCGGTGCTGCTCGAGGACGGGGAGGAGGTGGCACGCGCTGCGCCGCCGCGGGTCGACGTCGTCGACGGAACCGCGGCAGGCGACGCCTTCACTGCCTGCCTGCTCGTCTCGCTGCTCGAGGCCCGCGACCACGAGGACGCGCTGCGCCGCGCCTGTGCGGCGGGGGCGCTCGCTGCATCTCGCCTCGGGGCGCAACCCTCCCTTCCGACCGCGGCCGAGGTCGACGCCATACTGAGCGCGTGAGCACTCCCGTCATTCTCGACTGCGACCCGGGCCATGACGACGCGATCGCGCTGCTGCTCGCGCTTGCGAGCCCGGAGCTCGACGTCCTCGGAGTCACGACCGTACACGGGAATCAGACCCTCGAGAAGACGACGGCGAACGCACTCCGCGTCCTCGATCTCGTCGACCGCTCCGACGTCCCTGTCGCCGCCGGCGCCGAGAGACCGCTCGTACGCGACCTCGTCGTCGCCTCCCACGTGCACGGAGAGAGCGGCCTCGACGGCCCCGTGCTGCCGCCGGCCGGCCGGGCGCCGCTCCGAGACCACGCCGTCGACTTCATGGAAAGGGCGATCGCCGCAAGCAGCACGCCGGTCACGGTGATCCCAACGGGCCCGCTCACGAACGTGGCACTCCTGCTCGAGCGCACCGGCGGCGCGAACGTCGACCGGATCGTCTTCATGGGCGGCGCCATCGCGGAGGGGAACATGACTCCCGCGGCCGAGTTCAACATCTGGGCCGACCCCGAGGCAGCCGCTTCCGTCCTCCACTCGGGCATCGACACGACGATGATCGGGCTCGACGTGACCCATCTCGCACGGACGACGCCCGCCGTCCAGGCCAGGTTGCGGGCCACCGGGGCGGCCGGAGCCTTCGTGGCAGATCTGATCGACTTCTTTGCCGTCTACCACAGGGAGACGTACGGCTGGGACGGAGCGCCGATCCACGACGCGGTCGCCGTCGCCCATGTGATCCGGCCCGGACTCGTCACCGTGCTCGACCGGAACGTCGAGGTGGAGCTCGAGTCCGACCTCTGCCGTGGGCGTACCGTTGTCGACCGCTGGCGGCGGACGGAGCGGCCGGCGAACGCCCACGTCGGCGTCGACCTCGATACTGGCGGCTTCTTCGAGCTCCTCGTCGAGCGGATCGGAGGGCTCGGTTGACGCAGGACGTCGTCGTCTTCGTGGAGGTGCCGTCCGGATCGCGGAACAAGTACGAGCTCGACCCCGAGATCGGAGGCATCGTCCTCGATCGCAGGCTATTCACCTCGATGAGCTACCCCGCCGACTACGGCTTCATCGAGGGGACGCTCGGAGAGGACGGCGACCCGCTCGACGCGCTCGTGCTCGTCGGGGAGCCGACGTTCCCCGGTTGCCGGATCCGTGTCCGCGTCGTCGGTGTCTTCCACATGACAGACGAGAAGGGCCAGGACGAGAAGGTGATCTGCGTGCCGCTCAGGGACCCCGCCTGGATGCGGGTCAGCGACATTCACGACATCCCGCCGGAGTTCCGCGACGAGATCGAGCATTTCTTCCAGGTCTACAAGGACCTCGAGCACGGGAAGACGGAGACGCGCGGTTTCGGGAACAAGGCCGACGCCGAACGGATCATCGCCGAGGCGCGGAAGCGCGTTGCCTGACGGCTGCTGCGAGCCGTGAGACCGCGCCTGCTCCTCGTCGTCTTCGTCGGCGGTGTTCTCGGGGCGGTTTTGCGCACAGGGGTCGAGAAGGCATTTCCGCCTTCGGCAGCCGGCTGGCCGTGGGCGACCTTCGCCGTGAACGTGATCGGGACGCTCGTGCTCGCCTACGTCGCGACGGAGCTCCAGGAGCGGCTGCCGCCGTCGACATTTCCGCGCCCGCTGCTCGCGACCGGATTCTGCGGGGCCCTGACCACGTTCTCGACGATGCAGATCGAGGTCATCGAGCGGGCACGGGAGGGACACGACGTCCTCGCCGCCGTGTACCTGGCAGTCACGGTCGTGGTAGGCCTCATCGCGATGCATGCCGTTACCGTCCACGTCCGGCTCGGGCCGAGGCCGCGCCGTTGATCGGCGGCGCCCTCCTCTGGGGCGGTGTGGCAGCTCTCGGCGGGGTGGGAGCGATATTCCGCTTCGAGCTCGACCGTGCCGTACAGAGCCGGCTGGACACCGAGTTTCCCGTCGGGACGCTCGTCGTCAACGGGCTGGGGTCGTTCCTGCTCGGGTTCCTCGTCGGGATCGGAATCGGGGACGACACGATGCTGCTCCTCGGCACGGCCACGCTCGGGTCGTTCACGACGTTCTCCACCTGGATGCTCGAGACCCATCGCCTGGCCGAGGACGGCGAGAACGGTCTCGCGATCGCGAACCTGCTCGGGAGCGTTGCGGTCGGGCTCGCGGCAGCAGGGCTCGGCTGGTGGCTGGGAGCGATGCTGTGACCGACGCAGCCCTCGCGGTCACGGTCTACTTCGGCGACAGCGACCGCCACCAGGGGCGGCTCGTCTCCGACCTCGTCCTCGACACCTTCGAACGTCACGGAGTCAAGGCCGCAGCCCTCCTACGGGCGAGCGAAGGCTTCGGGATCCGGCACCAGCTCCACACCCAGAGGCTCCTCACCCTCTCCGAGGACCTTCCACTCGTCGCACTCGCCGTCGCTGCCCACGATCGCATCGAGGCGCTGCTCCCCGAGCTCGAGAAACTCGTCGGCGGTGGGCTCGTGACGGTCGAGCGGGCCCGGCTGCTCACCGAACTCGGCCGGGATCAGACCGAGCAGGACGGCGATGCCAAGCTGACGCTCTTCCTCGGCCGGCAGGAGCGTGCGGGCGAGAGACCGGCCCTCGCCGTCACCCTCGAGGTCCTGCAGCAGTGCGGCGTCGCAGGAGCGACCGTCGTACTCGGAGTCGACGGCCTCGTCCATCATCGCCGGACGCGCGCGCGGCTCGGCTCCCGGAATGCCGACGTTCCGCTACTCGTCGTCGCTGTCGGAGCGACACCCGTTCTCGGCCGCGCGCTCGCCGCACTGGGGGGCCGCCTGCGCGACCCGCTCGCGACGCTCGAGCGAGTGGTCGTGTGCAAGCACGACGGCAAGCTGCTCGCGCAGCCGCCGGTCGTGACGGAGCAGGACGAGGGCGGGCTCGGCGTCTGGCAGAAGCTCACAGTCTACGCCGGGGCGAACGCACGCCATGGCCGCCAGCCGTTGCACGTGGCGCTCGTCCACGAGCTCCGCCGCGGCGGAGCAAAGGGCGCGACGGGTCTGCGGGGGATCCGGGGCTTCTCGGGAGCCGGCAGCGAAGAAGGGGAGCGGCTGCTCTCGATCCGGCGTCGCGGCCCGGTCGTCGTCACGCTCGTCGACCGTCCTCGTCGCATCGTCCAGCTCTGGCCGATCGTCGATCGACTGACGGACGAACACGGACTCGTGACGAGCGAGATCGTGCCCGCCTTCCAGGCGGTCGGTCCCGGAATCTCGGAAGGCGGACTGCGGCTGGCAGCCCCTTGAGGGAGCGAAGGAGACCGCCGGGGACCGCCGAAGCTGCAGTTCCATGGCCACTGCACGCAAGAAGCCCGTCAAGCGCGCGCCCAGGCCGCGCACGCCTTCCCGGATCAAGAAACGTCGAACCGGAACCCGTTCGCATCACCATCCCGAGCTGTGGGGGCTCGGGATGGTCACGGTCGGCATCTTCCTCGCGACGGTGCTCTGGCTCGGCTGGGACGGCGGCCCCGTCGGCTCGCGCGTGGGCGACGAGCTGCACCACCTCTTCGGGGTCGCCGCGTACCTGATCCCGCTCGTCCTGATTGCCCTGGGTGGGCTGATGCTGGTCCGGAGCTCCGTAATCGATCTGAAGCCGTTCCGGACGGGCCTCGCGGTGGGCGCCTTCGGGCTCATGATCGCCCTCGGCCGCGACGAGGGCGGCGCCATCGGCGGCGCGCTCGCGGGCGCACTCGCCCACGTGATCGGAGAGACCGGGACCCTGATCGTCGGCGTGGCGCTCTTCATCGCCGGCACGTTGCTCTTCACAGGCGCCTCCGCGGGCGCCATCCTGCGCCGCTCCGGCCATGCCGTACGGCGTGCCGGCAGCGCTGCCCGGCGGACGCTGGAGACGACCCAGCTCGGCTGGGGAGAGGTCGTCGACGAGCCTCTGCAGCCCGTCTCAGCGCGGCAGAAGCCGCCCGTCGATGCCGAAGAGCGCTATCCGGACGTGATCGCACCGCTGCCGACGTCTGCGGAGCCGCCGCCGCTCGTGCTGCAGTCCGAGGAGCACCAGCAGCCTCAGACGACCGGCGACGAGGCCGAGGCGATCGACTTCGAGCAGGTGCCGGCAGGCGAGTACCGGCTGCCCGAGCGGTCGCTGCTGAAGACGTCCGCGCCCGTCACCGAGGACAACGGCGCCGCGAGCGCACGCGTCGCCGAGCAGCTGACCCGGACGCTCTCCCACTTCGGAGTCGATGCGACGATCGTGGGGCAGATCGCAGGCCCGCGTGTCGTGCGCTACGAGCTTCAGCTCGCACCGGGGACGAAGGTCTCGAAGGTGGCGGGCCTCAAGGACGATCTCTCGTACGCGCTCGCGACCACCGAGATCCGCATCCTCGCACCGATCCCCGGCAAGCAGGCGGTCGGCGTCGAGGTCCCGAACCTCTCGCCGCGGCTCGTTACGCTCGGAGACATCTTCGGCGACATGCCGGGCCAGGCGAGCCCGCTCTCGGTCTGGCTCGGGAAGGACATCTCCGGCAACGCGGTCTGGACCGACCTGGCGCGGATGCCACACCTACTCATCGCAGGTACGACCGGAGCCGGTAAGTCCGGCTGCGTCAACACGATGCTGACCTCGATCCTGCTCCGCTCGACGCCGGACGAGGTACGGATGATCCTGATCGATCCGAAGCGAATCGAGCTCAACTACTACGAGTCGATTCCGCACCTGTTGACCCCCGTCGTGTCGAATCCGAAGGAGGCGTCAGCAGTCCTCCAGAACGTTGTCGCGGAGATGGAGCGCCGCTACGAACGTCTCTCCATCATCCGGGCACGCAACCTCCCCGAGGCCAACCGCGCCTTCCGGGCGCGCGGGGAGGAGCCGCTGCCGTACCTGCTCGTCGTGATCGACGAGCTTGCCGACCTGATGATGGTCTCGCCGCAGGCGGTGGAGGACGCGATCATCCGCCTCGCCCAGAAGTCGCGCGCCGTCGGGATTCACCTCGTGCTCGCGACCCAGCGTCCGTCGGTCGACGTGATCACCGGCATGATCAAGGCGAACGTCCCCTCCCGGATCGCCTTCGCCGTCTCGAGCCAGACCGACTCCCGCGTGATCCTCGACACCTCCGGTGCGGAGAGCCTGCTCGGCCAGGGCGACATGCTCTTCAAGCCGCTCGGGACGTCGCGCATGCAGCGCGTCCAGGGCGCCTTCGTGACCGAGGAGGAGATCGCAATGATCGTCGAGCAGTGCCGGCGGCAGCGGGTGCAGGAGCTCGACGAGAGCCTGCTCGAGACGCCCGAGAGCTACGCGGACGAGATGGCGGACGAGCACGACGGCGAGTTCGACCCGGACGAGGATCCGTTGCTCGACAGGGCGATCGAGATCGTGGTACAGACCCAGACGGCGTCCGTCTCCCTGATCCAGCGACGCCTGCGCGTCGGCTACACGCGGGCGGGACGCCTGATCGACATGCTCGAGCGCCGCGGCATCATCTCCGGGTACGAGGGCTCGAAGCCGCGGCGGGTCCTGATCGAGGAGTCGCAGCTCCACTCCGCCGTCGCACCCGACTGAACCGCTTGCCGACCGTCCGGCAGTCCCGGCATACTCGACCGCCAGCATCTCTCCAGCGGCGTCTATCAATAGCTGGAATGATGCGTCTCAGAGAGTACGGATAGGAATCTCTGCGTCCCAAGGAGGACATGTGTCAGTACGGAAATGGATGGTCGGCGCCTCGGTCGCGCTCGTCGCGGTCATGGCGCTCGCCGTGGTCGCAGGCGGCTCGGCCGCACCGGCCAAGCAGCAGGCGGCGCCGCTGAAGGTGGCTCTGATCACCGACATCGGCGGTCTCAACGACAAGGGCTTCAACGCACTCGCCTACAACGGGCTCAAGGTCGCACAGCGGCAGTACGGCGTCCAGGGTCGCGTCTTCATCTCGAAGAGCGCGGCCGACTACATCCCGAACCTGTCGACGGCGGCCAAGAATGGCTACAACCTCGTGATCGCGGTCGGCTTCCTCATGGGAGACTCGATCGCTGCCGTGGCGAAGAAGTATCCGAAGACGAAGTTCGCGATCGTCGACGTCAACGCGGCAGGCCTGAAGGGCAAGCCGAAGAACGTCCGCGGCATCGTCTTCGCCGAGCAGGAGGCGGGTTGTCTCGCCGGTGTCGCTGCGGCGACCGAGTCGAAGTCCGGCACGATCTCGTCGGTCGGCGGTCTCAAGATCCCGCCCGTCGACGCGTACATCGCCGGCTACCAGTACTGCGCCAAGAAGGTGAAGCCGGGCATCAAGGTGCTGAACGGCTACTCGCAGGACTTCGTCGCGCAGGACAAGTGCAAGGAAGTCGCCCTGAACCAGATCGGTGAGGGCTCTGACGTCGTGTTCCAGGTCGCCGGCCAGTGCGGTCTCGGCGCCCTCACGGCGGCGAAGGACTCGAAGGTCTGGGGTATCGGCGTCGACAACGACCAGGGCTTCCTCGGCCCGTACGTCCTCACGAGCGCCCAGAAGAAGGTCGATGCGGGCGTCACGCAGACGATCAAGCTCACGAAGGACGGCAAGTACAAGGGTGGCGTCGACGGTCTCTTCAACGTGAAGAACGGCGGCACCGGCTACGGCAAGGTGAGCGTCAACGCGCCGAACCGCGCCAAGCTGATCGCAACCCTGAACGCGTGGGCCAAGAAGATCGCCAACGGGACGGTCAAGCCGCCCCGCACGGGCATCTCGAACGGCTGACCGACAACCGCGTCGTACGACCGGGAGGGCGGGCCAGCGGCCCGCCCTCCGTCGTTCGGCGTGCCGTCGAGGTGAGTTGGGATACCGCCGACCGTCGGGACCCGTAGAATCCCGGCTCGATGGCCGACGCGCCCCGCACCGTGCTCGAGATGCGGCACATCACGAAGCGCTTCCCGGGCATCGTCGCCAACGACGATGTCAGCTTCGACCTCCGGGAGGGCGAGGTACACGCCCTCCTCGGCGAGAACGGTGCCGGCAAGTCGACGCTGATGAACATCCTCTACGGGCTCTACCACCCCGACGAGGGCGAGATCGTGATCGGCGGCAAGCCGGTGCGGCTCGGGACGCCGAGTGCCGCGATCGAGGCGGGCGTCGGCATGGTGCACCAGCACTTCATGCTGATTCCCGTGATGACCGTGGCGGAGAACATCGTCCTCGCCGTGGAGCCGACGCATGCCGGCGTCATGCTCGATCTACGCGAGGCGAACGAGCGTGTCCGCGAGATCTCCGAGCGCTTCGGTCTCGCGGTCGACCCGACCGCGACCGTGCACGACGTCACCGTCGGCCAGCAGCAGCGCGTCGAGATCCTGAAGGCGCTCTATCGCAACGCGGATATCCTCGTGCTCGACGAGCCGACGGCCGTCCTGACGCCGCAGGAGGCCCAGGAGCTCTTCACGATCGTCCGCAGCCTCACCGCCCAGGGCAAGTCGATCATCTTCATCAGCCACAAGCTGAACGAGGTGACGGAGATCGCCGACCGGATCACCGTCCTGCGCCGCGGCAAGCTGATCGAGACGCTGCCCGCGCAGGGTGTGACCGAGGAGGGCCTCGCGCGGCTGATGGTCGGCCGCGAGGTGCTGCTCCGGGTCGAGAAGGGCGACTCCGAGCCGGCCGAGCCGCTGCTCGAGGTGCACGATCTGCACGTCTTCGACGACCGCGGTATCGAGAAGGTCCGCGGTGTCGGCTTCGAGGTGCGAGCGGGGGAGATCGTGGGTATCGCAGGCATCGACGGCAACGGCCAGACCGAGTTGATCGATGCGATGACCGGTCTGCGCAAGGTGGCCTCCGGAACGGTCGCGGTCGCAGGCTCGGACGTCACCTCGGCGAGCGCCAACCGCCACTTCTCCGCAGGGCTCGGGCACATCCCCGAGGACCGGCAGCGCCGCGGCCTCGTGCTCGAGTTCTCGATCGCAGAGAACATGGCACTCCACGACTTCAGACACGCTCCCGACTCGCGTCTCGGCTGGCTCTATCCGCGGCGGCTGATCGCCCGGGCCCGGCGGCTGATCTCCGAGTTCGACATTCGCGGCGGAGGCCCGTCGACTCCCGGCGGCGCCCTCTCGGGCGGCAACCAGCAGAAAGTGGTGCTCGCGCGTGAGATCGATCGCAACCCACGCGTGCTGATCGCTGCCCAGCCGACGCGCGGACTCGACGTCGGCGCGATCGAGTTCGTCCACCGGCGGCTCGTCGAGGAGCGTGACGAGGGACGGGGCGTCCTGCTCGTCTCGCTCGAGCTGGAGGAGATCCTCTCACTCTCGGATCGCATCCTCGTGATGTACGAAGGCGAGATCGTGGGTGAGTTCCCGCCCAGCGTGAGCGAGGAGGAATTGGGTGTGGCGATGACCGGGGGCGGTCGCGGGAAGGGGGTGGCGGCGTGACCGAGGAGGAGGATCTCGAGGCGCCGACGCCGTCGGATCCCTCGGGCATTCCCGAGGTGAAGCAGTCGTTGCTCGGCCGCTACGACGTCGCCCAGAAGGCGGGAGGCCTGCTCGCGCCGGTTCTGACCGCGGTCCTCGCGTTCTTCGTCGGTGGTCTCGTCGTCTTCGCGACGACCGGCAAGAACCCGCTCACGACGTATCGCGCCATCTTCGACGGCGCCGGCTTCAACTGGTTCTTCCCGTGGGTGAGCGGAACCGAGCGGGCCGACGCAGCGTCGAACATGCAGCAGACGCTGATCATCACGACCTCGTTGATCCTGACGGGGCTCGCCGTCGCGTTCGCGTTCCGCTGCGGCCTCTTCAACATCGGCGGCACGGGGCAGTACATCGGTGGGGCGGTGCTCGCGGTCTGGATCGGTTCCTCCTTCGCGGAGATGAACTCGTTCCTCCACATCGTCTTCGCCCTCGTCGCCGGCGCACTCTGCGGAGCCATCTGGGCCGGCATAGCAGGCTTCCTGAAGGCGACGGTGGGTGCCCACGAGGTCATCTCGACGATCATGCTGAACTGGATCGCGGTCTGGATCGGCGTCTTCCTGTTCGGCCTCGGCGGGCCGTTGCAGAACAGCACCCAGACGTACGTGCCGATCTCGAACGATGTCGTCGACGGGGCGAAGCTGCCGGTGTTCTGGGGCGACCCACTCCTGCAGGGCCTTCACGTCGGCTTCTTCATCGCGATCGCGGCACTTGTCGTCTACTGGCTGCTGCTGAGCCGCACCACGCTCGGCTACGGGGTGCGCGCGGTCGGGTTCAACCCCGAAGCGGCCCGCTACGGCGGCATCAGCGTCTCACGCAACTACTTCCTCGCGATGGCGATCTCCGGCGCCTTCGCGGGCCTCGCCGGTGCGATCGACGTGCTCGGCTGGCAGTTCCGGCTCGCCACGGGCGACATCCAGGGCGTCCAGATCGCGTTCGTCGCGATCGCGGTCGCCCTCCTCGGCCGCAACACCGCGATCGGGGTCGCCCTTGCGGCGCTGCTCTTCGGCGGCCTCCTGACCGGCACCTCGACGCGTAACCTCGACCCGACGATCTTCAAACCCGAGCTCGCGTCGAACCTGACCCTTCTGATCCAGGGGCTCGTCGTCCTCTTCGTCGGAGCCGACGTGATCGTGCTCTGGCTGATGGCGCGGATGCGGAGAAAGAAGCCGGTGACGACATGACGTCCGTCGCGCTCCCGGTCGCCGCTCGTGCGCCACGCGGCCTCCGTGCCGTCGCCTGGGTGGGCGTCGCATTCGGGCTGGTGGGCGCCTGGATCACCCTGCCGCCCATCGACGCCCGCTCATGGGTGTGGAGCCTCGTGCTGTGCCTCGTCGCGCTCGTGCTCGGGATCGGTGTCCTGATCCGCGGCGAGCGGCGCTTCGGCGGCTACGCGATCGCGGCGGGCGTCCTCGGCTTTGCACTCGCCTACTTCGCGACGCGGTCGAGCCTCGGCCATCTCCAGAACGTGGTCGTCTGGTCGGCGCTCTTTGCGGCAACGCTCCGCTACGCGACGCCACTCATCTTCGGTGCCCTCGGCGGCATGTTCAGCGAGCGATCGGGCGTCGTCAACATCGGCCTCGAGGGGATGATGTTGATGGGGGCATTCTTCGGCATCCTCGCGGCCGACAAGCTCGACTCGTGGTGGCTCGGCCTCATCGTCGGGATCCTCTCGGGCGGCGTCCTCGCAGCGCTGCACGCGGTGCTCTCGATCCACCTCCGGGCCGACCAGATCGTGGGCGGTACCGCGATCAACTTCCTGGCGCTCGGGCTCACGGGCTATCTGTTCATCGACATCTACGGACAGGATGGGACGCCGACCAACATTCCGAGCATCCCCCAGATCAACATCTCCTTCCTCGGCGACATCCCCGGTGCGGGGAACTTCCTCGAGGAGGTCTTCGGGCACATGAACCTGATGATCTGGGTGGCGATCGTGATGATCCCGCTGAGCTGGCTGATCCTCTTCAAGACGCCGCTCGGCCTGCGCATCCGCGCCGTCGGAGAGCACCCGCGCGCCGCCGACACGGTCGGGATCTCGGTCTACGGGATCCGTTACGGGGCAGTCATCTTCTCGGGCATGCTCGCCGCCGCAGGTGGGGCTTTCCTCTCGATCGGCTTCGTCAACTCCTTCAACGAGAACATGACGGCTGGGCGGGGATTCATCGCTCTCGCAGCGGTGATCTTCGGCAACTGGCGGCCGTGGGGAGCGGCCGCAGCATGCCTGCTGTTCGGGTTCTCGAGCGCTCTGGCGCAGCGGCTGCCCGAGTATTCCGATTCGGCTGCTGTCCTCTTCCAGGCGCTCCCGTACGTGCTCACCCTGATCGCCGTGGCCGGCGTGATCGGCCGTTCGATCCCGCCAGCCGCGGACGGTCGGCCCTACAAGAAATCGTGAGCCGCAACACGCGAGCGGTGTGGTCCGCCGTGCTCGGGCTCCTCTCGGCGCTGACACTGCCGGTCGCCGTCTTCGCGACGCGGTACTCGAGCGGGTACGAGCTGCTGCAGGCCGGTTTCGCAATCCCCCTTGCAATCGGCCTCGGAGTCGCCGCCGTGATTCTGGCGCGACGGGCGAGGACGTTCGACGACGTCCGTCTCGGCAAGGCCGGTGGGCGGCGGCGCGGTCGGATCGGGTGGCTCCTCGGCGTACTCGGAATCTGCCTGGCGGCGTCGGCCGCGATCGCACTGCTCGTCTACCAGCTTCTCGTCGCAGTGGAGTAGAGCCGCCGGCGTCGACTACACTGCACGTCCCGTGTTCGAGATCGGCTCCAGTCTGCGCGAGGCCCGGACGCGCCAGGGCCTCGATATCAACGAGATGGAGGTGCGGACGAAGATCCGCGCCAAGTACCTGCGCGCGCTCGAGGCGGAGCAGTTCGACCAGCTGCCCGGCCACACCTACATCAAGGGCTTCCTGCGTACGTACGCCGATGCACTCGGGATGGACGGTCAGCTCTACGTCGACGAGTACAACTCGCGTTTCGTCGCCGGCGAGGAAGACGCGCCACTGCGCACACGCCGGGTGCCGACGGACGCGCGTCGTCGCAGGCAGCGGGAGCGGCGGGAGTCGCGGCTCGTCGTCGTCACGCTGCTCGCGATCGTGCTCGTGACGGTGCTCGTCTTCGCGGCCTGGAAGTTCGGTGGCACGGACGAGCCCAAGGTGCAGGGTGTCAACCTGCCTGCGGCGACGTCGACGACGGTGGCGAAGGGCATCGCCGTCACAGCCACGAGGGGCGCCAGCTTCATGGAGGTGCGCGTCGGAGGCTCGGCCGGCAAGCCGCTCTACCGTGGCACGCTCGAACGGGGTCAGACGAAGCGGTTTCCGGCGAGGACGCTGACCCTCTCGGTCGCGTCGCCGAGGAACGTCGTCGTCAAGATCGCCGGAGAGCCGCTGCGGCTTCCGGCGAGCGGCCGCATCACCATCACGCCTTCCTCTTGAACCGCCCCCGGGCAGCGGTCGTCGTCACGGGCAGCGAGCTCGTACGAGGAGAGCGGAATGACCTCAACGGCCCCTTCTACGCTCAGGAGGCGCTCCGACTCGGTCTGCAGCCCGTCCGGATCTCGATCGTCGGCGACGACCCGACGGAGCTCGAGGAGGCGTTGCGGGAGGGCTTCGGCGCCGACGTCTGCCTCGTCTCCGGCGGCCTCGGGCCGACCCACGACGACCGTACGATCGAGCTCGTTGCCTCCGTCGCCGGTGTCGGACTGACGGTCGACGAAACGCTCGAAGCCGAGATCGGGACGATCTCGCGACGCTTTGCGGAGCGGCTGGGGCGGCCCTACGCCGACTTCGAGCAGGGAGTGCGCAAACAGGCGACCCTACCCGACGGCGGCATCTCGCTCGGCATCGCCGGCACCGCCCCGGGGGTCGTGCTCGACACGGGCAGCTGCGTCGTCGTCGTGCTGCCCGGACCGCCCGGGGAGCTGCAGGCCTTGTGGCCGCGTGCACTCGAGACCGAGCCGATGCGACGTGTCCT
Source organism: uncultured Gaiellales bacterium (assembly GCA_964581085.1). GTDB lineage: Bacteria > Actinomycetota > Thermoleophilia > Gaiellales > Gaiellaceae > Gaiella. Next base: position 148,820 of record CAZOMP010000002.1, on the reverse strand, counting down.
CACCGGGACACTCCTGCCCGAGCGCCGCGTTCTTCGCTTCTTCGGGGCGAGCGAGTCGACGGTCGCGAGCGCCCTGGACGAGGCCGGCGGCGACGGCGATGGGGTGGAGGCGACGATCTGCGCGCGCGACTTCGAGATCCACGTCGACCTGATCGTCGAGCCCGGAGCGGAAGAACGCGCCGACGCGCTCGAGCGGGCTTTCCTGCGGCCGCTCCAACAGCACCTGTTCGGGCGCGACGAACGGACCGTGGAGGAGCTCGTGCTGGAGCAGTGCAGGGTCGGCGGCCTCACGCTCGCGACGGCCGAGTCGTGCACCGGAGGCCTTGTCGCCGCACGGCTGACGGCGATCTCCGGCTCGAGCGATGCCTTCTACGGGGGCATCGTCGCCTACGAGAACGACGTCAAGCTGGAGCTTCTCGGCGTCCCGGAGGCCACGCTCGTCACGTACGGAGCCGTCTCGGCGGAGGTCGCAGCGGCCATGGCCGAGGGTGCGCGGGCCCGGCTCCGAACCGACGTGGCCGTCTCGGTCACGGGTATCGCCGGCCCAGGTGGCGGGACCGCCGGCAAGCCGGTCGGGCTCGTCTTCATCCACGCCGTCGGGCCGGCGGGCGAACGGTCGCTGAGGATCGAGATCCCTGGCGAGCGCAACTGGGTGCGTGGGCGCGCGGCGGTGACGGCCCTCCACCTCGTGCGACGCCTGCTGGCCGGTTCCTGAACCGATTGCTCCGCCCTGCGGCGTGTCAATTCGGACACGAAGTCGGCACAGGCGCGGCGCACTCGAGCGGCTAGCGTGGGGAGCAGGAGGGCTCCGTCCGAAGACGAACGTATGTTTGTATGACGTCCGACGGTGGTGCTTTCCTGAGCGGGCGACTCAGACGACAGGCGAAGACGGGTAACGAGGAGGAGAGACGGGATGAAACGTGAGGAAGCGCTCGACGTCGCGCTCGGCCAGATCGAGCGGCAGTTCGGCAAGGGCTCGGTCATGCGCATGTCCGATCAGGCGCAGGTGTCGGTCGGGGCGGTCTCGACCGGCTCGCTCTCCCTCGACATGGCACTCGGCATCGGCGGGTTGCCACGCGGCCGCGTGGTCGAGGTCTACGGGCCCGAATCGTCGGGCAAGACGACGCTCGTCTACCACGTCATCGCGGAGGCGCAGCGCCGCGGCGGCATCTGCGCCTTCATCGACGCCGAGCATGCAATGGACCCGCAGTACGCCCGACGGATCGGCGTCAACATCGACGACCTCCTCGTCTCCCAGCCGGACACGGGAGAGCAGGCGCTCGAGATCTGCGAGCTTCTCGTCCGCTCCGGCGCGCTCGACGTCGTCGCCGTCGACTCGGTCGCGGCGTTGACGCCGAAGGCCGAGATCGAGGGCGAGATGGGCGACTCCCACGTCGGGCTGCAGGCGCGGCTGATGAGCCAGGCGCTGCGAAAGCTCGCCGGGACGCTGAACCGGACCGACACGATCTGCCTCTTCACGAACCAGCTGCGCGAGAAGATCGGTGTCATGTTCGGATCCCCCGAGACGACGCCAGGGGGCCGGGCGCTGAAGTTCTACTCGTCCGTGCGCCTCGACATCCGCCGGATCGAGACACTGAAGGACGGGGCGGAGGCATACGGCAACCGCGTCCGGGTCAAGGTGGTGAAGAACAAGGTGGCGCCGCCTTTCAAGCAGGCGGAGTTCGACGTCATCTACGGCCAGGGCATCTCCTGGGAGGGCACGGTGCTCGACGTCGGGATCGAGCGCAAGGTCGTCCAGAAGTCGGGCTCGTACTTCAGCTTCGGCGACGAGCGGCTCGGCCAGGGTCGCCAGAACGCAACCGCATTCCTCCGCGAGCACCCCGACGTCGTCCAGCAGATCCTCGCCCGCATCCAGGCGGATGTCCCGTCGGAGCAGACCGTCTCGGCGCGGCTACTGCCGCAGCCGGTGGACGTCGGCGACGTCCAGGTGACACCCGTCGAGGACGAGACGTCGCTCGAGAACCCGGGCTTGATCGAAGGAGAGGTGCCGGTCGAGGTGTAGAACCGGTCAGCGAGGTGGAGAACCGGTCAGGAAGAGCGAAGGCGATCGACGATGACCGTGCCTGTCGTGACCGCCCTGCGGGCGCGCGGACCGGACCGCGTCGCTGTCGAGCTCGACGGCGAGCCGTGGCGGGTCGTTCCGGCCGAGGCGGTGCTCGTCGCCGGGCTCGCGGTCGGAGGCGCGCTCGACCGGGGGGCGGCACGCGCGCTCGGTCGGGCGCTCCGCCGGCTCGAAGCGCGCACCGTCGCCCTCCGGGCTCTGAGAGCCCGCGACCACACGAGGGCCTCGCTCGAGCGTCGGCTCGAGGAACGCGGTGTTGCGCCGGGGCTACGCCGCGAGACACTCGCCTCTGCGGAGCGAGCGGGCCTCGTCGACGACGCACGGTTCGCAGTGGTCAGGGCGGCGGCGCTCGCGGGTCGTGGCGCCGGTGACCTGCTGATCGTGTCCGATCTTGAACGCCACGGGGTTCCGCGCGAGCTCGTCCGGGGCGCCGTGGCCGCGCTCGAGCCCGAACGCGAGCGGGCGGCGCGGATCGTCGCGGCCAGGGGCGTCGGCGTCAAGACCGCTCGCTATCTGGCCTCGAAGGGGTTCGACGAGAGCGCCGTCGAGGCTGCCGTTGCGGATCTCGTCCGCGACGGGTTAGGATAGGAACTGCTCCATCCGACATTTCACCTGCACAAAGCGATTTCCCGAAAACCGGCCAGTCACACTGTGAACCTCGACCCGATCTCCACGTCCCGCGACGCGACGTTCGCGGCCCCCGCGAGGAAACACTCCAGGCGATAGCGCGATCCCGAACGACCGGTTGACCGGGAGACCGCCGTGCAGGCGGTGTCCGGATGTGAGCAACCCGCGGTGCGTTGCCGCGGGAGTCCCGCAACAGGGAGCACGCATGCTCACGGTCGTCGCAGCGGTGGTCGGGATCGTCGTCGGTGGAGCCGGGCTCTGGATCTGGCTACGCACGGCGAGCGCGTCACGTCTGAGACTCGCGGAGGACCAGCGGCGTGCCCTGCTCGTGGAGGCCGAGCGGGAGGCCGAGACGACCAGACGTGAGGCGCAGATCGAGGCACGCGAGCAGGCGGTGGCGTTGCGGGCCGAGATCGAGGGTGAGATCCAGGAGAGCCGGCTCCTGATGGCGAAGGTCGAGGAGCGGATCCATCAGCGCGAGGCCGAGATCGAGTCGAAGCGCGAGGAGCTGACGCGGCGGGAGCAGGGGGTAGCGGATCGCGAGACCCACACGAAGCAGCTCCAGGAGGATCTCAAGGCGAAGAACGACAGCGCTCTGAAGGAGCTCGAGCGAGTCGGCGGCCTGACGCAGGGCGAGGCGCGCAAGCAGCTGCTCGAGCGCTCCGAGGACCTCGTCCGTCATGAGCTCGCCCGCACCGTCCGGCAGCTCGAGGAGGAAGCCCGTGGGGACGCGAAGCGGCGGGCACGGGCGCTGATCGCCGACGCGTTGCAACGGGTCGCAGCAAGCCACACGGCCGAGACGACCGTGAGCGTCGTCGAGCTTGCGTCCGATGACATGAAAGGCAGGATTATCGGGCGTGAGGGGCGAAACATCCGCTCGCTCGAGCACCTCACGGGCGTCGACTTCATCATCGACGACACCCCGCACGCAGTCGTCCTCTCGTCGTTCGACGGGCTCCGGCGCGAGGTAGCCCGGCTGACGCTCGAGAAGCTGATCGAGGACGGACGGATCCACCCCGCGCGGATCGAGGAGATGTACTACCTCTCGAAGGCGGAGCTCGAGGATCACGTGCGACAGGCGGGCGAACAGGCCGTCTTCGAGGCGAACTGCGGTGAGATGCACGAGGAGCTCGTGAAGATCCTCGGCCGGCTTCGCTACCGCACGAGCTACGGCCAGAACGTCCTCAAGCACACGCTCGAGGTCGTCCACCTGGCGGGGATCATGGCGGCCGAGCTCGGTGCCTCCGTCAAGACCGCGAAGCGGGCGGCATTGTTGCACGACCTCGGTAAGGCGCTCACCCACGAGGTGGAGGGCACCCACGCCGCCGTCTCCGCGCAGCTTGCACGCCGCTACGGTGAATCAGAGGGCGTCGTCCACGCGATCGAGGCCCACCACTACGAGGTGCAGCCCCAGACCGTCGAGGCCGTACTGCTGATTGCGGCTGACGCGATCTCCGCGTCGCGGCCGGGCGCGCGCGGTGAGAGCCTCGAGCACTACATCAAGCGCCTCAGCGCCCTCGAGGAGCTCGCCGGGGCGAAGCCCGGCGTCGCCAAGGCCTACGCGCTCCAGGCCGGACGCGAGATCCGGGTCATCGTCGAGCCGTCCGAGGTCGACGACGACGCGGCAGCACTCCTCTCGCACGAGATCGCACGCCAGATCGAGGACCAGCTCGAATACCCGGGGCAGGTCAAGGTGATCGTGATCCGCGAGAGCCGTGCGATCGAGGTCGCGCACTAGTCGCACGAGCCGATGAGCGACCTCCTCTCCGAGCCGCCCTCACCACTCGACGCCGGAATTGGCCTCGTGGCGGTCGAGCTGCTCGAGGATGCCGTCGTGCTGCGCCTCGAGCCGCCACCACTCGCCGTCGGAGGCACCGAGCCCCGCCCGTTCCTCCACGGCGGCACCCTCGCGACGTGCGTGGACACGGCCGGCTGGTACGCCGTCGAACATGCGAGCCCCGGCGGCTGGATCGCCGTCGACCTGCGCTGTGACTTCCTTCGCCTCGCCGACCCGGTCACGCACCGTGTCGTCGGGCGCTGTCTGGTGGCGGGCCGCACGCTGGGCACGGCCGATGTCGAGATCGCTCCGTGGGACGATTCGACGCGGATCGTCGCCGTCGGGCGAGCACGTTTCATCCGCGCCCGCGGCTGATTCCTCCAGCGAACGCCGTGCAGACATCGTGCGGGAACGGCAGACTACGGCTCACCTGCGACCGAACGGAGACTCCGTGGACGAGCTCGGCAAGAACTTCTGGTGGAAGACCGTCGGCATCGTGATCGGGATCGGCATCCTCGGCCTGCTCGCGATGATCTTCTTCACCGGCCTGATCTATCGCTTCGGCGCGATCGCCGCCCTCGTGATCGTGTTCGCGATCCTGATGCTCATCACCTGGCGGCACGACAGGAAAGAGCAGCGCGAGTACGACGGCGACTGACTCGCAGCTTCCGTCTGGCGAACGCCCCCGATAGAGTCCCCGCGACGTGCGGTGGGCGTGGAGAGGAGCAGTGGCAGTTGCGGCGCTTGCAGTGAGCGTCTGCATCGTCGTTCCAGCCCTCGCGTGGCAGGAGAGACCGGCGGGCGCCGGAGGGGGCGAAGTCGCGATCTTCTACTACCCGTGGTACGGGACGGTGACGCGCGACGGCGAATGGGAGCACTGGCAGCAGAACGGGAATACGCCGCCGGCGCAAATCGCCTCGGGCTGGTATCCGGCTCGCGGGGTGTATTCGTCGTCCGACCCGGCGGTCGTGGGCGACCAGATGAAGCAGATCGCGGCGGCCGGCGTCACGACGGTGATCGTCTCCTGGTGGGGACCAGGCTCGAACGAGGCGCGCCGCCTGCCGCTCGTCGCGCGCGCCGCACGCGCCGTGGGGCTTCGGGTTGCAGTCCACGTCGAGCCGTTCGCAGGACGCACCCCCGCAAGCCTCGTCCCGCTCCTCCAGGGTTTGACACGCCTCGGGATCTCGGAGGCCTACGTGTACGACTCGTCGACCTCGCCGGACGAGGAATGGCGAGCAATGAATGCGGCGCTCCCGGGCCTGCACGTCTTCGCCAACACGAACCTGCCGGGGAAGGCCAAAGCGGGCGGCTTCGCCGGGCTCTACACCTACGACGTGCTCGTCTACGACGGCTCCGCGTTCGCGCGGATGTGTGCGTCGGCGCGGATGCTCGGCCTGCTCTGCGCGCCCTCGGTGGGGCCGGGGTTCGATTCCTCGCGGGCGACGGGCGACCCGAGTGTGAAGAGTCGGGCGAACGGAGCCACCTACGACCGCATGTGGAGAAGGGCGATCCACGCGGCAGCAGACGTGGTCACGATCACGAGCTACAACGAGTGGCACGAGGGAACGCAGATCGAGCCTGCGAGAAACACGCCCGGCTATGCCTCCTATGAGGGCGCGTACGGGCTCCGGGGCCGTCCCGCGGAGCGCGCCTACCTCGACCGCACTGCCTACTGGGTCGGTCGCTACCGAGCGTCGCTCGCGCAGTAGCCCAGGATCAGTAGAGAGCCGCCGCGAGCCGGCGTCTGTGCGTCGAGACGAGCGGGTCGTCGGGGTCGAGCGACTCGAAAACCGCAACCGCAAGCTCACGCAGCCGCTCGCGCTCGTCCGGAGCTGCGCCGGCGACGCGGTCGATGATGAGCGTCAGAGCCCTATCGACGTCGCCCGCTGCGAGCGCCACGACGACGTCGGGGAGGTCTCCACTCGAACGAAGCTCTTCGACGATTCCGGGAAGCCGGGGTGGAGCGAGCAGCTCGTCGAGGAACGCGTCGACCATCGTCCGCGAGCGGGCACCCGTGAACTCGGCTACGAGTCGGCCGTCGCGGAACGCCTTCACGGCGGGGATGCCGCTGACCGAGAACCGCTCCGAGAGGCCGGGGTTCGCGTCGACGTCGACCTTTGCGAGCGCGACGGCGCCCTGGCGGTCGCCGACGGCCGCCTCGAGCACCGGCGCGAGTGCGTGGCAGGGGCCGCACCAGTCGGCCCAGAAGTCGACGAGGACGGGTCGCTCGGCCGACCCCGCGATCACGTCCTGCTCGAATGTCTGCTCGGTGACGTCCATCAGTCCGCCTCGACGAACACATCGGCAGCGCAGCCTGCGACGAGCGCCGCCTCGAGATGTTGAGCCTGGACGCCGGCGAGCGAGCGGTGGCTCATGTCGACCTGAATGCCGTCCCAGGCAGCGAGGCCGATTGCCTGGGCACCGTTCGCCGATCCGATCGCGTACAGCTCGTCGGTCGTGAGAATCCCACGGCGACCGGACTGGCGGCGCGCGATGCCTTCGAGCTCGCGGAGCTCCTCGAGCGGGTCGATCCTCATGTTGGAGTCCGTGCCGATGCAGATCGGGATGCCCCGCCCGAGCACCGCCTCGACACGGAGGAAGCCGTCGCCGAGGTCGGACTCCGTCGTCGGGCAGGCACAGATGCGCGCTCCGTGCTCTGCCAGGAGGTCCAGCTCGTGGTCGTCCGCGTGCGTGGCATGGATGATCGTCGTCTGCGCCGTGAGACAGCCGGTGTCGGCTAGAAGCTCGATCGGTCGCATGCCGTGCTCGGCGAGACACTCCTCGATCTCGCGCGGCTGCTCGTCCGCGTGAATGTGGAGCGGCAGACCTTCGGCCACCGCGTAGCGCCCGATCTCTTCCAGCCAGCCGCGGGAACAGGCGCGGACCGAGTGGGGGGCAGTTGCGACGGCGATCTCTGCGGTGCGGAGGGATTCGAGCTCGTCGAGATAGGCCCGGACGGAGGGTTGCCGCATACGGTCGAGGCCGCCACGCTCGTATGCCACGTGGAGGAGCACGATCGCGATCCCGGCCTCCGCGGCCGCCTCGGCGGCGGCGAACGCTTCGCGGGCACCGAGGTAGTGGAACTCGCCGACCGCGGTGAACCCGGCTGCACGCATCTCCCGGTACACCGAGACGTAGTGGTCACGGACCGACTCCGGCGTCGCGCGGTCGGCCTCCTCGAGCATCCCGTCGCGCCACGTCCAGAAGTCCGTACCGGAGGCGCGCCCTCGCAGCGCCCGCTGGAAGGCGTGGCTATGCGCGTTGACGAAGCCGGGCAGCCGGCCGGGCCGAGTCATGCCTCGACGCTAGCAGCATTAGGGTTGCGTGCATGGCAGCACCCGCGCCGCCCCATCCGCTGCGACATCTTCCGAACGCGCTCACGCTGCTGCGCTTCGTAGCCATTCCCGTCTTCGTCTCGTTCCTGCTCGCCGACCGCGAGGGACCGAGCTGGGGTGCAGGGATCATCTTCGTGCTCGCTGCGCTCACCGACCAGCTCGACGGGTACCTGGCGCGGCGCTGGCGGGTCGAGTCCGCCTTCGGAACGATCGCCGATCCACTGGCGGACCGGCTCATGATCGATACCGCCGTCGTGCTGCTCGTCGTACTCGACCGGCTCCCGTGGATCGCGCTCGTCATCCTCGCCCGGGACGTCGTCCTCGTCGGAGGCTACAAGATCGTTGCGGCGCGCGGCTACGAGCTCCACGTATCGATGCTCGGGAAGGCGGCGACGTGGGGTCTGTACGCGTCGATCGCGTTCGTTCTCGTGACGGAGAAGGGCACGGTGTGGCCGCTCGTGCTCTTCTGGGTCAGCCTCGCGCTCGCCGTCCTCGCCGCCGTCCAGTACGTCGTGACAGCGCGGCGCCAGGTGAGCCGCTGAGCGGCCGTCCCTGGCCGCGATTGCAGGGACACGATGGCCCGGGGCGAACAGGGTGCTGTGGCGGACAAAGCCTCAAGCTGAGGTTGACCCTTCCGCTACGCTTCTCATGTTCGGCCCTGCGACGGAAAGGCACCCGTGGAACCGCTTCCCGATCTCCAGACGCTGACGGACGACGAGCTCGCCGCCCTGCTCGGGCAGATCGAGGCGGGGGAGGAGCAGATCTCGCGGCGCAGGCACGTCCTGCACGGGCGAATCGACATCCTGCGCGCCGAGCGGACGGCGCGGCTCAAGGCGCAGGTGGCAGCCGGCAGCTTCGAGCCACACGCTCCGACCACGTTGGAGCGATCGATCTACGACGGTGCCGGCGATGTTCCCCTCGAGACGGAACCGACGCCGGTCGACCTCGAAAGCATGGACGACGACGAGCTCTGGCAGGAGATCCGGCACCTCGAGGCGGAAGAGGACGACATCTCCCTGAGCCGGCGTGTGCTGCACGGCCAGATCGACATCCTCCGCGCCGAGCGCGCCAAGCGCGGGCGCAGCGGTGCCCACGTCGACCCGGAGGACCTCGGCCCGATCCTCGGGGGCGCCCGGTGAGCCATATCTACTGCCCTGAATGCGGTTTTCAGAGTCCCGAGTCTGCAACCTACTGCTCCCGCTGCGGCGCTCTGCTGGCGCGAGACACGACGGGTGAGACGACCCTGAGCATCGGGCCGGACGAGGTCGAATCAGCCGTCGAGATCGCAGGGCCGGCCCTCGTGGTGCGCTCCGGCGGCGGCCGGGCGGGGGAGAGCTTCGAGGCGATCGGCGACCGCGCCCTGATCGGGCGCTCGCCAGAATGCGACATCTTCCTCGACGACGTGACCGTGTCGCGCCGCCACGCCGAGCTGGCGCGCGAGGGCACCACCTTCACGATCCGCGACCTCGGGAGCCTGAACGGGACGTTCGTCAACCGGCACCGGATCGAGAGCAGCACCCTCGAGGACGACGACGAGGTCCAGATCGGCAAGTACCGGCTGACCTTCCTCCTGCGATGACGACGATCTCCGACACGCGGTCGGGTCAGGGGCTGCTCACGATCGGCGCCGTCTGCGAGAGCCTCCGCGACGAGTTCCCCGACATCTCGATCTCGAAGATCCGCTACCTCGAAGATCAGGGGCTGCTGAACCCCAAGCGGACGCGCGGCGGCTACCGGCTCTTCGCCGAGTCGGACGTCGAGCGGCTGACGACGATTCTCCGGCTGCAGCGGGACGAGTTCTTGCCGCTCCGGGTGATACGGGAGGAGCTCCGCACGCCGTCCGCCGAACGGAACCGGCGCCGCGCCGCGGGAATCCGCGGCCGGGAGGACGAGGTCGACATGGCGGAACTGTGCGACCGGGCCGGCATCTCGGTCGAGTTCGCCCGCCAGCTCGAAGAGTTCGGCCTGCTCGCACCGCGGATCGAGGGCGGCGAGCGCCTCTACAGCGAGAGTGAGGCGGACATCGCGCTTGCCTGCGCGAAGATCGCCCGCCATGGAGTCGACGCCCGCCACCTGCGGCCCTTCCGGACTGCAGCAGGGCGCCAGTCGGCGCTGCTCGAGCAAGTGGTGGCGCCCGCGCTGCGGTCGCGCAACCCGGAGCGCCGAGCAGGCGCGCTCGAGGATCTCGAGGCGCTCGCCGTCGTCGCCGAAGAGCTCGCCCAACTGCTCCTGAGGCGCGATCTGCGCGAGGTGGCGGATCGGTGAGCGAGCTCGATCTCGCCGCGTACATCCGCGACGTTCCGGACTTCCCGAGCGAGGGCATCGTCTTCAAGGACGTGATGCCGTTGCTCGCCGAACCGACGGCCTTCCGCGAGACGGTCGACCGGCTTGCAGCGTGGGCGGGCCCACGCTCGCCCGACCTCATCCTCGGCGCCGAGGCACGCGGCTTCATCTTCGGCGGCGCCCTCGCGTATGCGCTCGGCTGCGGCTTCGTGACCGCGCGCAAACCCGGGAAGCTGCCCTGGAAGACCGTCGAGGCGCGGTACGAGCTCGAGTACGGGAGCGACGCGCTCCAGGTGCACATCGACGCGATCCACCCGGGGGCGCGCGTCATCGTCCTCGACGACGTCCTCGCCACGGGCGGTACCGCGGCCGCCAAGGTCGACCTCGTGGAACAGCTCGGCGGTACGGTCGTGGGAGCCCTCTTCGTGATCGAGCTCGCATTCCTGAGCGGCCGCGAGCGCATCGCCGGCACCGACGTACACGCCCTGATCTCCTACGACTGACCCGAGGCGGCCGCCGTGCCGTCCGACCGGTGGCGTATCTGTTCAGGCGGACTGCGGCTTCCTCCCCTGGAATTGGGGATCAGGCATCCTGAGGAGGTCGGCCGATGAACGAGGAGATGGACGCGACTGTGATGGGGCATCGCCACGAGGAGCGGACGAACCTGCTTCTGCGGCACTGCCTCCAGTTCGACGAGGCGGAACGACGCCGTCCGGCGCTGGAGCGGCTCGACGAGGCGATCGGCCGGGATCTCGCGCGGCGGCTCGTCCGCAGCCTGACGGCACGCAGCGCGCGCTTTTGACGGCCGTCAGGTTCCGCGCGTCCGGACGAACAGGAAGATCAGGAACCCGAAGGCGAGCGAGAGCAGGAACGAGGTCGCCTTCTCGATCCCGACCGCGCGCATGCCGAAGAAGAGGATCAGGAAGAACACGACCGCCCAGATAAAGGAGCGGACGCCGTTGTCGATGCTCGGCGAGCGCAGGTGCATGGACGTGAGACTACCCGGACGGCGACGGACGCGTACAGACAGCGGTGGGGCGCGTCCAGGAAAAAGAATTCACCGAGCCGGTGGCGCTTTCGTCCACTCGGCCCGTCGACCTTCCGCTTCCGCGTATGGCCTCCGCGCCGGGCTTCAACCTACTCGCGCTCCGTGCTCGGTGCATGGAGGAGACTAGGAAAGACGACCCTCGGGGTCAAGCCCGGGCCGCTGCCGATTGACGCAATTTCCGCGCGATTCCTTCGTCGCGCGACTACGCACGATAACCGGTGTTATGTCAAGTTGACGGAGAACAGGCGGAGACTGCGCCTCCCCCGCCGACGCGACCCCGGCCGGATCCGGCCGAACGCCGTCCGGACAAGGGCTGGACAAACGGCACCCGTTGGTGGGAGAGTGCAACCGACCGCCGGACGGCTGCTCGCCTGCAGGACGACTCCACCTTCCACTTGGACGATTCCCAGACCGCCACGACTGTCGACATCGAGGGCCTGCTGGCGCAGGACGACGTGCGGGCCCTGCTCGATGCCGGCGAGCACAACGGCACGATCCGCCTCCAGGACGTGGCCGAGCTGGTCGACGCCCACGAGCTCTCACCACGCGAGCAGGACTCATTCCTGCACGAGCTCGACAAGCGCGGCGTCGAGGTGATCGACGTCCCGCGCCCGGTCGAACCAGCACCCCCGCCCGCGACGGGGCCGGCCGAGACGACGACCGACGCCCTGCAGCTCTTCCTGCGCGAGGCGGGACGACATACGCTGCTCACGGCCGCCCAGGAGGTCGCGCTCGCCAAGCGCTTCGAGGCGGGCGACATGGAGGCCAAGCAGATCATGATCCAGTCGAACCTCCGCCTCGTCGTCTCGATCGCGAAGAACTACCGCAACCAGGGCCTCCCCTTTCTCGACCTGATCCAGGAAGGGACACTGGGTTTGATCCGGGCCGTCGAGAAGTTCGACTGGCGCCGCGGCTTCAAGTTCTCCACCTACGCCACCTGGTGGATCCGCCAGGCCGTCGCCCGGGCGCTTGCCGACAAGGCGCGCACGATCCGGATGCCGGTTCACATCGTCGAGCGGCTCCAGAAGATGAATCGCGCCGAACGGTCGTTGTGGACGGTCCTCGGCCGTGAGCCGACGCTCGAGGAGATCGCCGAGGAAGCGAACCTGACGGTGCAGCAGGCGCTCGAGGTACGGGCGGCTGCGCGCGCCTCGAGCAGTCTCGACGCCCCGGTCGGCGAGGCCGAGGATGCGGTCCTCGGCGACTTCGTCGCAGCCGACGAGCTCCTACCCGAGGAGCATGTCGAGCTCGAGCTACGAAACCAGGCCCTCCAGGCAGCGCTCGCTTCGCTGTCCGAGCGCGAGCTCGAGGTGCTCACCCTCCGCTACGGGCTCGGGGGCACCGAGCCCAGGACACTCGAGGAGATCGGTCGCCGGCTCGGCATCACCCGTGAGCGGGTCCGGCAGATCGAGCTCGACGCCCTGCGTCACCTGGCGCTCCAGCGAGAGCTGCAGGCCGTCGGCTAGCTACGTCCGCAGGTAGAGCTCGAGCGACGGCGCCACGGCCCGCAGCTCGCGCAGCGCACGCGACTCGAGCTGGCGGACCCGTTCACGGGTGATGCCGAGCAGGACACCGACCTCCTCCAACGTCTTCGGCTGCCCGTCCGCCAGACCGAAGCGCTCCGTCAGCACGCGCTGCTGCCTGGGGCTGAGCTGGCGCATCGCCTCGGCGAGCTCCGACGAGCGATTGTGGTCTGCGTTTGCGGCCTCCGGCGCCACGGCGTTCTCGTCCTCGATCACGTCGCCGATCACACTCTCGCCGTCGCCGATCGGGGTGTCCAGCGAGACGTGATCCTGGACCAGCTCGAGCAGCATCGTCACCTTCTGCGGTGTGAAGTCCGCTTCTGCAGCGATCTCCTCCACCGTCGGGTCACGGTTGAGCTTCTGGCCGAGCGTCCTGCGGGCGCGCGTCACGCGCCGGACCTGGTCGGCGACGTGCACGGGAAGTCGGATCGTCCGCCCCTGCTCGGCGAGGGCGCGGGAGATCGACTGGCGGATCCACCAGGTGGCGTAGGTGGAGAGCTTGTAGCCGAGCGAGTAGTCGAATTTCTCGACGGCCCTGATCAGGCCCAGGTTCCCCTCCTGGATCAGGTCGAGGAGCGGCACCCCGGCACGCGTGTAGTGACGTGTGATCGACATCACGAGCCGGAGGTTGCACTCGATCAGCCTGCGCTTGGCCCCCTCGTCGCCCTCGTCCTTGAGCCGCGCGAGCTCACGCTCCTCCGCCGCCGTGAGCAAGCGGCCGTTGCCGATCTGGCGAACGTAGAGCTTGAGCGGATCGTGCGGCGACGCTGCACCGTCCGAAGGCGTCTGATCGCCACCGTCGTCGAACAGCGACTCTGCGAGGTTGCCCGTCACGAGACACGTATCGGCCCCCCCACTCCCCCACTTGAGGCAGGCGGGGCAGGAATCCGCGCACGGAGTGCGTACAGATCCATCATCTTTGCGGGCTAGGGTTGAATCAGATGGACGAGTGGGGTGATCGACGCCGCTGATGTGCGGAATCGCAGGATTCAGTCTCGATCCCACCTCGACCATGGACCGGACGCTCGCCGCCCAGGCATTGCTGGCGGGGATCGCGGAGCGCGGCTCGGACGCGGTCGGCTACGCCTATCGCACCGCCGGCGGAACCCATGCGGTCGTCCACAAGCAGCGGACCGGCGCGACTGCGCTGCTCGACCGGCTCAGCGTACCCGAGCAGACGACCGAGGCGCTCGTACACGTCCGCGAGTTCACGAAAGGGCGCCCAAGCCTGCTCGCGAACAACCACCCGATCCGCCACGGCTCGATCGTCGGCATCCACAACGGACGCATCACGAACGACGAGGAGCTGTTCGCCGACCACGCGTTCGCTCGTGCAGAGTCCGGGATGACGGTCGACTCGGAGGCGATCTTCGCGCTCATGGACAGGTTCTCGTCCCGCTCGGGCGCACTCGAGGAGCTGCGTGGGTCGATGGCGACCGCCTGGCTCGATGAGCGCGAGCCCGACCGGGTCCATGTCGCACGCGGCGTCGCCCGCCCGCTCTGGATCGGTACTGCGCGACGCGAGGTCTTCTTCGCCTCGACGAAGGCGGCGCTCGAGGTCGTCGAGGGGGCACTGCGCCTGACACTCCGCAAGCACGAGCTCGGCGAGGGGCGGCTGCTCCATCTCGAACAGGGGCGCATCGCCCACGAGACGCGGTTCAGGCCGGACCGCACCCATCCGGTCAAGCCGCCTGCCCCACCCGCGGCCCCGCACGAGCGCGTCACCTGTCTCGCCAAGCTCGCGCTCCTGATCGCCTGAGCTCCGCCCGTCAGCCGAGGCGACCGTCCGCGAGGACCGACACACCCTCCTCGCGCAGGCGCTCGCGGACGAGGAACTGGAAGGCGGCCCAGGGGCCGACGTCGATGTCGACGAGCCGGTAGACCTGCCACTCGGACAGCAACTCGGGGTGCGTACGCCGTGCCGCCTTCCAGTCCGCCATCCTCGGGAGGCGGCCGAGCTCGCGGGCGAGCACGGCGCCCTGCGCCACGGCGCGCTCGAGCCGCTCGTCTCCGACCGGAACGTCGAAGCCCGCCTCGCGGAGTGCGGCGCTCAGCGAGCCGAAGGTGTGCCAGATCAGCGACTTCGAGGCGACGCGTCCACGATTCCCGTCGATGTCCCTGGCGGTCGGCACCCGACCGAGCTCCTCGCCGAGTCGGCGGAGCTGCGCGACCATCTCCTCGCGACTGATGAACCGGCGTGGCGTCAAACCTGCTGCCCGCTTGGCTGTGTTCCAGCTGCCGAAGTGCTCGATCACCGTCTGCGGGTGCACCCGCGCCTCGGGGTCGGCCGCGAACTCGCGCATGGTCGGCGAGCGCCCGAGGCGATCGGCGCTCGCGCGTAGCTGCTCGAGGATCTGCCTGTCGCTGTAGCGCCGCCTGATGCCCGCGCGGAACTCCGCGAGCGCGGCCTCGTCGATGCCGGCAAGCGCCGGGTGGCGACGGCGGGGTCTGGCCATCTGCAATCACTCTAGATCATTTTGCGAAATGTGCAATATCACCAGATCAGGTAGTCCGCGGGCTGCCGGCACGGCGCCGGGTAGGCTCGAACGGATGGGATTGCGCCTTTCGACCGAGGTCACGGCCGCCCGGCTCGTCGGGCGTCTTTCGCGCGCCGCAGGCCGCGGCGGAGGGACGACGCTGCCCGGGAAGCTCCTCTGGAAGATCGATCCGGACGCCGTTGACGCGCTTGCGGCGCGACTCGCGCATGGCGTCGCAGTCGTCTCGGCGACGAACGGCAAGACGACGACGAGCGCGATGCTGGCGGGCATCCTCGGTACCCGCCACCGGCTAGCCTGGAACAACTCGGGGGCCAATCTCGCCTCCGGCATCGCCTCCACCCTCCTTGCCGCGCCGGACGCCGACCTCGGCCTGCTGGAGGTCGACGAGTTCGCCCTGCCGGAGGTGATGCGGCGTGTCGCTCCCCGCGTCGTCTCGCTCGGAAACCTCTTCCGCGACCAGCTCGACCGCTACGGCGAGCTCGAGCACATCGCCGAACGCTGGCGGACGGCCGTCGCGGACCTCTCGCCCACCGCCACGCTCGTCGTCAACGCCGACGATCCGCTCGTCGGCTCGCTCGCAGGAACACGGACGGGGGCGCTCCGCTTCGGGATCGACGACCCCCGACTCGGGCGCCGCACGCTCCAGCACGCAGCCGACTCGAAGTACTGCATCCGCTGCGGCAGCCCCTACGACTACGACGCCGCCTACGTGGGGCACCTCGGAGCCTACCGCTGCCCTCTCTGCGGCCACGCCCGACCGCGCCTCGACGTCGCCGCACGCTCGATCGAGCTCGACGGTCTCGACGCCTCATCCTTCGATCTCGTCACCCCGACGGCCGTGAAACGCGTCCGGCTGCCCGTGCCCGGCCTGTACAACGTCTACAACGCGCTCGCAGCTGCGACGACCGCGCACGCGCTCGAGACGCCAATCGACGCGATCGTGGACGGGCTCTCGACGTTCACGGCAGCCTTCGGCCGCTTCGAGCGGATCGAGACGGACGGGCGCTCGATCCTGATCCTGCTGATCAAGAACCCGACCGGCGCGAACGAGGCGGTAAGGACGCTCGAGGAGGGCGGCGTGCCGGACATCCTCGTCGTCGCCCTGAACGACCGGATCGCGGACGGACGCGACGTCTCGTGGATCTGGGATGTCGACTTCGAGCCCGTGCTCGACCGGGCGCGCAGGGTCGTGGTGAGCGGGGAGAGGGCCGCCGAGCTGGCGCTCCGGTTCACCTACGCCGGCTTTCCATTCGAGCGGCTCGAGGTGATCCCCGATCTGCGCGAGGCGCTCGATCGCGGACTCGAGCTGGTGCCCGAGGGGTCGGAGCTGGGCGTCCTGCCAACCTACACGGCGATGCTGCAGCTGCGCTCGATCGCCGCCTCGCGCGGGCTCGTCCGACCGTACTGGGAGCTGACCGCATGAGGATCCGCGTCGCACACCTCTACCCGGATTACCTCAACATCTATGCCGACCGGGGCAACATCGCGGTGCTGACGCGGCGGGCGGCACTCCGCGGGCACGCACTCGAGGTGCTCGAGGTCGGCCCCGGAGCCACGTTTGCGCCGGACGAGGCCGATCTCGTCTACGTCGGAGGCGGCCAGGACCGGGAACAGGCGTTGATCGCGCCTGATCTGGCCGCTCGCGGGGAGGGTCTACGCGAGGCGGTCGCGGGCGGCACCGCGGTCCTTGCGGTCTGCGGCGGCTACCAGCTCCTCGGCCGCGGCTACCGCGGGCGGGACGGGTCCTGGCTGCCGGGAGCATGCGTCCTCCCCCTCGAGACGCACGCAGGTGAGCAGCGGCTGATCGGGGACGTGCTCCTCGAGGTCGACCTCGGCGCGGTCACGACGATGGTGGCGGGATTCGAGAACCACGCCGGCCGCACGATCCTCGACGAGGGGGCGGCACCGCTCGGCCGTGTTGTCGCGGGCCACGGCAACGACGGGACGTCCGGGTTCGAAGGATGCCGCCTGGGAACTGCAATCGGAACCTATCTGCACGGGCCGTTGCTGCCGCGTAACCCGGCTCTGGCCGACTGGCTACTCGCCCGCGCTCTCGAGCATGCCGGCGGCTCTCCCGAGCTCGAACCGCTTCCGGACGAGCTGGAGAAGCTGGCGCACGCCGTCTCCGCCGGCCGGGCCAGGCTGCGCGGCGGCCGCTGAGAGTTCTCGGCGCCTTCGAATCAGACGACGAGACGCTGCTGCAGCGCGCTCACCTGCGCCGCGGAGAGACCTGCGTCGAGCAGGTACGCCTCGGCGCCTCCCTGCTCTCGCAGCCACGCCAGCATGCCGCCCATGGCCCCGGGAGGTGAGAGGCAGAACCTGTGACGCAGCGCCAGCTCCGCCTCGTCCGGCGCGCTCGCAAACCAGCGCTCGGACAGTCTCTCCACACCGGGGTTGCTGGCGGCATAGTCGGCGACGATCTCGTCGTCCGCAACGCCGACGGCGGCGAGCACCACGCCGCAGACGACCCCTGTCCGGTCCTTGCCTGCGAAGCAGTGGACGACGACGCAGTCCCGGGCACCGGCACCGGCAGCGGCGACGGCGGCCACCGCACGCGCGACGATTCTTGGACGCTCCGCCAACGTGTGCACGTAGCCGAAGGCGAACACCGGTGCGACATCGTCTGCGACTCGGACCCGCTCGACGAAGGCGTCGGAGAACTCCCTGTCGTCGCTGCCGTGCAGCGGCACCGACACGACCTCGACGCCCGGATCGGCATCCGGCTCGCCGGGCACCTCGTTCTCGAAGCGCAGGTCGACGAGACGGCGTACACCGTAGGCCAGAGCTGCATTCCAGCCCGTGGGCGTCAGCCCTCGTACGTTGTCGGCCCGCACCACCGCACCCGTGCGCGTACGGCCTCCTGCCGCCGTCTCGAGCCCTCCCAGATCGCGGACGTTGTGGCACCCCTCCCAGCCGAGCGAGCGCGCATGCGGCGTCAGGGAGCCCACAGCGCTCCGAGGTAGACGCACGGATCGCCCGGCCGGAACCGCCGCAGGAAGCGCCCGATCGGCGGATGCAACGCGAGCCCCTCCAGCTCCTCGAGCTCGAACAGGCGATGGCCTCGTACGGCCTCGTCCCGCGAGACGACGTCCGCCAGCGACCCGTCCAGCTCACCCGCGAAGACGATATGGACGACGTGTTTCGCCCAGAGGCTCCGCTCCGGTGAGATGGAGTCGACGATCGCGACCGGGCCCTCGACCGGGATCTCGTCACCGCCCTCCGTCAGGCCCGTCTCCTCCGAGAGCTCGCGCTCGAGCGCCTGCGTCAGCGTCTCGCCGCTACGAACACCGCCGCCGGGCAGCAGCCACCGTTCGGCACCGCGCTTCTCGTGGCGGCAGAGCAGGATCCGTCCGTGCCAGAGGAGAATCGCGGAGACGCGGACGCGCGGCTCGGGTCGCATCGTCGCCTCAGCGCCCCGTCGACCCGAAGCCGCCGTCGCCGCGCACGGTTGCGCTCAGCTCGGTGGCTTCGACGACCTCGACCTGCACGGAAGGCACGACGAGCAGTTGAGCGATCCTCATCCCCGGCTCGACGATGAACGGCTCGCTGGTGTCGGTGTTGAGGAGAAGCACCCTCAGCTCGCCGCGATAGCCGGCGTCGATCACGCCCGGTGTGTTGACGAGCGAGATGCCGTGGCGCAGAGCAAGACCGGAGCGTGGTACCACGAGGCCCGCGTGCGCCTCCGGGATCTCGACCGCGATGCCCGTTGGGACGACCGCCCGAGATCCCGGGGCGACCTCGACGTGCTCGCACGCGCTCAGGTCGAGGCCTGCATCGCCCGGCCGCGCACGCGTCGGCAGCGCCGCATCGGCGCGGAGCCGGGTCACGCGGAGCTCGCTCACGTGACGGCCACGGACTCCAGATCGCCGGCAACGAGATAGCGCGTGAAGCGGCGGGCGTCCCGCCGCGACAGCCGCGCCCGCACGAAGACTCCTGCGTCCGTGTCGCGGCGCTCGTCGATGGGCGCACCGAGGCCGTAGAGCGCCGAGAGCGTCGCCCCGTCCTCGTACGGGACGAGCAGCCGGACATCCTCGAAGCGGTCGCCGAAGAACGCTGCCAGCCGCTCGCGCAGCTGCTCGATCCCCTCCCCGGTCGCGGCGGAGACGAGCAGTGCCTCCGGCCACCGGTTCGCCAGCCGCCGGCGAGCAAGCGGATCGAGCCGGTCGATCTTGTTGAGCACGACCTCCACCGGCAACTCGTTCCCGCCGATCTCCGCGAGGACGGACGTGACCGCGCGCCTCTGCTCCTGCAAGGTCTCCTCCGCGAGCGACGCGTCCGCGACGTGGAGGACGAGATCGGCGACGAGCGTCTCCTCCAGCGTCGAGGCGAATCCCTCGACAAGCTGCGTCGGCAGGCGCCGGATGAACCCGACCGTGTCGGTGACGAGGTAGCGCTTGCCGTCGTGCTCGAAGCTGCGCGTGGTGGGATCGAGCGTCTCGAAGAGGCGGTTCTCGACGGCCACCCCGGCCCCGGTGAGCGCGTTCAGGAGTGTCGACTTGCCGACGTTCGTGTATCCCGCGAGCGCCACCGTCGGCACCTCGGCGCGCCGGCGCTCCTTCCGCCGCACGCTCCGCTGTGCGCTCAGGCTCTCAAGACGGGAACGGAGCTGGGAGATCCGCCGGCGTGCCATGCGCCGGTCGCTCTCGAGCTGGGACTCGCCCGGGCCACGCGTACCGACACCGCCGCCGAGGCGCTCGAGGTGCTTCCACATCCCTCGCATGCGCGGGAGGTTGTACTCCAGCTGGGCGAGCTCGACCTGGAGCTTCCCCTCGGCGCTGACGGCGTGCTGGGCGAAGATGTCGAGGATCAGCTGGGTGCGATCGACCACCCGCGTCGCAAGCGCATCCTCGAGCGCCCGCTGCTGCGTCGGATCGAGCTCGTCGTCGACGATGAGCACCTCGGCGCCGCTCTGCTCGTAGACCTGCACGAGCTCCTCGAGCTTCCCTTTGCCGACGTACGTTCGCCGGTCCGGCCGATCGCGGTGCTGGACGACCGCGTCGATCGGGTCGACGAGTGCCGTCCGTGTCAACTCGCGGAGCTCGCCGAGCTCGTCCTCCGCGTCGGCTCCTTTCGGGAGCACGGCGAGCAGCAGGCCCTTCTCCGGCTCGGTACTGGCGGGTGCGTCGGATCGTCTGCTGATGCCGAGAGTATGCCGGTAGGCTCGCTCCGTGACATCCCTCGCGGAACGACTCGCGGCCCGGACGCTCGAGCTCGTCGACATCCCGTCGGAGAGCCTTCAGGAGGCGGCCGTACGCTCCCACCTCCGCACGCTCGTCCCCGACACTCTCGAGGCCGTCTTCGTGGGCGAGGATGCGGCTCTCTGGCTCCCCGAGCACCGTCCCGACGTGCCGCTCGTCGTGCTCGCAGGCCACTACGACACCGTTCCCGCGCAGGACAACATCCCGGGTCGGTTCGAGGACGGCTGGGTGCACGGGCTCGGTGCTGCCGACATGAAGGGCGGCGTTGCCGTCGCGCTCGAGGTCGTCCGTGACCTTGCAGAGCAGAGCCCGGGCACGCTCGATGTCGGTCTCCTGCTCTTCGGCCGCGAGGAGCTGCCGCCCGTCCACAACCCGTTGCCCGAGCTCTTCGACAGCGCCCCGGCGCTGTCGGAGGCCGCGCTTGCGATCCTGCTCGAGCCGACTGCCGGCGCCATCCACGCTGGCTGCGTCGGCAACGTCACGGCGCGGGTCTCCTTCCACGGCG
The DNA here is from genome assembly GCA_964581085.1 of uncultured Gaiellales bacterium. Taxonomy (GTDB): domain Bacteria; phylum Actinomycetota; class Thermoleophilia; order Gaiellales; family Gaiellaceae; genus Gaiella. The sequence continues at coordinate 127,943 of CAZOMP010000002.1, read as the reverse complement.
TCTCCGGTCACGCAGCGCGGCCCTGGCTCGCCGACAACGCGATCGACCACGCCGTCCTCGGGCTCGCGGCGATCGCGCGCTGCGATCGCCGCGAGGCGCAGATCGGCGGCCTCCCCTTCTACGAGACCGTGACGCTGACGCGGCTCGAGGGAGGCATCGCCGACAACGTCGTGCCCGATCTCGCCGTCGCGACCGTCAACATGCGCTATCCCCCGGACCGCGAGCCGGACGACGCCGAGGCGCTGCTGCGATCGCTCCTACCGGACGGCGCCACGGTGGAGATCGTCGGCAACTCGCCACCGGCACGCGTCGTCTCCGACACGCCGCTCGTGACCCGGTTGCTCGCTGCAGGCGCGTTCGGAATCGAGCCGAAGCAGGCCTGGACGAACGTCGCCGACTTCACGACACGCGACATCGACGCCGTCAACTTCGGGCCCGGTGAGCCGAGGTTCGCACACCGGCGCGACGAGTGCGTCGCCGTCACTGCGCTCGTCCACGCCTACGAGACGCTGATGCGGTTCGTGGCTGGCTGAGCGATGCCGATCTCCCCCATCCTGCGCGCCCAGGCGACCTACCCCTTCGTGCGTCTCAATCAGGCGGCGGCCGTGCGACGGGAACAGGGGCTCGAGGTGATCGACTTCGGCATGGGAGATCCCCGGGAGCCCACGGATCCCGCGATCATCGATGCCCTGCGAGAGGGCGTGCGCGAGCGGATGGGCTACCCGGCCGCGGTCGGATTGCCGGAGCTGCGAGAAGCCGTCGCAGGCTGGGTCGGCCGCCGCTTCGGCACCGTCCTCGATCCCGACCGGCACGTGATCCCGACCCTCGGGTCGAAGGAGGCGATCTTCTCGTTTGCGAACGTGGTGCTCGACGTTACCGGCGGTCGCGACACCGTGATCCTCGGAGATCCCGGCTACCCGGTCGGCGTTCGCGGAGCGCAGTTCGCCCATGCGAACGTCGTTGCATTACCGCTGCTCGAGCGAAACGGGTACCTGCTGGACGTGGACTCGGTCTCCGATGAGACCTGGCGCCGGACGGCGCTGCTCTGGGTGAACTACCCGAACAACCCGACCGGGGCGACCGCACCGCTCGCGTTCTACGCGCGGCTCGCAGAGCTGGCGCGGGCCCACGACTTCGTGCTCGCCTCGGACGAGGCGTATACCGAGCTGTGGTTCGACGAGCCGCCGGTCTCGGCCCTCCAGCTGGACGACTGGACGAACCTGGCGGTGTTCAACACGCTTTCCAAGCGCTCGTCGATGACCGGTTACCGCTCCGGGTTCGTCGCCGGCGACCCGGAGCTCATCGCGGCGCTACGCCAGTTCCGACCGAACCTCGGCACGGCGCCGCAGGAGTTCGTCCAGCGGGCCTCGGTCGTCGCCTGGGGTGACGAGGCCCACGTGGAACGGGCGCGCGCGTCGTACGCCGCCAAGCGGAGCCTCTTCCTCGATCTCTTCGCCCGCAAGGGTCTCCGTGATGCAGGTGGCCCGGCGACCATGTACCTCTGGGTCGCGGTCCCGCCCGGCGAGACCTCCGAGGCGTTCGCCACCCGCCTGCTCGAGCGAGGCATCGTCGTCGCGCCGGGCTCGTTCCTCGGCGACGCCGGCGAGGGCTACGTTCGTTTCGCGCTCGTGCCCACACTCGAGGAGTGTGAGCGCGCCGTCGAGGTCCTCGACGAGGTTCTCTGAACGTGGCCGCTCCGGTTGCGGAAGAATCACGCCGATGAGCCTCTCCACCACGATCGAGACGCTGTGGGATTCCGGTGAGCTCGAGTGGGAGCCGATCGAGCAGGCGATCGCCCTGCTCGACGCCGGCGAGGTCCGAGTCGCCGAGCGCGGCGACGGCGGCTGGATCGTGAACGAGTGGGTGAAGAAGGCGATCCTCCTCTACTTCCGGCTGCGGCGGGTGGAGCCGCTCGACGTGGGCGGGCTGCACTTCCTGGACAAGATCCCCGTCAAGTCCGACTACGCCGACCGGGGGGTGCGTGTGGTACCACCCGGGGTCGCACGCTACGGGTCGTTCCTCTCCGAAGGCTGCGTGCTGATGCCGGGCTACGTCAACATCGGCGCCTGGGTTGGCCCGCGGACGATGGTGGACACGTGGGCGACCGTCGGCTCGTGCGCCCAGATCGGCGCCGACGTCCACCTCGCCGGCGGTGTCGGCATCGGCGGTGTGCTCGAGCCGCCGCAGGCCGCCCCCGTGATCGTCGAGGACGGCGCCTTCATCGGCTCCCGGGCGGTGATCGTGGAGGGTGTCCGGATCGGCGAGGGCGCGGTGATCGCACCGAACGTCGTCCTCTCCGCGTCGGTTCCGGTGATCGACGTCACCGGCTCCGAGCCGGTCGAGTACCGGGGCGAGGTGCCCGCCCGCGCGGTCGTCCTCCCCGGGGTGCGGCAGAAGGAGTTCCCGGCCGGGGCCTACGGCCTCCCGTGCGCGCTGATCGTCGGCGAGCGAAGCCCCTCGACGGATCTGAAGACGTCGTTGAACGACGTGCTGCGCGAGTTCGAGATCGCCGTCTAGAGCGACGTCTCGCCCCAGGCGATGCGCTCGGCCGGGCCGGTCAACGACGCCCGGCCCTCGCCGATCCGAACGAGTAGATCGCCGCCGGGGAGGTGCACCGTGACGGGACTGTCGCACCAGCCGCGCTCGATCGCCACCGCGGTCACGGCGATGGAGGACGACCCCGAGGCGGAAGTCTCCCCCGCTCCCCGCTCCCACACGAGCACACTCACGTCGTGCCGCCCGTCCACACGGACGAGCTGGACGTTCGTCCGCTGCGGAAACCGAGCGTGGGTCTCGACGAGTGGCCCCAGCCGGAGCAGGTCGGCCCGGGTCGGCTGGTCGAGGCGGATCACGGCGTGCGGGTTTCCGACCGCCGCCGTCGTCAGCTCGACACCGACCTCCTCGAGCAGCTCCGGCTGACCGACGGTGACCTCTCCGACGTCCATCTCTGCGTCGAGCGCGTTCAGCATTCGGCAGCCGACGTCGCGGCCCCCGGCGCTGATCATGACCTCAACAGCCCCGGTCTCCGCCGCCAGCCACCGAGCCGCGATCCGGACCCCGTTGCCGGACATCTCGGCCTGCGACCCGTCGGGGTTCCAGATCGTAACGACGGCTCTCGTGTCGTCGCGCGAGGCCACCTCGAGCACGCCGTCGGAGCCGATGCCCGTCTCGACCGCGCACAGCCGCTCGACGCGCGCAGGCGTCAGGGGTCCGGCGTCGGGCTGCTCGACGACGAGGTAGCTGTTACCGAGCGCGTGCCACTTCGAGAATCGCATCGGCCACCTCCTTCGGGCTCCGGGTGGCGTCCACGCTAACGAGCCCGGGAATCCGGCGCATCCACTTCCGCTGGTAGGCGGCGTAGCGCCTCGTCCGGACGACGATCCGCTCGCGGGCCACATCCTCTGGCAGGCTCGCGATCTGATCGAGCCCGAGCGCCCTGGCCGCGGTCTGGGACACGCCGTGGGCCAGAGCTGCCCGCACCTCAGCCACGACCCCCGCAGCGAACATCGCCTCTGTCCGCGCGACGATCCGTCGTTCGAGCTCGTCGGCCGGAACCTCGAGACCGGCGATCAGCGTCGGATGGCGGGTCTGCTCTGCCCAGAGCCGGCCCTCGTCCGGGACGAGCGAGTGCCCCGCTTCGGCAAGTTCCAGCGCGCGCACGAGCCGCCGCCGGTCGTTCTCGTGTACCGCTTCGGCGGCCCTCGGGTCGAGCGCTGCCAGGCGCGCGTGCGCGGCTGCGGGGTCGACTGCTACCTCGGCTGCGACCCGCTCTCGCACCCCGGCCGGGGGAGCCGGAGGTACCGCGAGATCCGCCAGGGCGGCCCGGAGGTAGAGACCGGTGCCGCCGCTGACGACGGCGACGCCGTGCGACACGACCAGGGCGTCGATCGCCTCGTGCGCCAGTTGGGCGTAGACCCCGAGCGACATCTCCTCCTGCAGGTCGCAGATCCCGACGAGCTGTGTCGGCCGCGCGGGCTGGTTCGTCAGGATCTCCAGCCCGCGGTAGACCTGGAGCGCGTCACACGAGACGACCTCCGTCTCGAGCCGTTCTGCGACGAGCTCGGCGACGGCCGTCTTGCCGGACGCGGTCGGCCCGAAGACCGCGACGACGGCGACCACGACGCGCTAGACGGAGACGGCCGACATTGCGCTGCCGCGCAGGGTCGTCGAGGTGGCGCCTTCGATCCGAACCTGCACGAGGTCACCGGGTGCGGCGCCACCGGCGAAGTTCACGGTCGTGTTCCGCCGCGTACGTCCGCGCAGCAGCGCCTGGTCGGTCCGGGAGGGTCCCTCCACCAGTACCTCTTCGACCCCGCCGATCCGCTCGGCGTTCTTCTCGGTCGCGATCCGCTGGACCAGCTCGACGAGCCGCTCCAGCCGCTCGTGCTTCACCTCCTCGGGTACCTGGCCGGGCATCGCAGCAGCATCGGTGCCGCGCCGGGGCGAGTAGATGAACGTGAAGGCGCTGTCGTAGCGCACCGCCTCGACGACCTCGAGCGTCTGGCGGAAGTCGTCCTCGGTCTCGCCGGGGAAGCCGACGATGACGTCCGTCCCGAGCGCCAGGTCGGGAATCGCCGCCCGCAGCCGGTCGACGAGTGTGAGGTAGCGCTCGCGCGAATACGTCCGGCGCATCGCCTTCAGGATCCGCGTCGATCCCGACTGGAGCGGCAGGTGGACGTGCTCGCAGACCGCGTCGCATGCGGCCATCGCGGCAACGACCGGCTCGCGGAAGTCCTTCGGATGCGGGCTCGTGAAGCGGATTCGCTCGATCCCCTCGACCGCGTCGCAGGCACGCAGCAGCTCACCGAACTCGGTCCGAATCGCGGGTGCGAGGTCGCGGCCCCACGAGTTGACGTTCTGGCCCAGCAGCGTGATCTCCCTGACGCCGTCAGCGGCGAGCCCCGCCACCTCGGCAACGATCTCGCCGGGCCGCCGGCTCTGCTCACGTCCGCGGACGGCCGGAACGATGCAGTACGAGCACGCCGAGTTGCAGCCCATCGAGACCTGGACCCAGGCGTGGACGCTCCGGTCACGGTGCTGCGGGAGGTCGGCGGCGAAATGCTCGTGGCTGCCGAAGCGGCCCCTGTCGACGCCGACGCCGCCAAGCCCGACCCAGTCGCCGAGGTGTGGGATCGACCCCGGCCCGAATGCGACATCGACCTGCGGGTAGAGCTCGAAGATCCGGTTCTGCTGCGCCTCGGCGTAACACCCGCCGACCGCGATCACGAGGTCCGGGTTCTCGCGCTTGCGAGCGCCGGCATCGCCGAGATACGCCGCCAGCTTGGTGTCCGGCTTCTCGCGGATCGTGCACGTGTTGAAGACGACGAGGTCGGCCTCCTCCTTCGAGGCGGCCTCCCCCAGACCGAGCGACTCGAGCATGCCCTTGATCCGCTCCGAGTCGTGGCTGTTCATCTGACAGCCGAACGTGGTCAGGTGGTAGCGGCGCACGCAGGAAGTGTAGGCCGAAGCGTGGAGCGGTCAGGTTCTCGCGCCGGCGAAGATTTCGTCGTCGTGGATCCGGTCTGCGAGCCCGGCGGCGATCTTGTGCCAGAGATACGGAGCCTGCTCCAGGAGGGCAAGGAAGGATGCGTCCTCGATCACGAGCAGCTGCGACGGCGTCAGCGCCTTGACGGTGGCGTTCCGGGGCGTGTTCGAGAGCAGCGCCATCTCGCCGACGTAGTCGCCGGCCCCGACCGTCGCGCGGCGGCGGCCGTTGCGGGACACCGCGAGCACGCCGTCGACGACCACGATGAACTCGGTGCCGCGCTCCCCCTCGCGGATCAGGGTCGTCTCCGCCTCGACATGCCGCTCCTCGCCGGTCTCGGCGATGAACGCGAGGTCGCGCTTCGAGCAGCGCTCGAAGAGCGGGATCGTCCGCAGCAGTTCCAGCCTCGTGTTCTTGCGCAACGGCATCCCGCCCGCGCGTGTCAGTCGGTTCCCTGGTCGAGCTCGGCGAGAGCCAGCTCGATCCCGAGGGCGCGCACCATCTTCCCGGCGGCGGAGGCGATCCTGGCCGAGCCGACGATCGGGGCGATGCCTGCCAGCATGCCCTGGACCTGCTCGGCGTCGACATCGACGGCGCCGGCCGTCTCGAGGTTCAGCATGTACGAGACGGGTGGTGCGTCGACCGCGACGAGGGCGGCGAGCCGGACGAGCATCAGGGTCTGTGCGTCGAGCGACGACGCCTCGATGCCGTCACGGTTCATGCCGGCGAGCAACGCGAGGATGGGGGAATCCGAGTCTTCGAGCGCCACGGGGGCTCCTTTCGTGTTCCGGGTAGGGGGAGGACGTCTTCTGGATGTCGATCCCCCGGAGAGGTGCCCGGTAGCAAACCAGATCGTGGGAAGGGCGTGCCGCACTTCCCGCGTCGACCACTCAGCACTATGCTCCGGAGTGGAAGGGGGTGTGCGGCAACGCTGGTCGGGCGATTCGAGATCCTGGCGGGCCTCGCGGCGGTGACCGCGTACGCCCTCGCGCTCGGCGCTGTCGGTCTTTCGAGCGCCGACCCGTGGTCGACCGTGGGCTCCGCGCTCTGGCTCTCCTCCATCATCGGCATCGCAGACCCGCCGGGCGCAGTCAGGGAGCCTGTCCCCGATCCGGCCGTGACCGCATCGGCCTAGAAGCCCCGACCACGCAGGGCTCTCCGGAAGTCGGGGCGCCGAGATTCGAACTCGGGACCTCTAGTCCCCCAGACTAGCGCGCTAACCAGGCTGCGCCACGCCCCGTGGCCCGATCATCCTAGCGGGCATCCTGCCCGCGGAGATCAGGAGGGGCGGGTCTGGACCAGGCCGTAGCTGTAGAGACGCCAGTGGGCCGCGAGCAGCGACACGTCGAGGAGGGCGGCGACCCGCTCGATCTCCCCGGTCTCGCACCAGGCCGCCCGGACTGCGTCCTCCGGCATCAGCAGCTCTGCGGCGAAGATGTTCGCCTCGCGCTCGAGCGACCGGTCGGCGGCGTCGGTGAGATCGACCGGACGGCAGTACGAAGGGGACACTTCGGGCGCGGCTCCTTCGAGACAATGGCAGACCCAGTGGCCGATCTCGTGCGCGATCGTGAACCGGTGGCGCTGGATCGGGGTGCCATCGTGTTCAGCCTCGGCCGCGTTCAGGACTATACGGCGCTCGGCCGGGAGCAGCATCCCCGAGCAGGCGAGAGTCGCCGAGTCCTCCACGCGCAGGCCGAGCAGGTCTTCGGCGATGCTCCTGACCGGGACGGGAAGCTGCTCGCCGCCGAAGATCGCCAGGTACCGCGCTCGCACGGCGTGCGCCCGTGGCTCCTCGTAGGCTCCCCTCACCACGCGTCCATCCTCCTCTCTCACCCTCCTGCGGTAAAGAGACGATCGATCTCATCTGGAGGCTCGGAGGGCTCGGCAGCGACGGACACCGGGGCCACAGCCGTGCGCTCGGCTCTCAGATAGACGACGCCGGTCGACCCGGCGCCGCCCTCCCGGGTCCGGGCCAGACGCTCCACGTTCGCCGAGTAGAGCTCAGCGAGGGCCTGCCAGACCGCCCTGCCGACGCCCGCCGGGTCGAGGAGCCCCACCTCGAGCTCGTGGTAGTAGCCCGCGACCTTCTCGTGCTTGCCGGGATCGAGATGAAGCGAGTCGATCAACGCCGAGACGACCGCGCTGCGGCCGAGCTTGCGGCGCCTGCGCAGCACGAGCACAGGGGGCTCCTGCTGCACCAGGGCCTGCATGATCACGATCTCCTCCTCCGAGGCGCCGAGCACCGGCGCCGTCTCCAGGAAGCAGTCGATCAGGCGTCCGAGCGCCTCGCGCTCGTCGCCCGCACGCTCGAGAAAGTCGGTGACGTCGGGTCTCTCCCCGCGCGCGTGACGGAGGGCGTACTCGTCGAACAGGAGCTCGACGCGGTCACCGCTCATGCTGCGACCGCCCGGCGGAGCTTTGCGAGCGCACGGAAATGAATCTGGTGGACGGCATTCGGCTGACGATCGAGACGCTGCGCGATCTCTCCCAGCTCGAGCCCGGCGGCGTAGCGGAGCTCGACCACGGTCCGCTCCAGCGGGGTCAGGCCGTCAAGCAGCGCGTCGAACCCGGCCCGGGTTGCGATCTCACCGATGTCGTCGCCCGCTGCGACGGCGAGCCAGTCGTCCAGCTCGACCTCCTGGAGCTTGGCAGGAGCGAAATGCTCCTTGATCTTCCAGCCGATCACCTGGTGGACGACGACGCGAAACGGAACCGTGTAGCGGCGACCCCGCTTGAGCTCGGCCAGCAGCCGGATCGCGACGTCGCCGGCGACCGCAAGCGCCTGATCCTCGGGCCGGACGCGCGCCCGGCACCGATCGAGGATGACGCCGTAATAGCTCTCGACGACCTGCGCGTAGGCGCCCTCCTCGAGCAGTCTCGTGTCCTCGGCGTCCCGTGCATCGTGCATCGAAGAAAGAGTCAGACCCACCACAGACGGATCTTACGAGGACGGTTCGCGGTGCACGCACTCGGGCCGGACACGCGACGGACCTCGTAAGGGGCCGAGCACGCACGACGGACTCCCTTGCAAAGACAAAGGAGACCGCATGTTCACCGATCTGATCCAGCCGGGCGAGCCCATGATCGAGCGAGGGATCGTCGTCCTGCCCCTCTTTCCCCGCCGCGACCCCGTCGCCGCCTACATCATGCTCGACGAGGCGCTGCCGCTCGGCCTACGGGTGAGCGAGACGAGCGACGCGGGCAGCGTGCCCGAGCTCGCTGTCGAGAACCCACTCGACCGGAACGTGCTGCTCTACGACGGCGAGGAGCTCGTGGGCGCCAAGCAGAACCGCATCCTCAACGTCACCGTGCTCGTGGGCGCGGGCGTGACGCTCCCGATCCCGGTCTCGTGCGTCGAGGAGGGACGCTGGTCGCGACGCTCGACGCACTTCAGCTCGGCCGGGCACGTCTCTCACGCGCAGCTTCGCCGGCGAAAGGCGGAGACGCTCGCGGCGCAGCCGCTGGCCCGCGGACGCGCCCAGGGAGAGGTCTGGGACGAGGTGCGGGCCAAGGCGCAGCGGATGCAGGTCGGGTCAGCCACGCATGCAAACCGGGACACGTTCGAGGCGCATCGCGCCAGCCTCGCGCAGCTCGAGCAGCTGTTCCCGCTCGAGCCGGGCCAGTGCGGCGCCGTGCTCGCGCTCGGAGATCAGCTCTGCCTCGACTGGGTATCGCGACCGGAGGCGTTCACCCGGCTGTGGCCGAAGCTGCGCCGCGGCTACCTGCTCGACGCGCTCGAGGCCCTCGACGGGCCGGCCACGCATCCTGCGCGGATCGCCGGCTTTGTGGACGAGGTTGCCGAAGCACCGTCGACGACAGGCCCTTCCGCCGGTCTCGGAGAGGACCTGCGACTCCGCGGCCCCGGCGTGATCGGCTCCGGCCTCATCCACGCAGACGAGCTGCTGCAACTCTCTGCGTTCACGAGCGACGACTCCGGTGCGCAGGCCTTCGGACGCATCGCCCGACCCAGCAGGAGGCGGTGAAGTCTCAGCCCGGATCCACCGGGATGCGTGCTCGCGGGGCGTTCGGCTGGGCCGTCAGGACGGGACGCGGTGGCACCGGACGGGCTGAAGCCCGGCCGGTGCCGCAGCGGCTCGGAGCGCACCGAGCGGGTGGAGGCCCCTGCGGGGCCGGAACCCGCTCGGTGAGCGACCTGGCGAGCCCAGACGGGCGCACCGCCCGCGCAGATCGGTGGATCCGGGCTCAGCCGAGGCGCTTGTAGAGGCGGTCGACGAGGTCGGGCATCTCCTCGAGCCGCTCCGTGATCACACGAATCCGGTACTCGCGGAAATGCTCGGGCTTGACGCCGAACGCCGCCGCAAGCCGTGCGAGCACGTCATTCGACGGCACCGGCCGGTTGCCGTGAACGATGTGGTTGAGGTACCCGGCCGACAGGCCCGTCTTGTCGGCGAGCGCCCTGTAGGTGAGGCCGGTCTCGGCCAGTAGCCGCTCGATCGTCGGCCCCAGCCCGTCGTCACTGAATGCACGTCGCTTTGCCACTTACAGCTCCTCTATCCGTTGCAGAAGGATTTCGCGTGGAATGCGCTCCTCGACCCCTGTCGCCCGCTGCCGCAGGTCGACGGCGCCGTCATCGAGGGTCTTCTTGCCGACCGTGATCCTGAGCGGCACGCCCAGGAGGTCGGCGTCGGCGAACTTCTCTCCCGGCCGCTGATTGCGGTCGTCGAGGAGCACCTCGAGACCGCCGGCCGCAAGCTGCTCGGCCACGTCCGCGGCAGGCTCGAGCACCTCGGCCGCCGCACCGTGCAATGCGAGCACGTGCGCGTCGTAGGGCGCAAGCGGCTGCGGCCAGATGATCCCGTGCTCGTCGTGCCGCTGTTCGACGGCCGCGGCCATGATCCGGCCGGGCCCTATTCCGTAGCAGCCCATCAGCACCGGCTGCTCGCGGCCGTCCTCGTCGAGGAACGTCGCCTCGAGCGGTGCCGAGTAGTGGGCACCGAGCTTGAAGATGTGTCCCAGCTCGATCGCCGTCTGGAAGGTCAGGGCACCGCCGCAGCGCGGACAGCGGTCGCCTTCCACCGGCAGGCGGATGTCTGCGAACCGGGCCGTGAAGTCGCGCCCGTGCTCGACGCCGCGCAGATGCCAGCCGGTGCGGTTCGCGCCTGCGACGAACTGCCCCTCACGAAGCGTCTCATCGGCGATGATCTCACCCGTGAACCCGACCGGTCCGAGCGAGCCGGGGTCGGCGCCGAACGCCGCCCGGATCTCCTCCGGGGTCGGGGCGCGGAACGGCTCGCCCAGCGCGGCCGCGAGCTTGGCCTCCTCGAGCCGGTCGTCGCCGCGCACGAGGGCGAGCACGACCGTCCCGTCCAGCTTCGTCACCGGCATCGCCTTCGATGTGGCCGCCGCGTCGATGCCGAGGAATCCGGCCAGGTCGTCGATCGTCGCGATGCCCGGCGTCGCCACCTCGGTCGGCCGCTCGAGCCGCTCCGGAAACTCGGGGCGGCGCGGGATGCCGTGTGCGATCTCGAGGTCGGCGGCGTAGTCGTCGTTCGAGCAGCGGACGAGCGTGTTCTCGCCGGAGCTCGAAGGAGCAAGGTAGTCGACCGACTCGCTCCCCCCCATCATCCCCGACTCCGCCTGCACGGCCACCGTCTCCACCTCGCAGCGCTCGAAGATGCGGTCGTAGGCGCGCCTCGTCTTCTGAAAGCTGATGTCGAGGCCGGCCTCGTCGCGGTCGAAGCTGTAGGCGTCCTTCATGATGAACTCCCGCACCCGGAGCAGGCCGCCGCGCGGACGCGGCTCGTCGCGGCTCTTGGTCTGGAAGTGGTAGAGGATCTTTGGCAGGTCGCGGTAGGAGCCGAGCTCCGAGAAGTGGAACGTGACCGTCTCCTCGTGCGTCATCGAGAGAACGAAGTCGCGTCCTCCCCGGTCCTGCACCCGGAAGAGCTCCGGAATCGCGTAGCGGCCGGTGCGCTGCCACAGCTCCGCGGGCGCCAGCACGGGCATCAGCATCTCCTGGCCGCCGATCGCGTCCATCTCCTCGCGCACGATCTGGGTGATCTTCTGCTGCACCCGCCAGCCCGCAGGCAGGAAGCTCCAGAGCCCGGCGCTCACCTGGCGGATCATCCCGGCGCGTGCGAGCAGCCTGTGGCTAATCGCGTCTGCGTCGGCGGGATCGTCCCGCAGGGTCGGGAGGAAGAGCTCTGACTGGCGCCTGACCATGACGGTGCAGGCTACCGAAGGCACCCCGGCGACCCGTTCAGTCGAGCGGGATCAGGGAAGCCTCGGCCATCGCGAGCGCGGCCGGCTTTGCCATCTTGAGCCGTTTGGGACGCTGCATGCCGTCCTCGATCCAGCGGTCGATCTCGACGAAGAGCTCGTCGATGAGGCGCTCGGCTGCGACCTTCCTGAGCACGCGACCGTGGGCGTAGAGGAAACCGACGTCCCGCCCCCCTGCGATCCCGAAGTCCGCGTCGCCCGCCTCGCCCGGACCGTTGACGGCGCAACCCATCACGGCGACCTCGAACGCCTGGGGATACTCCTTCAGCCGCTCCTCGACGACGACTGCGAGGTTCTCGACACCGACGTTGTCCCGCCCGCAGGACGGGCACGCGATCATGACCGGACCGCGCTCGCGCAACCCGAGCGCCTTCAGGATCTCCCAGGCGACCTCGACCTCCTTCACCGGGTCGCTCGTGAGCGAGACACGGAACGTGTCGCCGATCCCGTCCGCCAGCAGCGAGCCGATGCCGACGGCGCTCTTGATCGCTCCCGCGAACGGCGTCCCCGCCTCCGTCACGCCCAGGTGGAGCGGGTACGGCACCTTCGCGGCGAGCATCCGGTAGGCGCGGATCATCGTCGGCACGTGGGTCGCCTTGACCGAGATCTTGAACTCGCGGTAGTCGAGCCGCTCGAGCAGCTCGACCTCCTCGAGGGCAGCGGCGACGAGGGCCTCTGCCTGATCCCGTTGCGCGAGCTCGTGCAGGTGCGCAGGGAGGGACCCCGAGTTGGCGCCGATCCGCATCGCGATGCCCGCCTTCCTGGCGGCGGTCACGACCTGCTCGACCTTGTCCGGGCCGCCGATGTTGCCGGGATTGATCCGGACCGCCGCGACCCCCGCATCGATCGCACGGATCGCCAGCGAGGCGTTGAAATGGATGTCGGCGATGACGGGGATCGGCGACAGCCGCACGATCCGCTGCAGCGCGTCGGCGTCCTCGATCTTCGGCACCGCACAGCGGACGACCTCGCAGCCGGCCGAGGCGAGCGCCGCGATCTGCGCCGTCGTCTTCTCGACGTCGTGCGTCTTCGTCAGCGTCATCGACTGGACGACGACGGGCGCCCCGCCCCCGATCGCGACGCCGCCGACGTCGATCTGCGCCAGACTGCCCATCTCCCGATCAAGTGTAGAGACATGCCCGTCGAGCCCAGCCCCAGCAGGTGGGCGCTTCCCCGCCCACCCGACGACCACCCGCAGGACGCGTGGGCGGTCGGTGCCGACCTCTCGTCCGGAACGCTCCTCGCCGCCTACCGCGCGGGTCTGTTCCCGATGCGGGCACACGGGGAGCTCGTGTGGTGGTCGCCGCTCCACCGGGCGGTGATCCCGCTCGGCGGCTATCACCCCTCTCGCTCGACGAGGCGTGCCGCGCGTGGATTCGAGATCCGGGTGGATCACGACTTCGGCGGGGTCGTCGCAGGCTGCGCCGACCCGCGGCGTCCGCACGGCTGGATCGACGAGAGCTTCGTCGTCGCGTATACGCGTCTGTACGAGCTCGGCTGGGCGCACTCGGTCGAGGCGTGGGACGGCGACGGGCTCGCAGGCGGCCTCTACGGCGTTGCCGTCGGCGGGCTCTTCGCAGCGGAGTCGATGTTCTTCCGCCGTACGGGCGCCTCCCGGGCCGCACTACTGGGTCTCGTGGAGATCCTCGGCGCAGCGCACGGCGAGCGCCTGCTCGACACGCAATGGCTGACGCCCCATCTCGCCTCGCTCGGTGCGGTCGAGATCGGTCGTGCCGAGTATCACCGCCGGCTCGATGCGGCTCTCACGCTCTCCGAGCTCGAGTTCGAGCTCGAGCGCCACGTCAGCTGAGGCGGCCGATGTCGTTCGTGAGGCCGATGAAGAACAGCAGCAGGACGAGCCCGATCCCGACGATCGAGACCCGCTCGTAGACCTCCCGTGCGACAGCGCGGCCACGGATACCCTCGACGACTGCGAACACGATGTGGCCCCCGTCGAGCGGCAGGAACGGCAGCAGGTTGAGCAGCGCGATCGAGAGTGAGATCAGGCCGAGTACCCACAGAAAGCTGTCGGCGCCCTGCTTGGCGGCGTCGGATGACCCCTGGACGATGCCGACGGGACTCGAGATGTCCTTCCGCCCTTCGCCGCGGACGATCCGGCCCAGCGAGGCGACGACGTCGCGGGAGACCTGCCCGGTGACTCGGACCGACTGTCCGACCGCTGCCGGCGCGGAAAGGCCGGCGCCGGAAAGCATGAACCCCAGCCGATAGACGCCCTGGTCCTTGCGCGCCGACTCGGGTCCGAGGACGATGCGGGTGCCGTCACGCAACACGACGACCGTGAGGGGCTTGCCGTTCGAGGTCGAGATCGTGTGCGAGATCCGTTCGCCCGTCATCGGCACGCCGTTGATCGAAACGATGCGGTCGCCGCCGCGAAGCCCGAGGGCAGCTGCTGCGGTTCCTGCCCGCACCGACTCGACCCGGGTCGTCGCCTTGCCGCCCGCGGTCATGTAGAGACCCGTGAAGAGGATCAGCGCGAAGAGGATGTTGGCGCCGGGCCCCGCTGCGATCGTGACGACGCGCTTCCACGTCCTGGCGCGCCAGTAGGCGTCGGGGCCGAGCGCGTCTCCGAGATCGGTGACGCCCTTCTCCACCTCCTTGCGCGCCTGCTCGGAGAGCTGCGCAGCCTCAGCGAGGTGCCCGAAGGCCTCGAGTGCCTCACGCGCGGCCGGGTGGTCGCCGGCCGCGAGCGACCGTCGCAGGCGGTCGGCCGGGCCGGCCAGAGCGGGGGCCTCTTCGACGGCTCGCCCGAAGACGGGGTCGACGTCCGCCGCCGCCGGGCGATGCATGCCGGGAATCTTGACGAACCCGCCGAGCGGAATTACGCCGATTCCGTACTCGATCTCGTTGTGACTGCGCTTGACGAGCGCCGGAGGGAAGCCGATGTAGAACTTGCGCGGCCGCATCCGGAGAGCGAGCGAGGCCACGAAGTGGCCGAGCTCGTGGACGAAGACGAGCAGTCCCAGGCCGACGATCGCGACGAAGACGGTCATGCCGGCACCAGCTCCTGGCGGGCTGCTGCTCGTGCAGCGGCATCGGCCGCCACGAGCTCGTCGAGGCTGCGTGCGGGCGCGCCCTCGACCTGGTCGAGAACCTCGGACACGGCCTCCGCGATCTCGAGAAAACGGATCCTCCCAGCCAGGAACGCGGCCACTGCAACCTCGTTGGCAGCGTTGTAGGCGCACGGGAACGTCCCGCCCCGCTCCCCTGCCCGGCGCGCCAGCGACAGCATCGGGAACGTCTCCTCGTCGGGTGCCTCGAAACGGAGCTCGAGGCCGGCCGCGAGGTCGAGCGCATCGGCAGCTACCGGCTCGCGGTCCGGATAGGTGAGCGCGAACGAGATCGGAACGCGCATGTCCGGTTGCCCGAGATGCGCGAGCAGGGCTCCATCACGGAAACGCACGAGCGAGTGGACGATCGATGCCGGGTGCACGACGACCTCGATCTTCTCGTACGGGACACCGAAGAGCCAGTGCGCCTCGATCAGCTCGAGCCCCTTGTTGGCGAGCGTCGCGGAATCGACGCTGATCTTCCGGCCCATCGACCAGGTCGGATGCGCAAGTGCCGCCTCGACCGTGACGTCGGCGAGCTCGTCTCGCGTGCAGCCGCGGAAGGGACCGCCCGAGGCGGTCAGGACGAGCGACTGGACGGTCTCCGGTTCGCGTCCCTCGAGGCACTGGAAGAGCGCGGAGTGCTCACTGTCGACCGGAAGCAGCAGGCCGCCGCCCCGGCGGTGCGCCGCGACTGCGAGCTCACCGGCTGCGACGAGGCTCTCCTTGTTGGCGAGCGCGAGAGTGACGCCATGTTCGAGCGCCCAGAGCGTCGCCTCGACGCCCGCAAAGCCCACGATCGCGTTGAGGACGACGTCCGGCCTGCTCGCCTCGAGGAGCTTCGCCGCCGAGCCGCCCACCTGCACGTGCTTGGCCCTGAACGTCTCCGCGAGATCGTCGAGCGGGCTCGTGGCCGACATGAGCGCGCCCAGCTCGAGCTCCTCGCTCGAGGCGATGATCTCGAGCGCCTGGCGTCCGATCGAGCCGGTGGCGCCGAGGAGGGCGACGCGACGCGGCCTCATCCGGTAGTCCTCATGGGCGCAGGGTGCCTGAAGCGGCGCTCGTCAGGTAAGGGCGAGAACGACGAAGAAGGCTGCCGGGCCCGCCCAGAGCAGCGAGTCGACCCGATCGAGGACGCCGCCGTGCCCCGCGAGCAACCGACCGGAGTCCTTCACGCCGAGATCGCGTTTGATCGCCGACTCGAACAGGTCCCCCAGCGTGGCGGCGACCGCGACGGCAGCGCCGAGCGCGAGCGCCTCGAGGTTGGTGAGGAAGTTCTGGTCGTAGAGGGCGAAGAACGCCACCGCCATCGCAGCAAGCGTGCCGCCGACGAACCCCTCCCACGACTTTCCGGGCGAGATCGTGGGCGCCATCTTGTGGCGGCCGAGCGCACGGCCGACGAAGTAGGCGGCGGTGTCGTCTGCGAAGACGGCGATCAGAACGGTGAAGATCGCGAGCCGGCCATTCTCGGGGATCTCCCGCAGCAACATCAGGGAGCCGAGCCCACCGCCGACCCAGACGACGCCGAGTAGCGTCAACGACATCGCCGCCGTGGCAGACGGCCGTGCGTCGGAGAAGCCGAAGACGACGAATGCGACGAGGATCGTCGCGAGCATTCCGCCCAGCATCCACGAGGTATCCGCGAAGCGAGCGCCGATCAACACGAGCACGAGCCCGACGTAGCCGCCGAGCACGAGCGGGCGCAGTCCCCGACCCATCGTGTAGAGCTCGTGGAGCGCGATCAGACCGCCGACGATCGCGGTGGCGCAGAGCCACCAGCCGCCCACCCAGACCACACCGAGGACGAGTGGCAGCAGCACGGCTCCGACGACGATCCGCGACCAGAAGGAGCTCACCGGCCGCCGAACCTCCTCTCGCGCGCTGCATACGCCTCGAGCGCGCTGCGGAGATCGCCTTCTCCGAACTCGGGCCACAGCGTTTCCGTGAAGACGAGCTCGGCGTAGGCGGCCTCCCAGAGCATGAAGTTCGAGATCCGATATTCGCCGGAGGTCCGGATCAGCAGGTCGATCTCCGGCAGGGCGGGTGCGTACAGCCGCGCCGCCACGGCCGCCTCGTCGACCTCGACCGCCGGCAGGCCGTCCTCGACGCAGCGGCGTGCCGCCTCGACGATCTCGGCCCGCCCGCCGTAGTCGAAGGCAATCCAGAGCAGGAGCGTGTCGAGCTCGACGGTCGCCCGCTCGAGCTCCTCCATCCGCGCCCGCAGATCGGGTGGAACGCGGTCGCGGCGGCCGAGGAAGCGCGTGCGAACGCCCTGGCGAGCGAGATCCGGTAGCTCGCGATCGATCGTCTCGCCGAGGATCTCCATCAGCGAGGACACCTCGTCCGGCGGACGCGCCCAGTTCTCGGTCGAGAAGGCATAGACGACGAGGGTCGAGACACCGAGGTCGATCGCGGCCTCGACCGTGCGACGCAGAGCACGCGTCCCCTCGCGATGGCCGTCGGCGACGGGGCGGCCGTGCGAGGCAGCCCAGCGGCCGTTGCCGTCCATGATGATCGCGACCGTCTGCGCGGGCGCCCGGCCCGTCGCCCCGGGCGTCGCGTCGGTCGGAGCCGAGCTCGTCACGATAGTCGTAGGGCAGCCACTGGGAGGTGGAGAGCGGCGGCCCTACACCTCCATGATCTCTGCCTCTTTGTGCTTCAGCAGCTCGTCGATCGTCTTCACGTTGTCGTCGGTCAACTTCTGCACCTGCGTCTCCGCTCGCCGCTCCTCGTCGTCCCCCACCTCGCCGTTGCGGACGAGCTCCTCGAGGTGCTTCATCACGTCACGGCGTATGTTCCGCACGGCGACCTTCCCGTCCTCGGCGTAGCGGCGCACGACCTTGACGAGCTCCTTGCGTCGCTCCTCGGTCAGAGCGGGGATCGGGAGCCGGATCACCTTGCCGTCGTTGTTCGGGGTCAGGCCGAGGTCCGACTCCTGGATCGCCTTCTCGATCGCCTTGATCTGGGAGGCGTCGTAGGGCTGGATCGAGAGGAGCCTTGCCTCGGGCGTTGAGATCGTCGCCATGTTGTTGATCGGTGTCGGCGTGCCGTAGTAGTCGATCGTGATCCGGTCGAGCAGGGCGGCGGATGCCCGCCCGGTTCGAACCGTGTTGAACTCCGTCCGGGTGGAGTCGATCGACTTGTGCATCCGCAGGTCGCAGTCGGCGAGGAAGTCCTCGATTGCGCTCATTCAGCCCTCCTTCGGAGTCGTCACGATCGTCCCGATCCGCTCGCCCGAGGCAACGCGGACGATGTTGCCCTCCGCGAGCTCGAACACGAGGATCGGGAGAGCATTGTCCATGCAGAGCGAGAGCGCCGTCGTGTCCATCACGCGCAGGCCCCGTTCGATCGCCTCGAGGTGGCTGAGCGCGGGCAGGAGACGAGCCGACGGGTTCTCGCGCGGGTCGCCGTCGTAGACCCCCTCCACCCCGTTCTTCGCCATCAGGATCGCCTCTGCGCCGATCTCGAGCGCACGCAGCGCGGCCGCCGTATCGGTCGTGAAGAACGGGTTACCCGTCCCGGCCGCGAAGATGACGACGCGTTCCTTCTCGAGGTGGCGCATCGCACGACGGCGGATGTAGGGCTCTGCCACCTCGGACACAGCGATTGCCGACTGCACGCGCGTTGCGACCCCCAGTTTCTCGAGCGCATCCTGGAGTGCGAGGGCGTTCAGCAGCGTCGCGAGCATGCCGGCGTAGTCGGCCGTGGCCCGTTCCATCCCGTCGGCGGCGGCCGCCAGGCCGCGGTAGAAGTTGCCCCCGCCGACGACGATCGCAAGCTCGGTACCGGATCTCCGGACCTCGACCACCTCCCGCGCGATGGCGGCGACCGTGTGCGGGTCGACGCCGTAGTCGCGCTCGCCCATGAGGCTCTCGCCCGAGAGCTTCAGGAGCACACGCCGGAAGGCCGGCGCGACGCCGGCCGGCGCGGCGGTATCGGTCGCGGGCTCCGCGCTCACGACCCTGCGACCGAGACCCGCGTGAAGCCCTTCAGCGTCGCACCCGCCGCCGCGAGGGCCGCGCCGACCGTCTGCGACTGGTCGTGGATCCACGCCTGGTCGAGCAGGACTCCTCCCGGCGAGGCAGCGAAGAAGCGCTTGCCGAGCATGCCGTCGACGATCTTCTCCCGCGCCGCCTCCGGCTTCGACTGCACCTCGTCCGAGTTGAGATAGACCTGCCGCTCGGCCGCGACCGTCTCCGCGGGCACCTCGTCGCGCCTCGCCCACTCGGGTGCCGCGAAGGAGATGTGCATCGCAAGCTGCCGTGCGAGTCCCTCGTCGCCGCCGTCGAGATCGACGAGCACGCCGATCTTGTTGGCGGGTGGATGGACGTAGGCGGCGATCGTACCGCCGTCGTCGTAGCGGGCGGCACCGGCGACGACGATGTTCTCGCCGAGCTTGCCCATCAGCTCGAGCCGTTCCTGCTCGAACGAGCCGCTGGCGTCGACGCCGTCGGCGTGGACTGCCTGTAGTAGCTTCGCCGCGAACGCCTGGAACTCCTCGTTCTTCGACACCGGCTCGGTCTCACAACCGACGCCGACGATCGAACCCTTGCCCTCACCGACGATCGTGCCGACGAGGCCCTCGGTGGTAGCCCGGTCGGCCCGTTTTCCTGCCGAGGCCATTCCCTTCTCGCGCAGCAGCGTCCGGGCGGCGTCGATGTCTCCGTCCGTCTCCTGCAGCGCCCGCTTGCAGTCCATCATCCCGGCGCCGGTGAGCTCGCGGAGCTCCTTCACGAGGCCTGCGCTGATCTCGGTCACGCCGTCTCCTCCACTTCCGTCTGCGGCTCCTCGCCGGCGGCGACCGGCGCGGGCTCCTGCGGTGCCGGCGACGCCGGGGGCTGCTCCGCCGCTTCCTCCGTAGGCGCCTCCGCAGCGGCATCGGCGTCGTCGGTGCTCGCGGCCGCGGCCGGGGTGAAGTCGCGCACGGAGACCTTGCTCTGGCCCGCGGCGATCCCGTCGGCGATCGCCTTCACGATCAGCGAGCAGGAGCGAATCGCGTCGTCGTTGCCAGGGATCACGAAGTCGGCCTCATCCGGGTCGCAGTTCGTGTCGACGAGAGCGATCACCGGCAGGCGCAGGCGCCGTGCCTCGCGCACCGCGAGCGCCTCCTTCTTGAGGTCGACGATGAAGACGGCGTCCGGCTGACGCTTCATGTCGGCGACGCCGCCGAGGTTGGACTCGAGCTTCTCCAGCTCCGCCTCCATCATGATGCGCTCCTTGGCCGGCAGCAGCTCGAGCTGGGCGTCGGTCTTGAGACGACGGAGGTCGTGCAGGTAGCCGATCCGATCGGAGATCGTGCGCCAGTTCGTCAGCAGGCCGCCGAGCCAGCGGTTGGCGACGTAGGGCATCCCCACGCGCTCGGCCTCGCCTCGCACAGCGTCCTGGGCCTGCTTCTTGGTGCCGACGAACAGGATCGTGCCGCCGCGCTCGGCGATGTTCCGGGCGAAATCGTGTGCTTCCTCGACGAGCTGCTGCGTCTGCTGCAGATCGATGATGTAGATGCCGCCGCGTTCGGTGAAGATGAAGCGCTTCATCTTCGGGTTCCAGCGGCGCGTCTGGTGGCCGAAGTGAACTCCAGCCTCCAGCAGCTCCTTCATGGAGACGACTGCCAACGGGACCAGCCCCTTTCTCGTGGTTTTGAGGTGCTGCTCCGGCGGGCCTGGGCGGAACCGGCGTCCCACGGTGGGCGTCCGGCACCACCGCCCCGGGCGCTGATCGCCGGGTCGACGGGACGTAACGCGCGAATGGTAGCGGTCGCTCAGCCCGCGCGGGCCCGCTCGAGCACATCCACGAGATCGGCCGGCAGCGGCGCTTCGACGTCGACTTCGGCGCCCGTGAACGGATGTGCGAAGCGGAGCCTCCGGGCGTGCAGGAACTGACGGTCGAGCCCGAGGTCGCCCGGCACGCCGTACACCGGGTCGCCGCTGACCGGAAGCTCGATCGCCTCCAGGTGCACGCGGATCTGGTGCGTCCGTCCAGTCTCGAGGCGCACGTCGAGCAGCGCGTGGGCGCGCATCCGCTCCACCACCTCGAACCATGTGACGGCGTCTCGTGGTGTCGCCGTGTCGAGTGAATGACGTGTGCGGTCCCGGCGGTCACGTCCGATCTGTGCCTCGATCCGTCCGGTGCGGGAACGTGGGAGGCCGCGTACGAGGGCGCTGTAGGTCCGCTCCAGCCGGCGTGTGCGGATCAGCTCCTGCAGCGCTCCGTGTGCCCTGTCCGACCGGGCCACGACGAGGAGTCCCGACGTGTCGCGGTCGAGCCGGTGCACGATGCCCGGCCGGTCGTCATCCTCACCTCCCTCGGCGCCGAGCGCGAGCAGCCCGTGCACGAGGGTCCCGCTCGTGGTCGAGCCGGCGGGGTGCACGACGAGGCCGGCAGGCTTGTCGACGACCAGGAGGTGCTCGTCCTCCCAGGCGACAGGGATCTCGATCGCCTCCGGCTCGAGTTGGTTGGCCTCGGGGAGTTCCGCGTCGATCTCCTCCCCACCCGTGAGCCGAAAGCTCTTCGGACGCCGTTCCCCGTCCACGAGGACTCCACCGCCGTCGAGAAGCCGCCCGGCGAGCCCACGGGAACCGATCTCCGGCCGGCCGGCGAGCACGCGGTCGAGCCGCGCCCCCGCCTCCTGCTCAGGGACGCGAAAGCGGAGCGGTGCCAACGCGCGCGCTCGTCCGGTCAGACGCGACGAAGGAGACGAAGAGGAGCGCCACGCCGACGACGATGAAGCTGTCGGCGAGGTTGAAAGCCGGCCAGTAGCGGAAGTCCAGGAAGTCGGTCACGTGTCCGAGGCGGACCCGATCGATCAGATTCGCGACGCTGCCGCCGATCACGAGGCCGAGCGCGATCGGCAGCAGCGGATGCCGCTGCGCGCTGCGAGCGAAGAACACGAGCATCGCCGTCACGGCTGCCGACGTGAGCACGATCACTGCTGTCGTGGAGTTCGCGAAGAGGCCAAAGGCGATGCCGGAGTTCTGCACATGGTGGATGCTGAAAGGACCGATCGAGGCCGCTGCCTCGCCCAGCGGAAGGCGGCTCGAGACGAGCCATTTCGTCAGCTGATCGGCGACGACGGCCGTGGCGGCGATCACGAGGAGAGCTGCCCACTGGGCGGGGCCGGCCCCGAGTGGCCGCTCGGCGCTCGAGATCGGCCGTAGCGCGTTCGTCGACGAGCCAACACGTACGTCGACCCGCGGTGGTGGGTCGCTGCGGGCGGGCTCGCTCAATCCCGCTCCTGCCTGCGTTTGTCGTCGAGGCAGAGCGTCGCGTACGGGACCGCATCGAGGCGCTCTTCCGGAATCCGGGCGCCGCAGACGGCACAGAGCCCGTACGTGCCGTCCTCGATCCGCCACAACGCATCGTCGATCTCGTCCACGACGCTGCCGACGTTCTCGACGAGCGACAGATCGATCTCGTGGTCGACGAGATCCGAGGCGTGATCGGCCATGTGCTGGTCGCCTGCGGCCGAGTTGATCTCACCCTCGCCGCTGTCGTCGGCAGACAGCTCGGCGGAGGAGCGCAGGAGCCGTTCCCGCAGCAGAAGCAGCTCGGCCCGGCGCCTGGCGAGGTCGATCGTCATGACGTCGCTCCTTTCCCGGCGCGTGCAAGACGCCGCTTCGCCTCTGCCGATGTGATCCCGGCGACCTCGACGAGCTTGTCGCGAGAGGCGCCGCCCCCGACGATTCTGACGTCGGTCGGGCGCACATCGAGGGACGTCGCGAGCAGGTCTATCACGGCAGCATTGGCGCGGCCACGCTCTGGAGGCGCGGCGATCCGGAGCTTCCACGCCTCGCCGTGTCGGCCGACGACGGCCGACCTGCCGGCTCCGGGCGAGACCCGCAGTGCGAGTCGGATCGGGCGGGGCTCCATGGCCCCAAGCTTAGTTGGCGTCAGCCGGCGAGCTTGCGGATTCCCTCGGGTTCCTCGGCGGCCGGGGCGGGAAGCGTCACGGCCGCACGCGGCACACCCGGCCAGGGCGCAGACCCGACCCTCTCGGCCGGCTCGGGCGCAGCCTCGACCTTCTCGAGTGTCGGCGGCTCGACCGTCTCGTTCGCCTTCTCACGGCCGGTCCTGGGCGCCTCGTCGACGACGACGAGAGCCGTCCGCAGCAGCGCCTGCACGCGGCGGACGTCGGTCATCAGCTGCTCCTTCTCCGTGATCGCGTCCCGGAGTACCTTCCGCGCCTCGGCGTTCGCCTCCGTGACGATCACGTCCGCTTCCTTGCGCGCCGCCTCCTTCAGGTCACGCGACGCCCGCTCGGCGGAGACGAGCGTGGAGCGCAGCAGACCCTCCAACTCGACGTGGCGGGCGACCTCGGTCTCGAGCTCTTCGACCCGCTCGACGAGTTGCGACCGCTCGCGCCACACGGTCTCGAAACTGTCTGCGATGTCTTCCATGACGCGGTGTACGGCCGACTTGCGATAGCCGAACAGGCCGCGCTTCATCTGGATGTGCCTAACCTCGACGGGGGTGAGTGCCATGAGCGTGCTTCTCCTTCCTACAGCAGGCGCCCGATCAGGCCGACCAGCAGCCGCTGGGCAACGTAGAGGGCGACGATTGCCACGATCGGCGACAGGTCGAGTGGCCCGACCGACGGGAGCACGCGCCGAAAGACGCGGATGTACGGCTCGCAGACATCGTCGAGGAATCGTTGCACGCGGTGCAGGGAATACGGCAACCGGATCCACGACGTGAGCACCCAGGCCAGGATGAGCAGGATGTAGACGTCGAAGAAGACCGCGACGAAACGCTGCACCGAGGTGGCGGTGTCCGCGAGCAGGAAAACAGTGTCGGCCGAGCCCACCTGAAGCGGATTCGTCGCATGAGAACCGTTCCCTGCGGCCCGTTGCCGGACTGGCGCCCGGTAGGCGCCCTCCGTCGCGCGTGACCCGGCTACACGTCGGCCCCGCCGGCTCGCGTGTCGGTCCGCTCGAACGGCCGCCCCCGAGGATAGACGGGCACCTCCAGCGGGTCGTGCCTGACGCACGTACCACCCATGGTCAGCTGGCCGCAGTGGGGCTCGGGGCAGACGGCGAGAATCGAGGACGACTCGAACCCGCGCACCGGGGCTGACGGCCCTGCGTGAACCTCCATCTCTCCACCTCCGTGCCGCAGAGGTCGGGACTACCGAAACCGCCGCACCGCAGGTCCTGCTGGCTTCGGGTGCCGTCGTCGTGGCCTGGACCCTCGAACGAGGGAATCCGACGAGCACGAGCCCTGGCGCGGCAGGCACGAGACGGTTCCCTCGTCCTGGGGATCGACCGGCCGCCGCACCTGCCGATGCGCCATGCGTGGGAGGAGAGCCGCCACTCCTCTCCGGACGTTGAACGCTGCCGACTCTGCGGTAGGCGAGCGCGACGGACGGGGTGAGGACGAGCAGGGCAACGCAGGCGCCGTGGGACCGGCGGCGCTCCACGCTGCCGGCGCGCCCGATCCGCGGCTGCATCTCGCCCCCTTCCGGCCGCTCGACGAGTCGACCGCCGCGCTACCGCCCCGGCTGCGCCGCTCCCTGCTCGTCCGCGGCGCCTCACGTCTGATCCAGCTCGCCTGTGTCGTCTACGCACTGGCTTTGCTCTACTGGATCTGGGTCGCCAAGGACGCGGGCCTCGCGATCTTCCTGCACGACCCGTTCTTCTACGCCTACTCGCTCTGCGTGACCGTCTACGTGGGCGCGCGCTTCGTGCTCGCACCCTTCTACCGGCCCACACCGGACACCGGCTACCGGCCCACCTGCTCGATCGTGATCCCCTCCTTCAACGAGGAGGAGTGCATCGAGGCGACGATCGACGCCTGCCTCACGAGCGACTACCCGGCCGAGCTCGTCGAGGTCGTGGTCGTCGACGACGGCTCCACAGACGCGACCTGGGAGCGGATGCTCGCTGCCCGCGAGCGCCACCCGCAGGTGGTCTGCGTCCGCTTCCCCGAGAACCGGGGCAAGCGAGCAGGGATGGCCGAGGGAATCAGGCGTTCGAGCGGCGAGATCTGCGTCTTCATCGACTCGGACTCCGTCGTCGAGCCGGACGGGCTCGCCCTGCTCGTGGCGGACTTCGCCGACGAGCGGGTCGGTGCCGTCGTCGGCCATGCCGAGGTCCTGAACAAGACGAGCAACTGGCTGACGCGGATGCAGCAGGTCCGCTACTTCATCGCCTTCCGGGTGATCAAGAGCTCGGAGTCCATCTTCGGCGCCGTCACCTGCGCGTCCGGGTGTTTCTCCGCCTACCGGCGCAGTGCGATCATGCAGGTGCTCGAGCGGTGGGAGACGCAGCGCTTCCTCGGTCGCCAGGCCACCTTCGGCGACGACCGTGCCCTCACGAACTACGTGCTGAAGACGTGGCGGATCACGTACCAGTCGCGGGCGAAGTCCCACACGCTCGTGCCGGAACGGTTGCGCGTGTTCGGCGTCCAGCAGCTGCGCTGGAAGAAGTCGTGGCTGCGGGAGTCGCTGCACGTCTCGTCGTTCATCTGGCGCAAGCACCCCGTCACGGCAATCCTCACCTATCTCGGCTGCATCTTCCCCTGGGTGGCGCCGATCGTGGTGCTCCACTCCGTCTGGTTCCGCGCCGTCGGGGTCGGCAGCCCGCTGTTCTACCTCGTCGGCGCCTACGTGATGGCGGTGCTGTACTCGCTCTACTACGCGATCGTGCGGCGCAGTCCGCTCTGGTGGCACGGGATCACGTTCGTCGCGATCTACATGGCCTTCCTCGTCTGGCAGACCTACTACGCGCTGGCGACGATCCGCAACACGGGCTGGGGCACCCGCGCCTCCACCCACAGCGAGGCCACCGGCGGCGAGGTCGAGGTGGTCGGCCCGCTGCTCGAGGAGCCCGCTGCATGAGAGGTATCTGGCGGCGCGACTCCGACCGTCCTCGCTGGATCGCCGAGAGCGCCTTCGGGCTGATCATGCTGCCGCTCAGCGTCATCCCGATCTGGGCCTACATGGCGCGGACGGACGACGGCTACCTCATGTACCTGCGGGCCCGCTACGCGATCGCAGCGCCGGCGACGCCGGGTCTCGACAGCCGTACCGCACAGCTCGCTCGCGCCGAGGCACCCGCGCGGGTCCGCGGTGTGCCGGTACTCGTCTACCACGGCATCGGACGCTCGGCCGGCGAGCTCGCGGGCCGCCGCTACGTGGTCACCCGAACGCATTTCGCCCAGCAGATGGAGGGTCTCAGGCTCGCCGGGTTCACCGCCATCACGACGCACACGCTCGCGCGCTACCTGAAGACCGGTTCGCCTCGCCTGCTCCCGCGCAAGCCGATCCTGATCACCTTCGACGACGGTCGGACGGACGCGATGATCCAGGCCGATCCGATCCTGCGCGACACCGGCATGAAGGCGACGATGTTCGTGATCGGCAAGGCGGCGAACGGCGTCAGCTTCTACTACGAGTCCTGGAAGCACCTGCGTGCCTTCGCGCGGACGGGCCGCTGGGAGCTCGCGAACCACACCTACGACCTCCACCACCGCTACGACGACGTCAAGGGCCGACCGCCCGTGTCGGCGCTCGTGAATCCGCTACCGGGCGAACCCATCCCGTCGTTCGAGGCGCGGATCGGCGCCGACCTGGCCCACAACGAGGAGCTGCTCCGCCGCGACGGCTCGGTCGGCGCCGCCTTCTCCTACCCGTACGGCGACTGGGGTCAGAACGCCCGCCGCCGCGGCGTCGTCGACGCCGTCCAGCGGGCGCTGCGTCGGCACGTCGAGGTCGCGTTCGACCAGGACGACCAGTCCGGCTGGCGCTTCGCGCTGCCCCGGGACGACCCCATGCACGTCCACCGGCTCGAGGTGCAGGACCAGACGGCGGCGCAGCTGCTCGCCCGCCTGAACGCCGCCGAGCGGCTCACGCGCGCTGCGTTCCGCGAGCGCGGCCTCGACGTTCCCTACCGACCGCGCCTGCTGGCTGCCGCAGCGGCTGCCGAGGTCTGCCCGCCGCTCACCGTGTCGCCGCGGACCGCGAACCCGGCCGCGGGCAAGGTGGTGGCCCTCACATTCGACGGCGGCCCCTCGGTCTACACGCCGCAGGTGCTGGACGTGCTCGCCCGCAACCGGGCACGTGCGACGTTCTTCGTCACCGGCGCGAACATCGCGGGCCGGGAGCGGCTGCTGTGGCGGATGGTGCTCGACGGGAGCGAGATCGGGAACGGGACCTGGTCGTATCGCCACGGCTCCCGGATCGGCACAGCTGCGCTACGCACGGAGCTGCTGCGCACGAGCGCGGCCGTGAGGGGAGCCGCCCGCGTGAGCCCCTGCTTCTCGCGGCCACCCTACCGCGAGGCTGTCGCGCGTGACGCCCGCGTCTCCAGGTCGGCCGGGCTCTCGACCGCGCTCTGGTCGCTCGACCCGCGCGACTTCGACTCGCGCCGGCCGGCGACGATCGCCGCACGGGTCCTCGCCGGCGTGCGGCCGGGCAGCGTCGTCGTGCTCCACGACGGCGGCAGCGACCGCTGGGCGACGGTGCAGGCGCTCTCCCCGATGCTCCGCGGGTTACGCGAGCGGGGCTACCGGACGGTGACGTTGTCGGAGCTCTGGCGGACGAGATGAGAAGACTCTTGCTGACGACGGCGACTCTCGCCGTCGGGCTCTTCACGCTCGCCGTCACGGTCGACAGCAGCCCGGCCTCCGCTGTGGCCGCGACCGCCGGCTGCTCCCGGCCGGGAGGGCTCACGTTCACCCGCAAGCCCGGAATGACGTCCGGGGTGTTGCGCTGGCGCAGGCCGCACTCGCTGCCGGCGAACGCCGCGGGCTACCGGGTCTTCCGGAATGCCCGCGTCGTCGGTCAGACGCGCGCCCGTGCGCTCAGGGTCAGGATCACGCCGGGCCGCAAGGTCACCCTCAGCGTCCGCGTCGCGCTGCGCAGTGGCGCGACGGTGCCCTGCCGGGCGGCGATCGTGCGACGGGTGCTCTGGCGGCCACCGACGACACCACAGAACGTGACCGTGCAGGAGCAGGCCGACGGCGTCCACGTTGCCTGGTCCCGGTCGAGACGCGGCGAGGGCCGGTTGATCGGCTACCGCGTCTTCCGCGACGGGGTCTCCGTCGGACAGGTGAAGAAGCCAAGCATCGTCATCCCGCTGCCGCCGCTGCGGAAGGCCGTCGTCAGGGTCGCTGCCGTGGACAGCCGCGGCAAGCTGAGCCCCCTCTCGCGGCCGACGACGATTGCGCGCGGCCATACCGCGCCGACCGTCCCGGGGGGTCTCGGCGCGGCGGCCGCTTCCGACCGCGCGATCGATCTCTCCTGGTCGCCGAGTAGCGGCAGCGGCGGGGTCCGGCTCTCCTATCAGGTGCGCCGCAACGGGACCGTCGTGGCCCAGACTCCGGCCACCTCGCTGCGCGTCGGCAACCTCTTCCCCGCCTCGCAGTACTCGTTCACGGTCGTCGCGGTCGATTCGCTCGGCTATCGCAGCGGCGAGTCTGCCCCTGCGACCGCGACGACGATGGCTCCACCGCAGTCGACCGGCGGCGCCTACGCCTTCCTGCTCGCCAGCACGGATCAGAGCTTCGTCGGGTTCCAGCAGCGGTACGGCCAGATCGGGACCGTGATCCCGACCTATTTCGACTGCAACGCGGACGGCAGCTTCGCCGGTAGCGACGACCCGCTCGTGACCGGCTGGGCGAGACTCCGCGGAGTCAAGGTGCACGCGCGCTGGAACTGCCAGCGGACCGCCACGCTCAGCGCCATCCTGCACAACCCGAGCCTGCGCGAGGCGACGATCGCCGGCATCACCGGCACCGTCGTCGCGAACGGGTACGACGGCGCCAACATCGACTTCGAGGCGGGCGCTGCCGCCGACCGCAGTGCTTTCTCGAGCTTCATCCACGACCTGGCCGACCGCCTCCACGCCTCCGGCAAGGCGCTCTCCGTCGACGTCTCGCCCAAGTTCAAGGATGTGCCAAACCATCCACGTTCGACGTTCTTCGACTACGACGCGCTCGCAGCATCGGCAGACGTCGTGCTCGTGATGGCCTGGGGCATCCACTGGTCGACCTCCGTTCCGGGGGCGATCGACGACATGCCGTGGCTCGCCGCAGTGGCGCGCTACGTCGCCGCCCGGCCGCTCCGCGACCGTTTCGTGCTCGGCTTCGGCCTCTACGGGATCGACTGGCCGGCGGGCGGCGGCACGGCCCATCCCGGCACCCCGCTCGAGTACGCGGACGTGACGGCCCTGGCCGCCAAGTACGGGGCGACACCTTCGGTCGATCCCGTCTCGCAGGCGCCGTTCTTCCGCTACACGGACAGTGGCGGCGTTCCGCACGAGGTCTGGTACGTCGATGCCGCCTCGCTCGCGAAGCGGCTCGACCTCGCGCGCTCGCTCGGGCTCCGCGTCGGACTCTGGCGGCTCGGACGGGAGGATCCGGGGATCTGGGGTCTGCCCGGGCTCCAGCCCTGAGCCTGCAGGCCGAGCTCAGCTCAGGCCTGGTTGAAGAAGCCGCCCTTGTCGAGCATCCTCGCTCGCTCCTCGGCCGAGACCTCGACGTTGCGCGGGGTCAGCAGGAAGACCTTGTCGGCGACCCGCTGCATGCTCCCGTTGAGCGCGTAGGTGAGCCCGCTCGCGAAGTCGATCAGGCGCTTCGAGAGCTCGTTGTCGGCGCTCTGGAGATTGAGGATCACCGGCACCGAGTCCTTGAACTTGTCGGCGATCTGCTGGGCGTCGTTGAAGCTCCGCGGCAGCACGAGGTGCACGCTCGAGCGGCCCGCCTCGGCCGCCCGCAGACGTGTCGGCCGGGACGACCGGCTCGACGGCGCTGCGGGCGAGGCGGCGGCTGCCTCGATGCTCGCGCTCTCGTCGGTCCAGCCCTCCGGCTCGCGGCGCCGCGGCAACCGGCGGACGTTCTGCCGGCTCGAGCGCTGGCGATACTCACGCTCCAGCTCTTCCTGCGTCTCGAGCCCGTCCTCGTCCCATTCCTCGTCCTCGGCGATGCCGAAGTAGACAAGAGTGCGGTTCCAGACGTCCGAGAAGCCCATGACCCGCCGATCGTAACGGAGCTACCGGAACAACGTGCTTCCTACACGGATCAGGGTGGCGCCCTCCTCGACCGCAACGCGCCAGTCCTGTGACGTCCCCATCGAGAGCTGCGCGAGCCCGTGGTCGCGTGCGAGCTGCGCGAGCCGGCGGAAGGTCGGACGGCTCAGCTCCGGATCGTCGGCAAACGGAGGCATGGTCATGAGTCCGCCGAGCAACGGATACCGCTCCCGGTACGTCTCGATCTCCGACTCGGCGACACCGCCCTTCGACTCCTCGCCGGCGAGATTGACCTCGAGCAGCCACGGGACCGTGAGGCGGCGAGCGGTCGAGTCGGTGTCCACCGCGTGCACGAGCTCGCAGAACGCGTTTGCGAGCTTTGCCTTGTTCGACTGGAGCGCCCCGATGAAGTGCCAGCGGAAGCTCCCGCCGTAGAGCTCGTGCTTGCGCTGCATGTCCTGGGCCCGGTTCTCCCCCACGACCGGGAGGCCGGCCTCGGCCAGGAGGCCGAAGGCGTCGACTGGCACGTACTTCGTCGCAGCGACGACGGTGACGTCCGGCCCCGCCTCCGCGACGACCGCCGCGTAGGCATCGCGGATCGCGTCGGCGTTCACGCGAGCTCCGAGGCGGCGCGCGCGAGCAGCCAGTCCGGCTCGTTGCGGGACGGGTCCTCGACCACCTCGTCGAGCAGCATCCGCAAGAGCTCACCGAGCGCAGGCCCCTCGACGAAGCCGATCCCGATCAGGTCGCTGCCGCCGACAGCCAGGTCCGCGACGCGGTGGGGCTGGGAGCGCTCCTGCTCCACGAGTGCCCGGGCCCGTGCGACCGCGGCCAGCTCCGAGGTCGCCACGTGCTTGGCCGCGAGGTCGGCTTCCTTGTGGGCGATCAGCTCCAGCGCGAGCTTCTCTCCATGGGCGGCAAGGAACTGGCGGGCGGCGCGCGCGTCCGCGATCTCCGCCGGCGGGAAGTCGTGCGCCCCGACGATCGCAACGACGTGGTCGCGGACGCGTGTCGGATACCGCAGCCGTGTCAGTACACCGCGTGCGAGCGTCGCGCCGAGGCGCGCGTGTTCCGAACGCTCGTCGTCGCGGGACTCGGCCGGCTTGCCGAGGTCGTGCAGCAGACATGCGAGCCGCACCTCCAGCGAGGCCCCCGCATCGGCCGCATGCTGGACGACCGCGAACACGTGCTCGTCGAGCGGGAGCGGCTGACGCTCGGAGTCGAGCTCGAAGCCGATCGCCGGGGCGAACTCCGGGACGATCTCGGTCAGCACACCCGTGTCACGCGCAAGCTGGAGCGCCCGCTGCGGACGGGCGCCGAGCAAGAGCTTCGACAGCTCACCCATCGCGTCGGCCTTGATCCCGCCCCCGATCCGCTCCGCCGACACGTGTGCAAGACCCGGGACGGCGCCGCGCATCTGAGCCTCCATGCCGGGCGCCAGGTCGAAGTCGAGCTGGGAGACGAATCGCAGCGCGCGGACGAGTCGCAGCGGATCGTCCTCGAAGCTCCCCGGCGCAACGGTGCGCAGCAGCCTGCGGTCGAGGTCGGCGACGCCTCCGAAGGGATCGACGAGGGTCCCGTCCTCGAGCCTGATCGCCATCGCGTTGATCGTGAAGTCACGGCGGGCCATGTCCTCGGAGAGGCCGATCGAGGCGTCGCTGACGATCGCGAAGTCGCGGTGGCCGGGCCCCGTCGACCGCTCTGCCCGCGGAGGGGTGAGCTCGATCCCGGCGGGCACGAGCGCGCGGATCGCGCGGTCGTTCGGATGCAGGCGGACGCCGACGAGCTGGCCGTGCACCTCCATCGCCTCGACGCGGCCGTGCGGCTCGAGCAGGGCGCGCAATCCCGCCTGGTCGACGCCGGGGACGAGGAAGTCCTCGTCCCGGTGTCGGATCCCGAGCAGCTGGTCGCGGACCGCGCCACCGACGACGTAGGCGTCGATGCCGAGCGAGCGGATGTAGGCACGGATCGCGGTCGACATCGGGCGCCCGGGTCAGACGTGCGCGACGGCCTCGATCTCGACGAGGGCGTCGGACGGCAGCCGAGCCACCTGGAACGTGGATCGGGCCGGCGGACGATCGCCCACGTGCCGGGCATACACCTCGTTCATGGCGGCGAAATCGCCGAGGTCGGTGAGAAACACGCTTGTCTTGACGAGGTTCGCCATCGAGCTGCCCGCCGCCTCCAGGATGGCGGCGACGTTGCTCAGCGCCTGCTCGGTCTGGGTCGCAACGTCGCCTTCGACGCCGCCTCCGCCCGGGCGCAGGCCCAGCTGGCCGGCAACGAAGACGAGGTCACCGACTCTGACCGCCTGGTTGTAGGGAGCACCCTCGAACGGAGCGGGTGCGGCCTCGGTCCGGATCACGGTCTTCTCCACGGTTCCTCCTTTGCTCCCACGGTTTCTCCTCTGGTCAGCGGGCCGCAGCATCGCGCACGAGCGCAGCGAGCGCAACGCCGAGGGCCTTGAAGATCGCCTCGAGCACATGATCGCTCTCCTCTCCCTCGACGAGCCGCACGTGGAGCGTCAGCGACGCTGCCTGCGCGAGCGCGGTGAGGAAGCGGGAAGCGAGATCGGTGCCGAGGCCCCCGGCGCCTCGGAGATCGGCATTCGTGGCGAGCAGCGGCCGCCCCGATGCCTCCACGGCGACGACGGCGAGCGCCTCCGCCGAGAGCATCGTTCCGTTGCCGTGCGCGCGTGGAGCGAGCAGCGGCACCAGTGCCTCGCCGAGGGCCGAGCCCGCCGCGTCCACCTCGGCAACCGGCTCGTTCGGCGCGATCTCGAGTGTCAGGTCGAAACGGCCCGCGAGGGCGAGCTCCACGAGCAGATGGTCGAGCAGCGGCACGCCCGTGGCGACGTTGACCCGGCCGCTCCCCGGGATGAGCCGGGCGCCGCTCATAGCTCGGCGCGCTCGATGTCGGCGCCGAGGGCGCGCAGGCGCTCGTCGATCCGCTCGTAGCCACGGTCGATCTGGCGGATGTTGCCGATCGTGGAGCGTCCCTCGGCACAGAGGGCGGCGATCACCATCGCCATGCCGGCGCGGATGTCGGGGCTCTCGAGACGCTGCCCGACGAGCCTGGCGGGGCCGGTGACGACGGCGCGGTGGGGGTCGCAAAGGATGATCCGGGCTCCCATCGAGACAAGCTTGTCGACGAAGAAGAGGCGGCTCTCGAACATCTTCTCGAAGACGAGCACCGTGCCGCTCGCCTGCGTCGCGGCGACGACCGCGATCGAGGTGAGATCGGCAGGGAACGCCGGCCAGATGCCGCTCTCGATCTTCGGGATCTGTCCTCCGAAGTCGTCGACGACACGCAACTCCTGGCCGGGTGGAACACGGAGGCTGCTCTCCCCCACCTCGAGTTCGATGCCGAGCTTGCGGAAGGCCGGCACGATCGCGAAGAGGTCATCTGGCTCGACGTCGTCGATCGTGAGGTCGCCGCCCGTGACGGCGGCGAGGGCGGCGAAGCTCGCCACCTCGACATGCTCGGAACCGATCCGGTGCGAGCCGCCGCCGAGGCGCTCGACGCCCTGAATGTGGAGCACGTTCGAACCGATCCCCGTGATATTCGCTCCCAGCGAGGCGAGGAAGCGGCAGAGATCCTGGATGTGAGGCTCACAGGCGGCATGGCCGACGACGGTCTCGCCCTGCGCGAGCACCGCCGCCATGATCGCGTTCTCGGTCGCCATCACGGAGGCCTCGTCGAGGTACATCCGCTTGCCGCGCAGCCGCGGGGCACGAAGCTCGTAGGCACCGTTGACCTCGATCTCCACCCCGAGCTCCGCAAACGCGTGAAAGTGCGTGTCGAGTCGGCGGCGGCCGATCACATCGCCGCCCGGCGGGGGCACGACGGCGCGGCCATGGCGCGCGAGCAGCGGTCCCGCGAGCAGGAACGACGCCCGGATCTCGCGGCAGAGGTCCGGGTCGAGCTCGGTCTTGGTGACACCGCTCGAGTCGACGCGAACCTCGTTTCGCCCGCTCCACGAGGCGTCGGCGCCGAGGTCGGCGAGCAGCTCCACCATCACCTCGACGTCGCGGATCCGCGGCACGTTCGTCAACTCGACCGGCGCGGAGGCGAGAATGGACGCGGCCAGAATCGGGAGGGCGCCGTTCTTGTTGCCCGACGCACGGATGACGCCGGAGACGGGGCGACCGCCCTGGATGACGAACGACTGCATGAGGCGGGCGCTATCGTACCGTGGCCCATGGAGGTGACCCGCGACAACGCCTGGGCGACGCTCAGCCAGTACACGAAAAGCGAATCGCTGCTCCGCCACGCGCTTGCCGTCGAGGCGTCGACGCGCTGGTACGCGCGGCATTTCGGCGAGGACGAGGAGCTCTGGGGCTGCACAGCGCTGCTCCACGACTTCGACTACGAGATCCATCCGACGCTCGACAAGCATCCCCAGGATGGGGCGCCGATCCTGCGCGAGGCCGGCTATCCAGAGGTCCTGATCACGGCCGTGCTGTCACACGCCGAGCACCTACAGATCCCACGCGAGACGCTCCTCCAGAAGACGTTGTTCGCGTGCGACGAGCTCTCCGGCTTCATCCACGCCTGTGGCCTCGTGCGTCCCACGGGGCTCGAGGGGCTCGAGCCGAAGTCGGTACGCAAGAAGCTGAAGCAGCCGTCGTTCGCCGCCGGCGTCCATCGCGACGAGGTCTACGCGGGCGCCGAGCTGCTCGGGTTCGAGCTCGACGACCACATCCGCAACGTGATCGCGGCACTGCAGCCGCTCGCAGCCGAGCTCGGCCTACCGGTGCCTGCCTGAGCGTGTCGTAGGGGCCGGGCGTGCCCCGCCCCCGGTTCCGACCGAACGGTCAGGGGAACATTGCCTCGTCGATTGCCGCTGACACCGCTGCCATCTCGTGCACCACGACGTACCGCCATTCCCCGTGGCGCCTGTCGGCGTTCACGGCGTCCACCCACCGCTGCGCCGCCTGTGCCTTGACCTCC
Organism: uncultured Gaiellales bacterium; assembly: GCA_964581085.1. GTDB lineage: Bacteria > Actinomycetota > Thermoleophilia > Gaiellales > Gaiellaceae > Gaiella. Next base: position 93,237 of record CAZOMP010000002.1, on the reverse strand, counting down.
TCGAGCGGGTCGTGTCCCTTCGTCTCGAGGATCAGGTGGACGCCGTTCGTGAGGTGGATGACGAAGTCGGGGAGGTAGTCGTGCGGCTGCCCGTCGTGGAGGTACGGGATCGCGAAGCCGAGACCCTGGTTCTTGACGAACGCCGCAACGGCGTCGTGCGTGTCGATGTAGTACGCCGCCGACTGCTCCCACGTCTTCGTATCCGCGACGACGTAGTTCAGGTGCGACTTCGCCACCTCGAACACGGGTTTCGACGTCCAGAAGTCCACGTCGGCGGTCGTCCCGTCGCCGCGGCCCGATTCGTAGCGCGGGATCTCGGGTGCCTCGCCCTGCGAAGCGTCGGGCCGGATTCCCTCGACGAGCCGCTCGACTGCCCAGCCGTAGTACGGCGCGAGGAACACATCGACAGGCCCTGCGCCGCCCGCGACGACGACCTTGTCCTCGACGAAGCGGTGCACGATCGCGAGCATCTGCGGGAACAGGACGTGCGCCGGCGCCTCGCACGTCTCCTGCTCGACGTAGCGACGGGTGAGGGCGCCCGCGAGATCGAATTCGCGCTCCTGGAGCCGCACCTCGCCGCGCCAGCGCGCAAGGCCGACCTTCTCCAGCGCGCCCGGGCCGTGCAGCGCCGGCCGACCCGAGTTCGACGGCAGCGCCGCTTTCATGATCGCCTCGTCGGGTACCTGGGTCGGGTCGACGCGCACGGTTGCGATCGCCTCCCAGTCGACCGCGATCCGGTTCCGCACCCCCTGTTGGTAGCCCGCCACGCGCGGGAAGACGATCTCGAACGCCTGCTTCTCGGGCAGCGCCCGCACGTGATGCTGCTCCTTCGTCTTCCGCGGCGGCGTCTTCGACTGCTTGAACGGCACGATCTCGAACGGCACTCCTAGGACCTTCGCGATCTCCTCGCTGAGCTTGCCGTCCTCGCCGAGCTCGTAGCTCTGCCGACGCAACCCGCGACCCACGACCTGCTCGCACAGGAGCTGCGACATGAACGGGCGCAGGCCGACGATGTGGGTGACGGTGTTGCAGTCCCACCCCTCGGTGAGCATCCCCACGGAGACGATGCAGCGCACGTCGCGGCCGGGTGGGTGGAGTGCCCGGCCGAGTTTCTCGGCGAGAGTCTCGAAGCCCTCGGGATAGACCGGGCGCCCCACCGTGTCGAGGGGCCAGGAGGCCTTGCCGACCGTGTCGAGCGTGTGTCGCATCCACGCCTGCTCGTCGGCCTTCGCGCCCGAGCCCTCGGTCTCCTCGACCACTTTCGAGTCGACCCGGATCGTGTTGAGCGCGCCGTCCGCGTTGCGCAGCGCGGGCAGGTCGGCGGGTGGCACGCCGTCGGGCGCGACGCCGTCGGCGAGCCACTCGTAGACGACCTTCGCGAGCCGCGTGTTCTTGCAGACGAGGATGAAGACGGGTGGCCGCATCTCGGCAGCCGCAGCCCACTCGGTCGCCATCTCGTCGCGCAGCTTGCCGAGCGCGAGGATCGGCTGGTTCGCCCACTTGAGCACGGCGCCGGGCTGGGGATTCGCGCGCGTGCCGCCGCGCTCGCGGGGGGTCAGCTTCCCCATGATCCAGCGCCAGAGGTTGAACCAGGCGGCGCGCTCCTCCCCGGTCGGGTCGGATACCGCCAGCTGCGGGATCTTCACGAGCCCCGACTCGATCGCGTCGGTCAGCCCGAAATCGCTCACCACCCACGGGAAGATCCGGTTCGTGTCGCCGCCCGCCCGGGCCAGGTAGAAGGGCGTCGCCGAGAGGTCGATTGCGGCGTTGATGCCGCGCAGTCGATGGATACGGTCGAGCCCGTCCACCCACACCGTCGCCTCCTGCACGAACTCCTCGACGGTGTCCTCGTCGAGCGCCTCGGCGTCCTCGACCGCCTCTGGCTCCTCGGCCGCCTGGATGATGCGGTAGGCGTGGTGCGCCTCGTCGTTGAAGACGAGGATGTTCTGCTTGCCGCCGACCTCGCGGCCGACGACTCGGTTGACGAGCGCCGTGTCGCTCTCGACGTAGCGCGTCTCCTCGACCACCACCTCTGCCTTCTGCGGACGGCGGTCCTCGACGATCCTCATCAGCCCCTGCGAGAGGGCCATCTCGAGCGCCTGTTCGCTCAGCACGCGGCGGCCGCGGCCGGAGGTGGTCTTCGGGCCGATCTGGATCGTGGCCCGGAACGTCTCGGCAACACCGCGCTTCTGCACTTTCGCGCCGGCGCTCATCCCCTTGCGCTCGAACTCGTGCCAGTTCTTCACGAGCACGCGCCCTCGTCGCAACGAAGGCAGCAGGTGCGGCGGCACGAGGTCGCGGGTGCGATAGATCGACGCGTCGCCGGCGTTCGGGTCGAGCTCGCCCAAGCGGTTGCGGATCGTCACGTTCGGGCAGACGACGAGGACGACGTCCGAGAAGCGGGCGTCTCCTCTTGCCTGCACCTTGTTCAGGATCGACCAGGCGGCGAGCAACGCCATCACCGTCGTCTTGCCGGAGCCGGTTGCCATCTTCAGCGCGTAGCGGCGGAAGTCGCCGCCGGGCTCGGCCGGCACCTCGATGCCCTGGAGCAGGTCGCTGCGCGCCTCGGTGAGGAAGATCACCGTCTCGGCCGCCTCGCGCTGCGCGAAGAAGAGCGGCAGCCGCAGGTCGTCGCGGCGCCACCAGTCGAGCAGCTCGAGCGTCGTCCGGGTGACGCCCGGATACCCCTCTGCCCGCCACGCCTCGACGCGCTCGCGGATCAGGGTCACGTGGTCGAGCGGCTGCCACTCGCCACGCGTGAACCCCTCCTCGGGCTCCGGTACCTTTGGGTCGCGGTACCAGTACCCGGCCGGGCGGCGACCCTCGCGCCGCTCTGGCATGCGCCCCTCCTCGATCCACCAGTGCTCGGCGGGCTCGGCGTAGGGCGAGCAGAGGATCGGCGTGTCGACCTCGAACGAGCTCATGGACGGGTCTCGAGGAGCGCATTGTCGGAATTGAGAACGCCAGGCAGCATCGTGGGATGTGGCAGACAACGGATCCGGACGGCCGGTGCGTCGTGCTCACGTTCGAGCGGTGGCGTCACATCGTGGACAAGCATGGAGAGCTGAGACGCAGCCTTGTCCTCGCCGCCGTCAGCCACCCGCACGAGCGACTTCCGGCGCGCAAGCCCGGGCAGGAGTGGTTCTACGGCCGGTCGCCGCGGCAGAGTCGGTGGATCAGGGTGGTCGTACACTACGAGGGTGGGCGCGGCTTCATCGTCACCGCGTTTCCACGGAGGTCCATACCGTGATCGACGAGTACCGAGACATCGTCACGATCGGAGGCATCGCCTTCGACGATGTGAGCTATGACCGCGAGGCGGATGTCCTCTACCTCTGGGCTGGCACGCCCCGCCGCAACGCCTCCGACGACGCCTCCCCGGAGGGGCACTACCTCCAGTTTGGCGAGCGTGGGGAACTCATCGCAATGACCATCGTGAATGCGCGCTGGATCCTCGAGCAGGAGGGCAAGGTCGTTGTGACGCTGCCAGACGGCAGCCGTCTCGAGACCGCCGACCTCGCCCCGGTGCTCGCAGCCGCGTAGCGCCGCGCTCACTCCGCCTCCGAGAGGCGCTTCACGACGAGCAGCTCGTTGCCGCGGTCGTCGATCACCTTCACCGCGATCTCGCCGGTATCGCCCGCCTCGAACGGCGCGCTCGTCGTGCCCGCGAGGTGGCCCCAGACCGTGTCCTCGAGTTCGCCCTTGAGCGCCTTCTTCAGGCTTTCCCAGGCGCCCGTGCGCGGGAAGAACGCCTGCGAGACGTGGAAGACCATGCCGTTGTAGTCGGTGTCGAGGAGCCAGGCGGGCACGTCGTCGCCGGCGCGGTGGTCGGCCTCCATCTCGACCGGGTCGAAGACGTCGAGCCCGCGCAGCTCCACCTCGTAGCGCTCCGGCTCGCCCTTCTCGACCGGCGGTAGCTTGCGGACGGCGACGTCGGGAAGCCCGGCCACGGAGAAGAGCTGGCTCGAGCGCATCGTCTTCAGCAGGTCGCCCATCACGAGGTCCGGGGTCGCCTGGACGTAGGTGACCGGGATGCCGACGAGAGCCTCGGCCTTGTCGACGTACTCGCGCGCGTTGGGCTCGATCGCGAACCCGATCACGAGCAGCTGCTCGTAGCTCTTCGCGTACGCCTCCCGCACCGCCTCCGAGACGAGCCGCTCGCCGACGGCGCCGTTCTCGGGGCCGAACACGATCGCGACGGGAGCGTTGTCGGGCGCGAGCGCCGCCTCGGCCGAGAACGAGAGCGACCGCGCCGGCGGGCGCACATTGCGCAGCTCGAGCGTCCTGCCGCCGCCGACCTGGATCAGCGGGCTGCGGCGCAGCGCCTCCAGCATCCGGTCGGCGTATCCGCCTTCGGGCGGCGCGGCGGCCTCGTCCGCCCCGGGCTCGTCCAGCTCGAGCGGCGTCGGGATCGTCGCCTCGACGACGAAGGGGCCGGTGACCCGGGTGATCTTCGCCTCGATCTCGGGCCGGTCGACAAGCACCTCCTCCGCCGGCGGCTCGTCGTTCGCGATCGACTTCAGCGTCACGTGTGGGACGATCCCGCCGACCTCCTCGCCCTTCGCGTTCTGCCTGCGCTTGTACGTGAAGCCGCCGGCGGGGCCGCGCGCTGCGTCCTGGAGCTCGTAGTAGGGGAACGTCGCGGTGAGGAGACGCTGCCGGGCGAGCGCGAGCGGCACGCGCGAGGTGTCGACCGTGATCCAGCGCCGACCCCACTGCTCCGCGACGAAGGCCGTCGTGCCGGAGCCGCAGGTTGGGTCCAGGACGAGATCGCCCGGATCGGTGGTCATCAGCGCGCAGCGCTCGATGACCTTCGTCATCGTCTGCACAACGTAGACCTTCGGATCACCGAATCCGGAAATCACGGTGTCGGACCACGCATCCGTAAGACGCACCACCGGAAAGTCATCGAAATAGCGGACATATCTCAGGCTGTCGCCGACGACCATCAGCCGACGGGCTGCGATCAACCGCTCCATGCCATGTCGATTGGTCTTCCATCCACCCTTTCGAGGTTGGAAGCTCTTGCCCTCGAAGTCGATCTCGAAGGTCGTCCCAGGGCCACCGGTCTGAGACGTCAGGTTGTCGTGCGCGAAGACTCGACCATCAGACGACGTCAGCGTGTACTGCGTCGCGCCCGCCTCACCGAGAATGCGTGGCGTGTAGAGCTGTCGAAACTTGACACGGTCACGTTCCCTCGCATACCACAGCGCATAGTCGACCGTTTCGGGCAGCAGCAGCGTGCCACCACTTGGACTGCCGGCACCGGTCGTCTTCGCAAATGAGATCAGTCCGCAGGAATTCTCGCTGCCAAAGGTTTCATCAAGTAGCGCCCGAACTGTGTGAACGTTTTCCTTCCCGATCTGTACGAACACGCTCCCGCTCGGCGTCAGCAGCTCCCGGGCAACCAGCAGCCGGTCGCGGAGGTAGCTCAGGTAGGAGTGCAGCCCGAGCTCCCAGGTGTCGCGGTAGGCCTTCACCATCTCGGGCTCGCGGGTGAAGTCGTCGTCGGCGCCGTCCTTGACGTCGCGCTTGCGGACGAACGGCTGGAAGTTGGAGCCGAACTTGACGCCGTAGGGCGGGTCGATGTAGATCATCTGCACCTGCCCGCCGAGACCCTCGTACTCGAGCAGCGAGTTCATCACGACGAGCGAGTCGCCGAGGATCATCCGGTTGACCCAGCCGCCCCTGTGCTCGTAGGCCTCGAGCTGCTGGGCGAGCGAGAGCTGCGGGTCGGCGAAGAGCTGCAGCTCCAGCTGCCGGTCGCGCTTGTGGCCTGTGAGCGTCTCCAGGATCGCCTTCGTCGAGAGGCGCTCGTGGACGAAGAGCGGCAGCGTCGGCACGTCGAGCGAGCGCCGCTCGGCCTTGCCGGTCCAGTCGAGGAACGGCCGCGACAGCGCCTTCAGCCGCGCGACGGCTTCGTGCAGCCCCGAGACCTCGACATCGCCGAAGCGCCGCGGCTCCGCAAACGCGAACGGTGGCTCGAGCGCTGCTGCCTCCTCGATCTGCGCGATGAGCCACTCGCCGAGCTCGCGCGCGTGGTTCGATCCGTCCCAGTCGAGCGCCGGCGAGAGCGACGAGTCGTAGCGGTAGCTCGTCGGCGGCCTGCGCTTGCGAAACGACGCCTGCGTCCCGACCTCCGGCCGCAGCAGCGCCTCCTCCTCGTGGAGGTAGGTCTCCGCGCGCTTCGGCTGTCGTGGCCTCGCCATGTCCGCCCGAGCCTATCGTCCCGCCAGGCCGAGGTCGCCGCGTGTGGGCGGTCGGTGGGAGCAACCGCACGGACGTGTCTCGAGGTGCGAATTGCCGGCTCTCTGGAGCCAAGACACGATGGAGCGATGTGGGGGACGACCGATCCAGAGGGCGTTCACGTGCTGCTGACGGTGCCGACCTGGCGCCACATCGTGCAGCGCCATCCCGAGCTCGAGTACAGTCGTGATGACGCTTCCCGCCCGCCGCATCGAGACAAGCGACCTCGGCGACGCCCTCGCCGCGGTCTAGGAAGACGCTCAGGCCACCGACAAGCAGGGGCTCAGTGCCAGGCGAGCGGCGGGGCCGTGCCTGGGTAGCCGCCGGAGTAGGCCGGCACGGTCCCGAGCGGCTCCCACGGTTGCGCCTGCGCCACGTAGATCCGCGCCGCGAGCTCGAGCCCCGAGGCGTCGTCGAGGGTGCCGGCAGCGATCGAGACGGTGGCGCGGCCGGGGGCGTCCCAGAAGAGCGCCGCGCCGCACGCGGCGCAGTTGGCCCGGCTCGCCGTAGAGACAGAGGCGGGAGACGGATGCCAGCGCAGCGACTCTTCGCCCGCGACGACGGCGAGATGGTCGCGCCGTGCCGCGGTGGCCGCCCAGGCGCTGCCCGCCCAGCGGCGGCACTCGACGCAGTGGCAGACGATGACGTCCCGCAACGGACCGTCGACCTCGTAGCGCACCGCCCCGCACAGGCATCGGCCTCCGCGACGGCTCACGCCGGAAGCGCCGCCACGAGTCGCTCGAGGTCATCCAGCGATGTCCACCAACCGCACGACACCCGGATCAGGCCGGTGTGCGGGATCTCACGGACGTGGACACCTGCCTCGAACAGCGCTTCCACGAGCGCGGTCGGGTCGCCTGGCGCCTCGAAGGCGACGAGCGTCGCGCAGGGGCTCGGCGTGATCACGGTGACCCTCGAGTCGAGCAGGGCGCGGCAGCGGCGCGCCATCGCTGCCGCGTGATCGAACGCCCACGGCGGCCGGGTGTCGAGGGAGGCGAGCAGGCCGGCGAGCGAGGACCCGGGTAGCCAGTTCGGCTCCAACCGGGCCGCACCCGGGCGCGGCTCGAAGCTGCCGTCCGGCTCGTAGCCGGACTGCGAGAAGTAGCTCGGAGCGGCGACACGCAGCCGCTCCGGCTCCGCAACGACGAGCGCTCCCGTCGAATCGGGCCCGCAAAGCCACTTCTGGCCGGAGATCGTGAGGAAGTCGAGTCCGCACGCGTTGACCGGGACGGCACCGACGGACTGCGCGCCGTCGACCAGAATCGGGATGCCGGTCTCTTCGCGAAGAGCCCGCGCCGGTAACACGCGTCCGTTCGTCCAGAGCACCTGTGAGAGCGCGAGCAGGCGCGTCCGCGATGTCACGGCGGCGCGGATCGCGGCGGGCTCCGGCTCGACGACGACCACTCGCGCACCCGAGGCGTGCAGGGGCCCGAGCAGGCCGAAGTGTTCGGCGCTCGTCGTCACGACCTCGTCCTCGGGGCGGAGGCCCAGCCCGGCCAGCACGATGTTGCAGCCGTCCGTCGTGCTCGCCGTCAACGCCACCTGGCCCGGCTCGGCGCCGACGAACGAGGCAAGCCGCTCGCGCACCTGCGCACGGAGTGCCAGCACCTCCTCGAAGTAGGGCGAACCGCTCCGGCCGATGCGGAGGTCGCGCTCGAACCAGGTGCGCATCGCCTCGGCCGCCGTGCTCGGGAGCGGCCCGAACGTGCCGGCGTTGAGGTACACGACCCGCTCCAACACGGGGAACTGCGCGCGCGCCTCCTCGAACGTCGTCATGACGCCATTCTGCACGCCTTCCACTGCAGGCGGACGGTAACCGCCCCGTACGCTAGGGACGTATGCGCGTCCTCCTCGCCGACCCTCCCGCCTACACGCCCCCCTACGATCACTCCCTCTCGGCGGCACTCGTCCGAGCGGGGGTCGACGTGACGCTGCTGACGTCGCGTTTCCGTTTCGGGCCGGTGCCACGAGCCGACGGGTACCGCTTCGACGAGAGCCTCTACGGCCTTTCCTCGCACGGCGGTCACGGCCGGCTGCGGCTTGCAGCGAAGGCGGCCGGGCACCCACGGGCGCTCGTCAAGTTGACGGCGAGCGACGCGGACGTCGTCCACCTGCAATGGGTCGCCCTACCCGAGGTCGACAGCCTCCTCCTCCGGGTGCGGCGGCCGCTCGTCTTCACGGCCCACGACCTGCTACCACGGCGGACGGCGCGTCACACCCGTACGTGGCGGCGGCTCTTCGACCGCTTCGACCGCATCGTCGTGCACAGCGAGCGCGGGCGCCGCACACTCGTCGACTTCGGTGTCGCCGAGCGCAAGCTCTGCGTCATTCCCCATCCTGCGACCCGGAGCGACCCGGTACGGGCCGACGACGGTCGCACCGTGCTCGCGCTCGGGGTGATCCGCCCCTACAAGGGACTCCCCGCTGCTGTCGAGGCCGTGCTCGCGGTTCCGGGGGCGCGGCTGCTCGTCGCCGGAGATCCACGTCTCCCACTCGACGGGCTCCGCGCCGCGGCGGGCGACCGGGCGGAGTGGCGGCTCGGCTACCTCGGCGAGGACGAGCTGGCGCGCGCGCTCGGCGCCGCGACGGTGGCGGTCTTCCCCTACAGCGCCGAGCTCGATCAGTCGGGCGCACTGCTGCAGGTGCTCGGCGCCGGTGTTCCGGCTGTCGTCTACGACGTCGGCGGGCTCGGCGAGACGGTGGCCGCGTTCGGCGCCGGTCGGGTCGTGGCACCCGGCGACGTCGCAGGCCTGACGACTGCCCTGGCCGCCCTGCTCGACAGCCCCGATGCCCTCGCGTCAGCCCGCGACGGAGCCGCGAAAGCCCGGGACGCTCTCACCTGGGACCGCGCCGCTGCCGAGCACAGGGCCCTGTACGAGGAGCTCGCCTGATGTTTCGCCGCCGCAACCGCTTCCACGATCTCGTCGAGCGCCAGCTCGATCTCTTCGCGTACGACGACGCCGAGTTGCTGGAGGAGGCAGCGACAGCCAGGCAGGCCTACGACGCGGCATCCGCAGGGGACGCCGAAGAGGCCTACGGCGACTACCAGCTCGTCGTCGATGCGGTCGCCGACCGTCTGCTCGACATCCGGGAGTCGTACGCCCACACGCTGGACGAGGAGGCGGCGTCCGAGTACGTCGCCGAGTTCACCCGGGCCGCGACGAGGCGCTACCGACACTACGCAACGCTGCTCGCCGATCTCGGCGAGGAATAGCAACCGGGCCGGGACGGTCTGGAGGGGACGGATTCATCCGTCCCGCGTCGCCCACATGCCTACGCGTCGAGGCCGGGCTCGTCCTGCGGCCGCGGCTTCAGAAACCGAGCGAGCTTGAGATGCCGGTCGGCCTCGGCCCGGCGGCCCTGCTGGAGGAGCGAGCGGCCCAGGGCGTAGTGCGCGTAGTCGTCCACCGGTGAGAGCTCGAGGAGCTTCCGGAACTCGCGCTCGGCCGCCGTCCAGTCGGTGATCCGGAAGTACGCGATCCCGAGCGCCTCCCGGATCGAGGCCTTCTCGGGCTCGAGCCGCCGAGCCTTCTCGAGTGGCACCGTCGCCTGCGCTGCCATCCCCTCCCGCAGACGCGCCCGACCGAGCTGGTAGAGGTCGTACGCCTCGCTCATCGATCTATCGTGCCTGAGGGTTCACGCATGGCGCAGCGAGCGCAACCGCAGGAATCCCCGTAGTCGCCGGCCGGGCCCGAGGCGTCCGCGGAGTCGTGTTCGCAGCCGCCGCAGCTCGAGCCGCGTCTCGTCGGCAGCGGCGGCCGCCTGCCCTGGCGGGCCGTAACGAGCGCGCGAGAAGGCGAAGGAGAACCCCTCCCCGGCGACACCGAGCCGGCGTAGCTCCGCGGTCAGCTCCGCCACCGGCGCCGAGGGAGCAACATCCACCCCCTGGTCGCGGATGAAGCCGACGAGCTCGGCACGGGCTGCCGAGGCCCGACGGCGCGGATCGGGATCGCGGCTGCGAAGCAGGAGCCGTCCCGTCTTGGCCGCAGCGAGCGCGAGCAGTAGGGCCGCCACGGCCGCGAGCGGCACGAGGAGGATGAGCGCACCCTTGCGCGAACGCGTCGACTCGGCGGTCGTCACCCTCGCCACGGACGGCGACGGGGGCGTCGCACGGAGCCCCAGGAAGCGTCCCGTCCCGAGTGCACGTACCGCGTCTGCCGAGTCCGACGCGTTCGTGTAGGCAGCGGAGAGCGTCCCACGACCCGGGGTGGGGTCGAAGCTGAGCCAGCCGTAGCCGGGGAACCAGGCCTCGACCCAGGCGTGGGCGTCGTGATCGGTGACCGTCCAGATCCCGTCCTGCCAGGTTCCGCTCATGAAGCCGACCGCGACCCGGGCCGGGATCCCGAGGTAGCGGAGCATCAGAGCCATCGTGCCGGCGAACTGCTGGCAGTAGCCGAGCTTCGTCACCGTCACGAATCCGACGAGCGGCGGCTCGCCGCTCACGAGCGGTGGATGCTCGTCGTACTGGAATCCCCCGCTCGCCCGCAGCCAGCGTTCGATTGCGACCGTCGCCTCGAACGGCGACCGTGCGCGTGCGGTCAGCTTCCGCGCCCGCTCCCAGATCGGCTGGTAGGGCCAGATCTGCTGATAGCGGTCGTCGCGAAAGACGGACCGGATGACCGCCACACGACCGGGTGTGCCGTACCAGGGTACGACCGTCCCGCCGATATCGACGTCGCGCTCCAGGGATGCCGGGTAGTGCGGCGGCAGGCGGTCGAGCGCAGCGGGGGTCGGGTTCGGCGCGTAGCTCCAGACGGTGTAGCGGCGCATGCCGGCACGGCCCCCCCGCGCGCGCATCACACCGCCCTCGTCATACTGGACCTGCTGCCCGGCTCCGCCGGCAAGCCGCATCGGCTGAGCCGCGGCAATGACGTGGTCGTCGATCAGGGCTCGCACGTCCACCTCCTGCCTCACCCAGCCCGATGCCCGCGACGCCCGGTGCGGCAGCAGGTCGTCGGCGGGCAGCAGCCGGTCGGCGCCGGCCACGTCGCGGACGTAGAGCCCCTCGAGCCAGCGGTCGTTCGTGAACAGATCGAGCGTCGTCGCCCGCCAGAAGAGCGCCCGGTCGGGTGCGCCGATCCGGAGGACGGTCGTCCGATGGGACGGGAAGTCGATCCCGTCGTAGTTCGAGCTCCAGACGAGCGCGACCGTGCGCCCGGCCTGCGACTCGCCGAAGAGATCCCAGCTCTGCCAGTCGAGCGCCGCCACCGAGGGTTTCGCCCCGGCGGCGACGAGGACCGACGCGGCTCCGACCACGAGCAGCGAAGCCGCCACCCCGGGAACGAGTGTCCCACGCGCGCGTCCGTCGCGGACGACGAGCGGCCACAGGGCGCCGAAAAGGCCGAGAATGCCCATCGCCACCGTGTTTCGCGCCGGCTCCACCGTCGTTGGCCAGCCAACGCCTGCTGCCGTGACCGCAGCGGCGAGGAACGGTCTCTGGCCTGCGAGAGCTGCGAGCACGACGCAGAACGCGGCGACGGTGAGGACGATGAGCACATGCAGCTCGTGATGGGCAGATGGGAGCAACGGCGGGACGGCCGTGTAGATGTCTTTCAACCCGCGCTCGACGATCTGCCCGATCTCCACGCGGGTGCCGCCGCCGAGCGTGACGAGCAGGGCCGTGACCATGCCGGCCCCGACGACGAGCCGGATCGACAGCAGGGGCGGGATCGCCGCCATGAGCGACAACAGCGCCACGGCTCCGTAGGGCCGAAGCTCCGCCCCCTGCTCGAACGACGCCCACGCGAAGGTGACGACCGCGATCGGGACCGACGCCGCTACGAGCCGCTGGCCGAACGTGTCAGGCACCGACCGCCTGCCTCCAGCCGGCGAGCGCGAGCTCGAGCGCGACGCCCTCCACGACGACGGCGACAGGAATGCCATCCGCTGCGGCACGGAGAAGCTCGGGCTTTGCATGCTTCGCGCGTTCCCGCCCCGCGAAGGTCTCCGAAGCGATGACGACGAGCGACACGGTGCGTCCGGTGCGGCGGAGCTCCTGGAGCACGTCGGTCACCCGTTCCGGCCGCGCGGTGACGACCGTGATCTCGCGCGCGCCGACCACCGCCGAGCGAGGCGCGAGCGCCCGTTCCACGTGCGCACCCGGCTTCGGCTCGATCGTCGCGAGCTCGTCGAGCGCCGTCTCCCAGTCGTCGCCGAGCGCACGCAGCCGGATCGGCTGCGACGGCGCACCCGATCCGACGATGACGACCCGTCTGCCCGTACGCAGATGCGCGAGCGCAAGCGCGCCGGCCGCGCGTACCGCCGCGTCGAAGCTGTTGCCCCGCGGCGGTCCGGCCACGCCGGCCGCGTCCTGGTCGAGCACGATCGCCACGTCCTCGCGCGCTGCATCCTCGAGCTCCTTCACCATCAACCGCCCCCGCCGGGCCGTCGTGGGCCAGTGGACCGTGCGAAGCGGCTCGCCTGGGACGTAATCACGGACGGCGTGGATCTCGAATCCCGTCGGCCGCCGCAGGCCTCCGTGGGCGGCCCCGAGCTCGCGGCTCCCGGCCGACGAGAACAGCGACGGGAGCGCCGGGATGCGGGGGCGGACGAGCACGACAGCCGGCTCGCCGAGCTGCTCCCCCACTCGCTCGAGCCCGAGCGGGTCGGTCAGCTCGATCGTGAGCGGGCCGAGCACGTGCTTTCCGCGCGGAAGACCCTCGAATCTGATGTGTGCCCGTCCGGCGACGAGCCGAAAGACCTGTTCGAGGGGACCGAGCCGCTGACAGACGGTGACCGCGGCGCCGAGAAGACGCCGCCGCTGTCCGAGCCGGATCTCGAGAACGACATCTGCGCCCTCGACTCGCTCACCCGGGACGAGGACCCGCTCGACCGCGAGCGAGGTGCGAACAGTGCGCGCCCAGAGTCGGGCGGCCAGCCCGGCCCCGACGAAGCCGACACCGACGACGGCGAGCGGCGTCGAGCCGAACAGCCAGGAGGCGACGAGCCCGGCGGCTCCGAGGCCGATCGACCAGGAGCTCCGGCGTCTCACACCGGGACGGGTGTGCCGTCGAGTGCCTCGCGGACGGCGTCGGCGGGCTCGAGGCCCGCGGAGCGCGCCTCGGGTGCGAGCAGCAGGCGATGGCAGAGCACGGCGGGTGCGAGCGCCCGGATGTCGTCCGGCACGACGAACTCGCGGCGCTCCACGAGCGCGCGCGCCTTTGCCAGGCGCAGCAGCGCGATCCCCGAGCGTGGGCTCGCCCCGAGCGCGAGGTGGCGATTGGCACGCGTGTGCCGCAGCAGCGCCACAACATACTGGCTGACGCTTTCCTCGACGAAGATCCGACGCGCGGCCTCGATTGCCGCCGACAGCTCGTGGTGGCCCGCTACCGGCAGCAGTGACTCGAGCGGAGTCTCGGTCGTCTGCTCGGAGAGCATTCGCGCCTCGTCCGCCGACGGTGGGTAGCCGATCGACATCTTCACCGCGAAGCGGTCGAGCTGGGCCTCGGGCAGCGGGTAGGTGCCCTCGTACTCGACCGGATTCTGCGTCGCGATCGCGAGGAACGGACGCTGGAGGCCATACGTCTCGCCGTCGACCGTGACCTGGGCCTCCTGCATCGCCTCGAGCAGCGCCGATTGTGTCTTGGGGGAGGCCCGGTTGACTTCGTCGACGAGCAGGATGTTCGCGAACACCGGCCCGGGTCGGAAGCGGAAGCGCCGCTCCTGCTGGTCGTAGACGTTGACGCCCGTCACGTCGGACGGCAGCAGATCGGGCGTGAACTGGAGCCGGGAAAAATGGAGGTCGAGCGTCCGTGCGAGCGCCTTGGCGAGAACCGTCTTTCCCACGCCGGGCACGTCCTCGACGAGGACGTGCCCCTCGGCGAGCAGGCAGAGGACAGGCAGGCGGAGCGTCTCGTCCTGGGCGTGGACGACGCTTGCGAGCCCGGCCACGACCCGTTCGGCCAGATCCGCGGCGGCGCCAGGCGTGGCGGTGGCCGGGGGATCGGTCAGGCCCGTGGGCTCCATCAGCGCCGTGCGAGCAGTGTCTCGACCTCGTCCAGGATCGCACGCGCGACGGTCTGCTTTGGAGCCCGTGCGACGAACCTGTCCCCTGCCGCTGTCACGAGCGTCACCTCGTTCGCATCGCTCTCGAAGCCGATATCGCTCCGCGCCACGTCGTTGTAGACGACGAGATCGACGTTCTTGTCGGTCAGCATCGCGCGTTTGCGCTCGAGTCCTTCCGCGCCGTGCTCCGCGCCGAACGCGACCAGGACCTGACCGTCCGTTCTCCGCTCGCCGAGTGCCCGCGCGACGTCCGTCGTCGGTGTCAGCTCGAGCCGCCAGGTGTCGCCGTCCTTGCGCCGCTTACCGTTCACGATCTCGGCGGCCCGGTAGTCGGCGACCGCAGCGGCCATCAGAATCACGTCCGCCCCGGCGCGCACGAGAGCTTCGCGCTCGAGCTCGGCTGCCGTCGCCACCGGCACGATCTCGACGCCACTCGGCGCAGGCACGGCGAGGTTCGCCGCCAGCAGCGTCACGCGCGCGCCGCGGCGCCTCGCCTCGTCGGCGAGCGCGACGCCCATCCGCCCGGAGGAGCGGTTGCCGAGGTAGCGGACCGAGTCGATCGGCTCACGCGTGCCCCCCGCCGTGACGACGACGTGGCGGCCCGCAAGCGAGTGAGGCACGGAGAGCAAGGAGTCGACCCTGGCCACGATCTCGGCAGGCTCGGCCATCCGCCCCCTGCCGAGCTCGCCCTCGGCCAGCTCGCCGCTCGCAGGCCCGACGATCTCGACTCCTCGGCCTCGCAGCAGCTCCAGGTTCGCCTGCGTCGCCGGGTGCTCCCACATCCGTGTGTTCATCGCCGGCGCCACGAGGAGCGGGCCCTCATGGGCGAGCACGGCCTCCGTGAGCACATCGTCGGCCAGCCCGTGGGCGAGGCGGGCCATCGTGTGCGCGGTGAGCGGGGCCACCACGATCAGGTCGGCGCGCCGCAGGTGGGGATACGGGTCGGCCGTCGGCCCCGTACGCGCGAGCGCGTAGAAGGTCTCGGCCCTGACGAAGCGCTCCGCGCCTCGCGTCAGCAGCGGCAGGACATCGTGACCGTCCTTGACGAGCAGGCGCACGACCTCGCACGCCTTGTAGGCGGCGATGCCGCCGGTGACACCGAGGACGATCCGCGCCATCCGCTAAGTGTGCACGGCGCGACGCTGCACGTCACGCCAGATGGGGCGTTCGCGTCGCGACCTCGATCGTCACATCCGTAGCCCGCTACGCGGGATACGTATAGGAGATCTTCGCCTGCGCGATCTCCTCCATCGCCATCGTCAGGTAGTTCTTCGACCTGGATTCGACAAGGGGCGGCGGCGCGACGTCGAAGCCGATTCCCTCGCCGAGCTGATGGTGATAGCTGTTGATCTGGCGCGCCCGCTTGGCGGCCACGATCACGAGCGCGTAGCGCGAATCCACGTGGTCCAGCAGGTCGTCGATACGAGGCTCGATCATGAGGATGCCATGGTAGCTGCGAACTCGAGCTCCTGCTCCACGATCGCCGTCAGCGAGCCTGTCGCCCGCGCAACGTCGTCGTTGCGCACCATGTAGCGGAACCGGTGCGCCTGCTCGAGCTGGTAGCGGGCGAGCGTGATTCTGTCCTCGATCTCACCGGTGGACTCGGTCGCGCGGTCGCGCAGCCGCCGTTCGAGCTCCTCCACCGGCGCGGCGATGAAGAGCGTGACGCTGCCGGCGACCTCCTCCTGAACTGCGAGCGCGCCGTCGAGCTCGAGTTCGAGGACGCAGACACGGCCGTCGTCGGCGACCCGCTGCAGTTCGGAACGCAATGTCCCGTAGCGCTTGCCCGAGACGTACTCGACGTGCTCGAGAAACGCCCCCGCCTCGATCCGGGCGGCGAACTCCTCGTCCGAGAGAAACCAGTACTCACGACCGTTCGTCTCCCCCGGTCGTACCGGTCGCGTCGTCGCGGAGACGGCCACCTCGAGCGTGGGGACCCGTTCGACGAGCGCCTTGATCAGGGTCCCCTTGCCGGCGCCGGAAGGACCTGTGATGACGAACACGGGAGCGTTGCGCACGCGCGTGGCGGTCGTCTCTAGCGGTTGAACAGCGACACGAGCTCCTTGCGCTGACGCTCCGAGAGACCACCGACGGTCTTCGACTGGCTGATCCGGCACTGGTTGAGCAGCCGGGCCGCCTTCACGCGCCCGAACTTCGGCACCGCCATCAGCATGTCGAACACCTTCGCGGTCGACACGTACTCGGGTGGATCTATCAGGATCGCCTCGATCTGCACCGTGCCGTCCTTCAAGTCCTTCTTCAGCTGGGCCCGCCGCACGCGGATATCGTTCGCGCGCCTGAGTGCCTCCATCCGCTGGTCGAGCGACCGCTCCGGGGCGTGTGCCTGGGTCTTGGACGCGACCATGAGGCCCGAGTCTAGCAATCCCGCGGCCACGGTCAAGCAGAACCGTTTACGGCGATTTGCAGGGGTTTTATCGTTTCACAAGTTGGCAACAGAGCGCGCTGCGGCCGGATCTGGGTACCCGCGCGCCTGCGCCTCCATGAAAAGCTCCCCTCGCACACGCGCCGGAGCGGCGGGGTCGGCGAACAGGATCGTCCCCAGGGCCACGGCGGAGGCGCCCGCTGCAATCAGCTCGAGCGCGTGCAGACCGGTCGCGACTCCGCCCATCCCGACAATCGGAACGTCCACGGCACGTGCCGCCGCCGAGACCGCGGCGAGCGCCACCGGCCGTAGAGCCGGCCCCGAGTAGCCACCGAAGCCACGACCGAGCTTCGGCCGCAGGCTGACGGGATCGAGGGTCATTCCCTTGAGCGTGTTGACGAGCGAGAGGCCGTCGGCGCCCGCCGCCACCACCGCCCTCGCGCTCTCGCCGATGTCCCAGGTTGCGGGCGAGAGCTTGGCGTAGAGCGGCTTCGTCGTCCGGGCTCGGCAGCCGGCAACGATCTCCGCCGAGCTCTCGGGCGCCTCCTCCACATTCGGGCAGGAGAGGTTGAGCTCGATCGCTTCCACGTCGCCGCGTTCCTCCAGGCGTTCGCAGATGCCGGCGAAGTCCTCGGCCGAGAAACCCCCCACCGAAACCCACACCCGCAGCCCCTGAGCGCCGAGTGCGGGCAGAACCCGCTCCAGCAGGCCGTCGCAACCCGGGCCCTGGAGCCCGATCGAGTTCAGCATCCCGTGCTCCGTCTCGGCGATCCGGATCGGCGGATTCCCGTCGCGCGGAAGCGGCGTGATCGTCTTCGTCACGAAGACGTCGAGTTCGGCGGCGACGTCGGGAGCTACGAGTGCATCGAGGCAGCCGCTCGCATTGAGGAGAGTGACGCCCATCCTCACCTCCCACCGAGGACAGGGCCGGCCACGCAGAGTCGCTGCAGGTGGCCGTCGAGCTCGACGACGCAGCCGTAGCAGGCGCCATAGCCGCAGGCCATTGGCGCCTCCCAGGCGAGCTGAGCACCGGGCGAGAGCGTGCGCAGCACTGCGAGCATCGGTTCGGGCCCGCAGGCGAGCACGTCCATCGGCTCTGCCGGCAGCAGCTCCGTCACGAGCTCCGGCTCGACGACGACGCGCGCACCGGGCAGGAGCGCGGCAGCCTCGGCCTGGCGCGCCGTTCGGAAACCGAGGATCACGGGCACGTCCCCGAGCAGATCGGCCGCGTAGGGAAGCGGCGCGACTCCGATCCCGCCGCCGACGAGGAGCGGGCGGGCGACGGAGAGGTCGTAGCCGTTCCCGAGCGGGCCCAGCACGTGGAGGTTCGTTCCCGCGTCGAGCCGGCAGAGCGCGCGCGTTCCGGGCCCGATCGGGTCGATCAGGAAGCAGAGCTCACCGGCCTCGAAACGGCAGAGCGACATCGGCCGCGGTAGGACGTGCCCGGGCGGCTGCAGCATGAAGAACTGGCCGGGCCGGCCCGGCTCGAGTGGGCCGGCCTCGACCCGAAGCAACGTGTAGGGGCCAACCGGCTCCGAACCCGCGACGCGCAGCTCGGCCGCCCGCGCACGGAGGCTCGCCGCTGTCACGTACCGGTCCCGATCCGTTCCTGGAGCGATAGTGCGCTCTCGGCCCTGGCATTCGCGATCGAATGTACCGCGGCGGCAGCGCCCGAGATCGTCGTGATGCACGGCACTCGAGCCGTCAACGCAGCCTCGCGGATCAGGTAGCCGTCGGCCCGCGCTCCCGAGCCCTGCGGCGTGTTGACAACGAGGTCGCAGCGCCCCTCCCGGACGAGGTCGACCACGGTCTGCTCGGCGCTCGCATCTGCGACCTTCGCAACCTCGCCCACGTCGAGCCCGGCCGCCCGGAGCGTGCGTGCGGTGCCGTCGGTCGCAACGAGCTCGAACCCGAGCCCTGCGAGAGCGGCGGCGATCGGGACGACGCTCGGCTTGTCGGCGTCGTTGACGGAGATGAACGCCGTCCCCGACGAGGGCAGGGGCCGGCCGGCTGCACGCTCCGCCTTCGCAAGCGCGGTCGGCAGGTCGGAGGCGCTCGCCATCACCTCGCCGGTCGAGCGCATCTCCGGCCCGAGCACCGCGTCGGCGCCCGGGAAGCGGGTGAACGGGAGCACGGCGGCCTTGACGCTCACCTCGTGCGGGCGGGGCGTGGGCAGCTCGAGCTCGGCCAGCTTCGCCCCGGCCGCGAGCTTGCACGCGGCCGCCACGAGGTTGATTCCGATCGCCTTCGAGGCGAACGGCACGGTGCGAGACGCACGCGGGTTCGCCTCCAGCACGTAGACGGTCGAATCGGCGATCGCGAGCTGGATGTTGAGCAGGCCGACGACGCCGAGCGCCGGGGCCAGCCGCCTCACGATGTGCTCGATCTCGAGAGCGTTCGCGAGCGTCAGCGACTGGGCGGGCAGCACGCACGACGAGTCACCCGAGTGGACGCCCGCCTCCTCCACGTGCTGCATCACGGCTGCGACATAGACGTCCTCCCCGTCGCAGAGCGCGTCGACGTCGATCTCGACGGCGTTCTCGACGAAGCGGTCGACGAGGACGGAGCCCGAAACCGCACTCATCGCCTGGCGCAGTTGCTCGTCGTCGTAGCAGACCCGCATCGCCCTGCCACCGAGCACGTAGGAGGGTCGGACGAGCACCGGGTAGCCGATCTGCTCCGCGGCTGCGAGTGCCTCCTCGACCCCTTCGACGGTCGCCCAGGGCGGGCAGCGGATCCCGAGCTCGTCGGCGAGTGCACCGAAGAGCTCCCTGTCCTCGGCCAGGTCGATCGCCGAGAGCGGCGTGCCCATGATCTGATAGCCGGCCGCCTCGATGTGGCGGGCGAGCCGCAGCGGCGTCTGGCCGCCGAACTGGGTCACGGCCCCGGCGGCCTGCTCGCGATCGAGCACGGCCAGCACCTCCTCCGGCGAGAGCGGCTCGAAGTAGAGGCGGTCGGAGGTGTCGTAGTCGGTCGAGACGGTCTCGGGGTTGCAGTTGACCATGATCGCCTCGTAGCCGAGCTCGCGGAAGGTCTGCACCGCGTGGACGCAGCAGTAGTCGAACTCGATCCCCTGACCGATCCGGTTGGGGCCGGAGCCGATGATCACGACGCGCGGCTTGCCGGGCGGGGGCAGTGGCTCGTCGGCCTCGCCCCAGGTCGAGTAGTAGTAGTTCGAGCCGGCCTCGACCTCGCCCGCGCAGGAGTCGACACGACGGTAGGACGGCTTGATGCCCTTCGCGTAGCGGACCCGGCGCACGTCGTCGCCGCTCGTGCCCCAGGCTGCGGCGATCGAGTCGTCGCCCCAGCCCGCCCGCTTGGCTCGGAGGATGTCGCGGGAGGCGAGCTCACGGCGGGCATGCGCGAGCTGCTCTCTGAACCACGGGTGGACGCCGTCGGGGAGATCGTCGACCGTGCCCCACGGCGTCGGCGCACCGGGATCGAGCTCACGCGACCCGAACGCCTTCAGAAACGCTTCTGTGAACGTCCGGCCGATTCCCATCGCCTCGCCGACGGACTTCATCTGGGTGCCGAGCGTCGGGTCGGCGCCGGGGAACTTCTCGAAGGCAAAGCGGGGAAACTTGACGACCACGTAGTCGAGCGTCGGCTCGAA
Source organism: uncultured Gaiellales bacterium (assembly GCA_964581085.1). Lineage (GTDB taxonomy): Bacteria > Actinomycetota > Thermoleophilia > Gaiellales > Gaiellaceae > Gaiella. The sequence continues at coordinate 72,991 of CAZOMP010000002.1, read as the reverse complement.
GCTCGCCGGGGTCGTCTTCGTGAGATCGTTCGGGATCTCGTCGAGCGTGTAGCCGACGGCCAGCTTCGCCGCGACCTTCGCAATCGGATACCCGGTTGCCTTCGAAGCGAGCGCCGAGGAGCGCGAGACGCGCGGGTTCATCTCGATCACGCGGATCTCGCCGGTTTCGCGGCTGCGAGCGAACTGGATGTTGGAGCCGCCCGTCTCGACTCCGACGGCGCGGATGATCGCCACGGAGGCGTCGCGCAGCTCCTGGTAGGCCTCGTCCGAGAGCGTCATCTGCGGAGCCACGGTGACCGAGTCTCCCGTGTGGACGCCCATCGGGTCGAGATTCTCGATCGAGCAGACGATCACGACGTTGTCGTTCAGGTCGCGGATCACCTCGAGCTCGAACTCGTCCCAGCCGCGCACCGACTCCTCCACCAGCACCTGCGTGATCGGGCTCTCCCGGAGACCGCGTTCCACGATCGCCCGCAGCTCTGCCTCCGTCTCGGCAAAGCCGCCGCCGTGACCGCCGAGGGTGAAAGCCGGCCGCACGACTGCCGGCGCCGGGATCGGGCCGAGCTGGTCGACCGCGGTCACGATCTGCGAGCGAGGCGTCGCGAGCCCGCAGCTCTCGACCGCCTCCCGGAAGAGCGCCCGGTCCTCGGCGCGGCGAATCACGTCCGGCCTGGCGCCGATCAGCTCGACTCCGAGCTCGTCCAGGATCCCGGCGTTCGAGAGCTCGATCGCGAGGTTGAGGGCCGTCTGCCCACCGAGCGTCGGGAGGAGCGCGTCCGGCCGCTCGCGACGGAGCACGTCGGCGACTCCCTCGAGGTCGAGCGGCTCGATATAGGTCCTGTCCGCGAAGCCCGGGTCGGTCATGATCGTGGCCGGGTTCGAGTTGACGACGATCGTCCGGAAACCGTCCTCGCGGAGCACCTTCAGCGCCTGGCAGCCGGAGTAGTCGAACTCGCAGGCCTGGCCGATCACGATCGGCCCCGAGCCGATCAGGCAGATCGACTCGATGTCGGTGCGGCGCGGCATCAGCGGGACTCGAGGGTTTCGACCCAGCGCTCGAGAATTGGCCAGGCGTCGTGCGTGCCCGGGCCCGCTTCGGGATGGAACTGCACCGAGCGGGCGTTCAGCTCCGGATAGTCGAGGCCTTCGACGGTGCCGTCGTAGAGCGAGACGTACGTCGTCTCCCGGCCCTCGCTCGGCGCGACTGCGAAGCCGTGGTTCTGGCTCGTCACGAGGACCCGACCGCTCGCCCGCTCGAGCACCGGATGGTTCGCGCCACGATGCCCGAAGGGAAGCTTGAACGTCTCGTGCCCGGTCGCCAGCCCGAGCAGCTGGTGACCGAGGCAGATGCCGAGCACGCTCGTCCGACCGAGCAGGCCGCGGATCGCGTCCACCTCCTGCGTGAGCGGCTCCGGGTCACCGGGCCCGTTCGAGAGCAGGACGCCGTCGTAGCGTGCGAGCTCGTCGGGATCGGCGTCGTGCGGAAAGACCGTGACGGCCGCGCCAACCCGCGCCAGGCGCCGACCGATCGATGCCTTGGCGCCGTAGTCGACGACCGCGACCCGCACCCTCCCCGCCGCGTTCACGACCGTGGGGGCGACGGACGAGACAGCGGAGACGAGCGCCTGCCCCTCCATCCCGGGCTGCTGTTCGATCAGCTCGATGGCCTCGTCGATCGCCAGCTCCCGCTCGTCCGCGACGGCTGCGGCCCGCATGGCGCCACCGTCCCGTACATGGAGGACGAGCCGCCGTGTGTCGACGTCTTCGAGCGCCACGACTCCGTGCGAGGCAAGCCAGAGGGCCCACTCGGCCCCACCGCAGCGACGCATGAGCACGGCGTTCGCCCAGGGGCGGGCCGACTCGAGCCGCTCGTCGGCGACGCCGTAGTTCCCGATCATCGGCGCCGTGAACGCGAGCAGCTGCCCGGCGAAGCTCGGATCGGTGACGCTCTCCTGGTAGCCGGTCATCGCTGTCGTGAAGACCGCCTCGCCGAACGCCACCCCGGGTGCGGCCACGGAGAGCCCACGGAAGACGGTGCCGTCCTCGAGCGCGAGGTAGCCGGGCGTCACGCGGCGTACACCACGCGGCCGTCCGCCACCGTCTTCACGACCGTTCCCTTCAGCGTCTGCCCGAGCAGCCAGGAGTTGACCGAGCGAGAGCGGAAGCTAGCCTCCGTTACCCGCCAGGTTGCGTCGAGATCGAGCAGGACGAGGTTGGCGCGAGCGCCCTCCTCGATCCGCGGCACGGGCAGGCCGAAGACTCGTGCCGGCCCGGCGGACATCCGCTCGAGCACGACCGGCAGCTCCAGCTCTCGCGGCTCGACGAGGAACGTGTAGAGGGCCGAGAACGCGGTCTCGAGGCCGGTGACGCCGAACGGCGCTTCCTCGAAGGGAGCTTCCTTCTCGTGCCGGGCGTGCGGCGCGTGGTCGGTGGCGATGCACGAGAGCGTGCCGTCGGCGAGCGCCTCCACGAGCGCCAGGCGGTCGTCCTCCGCTCGCAGCGGCGGGTTCATCTTCGTGTTGGTGTCGAGGGTGCGCACTCGGTCGTGGGTGAGGCAGAGGTGGTGGGGCGAGACCTCTGCGCTGACGGCTACTCCGCGTGCCTGCGCGGCGCGTACCGCAGCGACCGACTCCCGCGCTGAGACATGCATTATATGCAGAGGTCGTTGTTCGTATGCGGCAAGGGTGCAGTCCCGCTCGATCGCGACCGACTCGGCCACGGAGGGCCAGCCGGCCAGGCCGAGCTCGGCCGAGACGGCGCCCTCGTGCATCTGCCCGTCGCGCGAGAGCGTCCGCTCCTCCTCGTGCAGCGAGAGGATCCGGCCCGTGACGGCGCTGTACTGGAGTGCGCGCCGCATCAGCCCCGCCGAGGCGACCGGGTGCCCGTCGTCGGTGAACGCGGCTGCGCCAAGGCGGGCGAGCTCGGCCATCTCCGTCAGCTCCTCCCCCTGCAGCCCCTTCGAGATCGACGCCATGAACCCGGTCGGGATCACCGCTTCCTCCCGGGCCGCCTCGATCAGCGCACCGAGCACCGCTGCCGAGTCGACGACGGGATCCGTGTTCGGCATCGCGAGGATCGCGCAGTAGCCCCCGGCGGCTGCCGCCGCCGTCCCGCTCGCGACCGTCTCCTCGTCCTCCCGACCGGGCACCCGTAGATGCACGTGCGGGTCGACGAAGGCGGGTGCGAGCACGAGTCCTCGCACAGCCTCCGATGCAGGAGCAACGGACGTGATCACGCCGTGCTCCACGACGACGTCGTGCGGGCCGTCGAGACCACGGGCCGGGTCGATCACCCGCGCTCCACGGATCGTGAGCGACTCGCCATCGCCTGCCGGCCAGAACAGCGTCATGCGACCTCCAGGCCCTGGCCGCTGTCTCCCGGCCCGCCCGCGAGCAGGTCGTAGAGGACCGCCATCCGTACCAGGAGGCCCGAGCGCACCTGATCGGTGATCAGGGAGACGTCGGCGTCGGCGACGCGGGGATCGATCTCGACGCCGCGGTTCATCGGCCCCGGGTGCATGACGACCTGGCCGGACCGCAGGCGCTCCGGCGTCACGCCCCACTCTGCCGCGTACTCGCGCAGGGACGGGACGTAGGCCGCGCCCGAGAGCATTCGCTCGCGTTGCATCCGCAGCACGTAGACGACATCCGCTTCGCGCGTCGCTTCGATCTCCGAGGCGACGGTACACCCCATCGCTTCGATCCCCCGCGGGATCAGCGTCGGCGGCCCGACGACCGTCGTCCGGGCCCCGACCATGCCGAGCGCCTCGATCAGCGACCGTGCGACGCGGGAGTGGAGCACGTCTCCCACGATCGCCACGTGCAACCCCTCGAGGCGCCCCAGAGCGGTACGCATCGTGTAGAGGTCGAGCAGCGCCTGCGTCGGATGCTGGTGCTTCCCGTCTCCGGCATTGACGATCCGCGCCCGCGTCACGTCTGCCACGAGGTACGGCGCGCCGATCTGCGGATGCCGGATCACGATCACGTCCGGGTCGTACTCGGCGAGTGTCAACGCCGTGTCCTTCAGCGACTCACCCTTGTCCACGGAGGAGCCGGAGGAACGGAGGGCCATCGTGTCCGCCGAGAGTCGTTTCGCGGCGAGATCGAAGCTCGAGAGCGTCCGGGTCGACGATTCGTAGAAGAGGTTCAGGACGAGCCGTCCCCGGAGCGCGGGCAGTTTCTTCACCTCGCGATCGAGCGAGCGCGAGATCGACCCGGCCGTGCCGAGGATGCGTTCGATCGCTGCCGCGTCGAGGTCGGAGATCCCGATCAGATGACGCCGGCCGCCGTCGTTCGTGACGGTGGGTGGATCGATCTCGAGCTGGGCCGTTCCGGTCATCGATCTCCTCCGATCAGCAGAACGCGGTCGCTGCCGTCTGTCTCGTCGAGCTCGACGCGGACGTGCTCCGACAGCGAGGTTGGGATGTTCTTGCCGACGTAGTCGGGACGGATGGGCAGCTCCCGATGGCCGCGGTCGACGAGGACCGCAAGCTGCACGCGCGCCGGCCGCCCGTACTCGAGTAGCGCGTCGATCGCAGCGCGGATCGTGCGCCCGGTGTAGAGGACGTCGTCGACGAGCACGACCGTCTTCCCCTCGAGCGGGAAGCCGAGCTCGGTCCCGCGGACGAGCGGCTGCGGGTGCAGCGGTGCGGCGCCGCCGCGGACGAGGACGTCGTCGCGGTGGAAGGTGATGTCGAGGGCGCCGAGGTCGACGGCGACACCCGAGCGCTCCTCGACGAGGGCGTGCAAACGTCGTGCAAGTGGAACGCCGCGGGTGTGGATGCCGACGAGTGCGACTGCGTCGAGCTCCGCGTTCCGCTCGATCAGCTCGTGTGCGATCCGGGAGAGTGTCCGTTCGAATGCGGGCGCGTCGAGCAGGACGGTGGCCGCCGCGCGGCCGGGTGCGACATCGGTCACTCCGGTCTCCTTTCCGGCCTCACAGAGCCGGTTTAAAGGTCGGTCGCCAGTGTAGAGGACGGGCCCGACGGCGGCTCGGTGCTCAGCCTCCGGCAGCGCCGACGACGACGAGCCGGTCGAGCCGGCTCACGACTCGTTCCGGCAGCTCGAGTTCCGCCCGCGCGGTTCCCTCGGCGATCTCGTCCTCGTCGAGCAGGTCGAAGGTCGAGATGTGGCGTCCCCGGATCCGCGCCAGCGCCTCGTCGCGGTCGTGCACGTTCTCGGAGGTGAGCCTGAGCAACGTGACGGCCGGGAAGCCTGCCTCCCCGAGCTCGGAGGTCAGTTGCTCGACGGTCGGGAACCGCGCCTCGTCGACTTCGCGGATGGACGGGAACCACGGCAGCGCCCAGTAGGTGGCGAAATGGTCAGGATGGAACGTGCTGATCCCGATCCGGCCATCGTCGCTGACGACCCGGCGTGCCTCGGCGAGCGAGCGCGGTCGGTCGACCAGGTGGATCACGAGCGACATCGTGACGCGGTCGAACCAACCGTCGCGAAACGGGAGCTCCTCGGCGCGGCCCCGCCGGATTCCGACCGACGCGGGTACGTTCGCACGTGCGACCTCGACCATCTCCCGGCTCGCATCGACTCCCCAGACTTTTGCTGCAGCCTTTTCTGCGAGCGCCGCGGCGAGCCGACCGGTGCCGCAGCCGACGTCGAGCACCCGCCGGCCACGCAGGTCGCCGAGCTCGACGAGCGCCTCGAAGGCCTGCCACCAGGACTCGTCCTGGGGCCGCAACGTGTCGTAGACGCCGGCTCGGGCGTCGAAGTCCGGGGTGGAAGCGCTCACGTGGGCTCGCCGGCGCGCTGCCCCTCGGCTCGCCTCGGCCGGGCGCCGCGGGGGACGAGCAGCGGGGCGCCACGCTCGGCAAACGGAATCTCGATCACGTCGAAGTCCCGCGGGACGACGGTGGCGGGAAACACCTGGCGCGCCTCCTCCGCTACCTCGTGGCCCGAGTAGCGGCTCGAGACGTGGGTGAGCGCGAGCATCCGCACGCCGGCCGCCTGTGCTGCGAGCGCCGCCGAGGCCGCTGTCGAATGGCGTGTCTCGTTCGCTCGCTCCCGCTCATCGGCGCAGAATGTCGCCTCGTGGACGAGGAGGTCGGCCCCGCTCGCGGCGTCGACGACAGACGCAGTCGCAGCTGTGTCGCCCGTGAGGACGATCGAGCGCCCCGGCCGGGACTCGCCGAGCACCTGGGCGGGATGCACCGTCTCGCCACCCGGCAGCGTCAGCGCCTCTCCTCTTTGCAGGACGCCCCGCTCCCTGGACGGCACGCCGAGCGCGTCGGCCGTCGCGACGTCGAAGCGTCCGGGCCGCTCCTGCTCGACGAGGGCGTAACCGAGCGAGCTCGGACCGTGGTCGACCGCGAACGCGCGGATCTCGTAGCCGTCTCGCGCGAGCACGTCGCCGGGCTCGAGCTCGATCGTGGCGACGGGATAGGTGAGGTTGCCGAAGACGCGCCGCAGCGCGCCCATCAGGTCACGGAGCCCCCCGGGGCCGTAGAGGGTCAGGGGCAGCTCCCTGCCGCGGAGGGCATAGGTCTTGAGCATCCCGGGCAGGCCGAGATAGTGATCCGCATGAAAGTGGGTGAGAAGGACGTGCTCGAGATCGATCAAGCCCACATCGGAACGGAGTAGCTGTCGCTGCGTCCCCTCGCCGCAGTCGACGAGGATCCGGTCGCCCCCACGCCGTACGAGCGCCGCCGAGGTGGCGCGCCGCGCGGTGGGAGCCGAGCCCGACGTCCCGAGGAAGACGACGTCGAGGTCCACGCCACGATTCTATCGGCGGCCGGGGCAGACGCCACGGACGTATGCCCACGACTCTCGCTCCTACGGCAGCGTCAGGATCTGTCCCGGTGCGATCGTCGTACCGGCGAGGTGGTTACGCTCGCGGAGCTTCCAGACCCCCTCGCGCGGATCGCCGCCGTACGAATGGGCCGCGATCGACCAGAGCGTGTCGCCAGCCTGGACGCGGTAGGAGCGCTCCGGGCCACCGGCGCCCGAATCCCGAACGAACAGCGCCCAGGCCGTGACGGCGACAAGTGCGACGAGAACGAGACGTCCGAACATCTGTTCGTATCATGCACGAACAGATGTTCGGTGTCAAGGTCATCATCGCAAGGTGCGCGAGAAGGTGCTGACCCGGTCGGGGGCCACCTCCGCCACGAGACGGAGCGCGATCGTGGCCGGCAGCAAGCGGCCGGTGCGGACGAAGCGCAGCTTCAGGCGCCGGAGCGGAACTGCCCTGCCGCCCGTGCAGCCCGGGCTCGAGGCCGTCTTCGTCGCCATCGCCGTAGCCGCAGCCCTGCCGCCGAGCTGCTGCGGCAGCAGGCACGCAACGACCGTCGCTCCCTCGTCGGCGACCGCGTCGAACGTGATCACGCGCCGATTCTTGACGGTCCAGACGGGCTTCACGGCTCCGATCACATGGTGGGCTGTCGGCAACCAGACGCGGGGCGTCCCGACGCAGCCGTTCGCCGTCTCGGCAATCGCCGTCTTGACCGCGTCGGCGGACGGACGCGGTGACCCGTCCACGTGGTTGAGGGCCGACTGGAAGCCGCTGTCTCGCGGGCTGTCGTCGTAGAAGCCGAAGATGTTGACCTCCGCGATCGTCGGATCGCAGGCCGCCTCCTGGACGAGCCCCGCATAGACCGACGCCTGCGTCGCCTCGCTCGTCACCTTCACGTTCTCCGCCCCGGTGTAGCCCGGCAGCCCGGCCGTGTCGACCTGCCAGCCGACCTCGTCCAGATACAGCTTCAGCCCCTGCAGGGTGGTCGCCTGCGGCGTGCCGTGGAAGGCGTCCCAGACGGCCTGCTTGATCCGATCGAGGTTCGCGAACCCAGCGTTCGGCCACGCGTAGCTGCGGTCGAGCGGATCCGTCGCAAGCAGGGGGTACGGATGGAAGCTGAGACCGTCCATGAGCGGCAACGTGCGGCCGCTCTTGCGATACCAGGCACCGAGCGCGGCGAGGAACCGCACGGGCGAGGTGGAGACATTGCTGGTCGCAGCCGGGTTGTCGTTTCCGCGCGGCGAGAGCCCGAGCCCGATCACCTGGATCGTCGGGTCGACCGCCTTCAGCGCGTCGTACCCCGCTGCGAGAAAGACTCCCGCCCGCGCCGCGGAGGTGTTCGATCCGGTCGGACCGAATTGCGGCCGCACGAACGCCGGCTGGTTCGGCTCGTTCATCACGACGTACCGCTTGACGGTCGGATAGCGCTGCGCGAGGGTCGTGAGCCAGGCCGCAAACGCGGCGGGCGTCGCTGTCCCGTCCTCGAGCAGACGCGTGGGGTACGGATACACGGCGAGCGTGACGTTGAGTCCGGCCAGCTGGGCGATCGGGACGGCCCGATCGAGAAGCGTCTCGTCGGTGATCGCGCCCGGGGCACCCTCTGTGGCCGTCGTCGTCCCGCCTGGCGTGAAGCGCACGGTCATGACCGTCTGGCGCAACCCCAGTCCTGCCATCCGCGAGAAGAAGACGGCGCCTCCGTCGGGGCTGTACTTGCCCGTGTCGTCGTTGGCGCCGATGTCGGCAGCCGACGCCACACCCGCCACCGCGAGCGTCGTCGCACAGACGGCCATTGCCACAGTCTTCCGCACCCAACCCCCGACGTTCGCCGCGACTCGCTGCGCTCCTCTCGGACGGTGGATGGTACCGCCGTCAGACGGCGGGGGACCCGACCTGTTCGAGAACCGCAGCAAGGAGCCGGCCCGCGCCGAAGCGCACCGGGTCGTCCGCGACGAGCCCTGTCTCGGCCGCGGCCGCGGCGATGGCTGCGAGGGCTTCGTCCTCGTTCAGGTACCGAGTGTTGAGCGCCACACACGCCACCGAGGCAGGCCGTCGTGTCAGCGCGATCTGCTCGTGCAACGCGATCAGCTCCGGGAGAGGCACGAGCGGATAGCCCTCGTAGCCCCCCACCTCGGTCGTACCGGCCATGTGGCAGAGCACGTAGGCGTGCGGTGCGGAGCCGTGGATCAGCCCCAGCGTGACCCCCGAGTAGGCGGGATGCGTGATCGCGCCCTGTCCCTCGACAAGCAGAAGCTCCCCTCCCCGCTCGCTTCCCTCCACGACGAGCCGCTCCGCAGCCCCGGCGATGTAGTCGGCGACGACCGCGTCGACCGAGATGCCCCAGCCCGCGATCGCGATCCCGGTCTGGCCGGTCGGCACGAACTCCGTGCGGATTCCGCGCGCCCGCGCCGCACGGTCGAGCTCGAGCGCCACCGTCATCTTCCCGATCGCACAGTCGGAGCCGACCGTGAGCACCGTCTTTCCCGGCAGGCCGAGGTTGGCGCCCGTCGGGACGTTCAGCCCCTCCGGCGGCCGGCGCAGATCGGTCAGTCTGACGCCGGCGGCGGCGGCCAGAGGAGCCAGTTCGGGGTCGTCGCGAATGAACTCGTGCAGTCCATTCTCGACGTCGAGCCGTGCTTCGACGCAGTCGCGTAGGAGAGCGCGCCAGGCGGGTGGAAAGTATCCGCCCTGGGTCACGACCCCGACGAGCGCGACACTCGGCCCGTGGACGAGTGCGGACGCGACGTCGGCGACGATCGGGAGGCCGTCCTCGGTCTCGCCGGCCCGCGTCGAGTCGAGGATCGCGACGACGTCCTCACGGCGGTAGCGCAGGACGCCCTGCATCGTCTTGCCGTAATGCGGATCGGCCGAGAAGTCCTCGGCCAGGACGAGCAGCCGCCGCGGCCGGTCAGCCGACACCGAGACCGGGCTCCTGCGAGGGCACCTGGATCCCGTCGACGAGCGCGATTCCCGGGCAGGGGTCGTCGGCAAGCAGGAGGTTGCCGTCGAGGTCGACGTGGTCGCAGAGCGGTGCGACCACGCACCCCGCGGCGATCCCGAGCCCCGACTCGACCATGCAGCCGAGCATCACGCCGAGCCCAAGCGCGCGCGCCGCATGCGCCATCCGCATCGCCTCGCGGATCCCGCCCGACTTGGCGAGCTTGATGTTGATCCCGTGCGCGATCTCACCACAACGGGCGACGTCGGCGAGCGTGTGGCAGTCCTCGTCGACGTAGAGCGGTAGCGGCGAGCGGGCACGGAGCGTCACCGCGTCCTCCGACCCGGCAGGCAGCGGCTGCTCGACGTACTGGACACCGAGCTCGGCGAGTTGCGGGATCGCGTCGAGCGCCTCGTCGAGCGACCACCACTCGTTCACGTCCACCTGGAGCGGCAGCTCCGTCCGCGCCCGCACTGCCCGAACCCGCTCGACGTCGAGGCCGTCACCGCCCCCGAGCTTCAGCTTGAGCCGCTGGAAGCGGCCGGCAACCTTCTCGGTGCGGCGCGCCATGTCGTCCGGATCGCCGAGCCAGATCGTCCAGGAGGTCGGCGGCCCTGTTCGCGGCAGACCGAGCAGACGCCAGACGGGTACGGCCAGGAGCCTGCCCTGGAGATCGTGGAGAGCGGCGTCGAGAGCGGATTTCGCCGCCTGCTCGCCCGGCAACTCCGCGAGCCGTGCCCCGATCTGCTCGAGCGCGAAGGGGTCGTCTCCGAGCACCGCGGCGTGCTCGTCGACGAACGCCGCCGCCGACTCGGCCGACTCCCCGTACCGCTCGATCGGGGCGGCCTCCCCGCGCCCGATCCGGCCGTCGTGGTGGATCTCGACCTGGACGACGTCCTCCCAGTCCCGCGCCTCGCGCGCGATCACGAACGTCTCGGCGAGCCGCAACCGGATGATCGAGGCCTCGATCTGCACGCCGCAAGCGTACTCGTGGGGCCCCGTCCCTGGATCGAGCGACAAATGACTCGCTTCCGGGATGCCGATGATCGCTCCGTGGGCTCTGCTGCCGCCTCGGGCCGCCCTGCCTGCTCCAGCCGGGACCCGGCGGAGCGGGAGGCGCCCGCATGACGATCGCACCTGTGAGCGAGCAGGACGCCAAGCGCCGGATCGGCGACATCCTGCGCGAGCTCGGCTTCGTGACGGAGGCGCAGCTGACCAAGGCCTCCGAGGAGCAGGATCAGACCGGGCAACCGCTCGGACAGATTCTCGTCGAGCACGGCGCCATCACCCGGCTCGAGCTTGCGAGTGCGCTCGCGGAGCAGTGGTCGGCGCACGCTCCGATCACCCCCTTGCCCGTGCACCCGCCGGCGAACCGCGTCGCCCCGCTGCCGCCGGCCCCGGTCGACGAGGACCAGTATGCGGCGCGGCTGCAGGCGGCTGTGGCCGACCTGGCCGGCAAGGGTCAGGCGACGGCAACGACCACGTTCGAGGCAACCGTGGACACGGGGCAGGTACGCGAGCTGGCAGAGCGGCTCGAGGCGACGGTTGCCCGCGCCCAGCGGCTCGAGGCGACCGTCGCCACCCTCGCCGAGAGCATGGACGGCGTCACGGGCGGCATCGAGGAGGCCTTCAACGTGCTCCAGTCCGGGATGGCCGGGCTGGCGCTCGATCTGGCGCGGCTCGATACGACCGTGGCGGATCTCTCGTTGCGCGCCACGGAGCCTCCGCCGCCCGATCCCGAGCTTGTCGCACGGCTGGGAGAGGTGGAGGCACGGCTCGACACAACGGACGGCCGGGCGGCGGATGCCGCTGCCGTCGAGGCGCTCGCGGCCCGAATCGAATCAGCGACCGACCTCGATGACGCACTCGCCTCGACACTCGAGGCGCTCCGCCTCCGCGTCGACGACCTCGCACGGCCCGAGCACGGACCGGGCGCCGACGCGATGCGCCGGGTGGAGAAGCTCGAGGCGCGGTTGGGAGAGATGCCCGCAGCGCTCGCCGACCTGCGCCGCGAGCTGGCAGAGCGGGACGCCGAAGATCTTTCTCCGCGGGTCGACGGTCTCGCTGCAAGGGTCGAAGCGCTCGCCGGCGACCTTGACGAGCTCCCTCGCGACCCCCAGGCGGACGCCGTCCGCGAGCTCGTCACGCGGATGGACGTGCTCGAGAGCGCGCGAGAGGCTCGGACGACCGAGCTCGAGCGCCTCGACCTGCTCGAGGCGACCGTGCGGGACGGCGTCGCTGCCCCCGCGGAGCTCCACGCGCTCAGCGAGCGGGTGGAACGCGAGCTGGCGGGAGCCGAGGAGATCCGGGCCACGCTCACAGAGCTTGCGGGTCGACTCGACGCAGGCATCGTCACGCCCTCCGAGCTCGCGGCCGCGGTCGAGGCGCTCCAGGCGGAGCTTCGCGCGACGCCTTCCGATCCCGATCCGAGGATCGACAGTCTCACCGAGGCAATCACGGAGATTCGCGAAGAGGCGGACGCCCGGCGCCAGGCGCTCGACGAGCGGTTCGCGCAGCTCGTCACGCCCACACAGCTCGCAGACGCCGTCGAGGAGGCCGCACAGCGCATCGCCTCGGCCGGACCGGATGCGGAGACGGTCGCACAGCTCACACGCCTCGGTGCGCAGATCGACTTGCTCGGGGCACCGAGCGAAGGAACAGCGGCACTCGTCTCCCGGCTCGAGTCGCTCGAAGGCGGGATCGTCACGCCCGGAGAGCTCGAGGCAGCTCTCGCGAAGCTCCGGAACGACCTGCTGGCGCTGATCCCGCCGCCCGCAGCGGCACGTCCCGCGCCGGAGCCCGATCCGCGCATCGCAACGCTCCAGGACGATCTCGACGCCCTGCAGGAGGCCGTCGCCCGGTCTTCCGTTCCCGCGTCCGATCCGGCGCTGGCCGTACGGATCGACAACCTGGAAGCACGGATCGCCGATGCGGCCGAGTCCGTCGAGGCTGCACCGGATCCGCCCACGGAGGCGGCGCTGCTCCAGCTCCTCGAGCCTCGACTGGCAGATCTCACAGGGCAGATCGAGGCGATTGCGGAGCTTGCTCGACGAGCGCCTTCGCCGACGGAGCCGGCCGCCGCCGGGGGAACAGGCAGCGAGCACACCGCCGACGGCGGGATCGACGAGCGGATCGAGACCGAGCTCGAGAAGACGCGGATGGCGATCGAACGGCTCTCGGCCCATCTCGGCGAGCACGACCGCGCCCTGCGGGAGCTCATGAAGGACCGGACGCGCGCCGACGAGGCCGGCGCCACCGCCGAGGAGCGGGTGCCGCTCGATCGGGGCGAGGCCGCACTCGACATGCGCTCGATCCAGCGTCGCCTGGACGGGATCGAGGAGGATGCACGTGAGGACCGCGAGAAGCTGATGAAGCGCCTCGAACGGATGGCGACCTCGATCGACTGGCGACTGCAGCGGCTCGAGGCGGACGAAACGCCGTAGCGTCGCGCGCTCGACGCACGCCTGCATCGCTGATGCGCCCGGGAGGATTCGAACCTCCGACCTCGCGCTCCGGAGGCGCGCGCTCTATCCCCTGAGCTACGGGCGCTCGGGCAGCCCAGTGTACTCGATGCCTCGCCGCAGACCCCTGGGCTGCGAGCCGAAGCGGAGGCTGACCCGGGCAGGCATGCCGGGTACAATCGAGAACATGGTGCTCACGATCGACGACCCCTTCAGTACCGATGCCGAGCCTGCCTCGCCTTGCCCGCAGGACCCGCAGCCGCGGTGTGGCGGAGGTCGTCGCGAGCCCGAACCCGGTTCGCGAGCTCGCTGCTAGCGGCCTCACCTGGGTCAACGTCGTCGGCCCCGATGTCGAGACGGCAACGGCGCTCGCCGAGCGCTTCGGCTGGCATCCCCTCGACGTCGAGGACATCGTCTCGAAGCGCCAGCGCCCGAAGGTCGACGACTACGAGGAGGACGGCTACCTCTTCATCGTCCTCCATTTCCCCGTCTACGACAAGACGATCCAGCGGCTGAACGCGACCGAGCTCGACGTCTTCATCGGTCCCGACTACCTCGTCACGATTCCAAACAGGGAGCTGCTGCCGGTGACGCGGCTCTTCGCCCGCTGTGAGAACGACGAGGCGCTGCGCGAACAGCTCTTCGCCAAGGGGACGGGACGCCTGCTCTACGAGGTCCTCGACGACCTCTTCGACTACTGCTTCCCGATCCTCGACAAGATCGGCCACAAGCTCGACAAGATCGAGGACGACATGTTCGAGGGCTACGCCGAGGACGTCGTCCGCGACATCTCGAACGCGAAACAGGAGATCATCTCCTATCGCAAGGTGATGAAGCCGGGCCGCTCGACGCTACGCGTGCTCGAGCGCCGCGTGGACAAGTTCCTCCCCGAGGAGCTCGACCTCTACTTCGACGACATCGTCGACTCGGCGGAGCGGATCTGGGACCAGCTCGACAACTACAAGGAGGTCGTCGACGGGCTCGAGTCGACGAACGAGTCGGTGATCTCGCACCGCCAGAACGACGTCCTCCGCATCCTCACCATCTTCAGCGTCATCCTGCTGCCCTTGACGCTGATCTCCGGCATCTTCGGCATGAACGTCGCCTTCCCCGGCTTCGACACGCACGCCGCGTTCTGGCTCATCGTGGTGTTGATGGTCACCGTGATGGCGGGAATGATCGGCTTCTTCCGCCACAAGCGCTGGCTCTGAATCCCGAGAACGTCGCGAATGTCAGGCGGCGCGTGTGAACGTCGGCTTCGGCTTGACCCAGATCTCGAGGTCGTAGTCCGAGATTCCCGGGCCTGCCGGCGCCTGCTTCTCGACGAGCCAGCCGGTAATCAGCTCTTCGCCGGCATGCGGCGCCGAGTCGTCGACCTTCATCACGATGCGTGACTCGCGGTCGGGGAAGTGGACGAGGCAGGGAGATATCATGCGGTTCTGATCGGCTCCGCCGAGGGTCGGCACATCACCCTGAAGGGGCATCGCCGCGCCGTGTAGCCTCGGCTCCGTGGACACGCGGATTGCAGCCGAGCTTCCGGGTCGGCGCGACCGGCTCTTCGCACGGCTCGAGGAGAACGGACTCGAGGCGCTCTTTCTCTCCCCGTCGGCCGACCTCGAGTATTTGACCGGGATCGAGCGCGATCTGCCGACCTTCGGTGAGATCGCCTACGCGCACGGCTGGGCGACCGGAGCCTTCCTGGCCCCCGGGCAGCCGCCGCTCGTCGTGCTCCCGCGGATGTTCGTTGCCTTCCATCTCGGTGGCGAGCCGCCGCCCGGCTGCGAGCTCGTCGTCGTCAACGAGACCGACGACGGCGAAGCTCTGTTCCGGGCGGCCGCGGCGCGCCTGCGCGATGCGAGCCGGGTCGGGATCGGTACCCGTGCCTGGGCTCGCACGACGCTCGAGCTGCAACGCGCGCTACCCCGGGCCGAGCTCGTCGACGGCGGGCCGCTCGTCGCTCGCCTGCGGCGTGTCAAATCCGCGCTCGAGCTCGAGCTGATGACGATCGCCTGCGGCATCGCGGACGATGCGATGGCCGCGGTTGCACCCCGGGTACAGACGGGCGTCACGATGCGAGAGCTGCAGGAGGAGATCGAGCACGAGCTCGTACTCCGCGGCTCGCGCTGCCCCTCCTTCCCGACCCACATCTTCAGCTGGCATGGCCGCGACTCGTCGAACTCGACCGCGAACGACCCGATCCCGGAGGGCGAGTGCGTGATGTTCGACTTCGGCGCCGTCCATGCGGGCTACTGCTCCGATTTCGGCCGCACCATCGTCGCGGGGGCTCCACCGCAGGGGTATGACGAGGCGTATGCGGTGATGCTCGCCGCGCAGGAGTCGGGACGTGCAGCCCTCGTCCCGGGCGCCACCGCCCGGGACGTGAACGCCGCCTGTCGGGCCCCGATCGAGGCGGCCGGTCTCGGTGCCGCCTTCCGGCACCGGATGGGTCACGGCATCGGCATGGACGTCCACGAGCGCCCGTTCCTCTCCCCGGAGGACGACACGGTGCTCGAGGCAGGCATGGTCTTCACCGACGAGCCTTCGATCCTGTTCGACGACAGCTTCGGCGTTCGGATCGAGGACGTCGTCGTCTGTGCCGAGGGTGGCGGTCGGCGCCTCAACCGGCTCGAGCCTGGTCCGCTGCCCGAGCGCTGAGAGCGGCACGCAGCTCGGTGGACCCGGGCTCAGGCCGCGACGGCACCGTGCCGATAGGAAGCCAGATTCCATCACCTCGCCCGAGGGAGGCGGCAATGACTGCGGCGCAGCTCGACGAGCTCGAGAGCATCAACACCGATGTCGTCCTCTGCTGGCGCTTCGAGGCACTGCTGCGAGCCGGCTACGACGCCGGCAGCGCACTGATCGTCGCCGGTCACGGCGAGGTCGACCTGCACGAGGCGGTCGCCCTCCTCGAGCGCGGCTGTCCGCCCGAGCTGGCGCTCCGCATCGTCCTCTAGCCAGGCGACAGCCACGAAGATCACTCGACCGAGGTATCGATCTCCCCTCCTGTGGGTGATGGCCCCCACCCCACCCGCGGGGACAATACGGGCCGCACGTGGGGAGTCCGGCAACGGCAACGAAGGGGGTTCGCGACCGATGACTGCGGCACAGTTCGAGATGCTCGAGGCAACCGAGGCGGAGGAGCTGCTGCGCGCCCGCTTCGAGAGCCTCACCTGGCACGGCTGCCCGCCCGGGAACGCGCTCGTGATCGCGAGCCACCCGAGCGTCGATCTGCTCGATGCGATCGTCCTCCTCCAGCGGGGCTGCCCACCCCACCTCGTCCTGCCGATCCTCGGCGACTAGTCCGGCGTACCGGACCCCGGGGCGGCGAACGCTGTCCCGGGTCACTCGATCACGATGCCGTCGAGGCCCTCCTCGGGCTCCGGGAGCTGCGGGTCGATGTGCTCGAGCGCGTCGACGAGCAGCGTCGCCACGGCGGTCGCCTTGACCCAGTTGTGGTCGGCGGGAACGACATACCAGGGCGCGTGGTGGGTCGACGTCTCGGCGATGACGTCGTCGTACGCGGCGACGTACTCGTCGAAGCGCGCCCGCACATCCAGGTCGGCCTTGCGGAACTTCCATCGCTTCTCGGGGTCGTCGAGCCGTTCCTGCAGCCGGCGGCGCTGCTCGTCCTTGGACACGTTGAGGAAGACCTTGACGATCGTCGTCCCCTCGTCCACGAGCATGCGCTCCCAGTGGACGATGTGCTGGGGGCGCCGCCGCCACACTTTCGCGGGCGCGAGCTCGAGCAGCCGCACCGCGACCACGTCCTCGTAGTGCGAGCGGTTGAAGATGCCGATCTCGCCCCGCCGTGGCAGGACGGCGTGGATCCGCCAGAGGTAGTCGTGCCGGAGCTCGATCGAGGTCGGTGCCTTGAAGGAGGCAACGCGGCAGCTCTGCGGGTTCAGGCCTTCGAACACGCGTCGGATGACACCGTCCTTGCCCGAGGCGTCGAGTCCCTGGAGCACGAGCAGCAGCGAGCGTGAGTCCTCGGCGTAGAGGCGCTGCTGCAGCCGTTCGAGCCGCTCCCGCAGCTCACCCAGGTGGGCGTACGCCTTCTCCTTGTTCCCGAGCCCAAGATCGTCGGCCGGGTTCCGCTTGTGGATCTGCGGACCCGTGCCCGGTGCGACCCTGATCTTCTCGATCACAGCGGGATCCTAGAGGCCCGGACGGGGTCGCGTAGACTCCTCGCAATGGCCGACCGCGGCACCTTCCAGCTCGGCACGTTGCTCGGTGCGGGCGGCAAGGCGGACGCAGGCGAGTTGACCGTCGGCTCGAGCGACCTGACGACGCACGGAGTGGTCGTCGGCATGACCGGCTCGGGCAAGACGGGCCTCGCGATCGATCTGCTCGAGGAGACGCTGCTCGCCGGGATCCCGGCGCTGATCGTCGACCCGAAGGGCGACATGGGCAACCTCGCGCTCACATTCCCCGACCTCTCGCCGGCGAGCTTCCAGCCGTGGGTCAGCCCCGCCGAGGCGCAGGCGGAGGGGATCACCGTCGAGCAACTCGCCGAGAAGACGGCCGCCACCTGGAAGGAGGGCCTTGCCGCTCAGGGGATCGGCTCCGAGCGGATCCGGCAGCTGAAGGACGCTGCCGACGTGACGATCTACACGCCCGGCTCCTCGGCAGGGGTCCCGCTCAACGTGATCGGCACGCTGCGCCGCCCGGGTCTCTCCTGGGATACCGAGGCCGAGGCGCTCCGCGACGGGATCGAGGGGACCGTGACGAGCCTGCTCGGCCTCGTCGGTGTCAAGGCCGACCCGCTCTCGAGCCGCGAGCACGTGCTGCTCTCGAACCTGATCGAGAACGCCTGGCGGGCGGGGCAGGATCTCGATCTCGGCACGCTGATCGGACAGGTGCAGTCGCCGCCGCTGCGCAAGCTCGGCGTCTTCGAGATCGACGCATTCTTCCCGCCGCAGGACCGCACCGAGCTGGCGCTGAAACTGAACGCGCTGATCGCCTCGCCGGCGTTCGCGTCCTGGAACGAGGGTGCTCCCCTCGATCCTCAGGCGATGCTGTTCACGCCCGAGGGAAAACCGCGCGCGGCGATCGTCTATCTCGCGCACCTCTCCGACGAGGAGCGCATGTTCGTGACGACCCTCGTCTTCGGGAAGCTCGTCACCTGGATGCGCGGCCAGTCCGGCACCGCCGACCTGCGTGCGCTCGCCTACATGGATGAGGTGGCCGGGTACCTACCGCCGACCTCGGCTCCCCCGGCGAAGAAGCCGCTGCTGACGATCCTCAAGCAGGGCCGGGCCTTCGGGCTCGGTCTCGTGCTGTCGACCCAGAATCCCGTCGACCTCGACTACAAGGCGATGGCGAATGCGAGCACCTGGTTCGTCGGCCGCTTGCAGACCGAGAACGACAAGGCACGCGTCCTCGAGGGGCTTCGCTCGGCCGCCGGCGGGGCCGACATCGGCGCGCTCGATGCCGCCATCGGCGCGCTCCAGAAGCGGCAGTTCATGGTCGTGTCAGCGAAGGACCCGACGCCAAAGGTCTTCGCGACTCGCTGGGCGATGTCGTATCTGCGGGGCCCGTTGACCAAGGAGGAAGTCCAGCAGCTCATGAGCGCCGTGCCGCGGTCGGTGGCGGAGCCTCTTGCTGCCACCGCCCCAGCAGCCACGCCGCCGGCCGTTGCGGCGTCGGCTTCAGCTGCCGAGCCGGCGCCTCCGCTCGGCGCCGACGAGACAACCGTGGCCCCTGCTGCCCCGCCCGGGATCCCCGTCGCCTACCTCGATCCCGCGGCGCCCTGGGGCGCGCAGGTCGGGGCAACACCGGGGGTGACGCGGATGAAGGCGTTCCTCGCGGCCCGGGTCGAGCTCCGCTACGACGACACGGCCGCCGGGATCGACGAGCAGCAGCAGTTCGAGGCGCTCTACGGGCCGCTCGACGGTGGCCTCGACCTCGACCAGGAGACCGTCGTCGACTTCGACGACCGCGACTTCCGCCCGGACGCCCCTGCGGGAACGACCTACGTGCTGCCCCAGGCGCCGATCGGACGGACGTCGTTCTTCACCCAGGCGGCGAAGGACGTCCGCGCCCGCGTCGTCGCAAACCGCGCCCTCGAGGTGTTCCGCAACAGGGAGCTGAAGCTGACCTCACGCCCCGGCGAGGCGCAGGATGCGTTCCTGCAGCGCTGCGACGAGGCCGGCCAGGCGAAGGCGGACGAGGAGGCGGCAAAGCTCAGGCAGCGGTTGGAGGCGAAGCAGGCGCGGCTCCAGGATGGCCTCGAGATCGCGCAGCGGCGCGTCGAGGAGATCGACACGCAGGCCAGGTCCCGCCAGGCCTCGACGATGATCGCAGGCGCCGGAGCCGTGCTCGGGGCGCTGCTCGGAGGGAGGCACAACGCCCGTTCGATCGCGAGCTCCGTCGGCTCGGTCGCGTCGAAGGTCGGCCAGACTGCGACCGCGAGCGAGCGCAAGCAGACGGCCGAGGCGAAGGTACAGCAGCAGCAGGATGCGCTGACCGAGATCGAGCAGGAGATCGTCGAAGAGGTTTCGGCGCTCGACGAGAAGTGGCGGACGGCGGCCGAGAGCATCGAGACCGTCTCGATCCGGCTCGAGGCAACCGACGTTCGGGTCACCGAGACGAGGCTCGTCTGGGTGCCTGTCGACTGACGGTCGCGCTCGCCGTCGGCGTTCTCGCCGTCGCGGGCTGCCGCAGCCCCGAACCGCAGCAGTCCACACTCGAATCGTCCCTGAGCCCCGGGGTTCGCGCCATCGTCGACTACGTGACCGACGGCGACACCCTGCGGACGACCTCGGGCGCAAAGATCCGTCTGCTCCAGATCGATGCGCCCGAGCTGGACGACGACTGCTTCGGACGGGCTGCTCGCGCGGCGCTGCGGCGGCTCGCCCCCGCCGGCTCGACGGTCACCCTCAGACAGGATCCGCGGCTCGACCAGACCGACGCCTACGGGCGCAAGCTCCGCTACGTCTTCGTGGGCGCCACGAACGTGAATCTCGAGCTCGTGCGTGAAGGCGCCGCCTCCCCGTACTTCTACCGCGGCGAGCGGGGCCGCTACGCGCGTGCGCTCGAGGCGGCGGTCGCGGCAGCACGCTCGGCGCACCGCGGCTACTGGGGCGCCTGCCGGGGTGCCCGTCTCGACTTGCGACTCGGCTCGATCAGCGGTCCCGCCTGAGCCCCGCCACCGATAGGGTCTGCGCATGACACGCTTCTGGCATCCCGTCGCCGACATGCACGCCGTCCAGGCGTCCGGCGAGCTCATCTTCGATCGCGGCGAAGGCGTCCACCTCTGGGACGACGCCGGCAACCGCTACGTCGACGCGACGGCCGCTCTCTGGTACGCGAACGTCGGCTACGGTCGAGCCGAGATCGCCGACGCGGTCGCCTCGCAGCTGCGTAGGCTCCACGCCTACTCGCACTACGGCGATGTCTCCAGTCGGCCCACGACCGACCTCGCCGGGCGGATCTCGTCGTTCGCGCCGATGCCGGACGCCGCCGTCTTCTTCACGAGCGGTGGAGGCGAGTCGATCGAGACGGTCGTCAAGCTCGTCCGCCGCTACTGGAGCCTTCTCGACCGGCCCGACCGCACCACGATCATCACGCGCGAGCGCGCCTACCACGGCCTCGCCGGGTACGGCACGAGCATCGTCGGCACCGAGGCGTTCAAGGTCGGCGTCGGCCCGCTCGCCGGCGGTACCGCGACCGTCCCGTGGGACTCCGCGGAGGCACTCGACACCCTGATCCGCGAGGCGGGGCCCGAACGCATCGCGGCGTTCTTCTGCGAGCCGATCATCGGCGCCGGCGGCGTCCTCCTGCCGCCCGACGGCTACCTGCAGGCGGTGGCGGCGATCTGCCGGGAGCACGGCGTCCTCCTCGTCATGGACGAAGTGATCTGCGGTTACGGGCGAGTGGGTGACTGGTTCGCCTCGAACAGGGTCGGGATCGAGCCGGATGCGATCACCTTCGCGAAGGGGATCACCTCCGGCTACGTGCCACTCGGCGGCGTCGTCGTGGGGCGCCGGCTCCAGGAGCCCTTCTGGGCCACCTCCCTCGCCGGTGTCTGGCGGCACGGCTACACGTACTCGGGCCACGCGACAGCGGCAGCGGCAGCTCACGCGAACCTCGACCTGATCGAGCGTGAAGGTCTGCTCCAGCGGGGCCTCGAGCTCGAGCTCGAGCTCGCCGAGGCGCTCGGGCCGCTCCTCGAGCACGAGCTCGTCAGCGAGATCCGTTCGGGTTTCGGCGCCGTGGCCGCGGTCCAGATCGACCCGGCCGTGCTCGCGGACGACCCCGGTCTGACAGACCGGGTCACCTTCCGCGCCCGCCATCACGGCGTCCTGACCCGCACTCTCGTCGGCGGCGGGCTCCAGATCTCTCCCCCACTCGTGATCGAGCGGCAGGATCTCGACGAGATCGCCTCAGGTCTCGCCGGCGCGCTCGACGACGTCGCTGCTGCGCGTTAGCCGGAGGAACCGTGTCCACGGGAAACTCGGGCCGGGGTCCCAGTGGTCGCTGCGCTTGAAGGCAGCGCTGACGTCCGCGTGGCCCGTGACCCCTCTGCGGCCGGCGAGGAGGTCGGCCGAGCGGAGCCGTCGCAACGGGATCGCGTGACGCCGGCAGATCTCGGCCGTGAGCGTGGCCGCCCGGACGAGGAGCGCACGGCTGTAGGCGTCGGCCCAGTCCTGTCTTCTCTGACCCGCGTAGCCCGCGAGCTCGATGCCGACCGAGTTCGCGTTTCCACCACGAGCATGCCAGGCCACGTCCTCCTCGCGCACACACTGGACGACGCTGTCGGGGTCGACGCAGTAGTGCGCGGAAACCTCGGCCCGGGCGTTCTGGAACCAGCGGGCGCAAGCGGCGGCAGCGCCCGGGTGCTCGGGAGACTCCATCGTGTGGATCACGACGACATCGATCGTACGACCCTGAGCGGGCGTGAAGTGCGGGCTCGCAACCAACGGATACGGCATGGGCTCCACCCTCCAGGAGCCGTCGCCTGGGCCTACGCGAGGGCTCGCCGCTACCTGCCGCAGTCCGTCTCCGATGATAGCGCTGTCGTCTGCGGGCAGAGATGATCCGCGAGCTCGCCGAGAACCCGAACGTCCACCAGCCGCTCTCGAACGGACGGGAGCTCGTCACCGACCCGTCCGGGCGGTATGCGATCTATCTGACGCCGGGCACAGGCCCCCACAGCGCCACGGTACAGCGCGTCCGGCTCGAGCCGCAGGAGGTCATGGCGGCCGTCGAGGAGATCCGCGCGCTGCTACGCGAGCGTGGACGCGCCGGCGCGGAGTGGGAGCTCGGTGAGTCCTGCACACCGCCGGATCTCGTCGCACGGCTGGCCGTGCTGGGGATCCGGCCGGACGAGCACGAGCCCGTCGCGATCGGGATGGTGCTCGAAACCGATGCGCTCCCGCCGCTGCCACCCGGTGCCTTCGCACGCGCAGTCGAGTCGGTCGAGGAGCTCGTCCTCTCCCGGCAGATCCAGAACGAGGCGTTCGGCGACGACCTGAGCGAGGTCGGGGACGTGGCCGCGCAGGCGGACTTCCAGCGGGAGGGGCGTGACGGCTCGACGTTTCTCGGTTTCGTCGACGGTGAGCCGGTGGCAGCCGGTTATGCCGCCTACACCCCACTCGGCCTCCTCCTTTTCGGAGGTGCCACGCTTCCGCGGGCGCGGGGACGCGGCGCCTACCGCGCCCTTGTCGCCGCCCGGGCGGCAGAGGCATCGAACCGCTCTACGCCGGTGGTCGTCACCCATGCCGGCAAGATGTCGCGTCCGATCCTGGAGCGACTCGGGTTCCGGCCGGTCGCCCGGATCGACCGGCTCCTCGACGTGCTCTAGCTCGCTCTTGGACGTCCGCCCGTCAGCCGACGAGGCGGAGCGGGGTTCCGTCGGGCTCGGGTAGCTCGGCTTCGGTCGGCACGAAGTCGCCGCGGAGGATGCAGACGAGGTGCTGGGCGATCAGGAAGTCTGCGGCATCGTCGACGCGGCCGCCGGTGTACGCGCGTGTCTCGGCGTCCCGGAAGCGACGCACGAGCGCGTCGAGATCGTATTCCTCGATCGTGTTGCCGTCCATGGCACTCTCATCGGCATCGCGGCGGCCGAGGTTGAGCACGATTCTCGCGATCGCGCCTGCGGCTGAGTCCCGGTCCGGTGCAGCACCCGCGCGGTCGCTGGATCCGGGCTAAGCTGAGGCTTCCGCGGGCGTAGCTCAGTTGGTAGAGCGTCGGCTTCCCAAGCCGTAGGTCGAGGGTTCGAGTCCCTTCGCCCGCTTCTCGTCGGTGCGGCGTGTCGAGCCGATTACCGCCGGGTACGACCTCGGTTCGCTGCGCTGTCCGGCGGATTCGAGACGATGACGGCTGTAGCCCGACTGATGTCGTGCCGATCAAAGGGCAGGGCGGGCGGCGAATGCACCGCGCGCGGTCAATCTCGAGTGAAACGGAGACGTGGAATGAAGCGGATCGTGATGTGTGCCCTTGCCGCCGTGACGACGGCACTCGGCCTGGCGACCGGCGTCCAGGCGGGCGTGATCGGCGAGGTCGGCAACGACGTCCCCTGCGGGGGCCCGCTCGTCCTCGTCCAGACCGCGTCGTCCGGCGGCGTGACGTACACAATCCCCTCGTCGGGTGTTGTGACCTCGTGGAGCTTTGCAGGCGGCCCGAGCGGTACGAACCAGGCGCTCGTCGTCCTCCG
Organism: uncultured Gaiellales bacterium; assembly: GCA_964581085.1. GTDB lineage: Bacteria > Actinomycetota > Thermoleophilia > Gaiellales > Gaiellaceae > Gaiella. The sequence continues at coordinate 49,194 of CAZOMP010000002.1, read as the reverse complement.
GCCCGCGGGTGGGAGCAACTACACGGTCGTGGGCATCACACCGACGAGGTTCGTCGCTAGCGACCAGGTGGGAACGTTCTCGGCGAGCATCGCCGTTGAGGCAGGTGATCTCGTCGGCGAGTGGTTTGCCGACGGAAGCGGGAACTGCGCGCATGGAAGCGGTAGCTCTGGTGCCACCCTGTACTGGGGTAACGGCTCCTCTCCCCCTTCGGTGGGCGACGTCGTGTCGGCGCCTTACTCCTACAACGGGCTCCTGAATATGGCCGTCGAGCTCAACGGGGGGAGCACGGGCAGGGCCGGCTATTGCGCGGTGGCGGGCAACATGGACGCGAACGGCAATCCGATCGCGCCGGGAACGTTCCTCAACCTCGGCACGGACCAGCCGACGAGCGATCCGCACTACAAGGGCGCAACGCCTGCCTACTACTACCAGGGACTCGGAATCAGCTGCGATTCGCTCCCCGGCTACACGAAGACGGGCGAGATGGTCGGCTACGGCGGCCACGGCGACCCGGGTGGCTACACCTACATGGCGAGGAACTAGCGAGACCTGGACGGCGGTGAGGGGGCCCGGGCTTCTCCCCGGGCCGCCTCGGCGCCCCGTTCGGCTCAGAAACCGGAAGCTCCCACACCGGGGTCACCCGGGTCTCCGCTCCACTCGAGCCAGCCGCCGTCGTAGACCGCGGCTCGCTCCCACCCCATCAGCCTGGCCGCGAACCACGCCTCGCTCGCCCGCCAGCCCGTCCCGCAGTAGAAAGCAACACGCATCCCCGGGTCGAGGCCGAGCTCGTCCCAGGCTGCCGCGATCTCCGTGTAGGGGCGCATCGTCCCATCGGGGCTGCGGAGGCGCTCGCTCCGGCGCGGGCCGCTGCCGCTCTCGAACCAGACGTCCCCCGGGATGTGACCCGCCCGCTCGATAAACGCATAGCCGCTCGCACCCCCCTCGTGCTCCTCGCGGCTGCGAACGCTCACGAGCGCACCCGTGGCCCCGGCGCGAAGGATGAGCAACGCCTCGTCCCTGTCGACGATCAGCTCCGCCCGGGCGGGGATCGCGCTACCGAAGTCGGGCACCGGAACGACGTCCACGACTCCCGCCTCGACCGCCAGCCCTGCCGCTGCCCACGCCTCGTAGCCCCCATCGAGGAGGCGGACATCCTCGACCCCGGCGTAGCTGAGGATCAGCGCCACCCGGGCCGCGGCGAGCCCACCGTAGTGATCGCCCTCGCCGTCGCACCCGTAGACGATCACGGTCGTGTCGTCGGCGATCCCGTGCTGCGCGAGCGCCACGGCCAGCTCGTCCGCCGGGCGACGATTCCACTCCGGCGGCGCCTCGAGCGCCCCCGTGTCGAGGTAGACGGCGCCCGGGAGATGGCACGCGGCGTACGCATCGTGCGCGTCGCAGCCCGCGTGGACGAGGAGATGGCGCGCCCGAGGTGCCGCCTCCGGATCGCCCCCGACCAGCAGTCTCTCGAGCCAGCGTGGATGGACGAGGCGCTCGTGGTGTGCGAGCTTCGCCACCGGAAGCGCACCATTCTCACTCCACTCGCGCCAGTCGAGCCATGCCACGCGACTGCCGAGTTCCGCACCGTGACGCTCCAGGAACGGCCCGCAGTTGCCGTAGAGAACGATCTCCGCCGGGTCGTCGCAGCCTGCAGCGGCCAGCTTCGCGGCCAGGGCGTCGTCGTCGAGCACGTCGAGCCAGCCGTTCGGCAGCGGGACAGCACCGGGAACATGGCCGCCGCGGGCGGCGCCGTCCGAGCGCCAGCCATTGAACTCGTGCAGCGGCCGCAGGTCGAGGACGACCACATCGCCCGACGCCAGCCGCGTCGCAAGATCGGGTGCGTCGATCCGTGGAGGCCCTGCCATCTGCGTATTGTCGCGCGCATGTACGACCCCGCGCAGCGGCGCCGCTCTCCCGCGGCGGCGGTGTTCAGGCGAGGATCGACACTGCGAGCTCGGGCGAGCAGCCGCGCGCGACGAGCCGCCTCAGCGAGGGAACGTCGAATGTCGAGTCGAGCGCGAGACGGAGCGCCTCGACGGCTTCGACACCTGCACGCTCCAGTTCGTCGAAGCGCCACTCGACGACGTGATCCGGCGCCGTGCGCCCGAAGGCAATCCTGATCGTCGGAGTCGAGGTCGCCGCGAGCACCACGCTGCGCTCATCGGCACCGGCCTCGGCCTGCTTGAGAGGGCTAGCTCTCGCCCGGCTGGAGGCCGAGCGCGCCGCGACCGAGGCGGATCAGGTCACGGTCCGCGATCCAGCGTCCGGCGACAGCATGCCCGCCGGCGCGCCGAACGGCTTCCCGCACCGGAATTGCCCAGCGATGCTCGACCAGCGCCACGAGCGCCCCTTCACCCGGCGCAATCGCGTCCGCCACCCGCCACTTGTCCTCGTCGTCGAACAGGTGACCGTCGGCAAGCTCGCGGAGGCCCCACACGGCACCCAGCTCGAGTCCGTCGTCCCCGGCCGCACCGAAGCCGATCAGTGCGCCGATCGCCGCCCCGAACGCCATCGCCTCGTCGGGGTCGAGGTCGCTCGCATGGATTGTCTCGATCACACCGTCCTGCGTCTTGCGGACGGCGAGCAGATCGACGACGCGGATCAGATCGCCCTCGCGCAGGCGCTCCAGCTCCGCGCGAATCTCGCCGTGGAAGTCCGGATCGTCGAACGCGATCACGAAGATCTCGATCGGGCCCATCGTCATCCTCCGACCCGCTCCTGCTCATCGGCGGGCGTCCAGCGGCCGGCCGCAGCGAGTGAGTTCATGCGGGCGCGGTGAAGGAACTCGGCCTGGGCTGCCACCGTGTTGGCCGCGTTGCCACCCCACGTCGCGAGGGCCGACTGCTGCAGTGCCCGGCCGTACGAGAACGACAGTGCCCAGGGACCGCCGAGCCGGCTGATCGCGTTCAGGTTCTCGGTCGCCTGCACCTCGCTCTGGCCGCCGGAGAGAAACACGACTCCCGGCACGAGTGATGGGACATGGCGTTTCAGGCCGTGTACCGTCGTCTCGGCGATCTGCGCCGTCGACGCCTGCTGCGCGCACCCCTTGCCGGCGATGTCCATGTTCGGCTTCAGGAGCGTGCCCCGCAGGTGGATCTCGAACGCATAGAGGGCCCGGTAGACGGCACGCAGCGTTCGGCCGGTGACCTCGTGACACGTCTCGAACGAATGATCGCCGTCCATCAAGACCTCTGGCTCGACGATCGGGGCGAGTCCCGCCTCCTGGCTGAGCGCCGCGTAGCGCGCGAGCGCGTGGGCGTTCGCCTCGATGCACGTATCGGTGGGGATACCGTCGCCGATCGTGATCACCGCGCGCCACTTCGCAAAGCGGGCGCCGAGCGTGTAGTACTCCTCGAGCCGCGCCCGGAGGCCGTCGAGGCCCTCGGTCACGAGCTCGCCAGGGAAGAGAGCGAGCGGCTTGGCGCCGGTGTCGACCTTGATCCCGGGCACGACGCCCTTCGAGGAGAGCAGCTCGGCGAACGGCGTTCCGTCGTCGGCTCGCTGCCTGATCGTCTCGTCGTAGAGGATGACGCCGCCGATGTAGCGCTCGAGCCCCGGTGTCGTGAGAAGCAGGTTGCGATACGCGCGGCGGTTCGCCTCCGTCGATTCGAGCCCGATCGCATCAAAGCGCTTAGCGATCGTGCCGGTCGACTCGTCGGCGGCGAGGATGCCCTTGTTGTCGGCAACGATCGCGCGCGCCGTGGCGTACAGCTCGTCGAAGCTCATGACTCTCCCCTCCGTAGTCCGACGATCTTGTCCATCGGGTGGAACGCCGAGATGCGGCGGACGGTGCCGGAGCGCGACCGCATCACGATGGACTCCGTCTGCACACCGTGAGCGTCGGCCCGGACGCCTCGCAGCAGCGGGCCGCCGGTGACGCCCGTGGCAGCAACGAAGACGTCATTCCCGGCCACGAGATCGTCCGCGGACAGGACCTGGTCGAGGTCGTAGCCGTCACGGAGCAGCGCCTCGCGCTCGTCGTCGTTGCGGGGCCAGAGGCGGCCCTGGATGGCGCCGCCGAGGCACTTGATCGCGGCTGCCGAGATCACGCCCTCGGGCGTTCCGCCCACGCCCATCACCATGTCGACGCCCGTGAAGGCCTGGCAGGCCGCGATCGACGGGGCCACGTCCCCGTCACGGATCAGGTTGACCCTGGCGCCGGCGGCGCGAAGCTCGGCGATGAGGTCGTCGTGGCGGTCACGCTCGAGCACCACCACGGTCAGGTCACCCACCCGCATGCCCTTCGCCTCGGCGACCGCCTGCACGTTCTCGGTCGGCGATTTCGCGAGGTCGATCGCGTGCGCGGCCGCAGGGCCCGTGGCGATCTTCTCCATGTAGACGGCGGCGCCGGGGAAGAACATCGAGCTGCGCTCGGCGACCGCGATCACCGAGATCGAGCCGGGAATCCCGAGCGCCGTAAGCCGCGTCCCTTCGAGTGGGTCGACAGCGACATCGACCTCGGGGCCGAAGCCGGCGCCGACGCGCTCGCCGTTGAAGAGCATCGGCGCCTCGTCCTTCTCGCCCTCGCCGATCACGACGACACCGTCCATCGTCACGGTATTGATCATTCGCCGCATCAGGTCGACGGCGGCTCCGTCGGCGGCGATCTTGTCGCCGCGCCCGATCCAGGCGGCGGCACCCATCGCGGCCGACTCGGTGACGCGAACGAGTTCGAGCGCGAGGTTGCGGTCCGGCACGGTTGGGTCGACGTCGGCGCTCACGGTTCCGAGGCTGATCCTACTCGCGCCCGGCCCGGGGCGAGGCTGTCACATGCTGTCGGGAGCCTCGACGCCGACGAGGTCGAGGCAGCGGGCGACGACCGAGCGGGTGGCTGCGCAGAGCCCGAGGCGGAAGCTCTCCTGGGGCGAGCCGAGCACCTTGTGGTGGTGGTAGAAGCGATGGAAGTCGTCTGCCACCCGGATCGCGTAGGTCGGGACCGCATGCGCCGCGCGCCGCTGCGCCGCTTCGGCAGCGACACCGGGGAACTCCGCGAGACGCTTCACGAGCTCCCGCTCCTCGGCCGCGAGCGGCTCGGCCGGCGTCGGATCGAGCGCAGCCGGATCGATCCTGCCTGCGTTGCGAAGGATGCCGGCGATGCGCGCATGCGCATACTGGACGTAGTAGACGGGGTTCTTGTTCGTCTTCTCGACCGCCAGGTCGACATCGATCTCGATCGTCTGATCGTGGCCACGAGAGACGAGGTACCAGCGCGCCGCGTCGACGTCGATCTCGTCCACGAAGTCGTCGAGGAAGACGACGTCGCCGCGACGCTTGGACATCTTGGTCGCCTCACCGCCCCGCGTCAGGTGGACGAGCTGGTAGATCAGCACCTCGAGCGAGTCGCGCGGATGGCCGAGCATCTCGGCCAGTGCCTGCAGGCGCCCCACGTAGCCGTGGTGGTCGGCGCCGAGCACGTAGACGAGCCGGTCGAACCCCTTCGCGTACTTGCGGCGGACGTAGGCAGCATCGGCGGCGAAGTAGGTCGGCGTCCCGTCGGAGCGTACGAGCACCCGGTCCTTCTCGTCCCCGTGGGCAGACGTCGCCGCCCACAGAGCCCCGTCCTGCTCGAAGGTGTCGAGCAGGGCGATCGCCTCCGGGATCTCGGCCTCGACGGCGCTCTGCCGCTCGAACGAGTCGAAATGGATGCGGAACCGCTCCAGGGCCGACTCGATCTGCCCGAGCATGCGCGGCACAGGATCTCCGTCGGCCTTCGCCAGCTCGGCGACGTAGTCGCCGTGGTAGCCGTCCTCGGGCGGCTCCTCCCCGCGCCGGACGGCCTCCACCGAGGCCCGGAAGCGGTCCATCTGGGCACCGGCGTCGTTGTAGTAGTACTCGCGTTGTACGTCGTGACCGGCGAACGCGAGCAGCCGCGCCACGGAGTCGCCGTAGGCGCCGTTGCGGGCCGACGCGACGGTGACGGGGCCGGTCGGGTTGGCGGAGACCATCTCCACCTGGACGCGCTCCCGCGGCGAGGCGGAGCCGCCTCCGAAGGCCGGACCGGTGTCGAGAATCGTGCGTAACGTCGTTGCGAACCAGACGTCCTCGAGCTCGAGGTTGACGAACCCAGGCCCTGCGACGCTCGCCCCGCGAACGCCGGCGAGCGAAGCCGCTGCCAAGGCGAGCTCCTGCGCGATCTCGCGGGGTGGCTGCTTGCGCGAGCGAGCGACCTGGAGGGCGACGTTCGTGGCGTAGTCGCCGTGGCTCGCGTCCGAGGGACGGTCGAGCCTGACCGGTGCGCCCGCGGCACCGGCGAGGGCGTCCTCGAGGTCTGCGACAGGATCGGCCGACATGGCCGGAACGCTAGTCGCCGACGGTCGTGAGCGCGCCGGGTTCGGGCGTCGAGAGCCCGACGCCGTCACGCACGAGGGCCGCCTGGACCTCCTCGCGTGCCTTGTAGATGCGCCATTTCACGGTCGCCAGCGTGATCTCCAGCGAGTCGGCGATCTCCGTGTACGAGAGCCCGACCACGTCACGCAGGAGAAGCGCCATCTTGAGATCGACGTTGAGACCCTCGACGGCACGCCAGAGCGCATCGATCGTCTCGGCGCGCTCGAACGGCGCGTCGATCGATTCGAGCGGGGCGATGTCGTCGATGTTGACGACGGCCCGCGGACGCCGTTCGAGCGAGCGCAGCTCGTCGAGGACCCGGTTCTTCGTGACCTGGAAGAGCCAGGTCGTGAAGCGCGACCGGAGCGTGAACCCGGGTAGGCCCTGGAAGACGCGGAGGAAGACCTCCTGCGTGAGATCTTCTGCCAGCGCCCGGTCGCCGACGAGGCGAAGCACGTAGTTGTAGATCGGCCGCTCGTAGGCGCGGACGATGATCGAGAAGGCTCGCTCGTCGCCGCGCTGGGCCTTGCGGAGGATCCCGGGATCAGGCTGTTCGAGCGCCAATGCGCCGCGAGAATACAGCCGATCTCGGCTTACATACCAACAATTAACCTCTCACTGAAATGTCAGCGATCAGTGATCGTCTGATCGGACAACAAGACCCGTGCCGGACATCGCGGCGGGCGCAGTCAGACCGAGGAGATCGAGCACCGTCGGAGCGAGGTCTGCGAGCGTACCGCCGTCCCGCAGCACAGCTCCCGGGAGTGTCAGCACGAGGGGCACGGGGCTCGTCGTGTGCGCCGTGTGCGGGCTGATGCCGTCGGGCTCGAGCATCACCTCCGCGTTGCCGTGGTCGGCGGTGACGAGGCAGACGCCGCCCCGCCGAACAGTTGCCTCCACCACCCGCCCGAGACCGGCGTCGGCGGCCTCACACGCCTGCACGACGGCGGGGATGACACCGGTGTGCCCGACCATGTCCGGGTTCGCAAAGTTGACGACACAGAAGGCAAAGCCGCGGCCCGGTGCGTTCGCGAGTCGATCGACGACCTCCTGCGCGACGTCGGCCGCCGACATCTGCGGCGCCTGGTCGTAGCTCGCCACGTCGCGCGGCGAGGGCACCAGCACGCGTGCTTCACCGGCCCACTCCGACTCCTCGCCGCCGTTGAAGAAGTACGTCACGTGCGCGTACTTCTCGGTCTCGGCGGCGTGGAGCTGCTCCAGGCCGGCGGCGGACAGCACCTCCGCGAGCGTGGCGTCGACCTCCTGTTCGGCAAACGCGACGGGTGCCCCGATGTCGGCGGCGTAGCGCGTCATCGTCGTCAGGTCGACCTCGGCCTCGAGCAGGCGACGTGAGAGTTGACGGCCGCGGTCGGGCCGGAAGTTGAAGAAGATGGCCGTGTCCGTGGCCGGGTCGAGCCGGGGGCGGGCCGAAATCACGATCGGCTCGATGAACTCGTCCGTGATGCCGACGTCATAGCTCGCCCGCACCGCAGCGACGGGGTCGCTCGCCTCGGTGCCCGTGCCGTACAGGATCGCGGCGGCAGCGGTCTCTGTCCGTTCGAGCCGGTTGTCCCTGTCCATCGCGTAGTAGCGGCCGACCACCGTCGCGATCGCACCGGCCGGTAGGAGCGCGAGGTCGCCGGCGGCGCTGTGCGGAGAGACATCACGGCCGTCGGTGAAGGCGTGGATCCAGGTGCGGTTCGCCATGCCCTGCCGGGCAGCGAGCTCGAGCAGCGCCTGCAGGTGGTCGATGTGGGAGTGGACGCCGCCGTGCGAGACGAGCCCCAGCAGGTGAACGTCGCCGCCGCGCACCTGCGCCCGTTCGAAGGCAGCGACGAGGACGTCGTTGTCGAAGAGCGAGCCGTCGCGGACGGCGACGTTGACGCGCATCAGATCCTGGAAGAGGACACGGCCCGAGCCGATCGTGAGATGGCCGACCTCCGAGTTCCCCATCTGCCCCTCGGGCAGGCCAACGGCCTCGCCCGAGGCCCGCAGCGTCGTGTGGGGGAACCGCGACCAGAGCTCGTCGAACACCGGGGTCTCCGCGAGCTCGACCGCGTTTCCCGGCCCGGGCGGCGCGAGGCCGAAGCCGTCCAGGATGACGAGCGTTACGAGAGGGAAGCCGCGATCCGGCACAGGCTCGAGAAGGACGAGGGCTCGAGGGAGGCGCCGCCGACGAGCGCGCCGTCAACGTCCGGCTGTGAGAGCAGCGCAGCGGCGTTGTCGGGCTTTACCGAACCGCCGTAGAGAATCCGCGTCGAGTAGAGCGACCTGATCAGCGCATGTGCTGCCTGGGCGAGCTCGGGCGTCGCGGTCTTGCCGGTGCCGATCGCCCACACGGGCTCATAGGCGATGACGAGCCGCTCGTGGCGCGGCAGCGCGGCCACCTGGCGCCGCAGTACCGCCTCCGTCTCGCCCGACTCACGCTCGAACTCCGTCTCGCCCACACAGGCGATCACATCGAGATCTGCGGCAAGTGCTGCTTCACAGCGCCGCGCGACCGTCTCGTCCGTCTCGCCGAAGTACTGGCGTCGCTCCGAATGGCCGACGAGCGTGCCCTCGACGCCGAGCTCTACCAGCATCGCGGCCGAGATCTCGCCGGTGAAGGCGCCGTCCGCGGCCCAGTGCACGTTCTGGGCGTAGATCGGCCACTCCTCCCCGACCGCGGCCTCGAGCGAGACGAACGGCGGGCAGAGGGCGACGTCCACCCCTTCCGGCGCCTCGAAGTCGTCGAAGAACGCGAGGGTCTCACGCGGCCCCTTGAACATCTTCCAGTTGCCCACCATCAACTTCGCCACGTCACGCCTCCGGGATCGCCGCCACGCCGGGGAGCTCTTTGCCCTCCAGCAACTCGAGCGACGCACCGCCGCCCGTCGAAACCCACGACACGGCGTTCGCCAGACCGAGCTCCTGGAGCGCCCGCACCGAATCGCCCCCGCCGACGACGGAGTACGCATCCGCCTCCGCGACCGCTTCCGCCACCGCCTTGGTGCCCGCCGCGAAGCGCTCCCATTCGAAGACGCCCATGGGGCCGTTCCAGAAGATCGTCTTCGCGCCCCGCACGAGGTCGCCGAACCGTCGGGCCGTGGCGGGGCCGATGTCGAGCCCGAGCCACCCGTCGGGGATCGCGTCCACCGCGGTCACCCGCGCTTCCACGTCGGCGGCGAACCCCGCGGCGGCGACGACGTCGACGGGCAGCTCGACCGGGTAGGAGAGCGGATTCGACTCTCGCACCTGTTCGGCCATCTTGCCGCCGATCAGGACCGTGTCGGCCCGGCCGCCGAGGTGTTCGAGGACAGCCAGCTTGTCCTCCACCTTCGCCCCCCCGGCGACGAGCACGAACGGCCGCTCCACGTCGCGCAGGAGCCGGCCGAGATGCTCGAGCTCGGCGAGCAGGAGCAGCCCCGCGTAGGCGGGCAGGAGATGCGCGACGGCTTCGGTCGAGCTGTGGGCACGGTGTGCGGAGCCGAAAGCATCGTTCACGTAGAGGTCGTGGCCCTCGGCGAGCGCGGCCGCATAGCCCGCGTCGTTCTTCGTCTCGCCCGCCTGGAAGCGCGTGTTCTCGAGCACGGTGACGCGTGCGTCCCCGATCAGATCCTGCAGCCGCCGCTCGACAGGCGCCATCGCGTACCTGGCATGGTCCTCCTCCGTCTGCGGCCGTCCCAGGTGTGAGCAGACGCTGACATGCGCCGCGCCCCGGTCGAGCAGCAGCCGCAGCGTCGGGATCGCAGCCCGGATCCGGGTGTCATCCGCGACATCGCCTGCCTCGAGCGGGACGTTGAGGTCGGCGCGGACGAGGACGCTCTTGCCCCTGACCTCCGCCGTCTCGACCGAGCGCGGCCGCCGCACTGCTAGAGCAGCTTTCCCATCAGGTCGACCAGGCGGCAGCTGTAGCCCCATTCGTTGTCGTACCAGCCGAAGAGCTTCACCGTCGACCCGTGCACCATGGTCAGCTTCGCGTCGTAGATGCAGGAGAAGCGGGAGCCCTGGATGTCGGTCGAGACGATCGGGTCCGGCTGGTACTGGAGGACGCCGGCGAGAGCACCGGCCGCCGCCCTCCGGTAGGCGTCGTCGATCTCCTCGGCGGTGACGTCGCGCGCGAGCGTGACGACGAGATCCGTCAGTGAACCGGTCGGGACAGGAGCACGCACCGAGATGCCGTCCAGCTTCCCTTTCAGGTGCGGCAGGACGAGCCCGATTGCCTTCGCCGCGCCTGTCGAGGTTGGAATCAGGTTGATCGCCGCCGCCCGCGCCCGGCGCAGGTCCTTGTGAGGCAGGTCGAGGATCTGCTGGTCGTTCGTGTAGGCGTGGATCGTCGTCATGAAGCCCGACTGGATCCCGGCCAGGTCGTCGACCACCTTCGCGAGCGGTGCGACGCAGTTCGTCGTGCAGGAGGCGTTCGAGACGATGTGGTGCTGTTCGCGGTCATAGCCGTCGTCGTTGACCCCGATCACGACGGTGTAGTCGGGGTCGGTCGCAGGCGCGGAGACGACAACCTTCTTCGCGCCCGCGTCGAGGTGCTTCTGCGCTCCCTCCCGGCTCGTGAAGAAGCCCGTGGACTCGAGCACGACGTCGACGCCGAGCTCGCCCCACGGCAACGCAGCCGGATCGCGCTCGGAGAGCATCTTCATCTGCTCGCCGCCGGCGTGGAGGACACCGTCGCCGAGCGCGACCTCACCCTGAAATGGCCCGAGGACGGAGTCGTACTTGAGCAGGTGCGCCATCGTCCCGGCGTCGCCCAGGTCGTTCACCGCGACGATCTCCACATCGGCCCCGAGCGACCGCTGGGCCCGGAAGAAGTTCCGGCCGATGCGACCGAAGCCGTTGATGCCTACACGAACCGCCATCTCATCCTCGCTCTCGCTCGTTGTCTCGATCTGCGCCGAGTCTATCCCCGCCCCTTGCCCGATCCTGGGGGTACCACCCGCAGAGACGTTGCGGAGAACAACGCATTATCCGGATCCAGGCGGCCTCAGCTGTTGAGTAATTGTCCCGCTACCTCCATACTCGTCGGAGGTGGGCTCGCGCTCCCGGGCGGTGGATCCAGACCCCGTTCGCCGCCTGGTATCCGGAGCGCGCTCGTGGGGGAGGAGGTCGTCCTCGGAGCTCCTCCCCCAGGCCCGCCGTCGTGTCGCGGCGTTTGGTGGCAGTCCCGTTGGACGCCTTCAGCAAAAGCGCGCCGTCGGAAACGCGACACAGTAACGCTGGGCGGCCGCGCGCACCGGGCGCGGGACGCTCCTGCCGGGGGGGGCCGAGCGCGGCGTCTCCCCGAGCGTGTGGCCAGGCAGAACCAACCGAAACCGTGCTCCGGGTGTCGCGTCCTCGTAGACGAGCGTGCCGTCGTCGTGCTCGGCTGCCATACGGGCGATCGCCAGCCCCAAGCCGGCCCCCGCCATCTCGGTGCTCGATGCCCCGCTGCGCGAGAACGGCTCGAACAAGCGCGGCACGAACTCCGCGGAGACGCCCCGCCCACCGTCCTCGACGACGAGTTCAAAGCGGTCGTCTGCGGTGGCCGAGATCACGATCGGAGCAGAGCCGTAGCGGACGGCGTTCGAGATGAGATTGGTGACGATGGTCTCGAAACCTGGCTCGCTCCATTCGATTGTCAACGACGGATCAACATGGAGCTGGATCTGCGGGGCGTAGCTCGGTGCGACTTGCCAGATGAGGCGTCGCAAGGCATCGCGAACGGCGATCGCCGTCGGCTTGGCGACGGCCCGGGGCCGGATCATAGGACGGTCGGCGACCGTACGCGGAGGTGCGGTGGCGTGTGTGGAGAGCCGGAGAGATGCGGTGGCCTGGCGGACGAGCTCACTTCGGATACTGCCGTGGAAGCGCCGCAGCCACAGCGGAACAGTGGTCGTATAAACGGCGAGCTTGTCGCCCGATCCAATGTCGGCGCGCTCGATCGCCCGGAGATACTCGCGGAAGAGACGGAGGAACTCCGTTGTACGGTCGTCCCCCGTTCCGGGAGCGAACCACTCAGCCACAGCCGCCGTCGATTGGTTGGCAGCACGCGAGGTGGCGTTGTGCGCACGACGGAAGAAGAGCGGCTCAGGGATCTCCCAGAACTGCCCCGCCATCGCGAGTTCGGCGAGCAGGATGTAGTCGGCCGAGACGTAGGTTCCGTGGCCTTGTGTTCTCCGCAGCGCATCGGTGCGTGAGAGACCGAAGACGGCGTTGCTGAGGACGAGGTTGCGGATGAGGACGGCGAGGCGCTGATGTGGCCGCGGCTGCCGTAGATCGAGTCCGTCGGCGTAGACGGAGACAGGCAGTCCAGCCTCGTCGATGAGTACGGTCTGCGGGTACGCCACGACCACCGATTCCGGTGCGCGATCCAAGACTTCGACGCATCGCTCAACGTACATTGGGTGACAGATGTCGTCGTGTGCCGCCCACTTGAAGTAGCGCCCGCGAGCGAGCCCCAGCACGCGGTTGTAGTTCCAGGCGGCACCGCGATTGGTCTCAGACGTGTGAACGGTGACGCGCTCGTCGGCGCGCTCGAACGATCTGGCGATCTCGAGGGACGTATCCGTCGAAGCGTTGTCGCAGATCACGATCTCGACGTCATCGAAGGTCTGCGATACGAGCGAGCTCAGCGCCTCTTCCAGATACCGCCCGCCGTTGAAGACGGGAACACCGATGCTGACCGTCGGCCCGGTTCGCTCGAAGTCGCTCGGATGCGACCCCCCGCGCAGCGTCAACGGATGCGCGAATCGCAGCGGCGGCGGATCGATCTCCACCTGCGCATCATGGAGCGCAGCCCAACCGTTGACGGTCGCGGCGACGTACGCTGACGACTCGATCCGACTCGCGAGCCGTGGCGTGAAAACCTCCACTGTGCGTTCGCCTACCTGCGTGACGGCGCAGTCTGCCTCGCGCAGGCGACGTACGAGATCCGGCATGAGATATCCGGGGTCGACGAGGCGAATCAGCACAGCAGCACTCCTTGGGCTCTCGACAGTTCCTCAGTTGCTTTCTATCCCATTCTTACGAGGCGACTCGCCACGTCAATCACGACCGTGGGCGACGTTGGCGCCGGCGAAGTGAGCGGGGTGCCCTGTGACAGCGAGGAATCGGCGCTCCCGCGCGCTTCTGCACAGTCCCGCCCGCGTGCGCACCTACGCCTCTGCTACCTCGACGATGCGCGCGAGTCGCCGCTGCATACCCGCCTTTGTCACCGACGGACTCGCCCGCGCGGCGAGCTCGCGCAGTGAGGCCGACGGGTATCGTAACCGGAGTTGCGCCGCCTGTTGCAACGGCTCGGGTAGCTGAGCGAGCGCCCCTATCGCTTTCAGCCGTCGGGCTGCAGCCAGTTGCCGTTGGGCTGCCTCAGCCGTTCGCACGAGATTCGCGTGGTCTGCGTTGACGAGCCTGTTCGCCTCGGACCGCAGCTCGGCCACGACGCTCCGCTCCTCGAGCACGAGGACGGCGTCGACGACGCCGGCTGCGAGCAGGTAGCCCTCGATCTCCTCCCATCCCTTTGCGTAGGCCCGGGCGTGCGAGCGCCGCTCCTCGGTCCGGAGCTTGACTTCCTCGGCCGAGGCGACGCTGCGCAGGAACGACGCGCCGGCCGCGGTCGGCGTCCTCACTTCGAGATGGGGTGATCGCGGCCCGCTCAGGGAGCCGCCGCCGAGGAATGCCCCTCGCAGGTAGGCGCCGCGGCAGCACACGCGCGCGACGACGCGGCCCGGCGGACGGTCGAGCGGCCGCTGCGCCGCGTCGACCACACCTGCCTGCTCCAGCGCCTCGAGCGCGCTGGGGGTGCCCTCGAGATGGAGCTGGTAGCGCGTGGCTCGTGCGAAGGACTGCGCGGTGTAGGTCCTGATCTCCGCCGGAACGCGGAGCTCGGCTAGGAGCTGGAAGGCACGCCGGGCGGCAGCCGACGACGCGAGATCGAGATGGAACGAGACCTCGCCGCGACCATGGAGATGGACGGCGCCGGCCGTATGGAAGAGCCCCGACAGCTCGGCCAGCCGGTCGCAGCGCCGACGGGGCGCGATCGCCGCCAGCTCCGCGCGGACGTCCTCTGCCAGACGACCGCTCACAGTGCGATGCCCTCGAGCGCGAGAAGGCGGCGCTTGAGCGCGACCCCGGAGCTCCCGTAGCCGCCGATCCCGTCTACAGCGACGATGCGGTGGCAGGGCACGATCAGCGAGTAGCGGTTCTCGGCACAGAAGCTTCCCGCTGCCCGGGCTGCCCCGGGGCGCCCCGCCAGGGCGGCAAGCTCGCCGTAGGAGACGACCTCGCCCCAGGGCACGGCGCGGGCTGCTGCTGCGAGCTCCCGTTGGAAGGGCGTCGCCCAGTCGAGATCGAGGTCGACGTCGGCGTACGCGGTCGGGACACCTGCGAGGTGGCGCTCAAACCGTCGGCACAGTTCCGGCACGAAGTCGGCACCGTTCCGTCGGCGTTCTGCCGCTAGCGTTCGTGCTGGGACCCGCACTCCCCCATTGGGGGAATCCGATCGTGGCGGGTGGTCGGCGCCTGCGCGCTCGTCTGGGCGCGCGACGGCAGCTGCCGCCAACACCTCCGACGCGAGCTCGTGCTGGACGAGGATGCCGTCTCGAACCCACAGCTCCCCGACACCCCAGCCCTCGACGCGGTAGGTGTGACGCATCACGGCCACGCGGCCGACAATACAATCGCACCATGAGCGCTCCCGGCATCTTCCGTCCCCCCGCGGCTGCCAACGAGCCGGTCCGGACCTACGAGCCCGGGTCCCCCGAGCGGGCCGAGCTGCAGGCAAAGCTCGACGAGCTCGCCGCTCAGCGGCTCCACATCCCGCTCGTGATAGGCGGAGAGCGCATCGAGACGGGCAAGACCTTCGAGGCAGTCATGCCGCATCGTCGCGGCCACGTCCTCGCCGACGTCGAGAAGGGAGGCGCGGCGGAGGTCGAGCAGGCGATCGCGGCGGCGCGTGACGCCCACCATGACTGGTCGCGGACGCCGTGGCATGAGCGCGTCGCCGTCTTCCTGCGGGCCGCGGAGCTGATCGCCGGTCGATGGCGCTCGACACTCAACGCGGCCACGATGCTCAACCAGTCGAAGACGGCCTTCCAGGCCGAGATCGACGCCGCCTGCGAGTCGATCGACTTCCTCCGTTTCAACGCCGAGTACCTCGTCCGGATCTACGAGGAGCAACCGATCTCGTCGCCGGGTGTCTGGAACCGGATGGAGTACCGGCCGCTCGAGGGCTTCGTGCTCGCGATCAGCCCGTTCAACTTCACCGCCATCGGTACGAACCTCTCGAGCTCGCCGGCCCTGATGGGGAACACGGTCGTCTGGAAACCGGCCTCGACCCAGGCGCTCTCCGCCTGGTACACGCTGCGTGTGCTCGAGGAGGCGGGACTGCCGCCCGGTGTGATCAACCTCGTCTTCGGCAGCGGCGCCGAGATCGGGCCCGCGGCGCTGCAGAGCCCCGAGCTCGCGGGCGTCCACTTCACCGGTTCGACAGCGGTCTTCCATGGCATCTGGAGCACGATCGGGAACGGGATCGAGCGCTA
This sequence comes from uncultured Gaiellales bacterium, assembly GCA_964581085.1. GTDB lineage: Bacteria > Actinomycetota > Thermoleophilia > Gaiellales > Gaiellaceae > Gaiella. The sequence goes on along the minus strand of CAZOMP010000002.1, from coordinate 33,363 downwards.
CCGCAACTACCCGCGCATCGTCGGCGAGACGGGCGGCAAGGACTTCATCCTCGCCCATCCCTCCGCTGACCCCGCAGCCGTCACCGCCGCAATCGTCCGGGGCTCGTTCGAGTACCAGGGCCAGAAGTGCTCCGCCGCCTCCCGCTCCTACATCCCCTCCAACATCTGGAACGAGGTCCGTGACCGGCTCCAGAACGAGGTCGGCACGATCAGGATGGGCGACGTCCGCGACTTCACGAACTTCATGGGCGCCGTCATCGACGGCTCGTCCTACCGCACCCAGCGCGACGCGATCGCCGAGGCCAGGCAGGCGGGCGCAGAGATCGTCGCCGGCGGCGGTAGCGACGACAGCGAGGGCTGGTTCGTCGAGCCGACGGTGATCAAGACCGAGGATCCGGACTTCCGTCTCCTGCGGGACGAGCTCTTCGGGCCGGTGCTGACAGCGTACGTCTACGACGAGTCGAAGTGGTCCGAGACGCTCGATCTCGTCGATACGACCGGAACCTATGCACTCACCGGGGCCGTCTTCGCCGACGATCGGTACGCGATCGAGGAGGCGCACGACCGCCTCCGCTACGCGGCGGGGAACTTCTACGTCAACGACAAGCCCACCGGCGCGGTCGTCGGCCAGCAGCCGTTCGGCGGTGCCCGGGCGTCGGGCACGAACGACAAGGCCGGTTCGATGTGGAACCTGGCGCGCTGGGTCAGCATGCGCACCGTCAAGGAGACGCTCGTACCACCGACGGACTACCGCTACCCGTTCCTGCAACCGGACGAATGAAAGCGGTCGTCCCGGGCCTCGCCCTGGCCGGGATCGGCACGGGAGTCTCGCTGGCGGCCCACTGGGCTTTGCCGACGCTGCCGCCGCTCGTCTTCTGCGTCGCGCTCGGCGTCCTCCTCGCGAACACCGTCGGGATCCCCCACTGGGCACCACCCGGTTTGAAGGTCGCGGCCGGCCCGGTGCTCAAACTCGGCGTCGTCCTGCTCGGGCTCGATCTCGCCTTCCCCGAGATCCTCGCGCTCGGGCTCAAGGCGCTCGTTGTCGTCGTCGCGGTCGTCGCGATCACCTTCTTCGGCACCCAGTGGGCGGGACGTCGGCTGGGCATCTCCGACAACCTCTCGCTGCTCGTGGCGACGGGCTTCTCGATCTGCGGGGTCTCGGCAATCGCGGCGGCGAACGGGGTGATCGACGCCGACGAGGACGAGGTTGCGTTCTCGGTTGCGCTCGTGACGCTCTGCGGCACGCTCGCGATCGTGACGCTGCCGCCGCTGCGCCACCCGCTCGGGCTCAGCAACGAGCAGTTCGGAGCCTGGGTGGGCGCCAGCGTGCACGACGTGGCCCAGGTGGTCGCGACCTCCTCCACCGCGGGTGCGCTCGCCCTCGCGACCGCGATCGTCGTGAAGCTCACGCGCGTGCTGCTACTCGCCCCGCTCGTCGCGGGGATCGCAGTTCAGCGGCGGCGGCGCGACGCCGCGAGCGCCGAGGCTGCCGGGATGCCCCGGCCACCGCTCGTGCCCCCGTTCATCGCGGCGTTCATCGCCATGGTGGCGCTTGCGAGCACCGACCTCGTCTCCCACGAGGCGCTCCGCCGGATCGACGACGTCCGCACGTTCCTACTCGGAGTTGCCCTGTTTGCCCTCGGCTGCCGCGTCGACGTCAAGCGCCTGCGGCAGCTCGGGATGCGCCCACTCGCGCTCGGGCTCGCCTCCTGGCTGCTGATCGCCGTCGTCGCCTATGCGGGCGTCCGGCTCGCCTGGGCCTGACCGCGACGAACGGAAACAGCTCCGAGGCGACGACCGCAGCAGGTCAGGCGGCGCCCGGACCGGCCGGCCCCGCGGTCTTGTGCAGCTGACCGAACACCGCGCGGGCAGTCTTCGCGGGTAGGCCCGGCACGGCTTCGAGCTCTTCCTGCGAGGCCGCGAGGAACACGTCGGCGGAGCCGAAATGCTTGAGGATGGCACGCCGGCGGGCAGGCCCGATCCCGTCGAGCGTGTCGAAGATCGACGCGAATGCCCGGCTGTCCCGCCGCTGCCGGTGGTGCGTGATCGCGAACCGGTGGGCCTCGTCCCGGATCCGCTGCAGAAGCTGCAGGCCCGGGTCGTGGCGGTCGAGCAGGATCGGCTGTGAGCGGCCCGGCACGAACACCTCCTCCTCACGCTTCGCGAGCGATACGACCGCAACGCGTGGGAGCCCGGCGGTCGCCTGGATCGCCTCGAGGGCTGCCCCCAGCTGCCCCTTGCCGCCGTCGACGACGACGAGGTTCGGTACGGCTGCGAAGCTCTCGTCGTAGCGACCCACGTCGGCCGCATCCTGCAGACGTGCGAAGCGGCGCCCGATCACCTGCCCCATCGAAGCAAAGTCGTCCTGGCCGTCGAGGCCGCGGACGGTGAACGACCGGTAGTGCGCCTTCCGCGGCTGCGCGTCGACGAAGACAGACATCGAGGCGACGATGTCCCGGCCCTGCAGGTTGGAGATGTCGAAGCATTCGACGCGCACGGGCAGGCTCTCGAGGTTGAGCGACTCCCGCAGGCTCTCGAGCGCCTCGATCCGGCGCAGGCGCTTCTGCTCGGCCGCCGTCGCCTCGTGCGCGAGGGCGACGGCTGCGTTCTCGCCGGCGAGTTCGGCCAGCCTACGTTTCTCCCCACGGGCCGGAGCCCGCACCTCGACCGCCGACCCGCGCAACTCGGTGAGGAACTCCTGGAGCGCCTCCGTGTCGTCGATGTCGGGCGGCACGATCAGCTGCGGCGGCACGCTCGGCGCGGCAGTGTAGTACTCGAGGCAGAAACCCTCGAGAATCGTGGTGCGATCCTGCCCCCCGACGTTCTCGAGGTGGAAGGCGTAACGGTCGATCAGCTTCCCGTCACGCAACGGGAAGAGCTGCACCGCCGCACGGTCGCCGTCGACGGCAAGCCCGATCACGTCGATCGTTCCCACGTCCCGCCGATCCGCAGCCTGGCGCTCCGCGAGACTCTCGATCGCATAGAGTCGATTCCGGTAGCGCGCTGCATCCTCGAACCGCTCTTCCGCCGCCGCCGACTTCATCCGTTCCTGGAGCGACCGCACGATCGTGCGTGTATCCCCCGAAAGGAACCCGATCACCCCGTCGATCAGCACCCGGTAGTCCTCCTTCGAGATCGCACCGATGCACGGCGCAGTGCAACGCTCGATGTGGAAGTCGAGGCAGGGAATCCCGGAATGGCGGCCCGGCTTCGGTCCCTCGCAGGGCCGGAACTGGAAGACACGGTTGAGCACGTCGAGCGTCTCGCGCACCTTCTTCGCGTTCGCGTAGGGCCCGAAGTAGACGTTCCCCCGCCGGTGCCGTTCGCGTGTGAACATCACCCGCGGAAACTCGTCCTCGACGGTGACCGCGATGTACGGGAACGACTTGTCGTCCCGCAGACGGACGTTGAACGGCGGCCGGTGGCGCTTGACGAGGTTCTGCTCGAGATGGAGCGCCTCGGCCTCGGAACGGGTCACGATCACCTCGATTCTGTGAATCCGGTCGACCATCCGCTCGATCCCGAGCCGCCCGTCGCCGTGGTTGAAGTACGTGCGGACGCGTGCCCGCAGTGACTTCGCCTTGCCGATGTAGAGGACGTCATCCGCCTCGTCGCGAAAGAGGTAGACGCCCGGGGTGCGCGGGAGCAAGGTGAGCTGTTCCCGGACCGATTCGACCACGAAGCTAGGGTATCCGCCGCATGCGCCGCCACAGATCCGCCGTCCTCGCTCTTGCAGCCCTTGCACTGACGGCCGCCCCGCACGCGCTGGCGGCAGGCCCGACGATGTCGTTCGGTGCCGCCGAGGACGCCGTGCGGTCGCCGGACATGCCGACGGTGAAGGCGAAGCTGACTCTGCTGCGGCTGGCCGGCTTCACCTCGGTTCGCGTCACGTCGCAGTGGCAGGGGAGTGAGACGACACCGACCGACACCGAACTGACAACGCTGCGCAACGTCGCCGGCGCCGCTCAACTGTCCGCCGTCAAGGTCTACCTCTCCGTCTACCCCCGCGGCTCCTCGGTGACGCCGCTGACGCCCGAGGCACAGGACGCATTCGTCCAGTACGTGACCGTGCTGAAGCAGCAGCTCCCCTCGGTCAAGGATGTGATCGTCGGAAACGAGCCGAACCTGAACCGTTTCTGGATGCCCCAGTTCAACGCGGACGGCACCGATGCAGCCGCCCCCGCCTATCTCGCTCTCCTCGCGCGCACCTACGACGCGATCAAGGCGGTCGACCCGGCGACACGCGTCTGGGGCGGAGCCCTCGCCCCCCGGGGCGTCGACAGGCCCGGCACAGGGCGCGATACCCATTCCCCGGTCGCGTTCTTGCGAGACATGGGCGCGGCCTACCGGGCCAGCGGACGCACGCTCCCTGTCATGGACGGGCTCGCGTTCCATCCCTACGCCGACAGCTCCGGCCAGTCGCCCGATACGCCGCATCCCAACTCGACGACGATCGGCCTTGCCGACTACGACCGACTCATCCGGACACTCGGTACTGCGTTCGACAACTCTCCCCAGGCGGGCTCGCTGCTGCCCGTCCTCTACGACGAATTCGGTGTCGAGTCCCGGATTCCGGCCGGCAAGGCGAGCGCCTACACGGGCGCCGAGCCGGCGACGACGAAGCCGGTCGACGAGATCACGCAGGGTGAGTACTACGAACGGGCGCTCGAGCTTGCCTTCTGCCAACCCAACGTGGCGGGCATCCTCTTCTTCCACTCGCAGGACGAGCCCGCGCTCGCGAGCTGGCAGTCGGGCGTCTACTACGCGGACGGAACCCCGAAGTCGAGCCTCTACGCCGTCCGGGACGCCCTCGCCCGTGCACGGGGCGGCTCGATCGCACGCTGTGACGGGATGGGGCTCGACGTGCGCGCGACGAAGCTCCGGTTTCCGACCCGGATCGGCTCGCAGAAGGGAAGTCCCGACGTCCGTTTCACCTGCCCCCTCGACTGTGGCTGGGAGCTGCGGGTGGTCGCGATCGCCAGTGGCGCCAACCGGGCCCGCCTGACCGGTTTTGCCCGCGCCGGCCAACCCGTCGTCGTGTCGCTGAAGGGCAAGCGGCTCGGTGGTGGCCAGGTGAAGTTCTCGCTGACGCTGACGCAGCCGATGAACCCGGGCGTCCCGCAGATCCAGGAGAGCCGCACCCTCAGCGTCGGCTGACGGCCGCTGCGTACGATGTGGCCATGAGCGAGCAGGACAGCCCGCAGTACGAGCGGATCGAGGGCGTCGAGGTGGGCCAGTACGTCTCCTACCGCTTCTTCAAGGTCGACCCCGCCTGGCGCCGGTTGCCGGTCGAGGAGCGCGAGGCCGGCAAGGACGCGTTCGCCGAGGTGGTGGAGGACTGGACGGGGCGCATGGAGGGCCTGCGGGCCTACAACGTCTCTGGCATCCGTCCCGAGGCGGACTTCTTCCTCTGGGAGATCACGAGGCGCTACGACGATCTCCTCGAGCTCGGCGCCGCGCTCAACGGGACGCCGCTGGCAGGCTGGCTGTCGACGCCCTACTCGTACCTCGCGACGACGAAGCCGTCGGTCTACACCGACAAGAAGCGTGTCCGCCAGGGGCGAGTGATCCCGCGTGAGGCACCGTATCTCGTCGTCTACCCGTTCGTGAAGACGCGGCCGTGGTACTTCCTCAGCTTCGAGGAGCGCGCGAAGGCGATGCGCGAGCATGCCGAGATCGGTGGCAAGTTCGTCACCGTGACGAACCACACCACCTACTCGTTCGGGATCGACGACCAGGAGTTCATGCCGGCGTTCGAGTGCGAGGAGCCGGCCGACTTCATGCACCTGATGATGACGCTCCGCGAGACGGAGGCTTCCCGCTGGACGCAGCGCGACACCCCGATCTTCGTGGGGGCGCTGGCGCCCGTTCGCTCGGTACTCGACGCGCTCGACGGCGCCGCCGCGCGCGTTGCACGTTGACAGACCGGGTCTAGGCCGGATAACGGTGTTCGGCGCGCCAGCTGCGGACGATCGCCCACGCGCAGCAGGCGAGCACGGCAAAGAACGCGATCGCGTCGGCTCCCATCGGCCCCAGCCCGATGGCGGCGCCGATGTCGACGACGGCGAGCGCGATAGCCCCGTAGAACACCCGCCGCGAACGGTCCGACCACGCTTCGAGGTCTCCGCGCCGCTCACGCCAGACGAGGAAGAGGAAGAACGCGACCGCGAGGAAGAACGCGATCCCGAGCAGACCGCCGATCGCGGCGAGGACGGATTCGAGCGAAAGGACGACGACGACGAGCGCGATCAGCGCGACGATCGCGAGGCCGCGGGCGAACCGGTTCTCGTAGAGGCCCCTCACGATCCCGTCATGGTGCCACGGACCGCGAGGGCCGCGGCGACGAGGGCCGAGATCGCGAACCAGAGCAGGCGCCGCCGCGGGTCCGGTGGCGCATAGAACCACGGCGCCAGCACGACAGCGAGCGCGATCCCCCCGTAGGCGTAGTGCAGCGTGTCGGGTGCGCGATGGTTGTCGGAGAGCAGCAGCAGACCGAGGGCGGCCTGGGCGATGATCAGCGTCTGGGGCAACGCGAGCAGGTGCAACGCGGCACCGGTCGGCTCCTTCCCGCGCCGGTAGGCGATGAGGCCGATGGCCCCGGCGAGCACACACACCGCGATCACGCAGTACGCGAGCATCTCGTGCGCCGAAACCACGGAGCGAGCCTACCCACGTCGGCGTGCAGGCTGTGCGAAAGATGGATCGGCGGGCGTCGTGAGCACGCTGCGTGGTCGACGCCGCCGACGCGGCGTCTGATACCGATGCTGTTTCCTGTCGAACGTTGTGAGACGCCGCATATGCTCGAGGAGGCCGGTCGAGGAGCCGGCAGACGACGAACCGGAGGCACCGTGATGCTCGAAGAAGGACGTCCCGCACCCGACTTCTCTCTCGTCTCCGACGCAGGCGAAACCGTCAGCCTCGCGTCGCTGCGCGGGAAACAGGTCGTCCTCTACTTCTACCCCAGGGACGACACGCCCGGCTGTACGACCCAGGCATGCGGGATCCGCGACGCGTGGGCCGAATTCGAGCGCACCGGTGCGGTCGTGCTCGGCGTCAGCCCCGACAGCGACGCCTCGCACGCGAAGTTCAAGCGCAAGTTCGAGCTCCCGTTCACTCTGCTCTCCGATCCCGATCATGCGGCGGCGACGGCCTACGGGGTCTGGGTCGAGAAGTCCCTGTACGGCAAGAAACACATGGGCGTCGAGCGCTCCACGTTCGTGATCGATGCGGATGGAAAGCTGAAGCAGGCACTACGCAAGGTGAAGCCCGAGAGCCACGCCGACGACGTCCTGGCCGTGCTCGCCGCGTGACCGGCCGAGCAGCCGCTTGCCGGCCTGGACGATGCTCCCGCACGGTCTGAGAGCGTGAGGAGGAGCCCGGGCGGGCCCCTCCCCTTCATGCGGATGAGAGGACTTGAACCTCCACGCCCCAAAGGGCACACGGACCTGAACCGTGCGCGTCTACCAATTCCGCCACATCCGCGGACGGGTGGAGTTTAGCCTGGATGCGCCACCCGCGCGGAGCGGTGGATCCAGGTTCCGCCGTCACGGCCGCGCATGGCATGCTGCACCGCAACCGAGGCGCGAGGACGACGTCTCACTCACCACATGACCAGGATCCTCGTCGCCGCCTGCGCCGTCGCGCTCGCCCTCACGGTCGTCGCCGGAGGGGCCGCCGATCGCTCTCGCTCGGGAGCGTCCCGGACGGAGGTCGTCGTCACGCTCACCGCGCCCCCGCTCGCCGGGCACACGAGCACGGGCGCGAGACGCCGCCTCGCTGTCGAGCAGACACGTTTCACACGGGCGCTCCGCACGGAGATTCCCGAGGCGGAGATCCGCTGGCGCTACCAGGTGGTGCTCAACGGCGCGGCCGTCGTCCTGCCCCGCGGCGAGATCCCACGCCTGCGTTCGCTTCCCGGTGTCCGCTCGGTCGATGCCAACACCTCGTATCCCGTGGCGCGCACGAGTGTGACGCGCCTCGCCGCAGCGGCGACCACCTGGCAGACCGGGCTTCCGGACACGGGAGCCGGGATCAAGATCGGCTTCATCGACGACGGGATCGACCAGAAGCATCCGTACTTCTCGCCAGAGGGCTACACGATGCCTGCCGGGTATCCGAAGGGCCAGACTGCCTACACGACCGCAAAGGTGATCGTGGCACGTGCGTTCGCGCCGGCGGGTGCCACGTGGAAGTACGCCCGGAGCCCGTTCGACCCGCTCCTCTCCGAGCACGGCACGCACGTGGCCGGCATCGCCGCCGGCGATGCGAACACGCCCGCGAGCGGTGGGACCGTCCTGTCCGGCATCGCGCCGCGGGCATACATCGGCAACTACAAGGCGCTCGCCATCCCGACCCCGGGGGTCGGTCCGGACGGCAACGCTGCCGAGCTCGTCGCTGCGATCGAGGCGGCGGTGAAGGACGGGATGAACGTGATCAACCTCTCGATCGGGGAGCCGGAAGTCGAGCCCTCCCGCGACCTCGTCGCAAACGCTCTCGACGGGGCTGCGGACGCGGGAGTCGTCCCGGTCGTCGCGGCCGGCAACGACTACGACGAGTTCGGCGCCGGCACCGTCTCGTCCCCGGGCACCTCTGCAAAGGCGATCACCGTCGGAGCCGTGGAGCTGGGCCAGAACGGCAAGGCGAGCATGGCCTACTTCAGCGGAGCCGGCCCCACGGCGATCTCGCTGCGCCTGAAGCCCGACATCAGTGCGCCGGGGGTTGGGATTCTCTCCTCGGTGCCGGATCGGGGCTGGCAGGTGATGAGCGGCACCTCGATGGCGACGCCTCAGATCGCCGGCGTCGTGGCACTTCTGAAACAGCGCCATCCCGGCTGGAGTCCGGCCACGATCAAGGCCGCCCTCGTCGGCTCCGGCACGCCGGTGCTCGACGACGGGCGGCCGGCCAGCCCGACCCGCGAGGGAGGCGGGCTTGCGGTACCCACGAAGGCGGATGTACCGCTTCTGCTTGCGAGCCCCGTCTCCCTCTCGTTCGGCCTCGTCCATCCCGACACCACGATGCCCGCGTCGGTCGGGCTCGCGGACGCGGGCGGCGGCACGGGCGTCTGGGACGTCAGCGTCGAGACGCTGGCAGCCGACAGCGGCGCGAGCCTGACGGTTCCTGCGACTGCGAGCGTGCCGGGGCCGCTCGACGTGGCGGCGACGGTTGCACCCGACGCGGTCGAGGGCGACTTCTCGGGCTTCATCAGGCTCACGCGCGGGACCGACACGCGGCGGATCCCGTTCTGGCTGCGCGTGACGCGGCCCGCCCTCGCGTCGGAGCCGTCGACGCCGCTCACCGTCGCTGGCCTCCACGCGGGCGACACGCGTGGGCTGCCGGCGCTCGTCGCGCACTACCGCTACCCCGACGTACCACCGGACGGAACCGTGACCGCGACACTCAACGGCCCCGAGCAAGTATTTCGCATCACCCTCTCGAAGCCGGTCGCGAACTTCGGCGTCGTCGTCGTCCATCGCGCACCCGGGGTGCGGGTGGAGCCGCGCGTCGTCGTCGGCGGCGACGAGAACCGGCTCACGGGCTACGCCGCACTCCCCACGAACCTGAATCCGTACCTACGTGCGTTCGGCCAGCCGGTCGCTGCCGCGGGGGCCGTCCGGCCGATCCCGGGTTCCTTCGACGTCGTCTTCGACAGCGCCACCGCCGCCGGCGCCGGTCGCTTCACGTTCCGCTACTGGGTCAACGACGTCACGCCGCCGGCCGTCGTCATCGGAGCGACGCGTGTCAGCAAGGGCACGCCGATCGTGGCGAGGATCACGGACGCCGGCTCGGGCGTCGACCCGGACACACTCGAGGTGACGGTCGATGGCTCCACCCGCTCCGTACGGCTCCAGAACGGCGTCGTACGGATCGCGACCGCGAGGCTTGCACGCGGCAGCCACCGCCTCCGACTTCAGGTCTCCGACTACCAGGAGTCGCGCAACATGGAGAACGTGCCGCCGATCCTCCCCAACACCCGCATCGTCACCCGGACGATCGTCGTCCGGTAGCCGGGCGAGCCGACTAATGCGTCTCCCGCTCCTCGATCGTCGGGAGCGCGTCGAGGTCGGCCTGCACGCTGCGGATGAACTCGTCGTCGCTTCCGGAGATCACGTGGAGCTTCGCCTTGCGCTTCTCACGGTCGCGCAGGCGACGCGCGTCCGCGCCCACGAGACGCTCGAACCTGGGCCACTCGGCGACGACGACGATGCCGATGCCGATCGCGAGTAGCACGATCCACGGCCAGCTCACGAGGCCAGTGTACCCTCCTCGCTCACTCTGAACACCAGACCGACGTCCGTCGGCCCGTCACCGTCGGCGCTCTACCTCATCCAGATCTCCATCGCGAGGTCGGCGAGCGGTACGCCTCCGGCCGCCGTCACGAGCCACGTGTCCTGCATGTAGAGGCAGTCCTCGCCGTTGGCGGCGATGGCATGCGGGTGCATCGAGAGGACCATGTTCTCCTGCAGCTCGATCTCGACGCCCTCGCCCACCTTCGGGAACTCGATCATCGTCATTCCGATCGAGTGGCCGGTCACGTGGCCGAGCTGGTAGCCGCGATCGGCGAAGCCGCGCGAGACCGCCACATGCACGTCGTGGCACGTCGCACCGGCATGCATTGCGGTCTTTGCGGCCTCGTAGTACTCGGCGTACGCCTCCATCATCCGCCTCGTCTGTTCCGACGCCACGACACCGTCGGCACACACCGCACGAGAGACCTCGACCCAGTGCATGCCGGGGCCTGCGACCTCGAGGGAGGGGAGCACGAACCCCTGCAGGATCTCGTCCGAGCGGGCGATCTTGAACTCCGGTCGAGCGTAGGTGTCGGTCCCGGTCAGGACCATGTTCATCGTCAGGCGTCCGCAGCCCTCGGCGAGGAACCACTCTTCGGCTGCTGCCATCACCTCTCCAGCAGTCTTACCCGGCGCGTACGCCTCATGCCAGATCTCGAATCCGTGCTTGTTGATCCGCACCGAATCGCGCACCGACTCGAGCTCCGCCTCGCTCTTGACGGCACGGGCGAGATCGAACTCGACGTCGAAGGAGACGAGCTCGACCCCGCTGTCGGCCAGCGGCTGGTAGTCGCGGACGGCCATCACGTAGTCGAGCCCGTAGACGCCGACACGCTTCCACCCGGCTGCCTTCGCCTCTGCAGCGATGTGCTCGCCGGGACGCGGATGGAAGACCTGCTCGAGGGAGGTCTGACCGTGTTCGCCCACGTAGCGGGCCTCGGTCGGGAAGACGATCGACGCCTCCCCGTCGGCGGGCAGGACGACGTACGCGTAGCGGTGGACGATCTGGAAGCCCGACATGTACGTGACGGCGCCCTCGAAACCGGTGTACTCGTTCCCCGACACGACGATCGCATCGAGGTCGTGTGCCGCCATGGCGGCACGGACGTTGCTGTGGCGACGCTCCAGCTCGGCTACGAGATCCACGATGCTTCAACTCCTTTGATCAGTGCGGTGATGGTGTCGTGCGCCGGCGTCGCCACCCCGAGCTCGCGCCCCAGGCGTGCGATGCCGCCGTTGAGGAAGTCGATCTCCGTCTGACGCCGTGCCTCGAGGTCCTGCAGCATCGATGCCTTGTGGCCGTAGGCGACCTCCGGTTTTGCGGCGTGGTCGATCAGCTCCTCGGGGTCGGCGTCGAGCGTCGTCCCCTGCGCCGCCGCAACCGCCTTACCCTCCTCTACGAGTCGCGAGACGAGAGCGCGCAGGTCGGGCCGCTCGCAGACCCGGCCGTGGGTGAGGCCCGTGAGCGCCCCGACGGGGTTCGTGGCGGCGTTGAAGATCACCTTGCGCCACTGCGCCGGTCGGGCGTCGGCAACCGCCGCGGTCGGCATGCCGCCACGGGTACAGGCAGCCGCGAGGAGCGCCACCTGTTCCTCCGTCGCCGGTGCGGGCTCGAACGGCGAGAGCGTCGTGTCACCCTTGACGTCCCACTGCACGACGCCTGGCTGGAGCAGCTTCCCGGCCGGGAAGGTCGTCCCGCGAATCACCCGTTCGACGTGGCGCGCCAGCGTCTCCTCGTTGCCGACGCCGTTCATCACCGAGGCGACAGCACCTCCCGTGAACGCATGGGCGGTCGCAGCGATCGCTGTCTCTGCGTGCATCGCCTTCGTGGCGACGATCCCGAAGTCGCACGCGGGCAGTTCCTGTGCGTCGCTCGTTGCTCGGAGGCGGGCATGGACGTCACCCGCACCGGTCAGCCGCAGCCCGTCGGCGTTGATCGCGTCGACGTGCGCCTGATCGAGGTCGTAGGCCCACACCTCGACGTCGTCGAGCGTGGCGAGGTTGGCGGCGAAGAGCGACCCGACCGCTCCGCTGCCGACGATGCAGATTTTCATGCAGGCTCCTTCGCCCGGCGGCGCGTGAGCCATGCCGGTGAGAATTCACGTCCGCCGGTGAGCCCGGACGGCCGCAGGATGAGGACGAGTGCCATCGCGAACGAGACGACGACGAGCCGCGTCCCGGTTGGGAGGTCGATCGAGAAACCGAGGTGGACACCGGACTCCGCCTGGCCGAGGAACGAGTCGAGCCCGCTCACGGCGAGCGCCCCGACGACGGCTCCCCAGAGGCTCGTGACCCCGCCGACGACGAGCATCGCGAGGCTGAGGAACGTGAGCTCGAGGTAGAGCTGATCGGCGCTGAGACTGCCGATCTGGTGCGCGTAGAGAGCACCCGCGAAGCCGGAGAGGGCACCCGAGATGGTGAACGCCCAGAGCCGCTGGCGGTGGACGCTGATTCCCACCGCCTGTGCCGCGGCCGCGTCCTCGCGCGTCGCCTGCAGCTGCCGGCCCAGCCGCGAGCGCTGGTAGGCGAAGGCGATCGCCATCACGATCAGAGCTCCGACCGTCGCCTGCAGCAGCCCTGTCGTCTCCGGAATCGACGAGATGACTCCCGCGGCGGGGCCGATCTTCTCCCACTCGTGGAGGATGTTGTGGGTGATCTCGAGCACCGCGAAGGTGGCGATGCCGGCCGAGAGGCCCGAGAGACGCATCAGGGCGAGTCCGGCAACGAGCGCGTAGGCGCCCCCGACCACCGCCGCGAGGAGGAACGACGGCACGTTGCCGATCGTGTGGTCGCGGAGGAGCGGAAAGACGTCGGGCAGCGTCCCCGTCTTCGAGTCGACGGGAGCACTCATGATGCCCGCCGCATACGCCCCGACGGCCGCGAAGCTGAGCTGGCCGAAGGAGAGCACGCCGGAGTTGCCGACGAACACGTAGAGCGCGACGACGATCGCAACGGAGACGAGCGCGGTCTGGAAGTAGATCGCGGTCGAGGCGGACGTGAACGAGCCGACGATTGCGACGACGACCACCAGCACGGCCGGACCGATCGCCTCGGCCGGGCGCTGCAGCATCAGACCCGCTCCACGGTCGAAGTGCCTCGCGGTGCGAACAGCCCGGCGGGCCGGACGAGCAGGACGACGATCACGAGCGCGAACAGCACCGAGGGCAGGTAGACGGTCTTGTCGGTGGGCAGGGCGCCGTAGATCACGCCGGACGCGAATCCGATCGCGAAACCGCCGAGCGTGGCCGTCCAGAGCCGGTCGATGCCTCCGACGACGACGCCGACGAGCACGTAGATCATGTCGTGGAGGGCGAAGTCGTTCTGGACGTACGGCGTCCGCGCTGTCAGCAGCACGGCCACGATTGCCGCGATCACGCCGGAGAGGAGCACGGCGAACCCGATCACACGGTTAGCGCTGATCCCGAGCAGCCGCGCCGTCGTGAAGTCCGTGGCGGCAGCCCGCATCTGCAGGCCTGCCGTCGTCTTCCCGAGCAGGAGCGCCAGCACCCCGAGCGCTGCCACGGTGGCTACGACCGAGACGATCGTGACCTTGCGAACGTCGACGCCCCAGATCGTGACGGCCTGCGAGAGCCGCGCCACGGTGGAAGCCGGCATCCCCAGCTGGCCCTGCACCTTGAGCACGGCGAGGAGCGCGATGCTCTGGAGCAGGAAGGAGACCGCGAAGGTGGCGACGAGCATCGTCGCGGGCGACTGTGTCCGCAAAGGTCGGAAGACGGTCAGATCCATCACCACCGTGAGCCCGATCACGACCGCAAAGCAGGCGACGATCGACTCCCACGTCGACCAGTTCGCACGGCTCGCGTAGGCGAGCGTGAAGGCACCGGCCATGATCAGCTGACCGTAGGCGAAGTTGATCAGGCGCAGGACGCCGAAGACGAGCCCGATGCCGACGGCCATGAGCGCGTAGATCGCCCCCAGCCCGAGAGCGTCGACGAGGTTCTGGGCGTCGACGGCGGCGACGATCACGAGAGGTAGGCGGCGACCATCTTCTCGGTGTCCGCCGCATCGTCGGGGGTCAGGGTCAGCCTGATCTCGCCGTTCGCGAGCAGGTAGCTGCGGTCTGCGAACGCGACCGTCCGCTGGGCGCGCTGCTCCACGAGGAGCACCGTGACGCCACGCCGCCGGATCTCGGCGAGCGCCTCGAAGACGACGTCGACCACCTTCGGCGCCAGTCCGAGCGACGGCTCGTCGAGGAGCAGCAGGTCGGGGCGCGCCACGAGCGCCCGGCCGATCGCGAGCTGCTGCTGCTGCCCGCCCGAGAGGGCGCTGGCATGGCGGCGTCGAAACTCGCCGATGATCGGGAAGAGCTCGTAGACGGCGTCGACGTCTTCCTGGGCGCCGTCACGCTCGCGTCGCCCGGCGAGGCCGAGACGGAGGTTCTCCTCGACGCTGAGGCCGGCGAAGATCCGTCGCCCTTCCGGGACGAGCGCGACACCGGCACGCGCCACCTTCTCGGGCGGCAGGCCCGCGAGCGACCTCCCGGCGAGCCGGATCTCGCCTGCTGCCGGTGGCACGATGCCCATGATCGCGTGCAGGGTGGTCGACTTGCCGGCCCCGTTCGGGCCGATCAGACCTACGATCTCGCCACCTCTGACCTCGATCGAGATCCCACGCAGCGCCGCTACGGCTCCGTAGCGGACGCCGAGGTCGCAAATCTCGAGCACGGGGACGGTGGCGCTCACTCGCCCTCCGTCTGGACGGCGGCGCTCTCACCGAGGTACGCGGCGGCGACGTCGAGGTTCGTCCTGATCTCCGCCGGCGTACCCTCGGCGAGCGTCCTGCCCTGGTCGAGTACGACGATCCGGTCGCACACCTCCATGATCAGCGCCATGTTGTGGTCGATCAGGAGCACACCCGCGCCGTGGTCGTCCCGGACGGAGCGGACGACGGCGGCGAAGTCAGGCACCTCGGCCTCGGGCAGACCGGCGGCCGGCTCGTCCATCAGCACGTACCGCGGCTCCGTGGCGAGGGCCCGGGCGACGCCGAGGCGCCGTTCGTCGCCGTGGGCGAGCGCGGAGGCAGGGGCGTCGGCGTTTCCCTGCAGGCGGAGCAGGCCGAGCAGCGTGTCGGCCCGTTCGTGCGCCGCGCGCGGGCCGCTGCCGCAGCCAAGCGCCGCCACTTCCACGTTCTCCCGGACCGAGAGCGCCCGAAAGGCGTGGGTGTGCTGGAACGTCCTCGCGAGGCCGTTCCGACCCCGGCGATGAGCGCTCCAGCGCGTCACATCCTGCCCGTCCAACTCGACGCGACCGGACGTGGGACGGTCGAATCCGGTCATCACGTTCACGAGCGTCGTCTTGCCGGCGCCGTTCGGCCCGATCAGACCGACGACCTCGTGACGGCGCAGTTCCAGGGTGACGTCTTCGAGGGCGTGGACGCCCGCGAAGGAGCGGGAGACCGCGGCGGCCCGGAAGACTCCGGGCCGCCGCGTCTCCGCGGACTGGGTCGAGACGGTCATGCCCTCCGGGCTAGCCGAGGAGGGCAGTGCTCGACCCGGTCATTTGGTCGGGACCGGCGCCGGCGACGTTGCCGTCACCGAGCCGACGCGCTTGAGGACGTTGTTGTTGATCTCGATCACGCGGTACTGGCGGCCGAAGACCGTGTGGTACCGCGGCGAGAAGCTCACGAGACCCGAGATGGTCGGGACTTTCTTGAACTTCTCCATCGTCGCTGCAAGTCGGGCGCCGTTCGTGGAACCGCCCGAGCGCTTGATCGCGGCGACGATGCCGTCGATCGCCGCGGCGCCCGTGACGAACCCACCCGTACCGGCCTTGACGGCCTTCGCCATCGCGTTCACGGCCGGGTTCGGGTCGTCGCCGGCGATCGAGGCGAACGTGACGGCGTAGTAGTTCGTCACCTCCGGGTTCTTGGTCACCCAGTAGGTGCCATCGCCGGCCCACGAGTTGAAGATCGGCGTCTCGTTGCCGAGCGAGCGGAGACCCGAGACAAGGCCCGGCAGCTCACCGAACGACGTCGAGGTGACGATCACGTCCGCCTTGACACCGTTGAGGCGGGAGACGGCGTTGCCGACGTCGTTCTGCCCCGTGGTGAAGCTCTCCTGGTCGACGATCTTGCCACCGAGTGCGGTGAAGCGGCTCTTGAACGCCTGCACGACCGTCTTGAAGTAGACGAGCAGGTTGTTCGTCGCGAGCGCCGCCGTCTTCCAGTGCTTCGTGTGGTAGGCCCATTCGGCCATTGCCGCACCCTCGTCCTGGGCGACGTTGCCGTAGCTGAACGCCAGCTTGCCCTTGGGCCCGAACCGCTTGGGGCCCATCTGGTCGGTGCCGATGCACGGCGCCACCGTCAGCATCCCCTTGTTGATGAAGGTCTGGACGGCCGGGGCCGCATACTCGACGTCGCAGGTGGCCATCCCGATCACGGCGCCCTTCGCGATCAGGCTCGCCGCACACGCCTTGGACTTGGCCGGGTTCGAGTTCTGCGTGTCGCAGGTGATGAGCTGCAGCGGCCGGCCGTTGACGCCACCGCGGGCGTTGATCTTCTTGATCTGGAGCTGGGCGGCCGCGAGGGCGGGCCCGTCGAAGGGCGCCATGTTGCCCTTCAGGTCGGTCGGGTAACCGATGATGATCGGCTTCTTGGCCGACGTCGAGGCGGCTGCCAGCGACGCCGTCAGCGCCACGGTGACGATCGCCGCGAGCAGGACGACGATCGCCCCGCCCCTTCTCACATTCGGTGTCATTGACGCCCTCCTGGTGCGTTTGACGGGATGGGGTCTCGGGTGGTGATGGACTGCTCTGACCATGAGTCCTCCTTTGCCTTGATCAGGCGTAACAGCGCCGTGTGCAGCGGGACGTCGACCCCGTGACGTTCCGCCTCGCGCACGAGAGCGCCGGTGATCAGGTCGATCTCTGTCGGCCTATGTGCTGCGACGTCTTCCAGCATCGATGGATAGTGGGCCGAGCCACGTTGCGTGGCGTGGACGTTCATCTCCCAGGGGTCGTCGTGGAGCTCGATCCCCGCCGCCACCGCAACCGCCTTCCCCTCGTCGACGAGATCGTGGACCAGGTGTCCGAGGTCGGTCGGTTGCTCCTCGGCTGCGAAGTGCGGGTCGTGCGGCAGGCCGGTGAGCGCCGCGACCGAGTTCACGGTTGCGTTGAAGATCAGCTTCGACCACTGAGCAGGGCGCAGATCGGGAAGTACCTCGACCTCGAGGCCGGAGGAGCGGATCAGCTCGCCCACCTCCTGCACGCGCTCGAACGGCGTCTCTTCATAGGGCCCGAGCCACGTTTCCGTGTCGAGGATGTACTCGACATGGGTGTCGTCGTGGCGTGTGCCGCTCATGAAGGTGACGGCGGAGATGATCGGCCAGTCGCCATGGCGGCGGACAACCGCCTCGGCCCCGAGTCCGTTCAGCGTCGTCACCATCGTCGCCCCGGGGAACCGCCCCGCGATCGCTGCCGCCGCCGCCTCGAGACCGGTCGCCTTCGTCGCCACGATACCGAGCTCGAACGGATCGAGCTCGTCCGGGTCTGCGGCTGCGGAGACGCGCACCTGCAGGTCGCTGCGCCCGCTCACGCGGAGCCCTCGCTCGTTGAGCGCGTCGGCGTGCTCCTGCCGCCGCGTCAGCACGCTGACGTCGGCCACCTGGGCCAGATGGCCTGCAAAGAGGCTGCCGATCACACCGCCGCCGATCACGCAGACCCTGACACGTTCGTCTCCCGCATCTGACATGTCAGGAAGGGAGTATCCCTGCTTCTGACATGGCGGTCAACGGCCCTCGGCAGCTGTCCGAGGCGCCTCGCGGGCGACCAGATCCCGGAACTCGTCGTCGTCCACGAGCCCACGCTTGGCTGTGCCGAGCTGTTTCACAGCCGCGAGCAGGTCGGCGCGCCGATCCTCCCGTACGTCGAGGCCGAGCCGCTCGGCCACGATCCGGATCGAATCGATACCGCTCTTCTTCCCGAGCACGATCCCACGGCTCGCGCCGACGAGATCGGAGCTGTAGGGCTCGATCGCGGGAGGGTCGTGGAACTGGGCTGCGACGGCGCCCGACTCCCGCGTGAAGAGGGCATCGCCGGTGACCGCCTTCCAGGAGGGTAACGGCGTCCCCGCGCGCTCCTGCACGAGCCCCGAGAGCGAGCGTGCCTGCGTCAGGTCGAGGCGCGTCGGGATCCCGTATAGCGCCTCGAGCGCAAGCGCGACCTCGACGAGATCGGCGTTTCCGGCCCGCTCCCCCATCCCGTTGATCGTTCCCTGGACCCACGAAGCCCCGGCCTGCACCGCGGCGATCGCGGCGGCCGTGCCGAGCCCGAAGTCGTCATGGCCGTGCCAGTGCACCGGGATCTCCCCTCCCAGCCAGTCCATCGTCTGCCCGACGAGGAACGCCGCCGCCTCGGGCGTCGCGATTCCGATCGTGTCGACGACGACGACCTCCTTCGCCCCGGCCTCGACCGCCGTCTCGTACACCCGGCGGAAGAACTCGAGCTCCGCCCGGGACGAGTCGACGCCGAAGAAGGCGACCGTGATGCCGGCGTTCGACGCAAACGAGACGGCGTTCCGGATCCGGTCGAGCATCGTCTCCCGGGACACGCCGAGCGCCGCGAGCTTCGCATCCGAGATCGGGCTTTCGATCACAGACGCGGGGACGCCGAGCTCGACGAGCGCCTCCACGTCCGCCGGTACAGCCCGCGAGAAGCCCCACACCTCCGCCCTCAACCCCGCACTGCTGACGAGCTCCACGGCCCGCCAGTCGTCCGCCGAAACGCGAGGGAAACCCGCTTCGATCCGGTCGATTCCGGCTGCGTCGAGAGCCCGCGCGATCTCGAGCTTGTCCTCCGGCGTCAGCACGACGCCGACCGACTGCTCACCGTCTCGGAGGGTCGTGTCGTAGAGCCCGACCAGCCGGTGCGGCTGCGGATCGAGCGCCTTCTCGTTCAGCGACCCTGTCCAGAGCTTGGCGCGGTCGATCATGCCTGCACGATCCCGTCAGGGAAGCTCGAGAGCTTCTCGGCGCCGTCCGTGCCGATCAGGAAGTTGTCCTCGACCCGCAAGCCACCGCCCTCCTCCCAGTAGCATCCTGGCTCGATTGCAAGAACCATTCCCTCCTCCACGGTGCCGCCTCCGGCCTGATGTGCGTACGGCCATTCATGTGCGCGAGCACCGACGCCGTGGCAGATCGGGTGGGTCGGCTGGCCGGGAAAGCCGAGCTCGGCGATCCCCGCCCGGATCCGCCGGTCGAGCTCGGGCAGCGGCGCACCCGGCGTGCAGAAGCGGACCGCGTCCTCGTACACCTCCATGAGGCCCTGCTCGAGCTCGCGGTAGCGTTGCGTCAGGTCGCCCGCCACGAGGTTCTTCGTGTGATCTGCCCAGTAGCCGTCGGCGCAGACCCAGATCTCGAACAACGTCGGCTCGCCCTCGACGACGGGACGGTCGGTCGTGGCCGTGAACGTGCGGATCCCCGGACCGGACCAGACGAGCGCGAAGCCGTACGCGAGCTCGACGGTGCCCGCCCAGCCCGTGCCCTCGCCGTGGACGAAACCGAGCCACTCGGATGCCGCCTGTGCCTCCGTCATCCCCGGCCGCAGCACGCCCTGGACATGCTCCATCGCAGCGGCGGCGATCTCGTTTGCGAGGCGTACGCGCTCGATCTCCTGTGGCGTCTTCCGCATGCGCGCCTCGTTCAGCAGCGGTGTCGCGTCCTGGGCATGCGGGAAGGCGTCGAACCACGCCTTCGGATAGGTCGTGGGCTCTCCGATCATGCGGTCGGCCGCCTGCGTGCCGAGTGAGAGCTCGAGTCCCACCGCCTCGTACTGCTCCGCGATCGCGGCGGCACTGTCGAGCGCGCGCAGCACCGGCGGCCGCGGGTCGCGCTCGTCGTAGCCGCTGAACGTCCGCAGGTCGTTCGTCCAGGCGGTGCGCTCGGCATCCGCGCGCGAGGGCTCGAGACAGATCAGGGTCGGCTCGCCTTCGGCCGGGAAGACGACCGCGTCGTACCCCTTCATACCCCAGAAGTTCGTCAGGTAGACGACGTTGTCGGGCGCGCGGACGACGAGCGCGTCGAGTCCGCGCTCGCGCATGAGGGCGCGGACCCGGTCGAGCCTGGCGTCGTCGCGAGGCCATGCCACCGCTAGACGCCCTCGCCCCAGGGGCGCACGCGGGGCAGCGGCGGTGTCCCGTGGCCCTCCTGCCACGAGATGACGGGAGTCCGGAGGATGCCCACATTCTCGATCTCCGCCTCGATCACGTCGCCCGGCTTGAGGTAGAGCAGCGCCCGCTCCTGCGGCGACTTGAAGCCGGCCACGCCCGCCACGGTCCCGAACGAGAGCACGTCGCCCGCGGAGAACCCGAGGGCGGAGAAGTTCGAGAGCACCTGGGCGGGCGTCACGGACATGTTCTGCATGTTCGAGTGCTGCCGTACCTCACCGTTCACGCGCAGCTCCATTTCCAGCCGACTCGGGTCGGGGATCTCGTCGGGCGTCACGATCCACGGGCCGAGCGGGCAGAACGTGTCGATCGCCTTGCAGAACGAGAAGACGCCGGAGCGCATCTCACCGCGCTGGATGTCGCGGGCGGTGATGTCGTTGAAGACGAGGTAGCCGCCGATGTAGTCGGCCGCCTCCTCGGGGGTGAAGAAGCTGCCGGGCTTGCTGATCACGACGGCGAGCTCGAGCTCGTAGTCCAGCTCCTCCGTCAGGTGCTCGGGGTAGATCACGGGCTCGTCGGGCCCGACGATCGCATCCACGTTCTGGAAGAAATTGATCCAGGGCGCGATCACGTGCGACCAGTTGACGTTCTTCGACTCGTCCTCGTGCTCACGGAAGTTGCCGGCGGTGTGGAAGAACTTCTTCGGCACGATCGGCGCCCGCAGCCGCGCATCGGCGAGGGCGACGCGCTCGCCGGTTTCGTCGGCGCCGCCACGCTCGAAGTACTCCCGCATCGTCGGGACGGCGAGGACGACGATCTCGTCGCCGTCGAGCACCCCGACCCGTCCTGCTCCCTCACCGAACGTCACGAGCTTCACGCCGTCATCGCCTCCCGTTCCTCAGGCGCCGGGTGCCGGGTGCCGGAGCGCATCCCCACGCTCCACCCGTCCGGCGCGGCTCTGCCCGCCTCAACCGACCCCGCACACCCGCATCGCCACACCGGCGTACACCTCGGCCGTCCGGACGAGGCCGTCGATCTCGAGGTTCTCACCCTTCTCGACGTCCATCAGCCCCGTCGAGGTCCCGTAGTTGACGGTCGGGATCCCGTAGCGCGTCAACGCCGACGCATCCGAGAACCAGCGGGTCACGTCTCGAGCGGGCGTCTCGCCGAAGACGTCCGCATGGGCGGCGTCGATCGCGGCAACGAGATCGTGCCCCTCCTCGATCTCGGCGCCCGGGGCGGTGACGTAGACCTCGCCCTCGATGCCGTACCCGGGAAAACGCTCCGCGAGGGTGCGCACCATCTCCAGCACCTCACGACGGGCCACGCCCATCGGCTTCGTCGGCGGCACGCGAACGTCGAGGAAGAGGTCCGTGTGGTGCGGTGTCCGCGAGACGCGCCAGCCGAAGCCGCCCTCGACGGCACCGACGTTGACGATCGCCTTCGCGCCACGGTAGGCGTTCGACGGGTCGTTCTCCCAGGTCGGGATCCACTCCTGCACCGCCGCAAGCACCTCGTGCATGCGGAGGATCGAGTTCTGGCCGCGCTTGCCCTCGCTGAAGGCCGTGTGGATGAAATTTCCCTGCACGCGGAGCCGGAGCCACAGGGCACCGTAATGCCCCAGCACGACCTTGCCCTCCGTCGGCTCACCGAGCAGGCACATGTCCGCGACGCCGCCGTGGGAGACGAGGTAGCGGGAGCCGGCGGCGTAGCCCCGGTACTCGGCGCCGCTCGCGTCGCCGTACTGCGTCTTCTCGATCTCGCCGCAAACGGCCGCGATCATCACGTCCCCCTGCAGCGTCACACCGGCGTCCTGGAGCGCGCGTACCGCCTCCACGTAGCAGGCGAGGGCGCCCTTCATGTTCGAGATCCCGAGCCCGTAGAGCCGACCGCCCTCGACGAAATGCGCCGGCTGGAAGCCCGGCACGCCTCGCAACCACGGCTCACGGCCCGAGTACGAGGTGTCCATGTGGCCGTTGAACATCAGCGTCTTGCCCCCGCCGGCGCCGGGCCAGATCCCGAGCGCATTGGCTCGGCCGAGCTCGACCTGCTGCCACTGCACGCGCAAGCCGCGCTCCTCGTAGAGCTCTACGAGCAGTCGCGCCATTCCCTCCTCGTCGCCCGTGAAGCTGTGGACGTCGATCATCCGACCGGCCGTCTCGACGAGGCGGTCGCGGTCGACGCTGACGGACGGAAGCGTCACGTCAGCTCTCCCGGAAGTGCGGCAGGACCTTCTCCCCGAAGAGCCGGATCTGCTCCTGCCGGTCCGCGCCCCAGAGTTCGAGCATGATGTGCGTGCAGCCCGCGTCCCGGTACTCCTCGATCGCGGCGATGCAGTCGCTCGGGGTGCCTGCGATCGGCCTGCATTTGTCGAGCAGGGCGTCGGTCACCTTCGCCTTGGCCGCGAGCCGACCACCCTGCTCCATCGCCTCGGCGACCGGCCGGATCTCGTCCTGGTCGATCCCGGCCAGGTCGAGCAGCGTGTCCGCCGAGCCCTGGATGTTCTGCACCTTGTTGGCGAGGTACATGCCGCCGATCTCACGGGCACCGTCGCGGCCCTGTTGCCGGTCGGTCTCGTGGATGGAGGCGAGAATCGTGCAGCCGAGATCGACGTCCCCGGCGGGACGTCCGGCCAGCTCGGCCCCGGCGCGAATGTTCCCGGCCGTGTAGCGCACGAACGCGGGGGTCGTGATCGAGGGAGTGAGGAGCCCGTCGCCGATCTCGCCGCCGAGCTTCTGCATCAGCGGCGCGGTGCCCGCGACGTAGACGGGCACGTCCCAGCCGGGCGCGTGTGCCTCGGCAGAGAGCGCGGGGATGTCGGCCGAGAAGACCTTGCCGTCGTACTCGAATCGCTCGCCGCCCAGGATCCCTCGCACGATCTCGACCGAGTCGCGCATGTGCCCGAGCGGCTTTGTCACTTTCGGCGGCCCACCTTGCTTCGTGTTGTTGAGGAAGATCTTCGACGTCCCGAAACCGACGATGAAGCGCCCCGGACCGGCGGCCTCCTGCACGATCCGGGCATCCATCGCGACCTGGACCGGATGGCGCGTGTACGGAGAGATGATCCCCCAGCCGATCGTGAGGCGCTTCGTCTCCCGCGCCATCAGGGCCGAGACGACCGTCGAGCTGCGTGCCTCCATCTGGTGTTTGCGCCACCAGGGATAGGCCTCGGCCAGCCAGATCGTGTCCATGCCTGCCTCGTCCATCGCGCGCGCCGACGCGAGCATCTCGTCGAGCGGCTCCATCGTGAGCTGCATCACACCGATGCGGAAGGGAACCGCCACCCTCAGCCTCCTTGTCGGGTCATTCGTGACATGTCAGCGGAGACTACCAGGAGTCCCTTGCTGACATGTCACCGCCCGTCGTCTCACCGCTGATGCGTCCTATGCCGAGACGGTCTTTGCCTCCGCGACCTTCGCCTCGAGCGCCCCGAGGACGTTCTCGACCTGCTGGTTGATGATCGGCTGCAGCACCCGCTGTCCCATCGACCCGACCGGGCCGGCGATCTTGACCTCCGCGGCCCAGTCCATCGACGTCCGCTCGCCCTGGTCGTTGAGCGTGAACGACGTCGTCATGTTCATCATCGCTCCGACGCCCTTGCCCTTCGCGTTCATGGAGGCGAACTCCGGCTCCCGCTCCTCGAGCTTCTCGAAGTCGATCGTCATCTTCAGACCGCCCAGGCCGAGCGGTACCTTCACCTTTGCCTGCCAGTGCCGGTCGTCCTTGATCTCGAAGCTCTCGACGCCCGGCATCAGGCCGGCCATCTGGGCGGGATCGTTGATCACTCCCCACACCACCCGGCGCGGCGCATCCAGCTCCTTCGTCCCGTTCACGTTCATCTCGAGCTCACCTCCACTGTTGCTCTCGACCGCTCGGGATTCGAGAGCAGCTCCCACACGCGGTGGGAGGGATTGTGGCTGTCGGTCACGATCCCGCCGCCGTGCGCGCGCACGGCGTCCTGGATGGCGGCGCCGATGCAGTGGATGCCGCCGCCGCCGCCCTCCCCCATGCCCTTCGTGCCGAGCGGCGTGAACGGGGACGGGGACTCGATCGCAGCCGTCTTCAGCGGCGGCATGTCGAGCGCGTGAGGAACGTGGTAGTCGTAGAAGTTCGGGGTCAGCAGGTTGCCGTCCTCGTCGTAGGTGTACGTCTCCCAGAGCGCCGCCCCGATCGCGTGGGCAGTGGCACCCATCACCTGACCCTCCACGATCTGCGGGTTGACGCGCAGGCCGCAGTCGTCCACGGCGGCGTAGTCGACGACGTCGGTGACGCCCGTCTCGGCGTCGATCTCGACCACGCAGGCGTGGATCTGCATCGAGTAGGTGAGCGTCAGGTTCCCGTACTTCCGCTCGGTGTCCGGCACCTGGAAGGGCGGCCGGTAGACGAAGCGGCGGTTCATCGTCGGAGGATCCTCCGGGAAGCCCGCGTTGTTCGCGTTCGGAATCGCGCCGAGCGCCATGAACGGAAGCGCCGCCTCGGGCGGGCCGTCCTTGATCCGGACGAAGCCGTCCGCGAGCTCGAGCGCCTCCTCGGGGCACTGGAAGACCATCGAGGCGAGCTTGAACATGTCGCCCCGCAGGAGCTCCGCCGCGCCCTTCACGGCACCGAGCCCGGTGACGGCGAACTGGCTCGCATACGTGCCCGAGAACCCTGCATGCGAGTTCCAGTAGCTGTCATGCCCGACGCGGACGTTCACGACGTCGACATCGCAGTTGAGGATGTCCGCGACCACCTGCGCCGCCGTCGTCTCGTGGCTCTGACCCTGCGGCGTCGTGCCGAGCGTGACGACGACCTCACCGAAGATGTCGAGCTTGACCGTCGCCACCTCGTTGTTGCCGGAGAACTGCAGCTCCGGGTTGATCAGCTGCGACTGGCCGAAGTTGTTCGTACCGGAGTCGAGCGTCGAGCCGATCCCGATCCCGAGCAGCTTGCCGCGGGAGAGGGCCTCCGCCCGGCGTTCCTCGATCCCGTCGTACCCGATCAGCTCGAGCGCCAGCTCGAGCGCCCGCGGGTAGTCACCCGAGTCGTAGATGCAGCCGTTCGGCGTCTCGTAGGGCATGTCCTCGGGCTGGACGTAGTTCTGCTTCCGGATCTCGACCGGGTCGAAGCCCAGCTCGTGCGCGACGATGTCGATCAGCCGCTCCGTGAACCAGAGCTGCTGCATGCGCGAGTAGCCGCGGTTGGGCGAGCAAGGCGCCTTGTTCGTCATCGCCTGCGTGAACTCGAGACGGAGGTTGCGCCACTTGTACATTCCGGCTGCCACCTGCGACCAGATGACGCCGCCGAGCGGCTCGTAGCGCAGGAACGCGCCCGCGTCGTCGAACGCATGGGAGCGGAAGCCGAGCAGCGTTCCGTCGGCCTTCACGGCGACCTCGGTGCCGATGAACCAGCGCTCGTTGCCGTGCGACATCGACTGGTGGAAGTCGGTGCGCCACTCGGTCCACTGGATGGCACGGTTCAGCTTCCGGGCCAGCAGGCAGCAGACGACGAGCTGTGGGTGCGTGGTGATCTTGTTGCCGAAGCCGCCACCGATGTCCTGGGTCACGATGCGGAGCTTGTCGAGCCCCACGTGCATCGCCGGGCCCATCATGATCGCTGCGAAGCCCGGGAACTGGTTGTTCGTGTACAGCGTCCACTGCCCCGTGCCGCGGTTGTACTCGACGAGGGCGCCGCTGCACTCGAGCGGAGTCGAGTTGAAACGGTCGAAATGGAGCTCGTCGATCTTGACGATGTGATCGGCCTCGGCAAACGCCGCGTCGACGTCTCCCCACTCCCACACGCCCGAGTAGGAGAGATTTCCGCCGCACTCCTCGTGGAGCACCGGCGCGTCGGCCTCGAGCGCCTTGCGGGCATCGACGACGGCGTCGAGCGGCTCGTAGTCGATCATCACGAGCTCCGCCGCATCGCGGGCACGCTCGCGCGTCTCCGCGACGACGGCGACGACGGGCTCGCCGATGTAGCGCACCTTGCCGACGGCGAGCGCATAGTCCTGCACGCTCGAACCGGGCGGCGCCGCGAGCTGGAAGAACGGGTCGGTGAGAATCGCCACCTCGTCCCCGGTCAACGTCCCGTAGACACCCGGCAGCTCGAGCGCTGCGGTGACGTCGATCGCGGCGATCGTCGCATGTGCGTACGGGGAGCGAACGAAATGCAGGTACCCCATGCCCTTGCGCTTCATGTCGTCGAAGTAGGTGCCCTGGCCCTGGACGAGGCGGTTGTCCTCGCGCCGGGGAACGTTCTGTCCGATCGCATGGCCGACCTGGAAGGTCGTTGCCTCGGTCTCGATCGCCGTCATTGCGCACCTCCCTGCCCGGCCGCGACGACGGCCTCGACGATGTTCCAGTAGCCGGTGCAGCGGCAGAGATTGCCCTGCAGCGCCACCTTGACCTCCTCCTCGCTCGGGTGTGGGTTGCGCTCGAGCAATGCGGTCGCGCTCATCAGCATCCCCGGCGTGCAGTAGCCGCACTGCAGTGCGTGATGGGTGCGGAACGACTGCTGCAGCGTTGTCAGCTCACCGTCGGGTGCGAGCCCCTCCACCGTCGTCACCGAGGCGCCATCCGCCTGGACGGCGAGGACGCAGCAACTCTTCACCACCTCCGAGCCGAGCTTGACCGTGCAGGCGCCGCAGCTCCCCGTATCACACCCCACGTGGGTGCCCGTGAGGTCGAGCTCGTCCCGCAGGAAATGGACGAGGAGCATCGAGGCGGGCACCTCGCGCTCGACGGTCGTGCCGTTCACCTCCACGGAGATCGCTCTCGTCGTAGACGTCGTCGTCGACACCGTTACCCCTTTGCTCTCGCTGAGGCCTGCAGGACCGCGCGGACGGCCGCGACCTCGGCCAGGTGCCTGCGGTAGTCGGCGCTCGCATGGACGTCGGACGGCGGCTCGAGCGTGGCGCCGAGACCCTCGGCCGCCGCCCGTACCGCGCTCTCGGACAGATCGCCGGCAGCCAGTCGCTGCTCCATCGCGGTTGCCCGCACCGGAACCGAGGAGACGCAGCCGAGCGACACACGGACGCCGTCGGGGCCGACCGTGGCGGCGGCGCTGACGATGTAGGTGCCGTGCGCGCCGAGCGTCACCCCCGCCATCGCGTCGCCCGTACCGGGCTTGCGGGTCGGGACCGAGATCCTCGTCAGCAGCTCTCCCTCGCCGACGGCGGTCAGGTAGACACCGATGAAGAAGTCGTCCGCCGCGACCGTCCTCTCACCGGCAGCGCCACGGACCGTGAAGCTCGCCCCGAGCGCACTCAGGAGCGGCGGGTAGTGGTTCGTGGGATCGTTGACGCAGACGTTGCCGCCGATCGTGCCGCGATTGCGGATCTGGACGTCGGCGATCGTCGCCGCCGCTTCGGCCAGAATCGGCCGCGCGACCTCGACCTCGGACGCGCCGATGACCCGCGTGTTCGTGACCATGGCGCCGAGTTCGAGTGCGCTCTGGTCGGCGGAGAAGCTGATTGTTCGAAGCTCGTCCAGATCGGCAAGATCGACGAGCAGATCGGGCGAGGCTGCCCGGGCCTTCATCACGTTGACGAGCGTCTGGCCCCCTGCGAGGGCACGTGCCCCGTCGTGCTCGGAGAGGAGGGCAAGTGCCTCCTCGACGGTAGCCGGACGCGCGTACTCGACCTCTCGTAGCAGCATGTCTGTATTGGTCGCACACGGAGCAGTGACATGTCAAGGAGGAACCGATCCGCTAGGATCGCCTCCCATGGCGAGCTTCGACGCGGTCTTCGTCGGTGCCGGGATCAACTCGCTGGTGGGAGCAGCGCTGCTCGCGGGCGAGGGCTGGAGCGTCTGCATCGTCGAGCGCAACGCGCTCGCCGGGGGCTGCATCCGTACCTCGCACGACCTGACGCGACCCGGGTTCACGCACGAGGTACTTGCGTCCTGGCACCCCCTCTTCACCGGCTCGGCGGCGTATGCGGAGCTGAAGCCGGAGCTCGATCGCCGCGGCGTCACCTACCTCAACACCGATCTTCCAACCGGTGCCGCCTTTCCCGACGGCTCGGCCGGCTTCGTGACGAATTCGCTCGAGGGCAACGTGGCCGAGTTCGAGCGCCTCGGTGCGGGCGACGGCATCGCCTGGCGAGCGCAGTTCGAGCAGTTCATGGAAAACGCAGACCTTTCCTTCGGGATCCTCTCGACGGAGCTCTGGTCGCCGGCGGGACTCTCGCTCGGCCGCAAGGCGTTCCGGCGTCTCGGCCGCCGGGGTCTACTCGAGCTCGCCGGGGCCACCCTCGTCAGTTGCCGCGACTGGGTGACGTCGACCTTCGCCTCGGAGGCTGCGCACGGCGTGCTCGCACCCTGGGTGCTCCACACGGGCCTCGGCCCCGACCAGGCCACGTCCGGCTTCATGACGCAGGTCATCGCGGCGGCACTCCAGCTCGGCGGCATGCCCGTGCCCGAGGGCGGCGGCGTCCGTCTGGTCGATGCGCTCGCCGGCATCGTCGTCGATGCAGGAGGCGAGGTGAGGCTCGAGACGGAGGCGAAGCAGGTGCTCGTCGCCAACGGCCGCGCCACCGGGGTCCGGCTCGCCGACGGCGAGCTGATCACCGCCACCCGCGCGGTCGTCGCGAGCGTCACCCCGACCCAGCTGTACGGATCGCTCCTCGGGGGCTCGGACGTCCCCGCCGCGGTGCGGGATGCCGCAGCTCGGTTCCGTTACGGACGCGCCGAGATGCAGATCCACCTCGCGCTCGACGAGGTCCCGCGCTGGCGCGGCCCGGAGGCCGAGCGGCTCGCGCGCTGCCCGATCGTCCACGTCACACCAGGGCTCGACGGCGTCTCGCGGGCGGTGAACGAAGCCGAACGGGGGCTCTTGCCTGCGGAGGCGACGATCGTCTGCGGGCAGCCTGCCGTCCTCGACCCGTCGCGCGCACCCGAGGGGAAGTCGGTGCTCTGGCTCCAGCTGCAGGAGCTACCGGCCGGTCGCGTCAAGGGGGATGCGGTCGGCGAGATCGACGTCGGCGACGGCAGCTGGAGCGAGGAGCTACGCGAGGCATACGCGGACCGGATCGTCGAGCGGCTGGCCGGATCGATCGAGAACCTCGGCTCCGCGACGCTCCAGCGTGTCGTGCTCTCTCCGCGCGACATCGAGGCACTCAACGTCAACCTCGTCGGAGGCGATATCTACGGCGGCTCCTGCGCACTCGATCAGAACCTGCTCTGGCGGCCCCTCGCCGCCGCACCCGGTCACGAGACGCCGGTTGCGGGCCTCTGGCACATCGGGGCGAGCACCCACCCGGGCCCCGGGCTCGGCGCGGGCTCGGGCTATCTCGTGGCGAAGGAGCTGACGAGGCCGCCGATCCCGCAACGGCTGCTGGCCCGGCTACCGATCCCGGGGCGCGGCTGATGCGCCTCTCACTCTCCGAGATCTCGACGGTCGGCGCCACCTTCGAGGAGGATGTTGCCGCGTACGCGGCCGCAGGGTTCGACGCGATCGGCATCTGGGAGTTCAAGCTGCCGCCCGACGATGCCGCCAACAGGGCGCTCCTGGCCGAGCACGGGTTGTCGGTCTCGAACTGCGTGCCGACGATCCCGTCGATCCTGCAGCTCGGGATCCCGGGGATGGAAGGGCCGGGGGATCCCGAAGAGCGGATCGAGGCGCTGTGCCTGTCGATCCATCGCCTCGCGTCCTACCGGCCGGAGTCCGTCGTCTGCCTGAGCGGGCCGCTGGCCGGCCGATCCGAGAGCGAGGGCTGGTCGATCGTGCTCGACGGGCTCCGCCGCGTCGGCGCGGCAGCGACCGCCGCAGATGTCCCGCTCGGCTTCGAGCCCGTGCACCGGTCGCAGCGCGACGAGGTCTCTTTCGTGAACACGATCGCAGACGCGATCCGGTTGCTCGACGCCGCCGGGCTCCACGACGCCGGGCTGATGCTCGACGTCTACCACGTCTGGGACGACCCGGCCCTCTGGGACACGATCGCGCGGGCGGCCTACCGGATCCACGGCGTCCACGTGTGCGACTGGCCGTCCGACGCAGACCGGAGCGACCGCGAGCTCCCCGGCGCGGGGATCGCCGGCGTGGCGGAGATCGTCGAGGCGCTCGAGCTCGCCGGCTTCTCGGGCTCGCTCGACGTGGAGATCTTCTCCACCCCCGACCGCTTCTGGGGGCTGCCGGTCGCAGAAGCAGCCGCCCAGGCGTACTTCGCAGCAGCAGCCCTCGTCCCGTAGCGGGCCACAGCCCGGCTCGGGGCCCGTTCAGACGGAGCCGTACAGCTTCAGGATGATCGCGACGTAGCGCTTCGTGTCGTCGAAGAGGCCACGGTCACGCACCGCCTGGGCGCCCTGGTAGTAGCCCGCGAGCGCGAGTTGTCGGTCGCCGCCGAACTGGTCGAGCAGCCAGCGCAGATAGCGGACGCCTGCCTGGACGTTGCCGTCGTAGGTGCGCGGCGTCGTCGTCCGAAGCAGCGTCCGGTCGACCCAGGTCCAGGTCTGCGGCAGCAACTGCATCACGCCGACCGCCCCGACGTTCGAGACGACGCGCTGCTGGAAGCCCGACTCCATCCAGGCGGTCGCCCGTGCGAGCCGGGGATCGACGCCGTAGACCGCGGACCAGTGGTCGAGGGAGGCCCGGACCATGTCAGCCGTGACGACACCCGCCGACACCGACGAGGCCGGCGGAGCAGCGGTCACTCCGGCCGGCAAGGTGAGGCGCTGACCCGGTAGGATCACCGCCGAGAGGGCGAGACCGCTCGCCTTCGCGAGCAGGAGCGGACTGACGTGGTAGCGCTGCGAGATCGAGAAGAAGCTCTCGCCGTTGCGAACGACGTGGATCGCAGCGGCTACCGGAGGCGACACCGACGGACGTGCGGCGACCGACGCCGACGGCCGCGCAAGCGCCCGGAAGGTCCGGGGCCCGGCGATCCCGTCGGCCGGCAGCCCGTGTGCGAGCTGGAACCCCTTCAGCGCGACCGCCGTCTGACTTCCGAACCTCCCGTCGACCGCCTTCGGGCTGAGCCCGTAGCGCACGAGCCGGAACTCGAGCGACGACACGTCCCAGCCGACCGCACCGACCATCAGCTGCCGCTGTCCCAGAAGCGGCGTTCCGAGCACGCCAAGCGCACCGCGCGTCGCGACGCTCAGCTTCCCCGTCGGCCGCATGCCCTTGCTCGTTTGCAGGCTCGCGAGGCCCGATCGCGTGAGCGGCCCGTCGATGCCGTCGACGACCGACGGATACTGACCCTGCGCCTGGAGCGCCACCTGGAGCGCGGCGATGCTCGCGCTCGCAGCGGCACCGGCCGGGCCGGCGAGGACACAGGCCGCGACTGTGGCTGCGGCGATCGCGACAAGGCGGTGCATGTTCCTCTATCTCGGCACGACCGGAGGCCGGCTGAAGCAGGCGCAACAGCGGCTGAACGTTCGAGCGGCGTAGAATCGGTGGTGGTCGCGATGGTTTGCGGCCCGCCGCAACCGGGAAGGAGATCGTCATGCTCTTCGGTCTCGTCTACACGCGAAGCTGGCAGCCCGCCACGGCCGACGCGACGCCGGTGTTGTTCCTGGACTGGCAGCCGCCGCTCGCCTTCACCGCGCACTGGCAGTTTGCGACCGGGGGCGGGATGGGTCTCGTCGAGGCAGCCAACTCGGGCGAGATCGAGAAGGCGATCGCGCCTTTCACCGCGTACTTCGACTTCACCCTCGAATGCGTCGGAGAACCCGTGACGAGCGTCGAGCGTGACAGCTCACGGACGCTGCTGGCCGTCGGCGCCTGAAGCCACAGAGCGGAAGGTCGTTCGAGCTCCCCGGGTTGGACTCGAACCAACAACCCTTCGGTTAACAGCCGAATGCTCTGCCAATTGAGCTACCGGGGAAGGCAGCGGCCGCAAGTGTAGCCTGCCGCGCCCGGGCTGTCCCGCTGGGCCCCACCCTAGACTCCCCGGGATGGATCGGACGAGCGCCGCTCGCAGCACACCCTGGCCGGTACGGCTCCTCCGCTGGCCGCTTCAGACCGTCCGGACGCTCCTGCGGGTCGTACCGCAGGCGATGGATGGCTACTTCGCCGACCGTTGCCCGCAGCTCGCAGCCGGTATCGCGTATCGGGTCCTCTTCTCGCTCGTCCCGCTCTCGATCGTCCTCGTCGCGATCTTCGGGCTCGTGCTGCGGAACGACAGCCTCCGTCACGATGTGATCGAAGAGATAGTCGACCGGTTCCCGCTGTCCGACGCGGGCACCGCGGACGTGACCCGCGAGATCGAGAAGCTCGCCTCCCCCGCCACCGCCCTCGGCCTCGTCAGCCTCCTCCTCTTCGCCTACGCCGCGACCGGGATGATGGCCTCGCTGCGCGCGGGCCTCGAGGTCGCCATGCACGTACCGCGCGGACGACCGGCCGTCCGCGGCAAGCTCGTCGACCTGGTTCTCGTCGTCGGGGCGGCAGCGCTCGTGATGTCGGTCGTGATCCTCAACCTCGCGACGCAGGTCGTCTCCGTCTGGCTCCAACGGCTGATCGCGTGGCTCGGCCTCGACGGGGGGCTCGCAGGAGAGGCGATTCGCACGGGCGCGCCGCTGCTGCTCACCGTCCTTGTCGTCCTGCTCCTCTACCGGTTCGTACCGGCGCGACGACTGTCGTTCGGCGACGCCCTCGCCGGCTCGATCGTGACCGGGGTGCTGATGCTCCTGATCTCGCTCGCCTCGGGTTACATCTACGACCGCACCCGTTCGCTCGGCAACATCTACGGCTCCCTCACCCTCGTGCTCGTCTTCCTCTACTCGGTCTACCTCTACGCCTCGGCGTTCCTGGTCGGTGCCGAGGTGGCTGCGTCGTGGTCGCGGCCGTCCATGCAGACGAACGAGCCACTCGTGCGCCAGGTCCGACGTGCCGTGCTCGGGCTGTTCGTCCGCCAGGATCCTCCCCCGCCGCCGGCTTCGCGACCACGAGTTCCCACCGATCCGCGCTGAGCTGCGGGGTGGGTCTAGTAGGACTTTGTTAGTTCGTTGAAGGGTCCGGGTTTGGCGCCGCGAACGGT
>CAZOMP010000001.1:0-450108 GCA_964581085.1 uncultured Gaiellales bacterium | reverse complement strand
GACGGCGGCGAGGCCGTCGAGGTAGGCGAGCTCGGTGGCCGCCTCGTCGAAGCGCTGCTGGGCGAGCCAGCGCTGGTGTGTCTTCGTCCAGCCGCTGCCCTCGTAGACGCGCCCATGCAGCAAAAGCAGCTTCGAGACGCGGTGGCGGCAGCGCATCAGATCGCCGCGCACCTGCTCACGGGCACGGGAGAGATGCCTGGCGGCCTCGAACGGCGCCGGCGGCACCCACGCCGAGCGCAACTGACCCGCCAGCAGCAGCCGCGCCAACAGTTCGGCGTCCTTGCGATCGGTCTTGATCCGGTCGCCGGGCGCGCGCGGCGTCTTCGTCGGCGCGACCACCTCAAGCGAGAGCCCGACCGCCTGCGCGGCACGGTAGAGCCCGAAGCCGGTCGGTCCAGCCTCGTAACAGCCCCTGAGCGGCTGCGGCAGCTGCTGCAGCCACTCGACCACATGCTCGCTGCCGCCGTCGAAGCGCGCCCGGCGCAGCTCGCCGCTCACGACGTCGATCGCGGCGGCGTGCGTCGAGCGCGCGTGGACATCAAGCCCCACATACGTCATCGTTTCCAACATGGCCGGACCTCCTTCGTCTGGGGTCAGCCGGAGCCAGTCTCCGACCAGACAAACCCCCGAACGCACGAAGTGTCCGGCCTTCAACCGCCCGCGGCTACTCAGCCTCCATAGGGTCTAGCGCATCTGGAGCCCACAGCGAGTCGCTGTCGGTGAACGCGATGATCGGCGCCGTACTCAGTTGGGCAGCTTCCGCGAGAGCTGCCTTCTTGCCGACGTTCCGCGGTAGCGAGAGCACGGTGAAGTCGAGATCTCGTTGGAGTCCTCGGAGCACACAGAGCGTCCCATCCGTCGACGCATCGTCAACGACGATGACTCGTCGCTTCACATAGGTTTGGCGACAGAGCGCTCTGACACAGTCGGCGATGATGTGCTCATCGTTGTGCACCGCGACGAGACACGCGACTTCGGGCCCGGCCTTCCTCCAGTCCCAGCCGGGCATGTCGAGCGCCGCGATCGCTGCGGCCGCATGGTCCTTGTAGCGCCCAAACGCGACCGCCATCTGTAGGACGACGATGGACGTGACCGCGACCCCGTAGAGGTAGAGGGCGTCGTTCGAGGTCGGCGATCGAACGTGTGCTTTCGCGCCCAAGAAGAGGCCGAGGGAGCCCAGAATTGCCAACGCGAAGAGATTTCGGCGCTCTACGAAGCGGCTCGCAAGTCCCGGGATGCGCGGTTGTTCAGCGTACTCCCGATCGTGAGGTCGGTCTAGGGCCGACATGGCGACCCCTGCCAGCGTCTCGTTGCGAGGCGAGCCACCGTTGTGTCACCAAGGCGGTGACAGTGCGCAGGCCAACCGCCGTGGTTTCGCCGCACGCTTCACTCCCCTGTCCCAGTCCGACTCCCCAGCTGCGCCACGAGGGCGCAGCTCGAGGTGGGAGACTACACGTTTGGCAACGTCGATGCAATGAATGTGAGGGCTGCGCTCAGCTCCCCTACCTTCCGATCCCAAGAGCCGGAGGCCCGTCTGTTGTCAGGCAAGCTCTCTGATCACCTCGCTCGGGCTCCCGGCGCCTGCGGACTCTTCTCCGCCACCACGTAAACCCACGCGGTGGGCGGCCGTTCCTACAGCACCTTGGAGAGGAACGAGCGGGTGCGTTCGTGTTGGGGGTTCGTCAGCACCTCGCGTGGGTTGCCCGCCTCGACGACGACGCCGCCGTCCATGAACACGGCGGTGTCGCCGACCTCGCGTGCGAAGCCGATCTCGTGGGTGACGACGACCATCGTCATGCCCTGCTCGGCGAGGCTGCGCATGACGTCGAGTACTTCGCCGACGAGCTCGGGGTCGAGCGCCGAGGTCGGCTCGTCGAACAACATCAACTTCGGCGTCATCGCGAGCGCTCGGGCGATCGCGACGCGCTGCTGCTGGCCGCCGGAGAGCTGCGCCGGGTAGGCGTCGAGCTTCTCCCCCAGACCCACGCGGCGGAGCAGCTCGACCGCCTGCGCGCGGGCGTCCTGTTTCGGCGTCTTCTTGACCAGGATCGGGGCCTCGCAGACGTTCTCGAGCGCCGTCATGTGGGGGAAGAGGTTGAAGCTCTGGAACACCATCCCGATCTCCGCCCGCTGGCTTGCGATCTCCGACTCCCGCAGCTCGTAGAGCTTGTCGCCCTTCTGCCGGTAGCCGACGAGCTCGCCGTCGACCCAGAGCCGGCCGCCGTCGATCGTCTCGAGGTGGTTGATGCAGCGCAGGAACGTCGACTTGCCGGAGCCCGAGGGGCCGAGGATGCACATCACCTCGCCCGGGTCCACCTCGAGCGTGATCCCCTTCAGCACCTCGAGCCGACCGAAATGCTTGTGCACCTCCTCCGCTTTCACCATCGGCGTCGTCACGACGGATCCGGTCTGAACTTGAAGAGGCTGCGTCGCAGCCGCTGCAGCGGCGTCTCACGTTGGCGGCGGGAGGAGCCGCGGCCGAAGTGACGCTCGACGTAGTACTGGCCGATCGAGAGCACCGTCGTCACGAGCAGGTACCAGATGCTCGCCACGATCAGGAGCGGGATCGTCTGGTAGTTGACCGAGTAGATCAGCTGGGCCGAGTAGAGCAGCTCCGGGTAGGCGAGCACGCTGACGAGGGAACTCGTCTTCAACATTGAGATCGTCTCGTTACTCGTCGGCGGCACGATCACGCGCATCGCCTGCGGCAGCACGATCCGGCGCATCGCCTGCATGCGCGTCATCCCGAGCGCGAGCGCGGCCTCATTCTGTCCCTCCGAGACCGAGATCATCCCGGCACGCACGATCTCGGCCATGTAGGCCGCCTCGTTGAGGCCGAGCCCGAGGATTGCGGCGACGAAGGGGGTGATCAGCGCGTTCGCGCTCCCCTGGAAGAAGACGGGGCCTCCGAACGGGATTCCGATCGAGATCTTCGGATAGACCGCCGAGATGAACTCCCAGAAGAGGAGCTGGACGAGCACCGGGGTGCCGCGGAAGAACCAGATGTAGACCCAGCTGACGCTGCTCACGAGCGGGTTCGGCGACAGGCGCATGACCGCGAGGAGCACACCGCCGGCGATGCCGATCACCATCGCGAGCACGGTCAGCTCGAGCGTCGCGAGCAGGCCGCGAAGGATGCGCTCCGAAAAGAAGTAGTCGCCGACAACACCCCACTCGAAGCGCGGGTTCGTGGCCGCCGAGTCGACGAACACGACGAGCAGGAAGAGGATGATCGCGGCGGCGAGCCAGCGACCGGGGTGGCGGACCGGGACCGCCTTGATCGGAGGCGCCTCGACCGAGCGCGTCGTGGGATCGGACGGCTCGGTCGAGGCACTCATAGTGGACGATGTTCTAGCTGGTTGCGCCGTTGATCGTCGGGTTGTGGATCGCGCCTTCCTGAATGCCCCACTTCTTGAGGATGTTCATGTACGTACCGTTCTTGATCAGCGTCTTCATCGCTGCGAGGAACGGCTTCGCGAGACCACTCTTCTTCGGCAGCGCGATCCCGTACGGGGCGGTGCCGTAGGACTTGCCCATCAGCACGAACTTGCCGTGCGACTGCTTGACCTGATACGCCGCGACCGGCGAGTCGGCCATCGCGACCTCCGCCCGGCCGCTTGCGAGCGCCAGGTTGACGCCGTTCTGGTCGGGGAAGATCGACACGGTGACGCCGGACTTGCCGGCCTTCTTGCACTTGGCGTTCTGGGCCGTCGAGTCGTCCTGCTGGGTCGTCCCCTTCTCGACGGCGACCGTGTGCCCGCAGAGCGCGGCGAGCGAGCCGATCGTGGAGCCGCCCTTCTTGCCGTAGAACGAGGTGCCGGCGGAGAAGTACGTGACGAAGTCGACGACCTTCTCACGCGCCTTCGTGTCCGTGAACGACGACATGCCGACGTCGTACTTGCCCGACTGCAGGCCCGGGATGATGCTGTCGAACGTCGCGTTGACGACGGCGACCTTCACCTTCAGGACCTTGCCGATCGCCTTGGCGAGGTCGGCGTCCATGCCGACGACCGTGTGGCCGTTCGACGCGATGAACTCGTTCGGAGCGTAGGTCGCGTCGGCCGCGATCTTCAGCCCCTTCTGATACTTCGAGGGCACGGTGGCCGCAGTCGCAGTGGCTGCGATCGCGGCGACCGCGACCGTGAGCACGGCCAAGCCGGCGACGAGTCGCCCTGCTCTCAACCCCATCGGGAACCTCCTCTGTCGTACGTGGATCTGGGCCAGCCGATTCGGCTGGATCGTTGCGGCGGCGCCGGAGGGAGTCGTCGCAAGTTGTCAGGTTGGAGCGTACCTCTCGTCGTCGCCCCGGCGTGTTGTCTGTGTGCGAAGGCCGGTGCCCGGGTCGGGCTTCAGCGACCTCGCCACCGTCCCCGCAAGGCCGCGGGTAGCGTCACGGCCGCGGGTTGGAAACGCCCCAGTCGCGGAGGACGTCCTCGAGGTCGCCTCCCGGCTCGGCCGGCGGGGTCGGGTCGGCGAGCGGCGTGCGCGAGAACCGGGGCGCAGGACTCGGCTGGATGCGACCGCCGACCGTGGTGAAGGTGCCGCGGAGGGCATGGTGGGGATGCAGCGGCGCCTCGGCGAACGTGAGTACCGGCGTCACGCACGCGTCGGTTCCCTCGAAGTGCGCCGCCCATTCGTCACGTGTGCGCGTCGCGAGCACGGCGGCGAAGCGGGCCCGTAGCGTCGGCCAGCCGGCTCTGTCGTACTGTCCGGGCAGGTCCTCGTCAGCGAGCCGAAGTCCCTGCAGCAGGGCTGCGTAGAAGCGGGGCTCGAGGGCACCGACGGTGACGTACCGCCCGTCCGCGCAGACGTAGGTGTCGTAGAAGGGGGCGCCGCCGTCGAGCAGGTTGGTACCGCGCTCGTCGGACCACAGACCTGCGCCACGGAGCGCCCAGATCGCCGTCGTCAGCAGACCGACGCCGTCAACCATGGCCGCGTCGACGACCTGGCCCTGCCCTGAGCCGATCCGCTCGAGCAGGGCGGCCAGAACGCCGACGACGCACAGCATCGAGCCGCCGCCGTAGTCACCGAGCAGGTTGAGCGGCGGCGCCGGAGGCTCGTCGGGACGGCCGATCGCGTGCAGGGCGCCGGTGCTTGCGATGTAGTCGAGGTCGTGGCCGGCACGTCGGGCCCACGGCCCCTCCTGACCCCAACCGGTCATGCGGGCGTAGACGAGTCCTGGATTCAACGCCAGGCATTCGTCCGGCCCGAGCCCGAGCCGCTCGGCCACTCCCGGCCGCAGGCCCTCCAGCAGGACGTCGGCGCGCTCCACGAGGGCGAGAACGATCTGCCTCTCGTCCTCGCGCTTGAGATCGGCGACGAGCGAGCGGCGGCTGCGGAGGACGACGTCCTCCGTCGGCCCGGTGAGCTGGAGCATCCGCCCCGGCGGCCGGTCGACGCGGACGACGTCGGCTCCGAGATCGGCGAGCACCATGGCGGCGTGCGGGAGCGGTCCGATCCCCGCGAGCTCCACGACCCTGATTCCCGCGAGAGGCCCGGCGGGCACGATCGCTCAGCGGCGGGCGGAGACGAGGACAAGCGTCCGCGGCAGCACCAGACGGTCTCCCACCTGCCAGGGCTCGAGCCGCCGCGCGATCTCGCTCTCGAGCTGCGCCGTCTGATCGTCATCGAGCGAGCGGGCGACCCTGCCGAAATGGCCGTTCTCTTCGGACAGCTCCCGCCAGTAGGAGGTGACATCCGGAGCCTCCCGAACGCCGCGCAGATACCGCGCCTCCACGTCCACGAGCCCGGCCTCCTCGTGCACGGCGGCTGCGCTCTCGGGTGTCCCGATCCTCCCGAACACCCGCGCGAATGCCGCCCGCTCGGTGCCGAGGACGGTCGCGATCGCCTCGCGGGGCTGTCCGAACCAGGGGTTCTCGGTCGGTGAGGCCCAGACCAGTGTCATCACCCTGCCCCGGGGGACGAGCACCCGCCGCAGCTCGCGCAACGTGGCCGCCGGATCGTCGGCCGTCATCAAGGAGAGCCTGCTCACGACGGCGTCGAACGCACCGTCGGCGAAGGGGAGCGGACCGTTGAAGTCCGCCTCGACCAACGTCACGTCGGCGCCCACCTCGGCGGCCCGGCCACGGGCGACCTCCAGCTGGGCGGCGTTCGTGTCGAAGCCGGTCACCGACGCCCCCGCCAGGGCGATCGCGACCGACGGGCGCCCGCTGCCGCAGCCGGCGTCGAGCACGCGCCGTGCTCCCGCGACCCCCGCAACCAGTTCGGCGGCACCGAAGGGTAGCCCGGTCATTGCTCGCGCGGCTTCCAGTCGAAGCGCTTCCACGCAATCAGCACCCCGGCGAGCCCCCACGCTGCGAGAACGGCGATGTCCGTCGGGTGGCCGAAGAAGGAGTTCCCACCGAGGTAGACGTCGCGCATCAACCGGATCAGATACGTGAGCGGCAGGACGT
This sequence comes from uncultured Gaiellales bacterium, assembly GCA_964581085.1. Classification (GTDB taxonomy): domain Bacteria; phylum Actinomycetota; class Thermoleophilia; order Gaiellales; family Gaiellaceae; genus Gaiella. The sequence continues at coordinate 443,695 of CAZOMP010000001.1, read as the reverse complement.
CGGCGAGCCACTGCAGGATCTGCGGGTAGTGCCGCGTCGGCCCGAACGAGCCCGAGAGGAACGCCATCGGCAGCACGATCAGGTTCACGACCGCCGAGGCGCCTTCGGCCGAGCGGATCAGGGCGGCGGCACCGAAGCCCAACCCCGCCATCGAGGCGACGCCGACGATGATCGCGGGGATCATGCCGAGCCGGTTCTCGGGGCCGTGTGCGTTGTAGAGCGCAAGGCCGAGCGCGATCGTGACGATCGTCTGCAGGACGAACACGACGAGCGTCGAGGAGACCGTGGCGAGCAGGTAGGTGGCGGCGGGCAGGGGCGTCGCACGGATGCGCTTCAGCATCCCGATCTCGCGGCGGATGACGAGCGAGATCGCAAGCCCGGCGAACGCGGTGTTGGCGCAGCCGTAGCCGATCAGGCCCACCAGCAGCACATCGCTCGCCCGAAAGCCGTCGATCTTGCCGTTGTAGACGGCTCCGAGCAGCAGGAACAGCATCGGCGGGAAGATGAAGACGAAGACCGCCGACTCGCGGTTGCGCCAGAACATCCGCTGCTGAACGCGCAGCTCGTGGAGGAACATGGTCACGAACGCCCGGCCGTCTCGGCCGTCTCGGTCGCGTCGTTGTCGATCAGATCGAGGTAGACGTCCTCGAGCGAGGGACGTACGACCTCGAGCCCCTCGAGCTCGCGCCCCGCGGCAGCGGCGCCGCCGGTGAGCTCGGCGAGCACGCGCGTCGGCTCGTCCGTCTCGATCACGATCTCCTCGCCGCTGTCGCGATAGCGGATCTCCACCTTCGGCGCCGCAGCGATCAGCTCGGCGGGCGAGCCCTGCTTGATGATGCGGCCGTCGCGGATCACCGCCACCCGGTCCGCCAGCTGCTGGGCCTCGTCGAGATAGTGCGTCGTCAGGAGCACGGTCTTGCCGAGCCCGCGCAGGGAGCGGACGAGCTCCCACGCCGTCCGTCGGGCGGCCGGGTCGAAGCCCGTCGTCGGCTCGTCGAGGAAGAGCAGCTCCGGATCGCCGACGAGCGCGACGCCGAGATCGAGACGGCGCTTCTGCCCGCCCGACAGCACCTTCACGCGGTCGCCGGACTTCTCCTCCAGGCCGACGAGCGAGATCACCTCGTCGACGTCACGGGGGTGCGCGTAGTACCCGGCGAACATCTGGTGCACCTCGCGCACGGTCAGGGCGGGGGGGAGCTCGGACGACTGCAGGACGACGCCGATCCGCTCGCGCCAGTTGCGGCCACCCACCTCGGGATCGGTGCCGAGCACCTCGACCGTGCCACCGTCGCGGCCGCGGTAGCCCTCCAGGATCTCGACGGTCGTCGTCTTGCCCGCGCCGTTCGGACCGAGGAGCCCGAAGACCTCGCCCTGTTCGACCGAAAAGGTGACTCCCTTGAGTGCCTCCAGCGCGCCGTAGCGCTTGGTCAGGTCGGAGACGGCGAGCGCTGTACTCACGCGTCGAGCTCCAACTCGGCCATCGACGCGACCGGGAAGCCCGGATCCCGACCGAGGACGGCAAGCGTGATCTCGGAGCAGTCCGGCTGGTGGCCGACCGTCGCGACCGGACCCTGCTCGCCCGTCAACGCCGTCGTCAGCGAGCTCGCCGTGGCACCGGGCGCGAGAGCCGGGTCGATCCGCGTCGCCGCCCCCGTTGCCCTGGCGATCACGGCGCCGGTCTGCCGGGCGCGCACGAGGGGGCTCGTGAGCACGAGCACGGGCGGCTTCGGGAGGGCCGCGAGCCGTTCTCCGAGCGCACGCGCCTGCTCCCGACCCGTGGGGGTGAGCTCGCGGAGCTCGTCCGGGTCGCCGGGAGCTGCGGCGGCATGTCTGCAGAGGTAGACCCGCATCGACAACCAGGATAGGCGCACCACCAGGGTTGCGATCTGTGAACCGGATCTTCATCCATCGGCGGCAGGGTCGGGGATACCATCGTCCCGACCGGCCCTGCGCGAGCGGGACAAGGAGGCGATGACCGATGAACGACCGCACCATCGGCCGCGCCGGGTTTCTCGGGCTCCTCGGGGCCGGGGCGCTCGGGCTCTTCTTCGCCCGCGACGTTACGGGGGTGCTCGATCGCGCGATCCCGAGCTCCGTCTCCGCGGTCGTACCGGGGAGCGGCTGGCGCATCTACACGGTCGCCTCGATGCCGAACCTCGATCCGGCGACCTACCGGCTTCGCGTCAGAGGCCTCGTCTCGCGGCCGCGTAGCTTCTCGCTCTCCGAGCTGAAGGCGCTGCCGCGCGCCGAGCAGGTATCGGACTTCCACTGCGTCACGGGCTGGACCGTCGGAAACGTGCGCTGGGGCGGCGTGCGGCTGCATGACGTGATGAAGGCAGTCGGGGCGGGGAGCGGCATCGGCGGGCTCCGGTTCAGTTCGGCGGAGGTGCCGTACACCGACTCGCTGACGTTGGAGCAGGCACTGCTCCCCGACGTGCTGCTCGCCTACGAGATGGATGGGAAGCCGCTCTCGCGGGCGCACGGTGCGCCGATTCGGCTCGTGATGCCGCAGATGTACGGCTACAAGAGCGTCAAGTGGGTCGACCGGATCGAGCTGGCACGCACGCCGCACGCGGGCTACTGGGAGCAGCATGGCTACGACGCCGACGCCTGGATCGGACACTCGAATGGCTTTGCGGCCTGACCCGGTGGAGCCGAGGAGAATCGAACGCTTCAACCGCACCGAGCGGGCGCTCCACTGGACCCACGCGAGTGCATTCCTGGCCCTGCTCGCGACTGGCCTGATCCTCTACCTGCCATCGCTCGCGACCGTCGTCGCGCACCGGCAGATCGTCAAGAACGTCCACATCTGGGTCGCCGTCGCCTGGGCCGTCGCGATCGTGGCGATCGTCGTTGCCGGCGACCGGCGCAGGCTCGCCGATGACTGGCGTGAGATCGAGACGATCGACCGCGACGACCGGCGCTGGCTCAGAGGTCGCTCCACCCTGCAGGGCCGCTTCAACGCGGGCCAGAAGCTGAATGCGCTCGTGACCGTTGCGTTCGCGATCCTCTTCACGGTCTCGGGGCTGTCCCTCTGGCTCGGAGAACGCGATCACCGGTTCATTCTCGCGGGCGCCGGGACCGTGCACGACCTGCTCACGCTCGGCTCCCTGGTGCTCCTCGTCGGGCATCTCTACCTCTCCCTCATCCACCCCTCCACCCGGCATGCTCTGCGCGGCATGACGACGGGCGAGGTGGACGTGGACTGGGCGCGGCAGCATCACCGCAGGTGGGCCGATGCGCAGCAGACACCGCCGACGAGACGATGAGCGACGCCGCGGTCGTTCTCAGGCCCGTCCTCTCGGACGAGGACCTCGACGCCTGGGTGCAGATCAGGAACGCCGTCGTGCCGAACGAGCCGGCGACTCCCGAGCAGATGCGGACGAGCGACGAGGAGGGACGCCTGCTCCTCCTCGCAGACCTCGAGGGTGAGGCCGCGGGCTGCGGGATCGCAGCCCGCTCGCATTTCGAGGGGCGCGGCTTCGTGGCGCCACGGGTCCTGCCGAAGCAGCGCCGGCGCGGGATCGGGACCGTGCTGCTGCGGGCGCTCTCCGACCACGTCGCGGCCCTCGGACGTACGGGGCTGATCTCCTTCGTCTACGCCGACGAGCCGGGCTCGGTCGCGTTCGCAGAGCACTTCGGACAAGATGTCGTCGACTACCAGCTCGAGCAGATCAGGCTGGTCGCGGACGAGCGGACGCCGGTGCCGCCGGCCGGGGTCGGGATCGTCTCGCTCGAAGGCCGACGCGAGGAGCTGCTCCGAGCGGTTTGGCCGGTCGCGCTGCAGGGCTACGAGGACATGCCTCTCCCGGGCGAGATCGCGTTCGTGCTGGAGGAGTGGCTGCGGGACGAGGCAACCCGACCCGAGGGCTCATTCGTCGCCTTCGAAGACGGTGCGGTGGTCGGCTACGCCGGACTGCTCGAGCATGCGAACGGCGCCGCCGTCGCCGAGCACGGGCTCACCGTCGTTACGCGCGACCGGCGGGGGCGCGGGATCGCCAGGGCCCTCAAGCAGGCGCAGCTCGCGTGGGCAGCCGAGAACGGCGTCGTCCAGCTCGTCACCTGGACGCAGCGGGGCAACGAGTCGATGCAGTCCCTCAACCGCGCGCTCGGCTACGTCGACCAGGCGAAGGTGCTGACGTACGTCGGGCCGCTGCCGCCGATCGGCTAGCGTCCGGCTCCATGAGCGGGATCGAGTCATCGAGCTTCGGCGAGGCACTGGCACGGTTCCGGGACCTGCAGCGCCGTCTCGAGCAGTCGATTCCGCCCACCGCGGTCTCGATCGACGGGCGCACCTTCAGCTACCGCGTCGCAGCCGGTAGCCATGCCCCACCGCCGGGCGACTTCGTGGCGCTCGTCGAGGGTAAGACACGCCGGCTGGGGCAGGTGGTCACCCAGGAGCTCGTGACGCACGACGGGCCGGAGCTCGGTGCCGCGCTCGCGGGCGAGAGCCTCTCGGGGGACGGCGCCCTCGATCTGCAGGCGAAGGTGCGTGTGCGGGTCGTCGAAGGGACGGGCATCGTGCTCTCGGGCGACGCGGAGCCGTTCGTCGACGCTGTCGTGGCGGAGGCGAACGGGGCCGAGATCGCGGCCGCGGCAGCGCCGCGTGGGCAGGCGGCGGCGCTCGAGATCGGGAACGTGCTCGCGACGGAGGACGTCAGCGTGCCGGCGCTGATCGACGCAGCCGGTTTCAACCGCCATACCTTCCTCTGCGGCCAGTCGGGCTCCGGCAAGACCTACTCGCTCGGGCTCGTGCTCGAGCGGCTCCTGCTCGAGACCGAGCTGCGGATGGTGATCATCGACCCGAACTCGGACTATGTGCGGCTTCGCGAGCCGCGGGCAGACGCCGATCCGGAAAGTGCGAAGCGCCTCCGGGAGCTCGCGTCCAGGATTCTCGTCCGCCGTCCCGGGGCCGAGGGCGAGGAGCGGCTGCGGCTTCGTTTCGCGGAGCTCGAGGCGCCCGCGCACGCAGGTGTGCTCCACCTCGACCCGATCCACGACGCCGACGAATACGGCGACGTGCTGGAGTTCGCCGCCGCCGGGCCGGCCTCACCGCGGATGCAGGAGCTGCTCGCGGTCGCGCGGGGCGAGGCCGAACCGGGCCCCGGCGACTCGCTCGTACGCCGCGTCCGCAACCTCGGCGTCCTCGACTGGGGGGTCTGGGCGGGCGCGCAGGCGGGCTCGCTGCTCGAGGATCTCGACCGCGACGACTGGCGCTGCCTCGTCGTCGACATCGGCACGCTCGGCACGGCGACCGAGAAGACGCTCGTCTCGCAGGCGGTGCTGGCGCGGCTCTGGGAGCGACGGCTGGAGCGCAGGCCGCTGCTCGTCGTGATCGACGAGGCGCACAACGTCTGCCCCCAGCTGCCCGAAGATCCGCTCCAGTTTCTCTCCACGGACGCAACGATCCGGATCGCGGCCGAGGGTCGCAAGTACGGCCTCTACCTCCTGCTCTCCACCCAGCGGCCGCAGAAGGTGCACGAGAACATCGTCTCCCAGTGCGACAACCTGATCCTGATGCGGATGAACTCGGCCGCCGACGTCGGCCATCTGACCGACCTGTTCTCGTTCGTGCCGCCCAGCCTGCTGCAACGCGCCACCGGCTTCCGGCTCGGCGAGGCACTCGTGGCAGGGAAGATCTCGACCACCCCGTCGTTCGTACGCTTCGGCGCGCGGGTGAGCGAGGAGGGTGGCTCGGATGTCCCGGCCGACTGGGCCCGGCGGGAGACGTAGGGCCCGACGATGCCCACCTCGCTCCGCTACGTCCTCGTCGACGTCTTCACCGACACGCCTCTGACGGGGAACCAGCTGGCCGTCTTCACCGACGCGCGAGAGCTCGACGAGGCGGCCATGCTCGCGCTCACCCGGGAGCTGAATCACAGCGAGTCGGTCTTCGTGTTTCCACCCGAGTCGGGCGGGACGGTACGGATCCGGATCTTCACGCCCTTCTATGAACTGCCCTTCGCCGGGCACCCGACGCTCGGCGCCGCTTTCGTCCTCGGGGCGCCGCTGCAACTCGCGACGATCGTGCTCGAGACCGGAGCCGGGCACGTCCCCGTCGCGCTCGAGCGGGACGAGGGCGGCAGGATCGTCTTCGGTCGGATGGAGCAGCCCGTCCCGGCGGTGACCCCGTGGGAGGATCCGGCCACCGTCCTGCGCGCCGTCGGAGTCGAGAGCTCCGAGCTACCCGTGGAGCGCTACGAGAACGGGCCCACGTTCGTCTACGTCGCCGTCCCGAGCCTGGAGGAGCTCGCCGCGCTCGTGCCCGACCGGGAAGCTGTCGTCGCGCTGGGGCAGACCGGCGTCTGCTGCTTCGCGGGTTCCGGTTCCGACTGGACGCTGCGCATGTTCTGGGCGGGCGGCGAGGATCCGGCCACGGGCTCGGCCGCCGGGCCGCTCGCCTGCCATCTCGCCCGCCACGGGCGGATCGCTTGGGGGGAGGAAGTCGTGATCTCGCAGGGGGCGGCGGTAGGCCGGCCCTCGATGCTTCATGCGGTGGCCGAGGGAGGTGACGGGCTGATCGACCGCGTCGTCGTCGGCGGTCGAGCCGTGACGGTGGCGCGCGGCGAGTTCAGGCTCTAGAACCCGCGGCGCCGAGTGGTCGTGAGAGGCCGAGGCCCTGCGGGTCGGGCACCAGGGCATCCGCCCGGTCGACCTCGCCGATCTCGACGGCGACCGCCGCGTCGAGCCGCGCCAGCCGATCTCGCACCGCCGCCCGTCGGTCCGGGGTCACCGCCTCGTCCAGCCGCAGGAAGAGAAGTCGCAGCCGGCGGGCCACCTGGAGCGCGCTCGCGCCGTAGATGCGAATCTCGTCGGTGCCGACCGCGAGCACGTCGTCCCACGTCGGCACCGGGTACGTGACGCGGGTGTAACCGTGCCGTCCGACGAGGCGGCCGAGGTCGAGCCGGCGGGTACCGATCCGCAGCAGCAGGTCCTCGATCTGGTCGAGCGACTGTACCGCGGTCGTCGGGTCGTTGATCGCCGGGGAGAGCGCCTTGATGGCGACGTCCGTGAGGAGGCGCAGCGCGAACTTCGGGTCCTGCTCCATCGTCCGCTCGTTGCCGAGCAGGACGGCGCGTCGTAGCCGCTCCAACGGCAGGTCACCTCCGGCGACGGTGGCGATGACCGTTCCGTGGTGCACCGAGTCGCCGACGCCGACGCGGATGTCGACGCGCGCGTCGGCCGCCGTTGCGAGCTCGACGAGGCTCGCGAAGTCGATTGCCACGACGACCCGTGGGGCACCGTCGTGGACGAGGCGGCTTCGCTCGGCCGCGCCTTCGAGCTCCCTGCCGTGCGTCTCGGCGTCGGTCTCGCCGGGCGCGCCGTAGAGGTCGTCGATCACCTCCCGGCCGCGGCTGCCGACAAGGTCGAGCACGTAGGAGAGGTTCATCTGTCGGAGCGCCCCGTACAGCAGCAGCAGGAAGAGGAGGACGCTGAGGAGGAGCAGTGCGATCGAGCCGAACTCGGTGAGCACGAGCTTCGTGTTCGGATTTCGACCCACGGCGACGAGGGCGGCGATCGCGTAGACGAAGGTGGCGCTGAAGACACCGAAGGCGTGGGCGATGATCGGCGTCTGGCGAAGCCACTGCATGAGGCGGAACGAGTACGCCGTATTCCAGAACTGCGCCACGATCAGGCTGATCGAGAAGACGATGCCCGTGAACGCAATCATTCCGGCCGCGATCGCTCCGAGCAGCTGCACCGCTGCCGAGTTCTGGATCACCCGGATCGAGTCGACCGGGTGGTTCTTGTCGAGATTCGAGAGGACGGCGACGAGCAGCAGCGCGAAGACGACGTACGCGCCGGAGATGAGCCAGCCGTGCTCGCGCAGCCAGCGGGCGTAACGGATCCGGCGCATCAGCGGTCGATTTCGCCCCCGCCGCGAGATTCCTGCCGTCTCGCGGCCCGGCCGGCTCAGCCGCCGAGCAGCTTGCGCAACTCGGTGTCGAGCGTCTGCTCGTCGGGGAGGTGCCCGTCCGGGGAGAGACGGTCGACGATCTCGGGCAGCGCACCCGCGACGGCGTTCGCGGCGTCGTCCGCCGAGACGCCGAGCTTGCCCGCCAGCTGCTCGACCTGGTCGTGCCCGAGCGCCGCCTCGATGTCGGCACCCGAGATAGACCGATTGGCCCCGCTCGAGAGCCACGATGCGGTCTCGGCCCCGTGGCCGCCCTGCTCGAGCCCTGCGAGGACCTTCTGCAGCCCGCCGCCCTCGAGCAGCCCGCCGACGGCCGGGAGGAGCGACGTGAGCATGCCGCCGAGTCCGCCGGGGCCCGAGTTCCCGCCGGCCAGCTTGCCGATCAGGTCGTCGAGCCCCGCACCGCCGGAACCGCCGCCGGCAAGACCTCCGATCAGGTCACCGAGGCTGCTGCCCTTGCCGCCGAGGAGGTCGTCGAGGCCGCCCATGGCACCACTCTACGAGAAAGGCGGACTACGAGAGAGCGACCGCCGAGATGCCGATCAGCTCCGGCGCCAGTACCCGCCAGAAGACGCCGCCGTCGTGCGAGAGATAGAGGCGCCCCTCGGAGGCGTAGAGGAGCCGGTCGGGATCGTCGGTGTCGATCGCTATCGCCGTACCGGCGGGCAGGCCGCCGCCCAGCTCGCGCCAGGTGGCGCCCGAGTCGTCGGAGAGAACGAGCGGAGGGCGTGTCGCGACGACGGCGACGATGCGCGCGCCGACACGGTCGGCGGCGACGACGAGCGGCAGCGACAGCTCCACCTCTGCAGCCGTGGGAGCGGGGGCCTCGACGAGCTCGGCCTCGCCCGTCTCGAGGTCGACCTCGACGCAGCCGAGGGCGGTCGCAACGACGGCGGGCATCAGCGGGCGATGATCGTCGAGACGAACGCTGCCGCGATTCGGCCCGCCTCGTGGGGGCCGACTCCGTTGACGCGGGCGTGGCCGTAGGCGAGCAGGAACGAGTCGCCGGCACCAGTCGGGTCGACATCGCCCTCGACCGGTACGGCCTCGACGTGCGAGGTGACAGCGCCGGAGATGATCAGCGCCCCCTCGGAGCCGAGTGTCAGGATCACCTCGGGGATCCCGAGGGCGCGCAGAGAGGCCTCGTCGGTGCCCCCGCACAGCTGCTCGGCCTCCTCGTCGTTCAGCTTCAACGCCGTGATCTGGCGCAGCACGGCGGGCTGGACGCCGCCGTCGGTCACGAGCGGTCCGAGCTGCCCGAGCCGGACGAGCCCCTGAGCGTCGACGACGAGCGCATGGCCGCGGGCGGCGAGCGCGGCGAGCGTCTCGAGCGGGAAGTCGGCCCGCGTCAGCGCCCCGACGACGACCCAGGGCGCCTTACCGATCGCCTCGCCGACCCAGCCGTCCACGTCCGCCGGCGCCCACGGCTCCCCGAGCGCGGCGATCTCCATGATCCGGCGGTCGCCCTCGTAGTGGAACGAGAACCGCGTCGTCGTCTGCGCCGGACGCCAGGCGAGCGGGAAGCCGAACGACTCGATTCCCGGCGCGATGGCCGCACGATCGGCCTCGGCGCACCGGCCGACGAGGACGACCTCGGCGTCGGGGTCGATCCGGGAGAGAGCCCGCGCGCAGTACCAGACCATCCCGCCCGGGCGCTCGGGTGCTCCCGCGACGACGTCGAGGACGAGGTTGCCGATGATCGCGGCTCGCGGCATCAGGCGCTCGAAGCGAGTCGTTCGGTGCGATGGCGGGCGAGCCCGGCGGCCGCGAGCGCGACGAGGAACGAGGCGGCGAAGCTCGGGGGCGTGGCCCCGATCTCCCAGGTGGGCGGGCTCAGCCGACCCACCTGCTCGACCCACCAGGCCGGACCGGTTGGAGAGAGGTACTGGTAGGTGGCAAAGCCGACGAGCCAGGCGGCGAGCATCCCGAAGCGCCAGTCGGGAGCCCGGAAGACGTCGGCTCCGTCGTATGAGCACCCCGCGAGCAGCCAGTCGGCGAGCAGCACCGCGAAGAGCGGCACGAAGAACGATCCGAGCAGGAAGAGGAACGACTGGAAGCTCGTCAACTCGAGCGTCAGCGCGCCCGCCGTCCCGATCGCGGTCGTGACCACGATCAGCAGCCGCTGTGGCACCTCGGGGAGGAGGTTCTGCAGGGAGACGGCGCCGGAGTACGCGTTCGCGAACGCCTCGTCCGTCTCGCCGACCGTGAGCACGAACAGCGTCACCAGGGCGACGATCCCGCCGGCTGCGACGGCGGCCGGTAGCGCGGCTGCGTCTCCGATCTCGCGGGTCAAGACGGCTACGGCACCGAGCGCGAGCAGGAGCGCGTCGGGGATCAGATAGCCGGCGCCCGTCCCCCAGAACGCAGCCCGGGGGGTGCGGGAGAACCGCGTGTAGTCGGCTGCGAGTGGCACCCACGAGACGGTGACGCCGATGACGACGTCGATCGCCTGCCAGGTCGAGAGCCCTCCCTGGCCGTTTGCGTGCCACGCCTCCGAGAGGCCGCCGCCGGAGAGCGCCCACCAGAGGAGGTAGCCGATCGCGATCGGCATCGCCCAGATCGCCACCTTGCGCAGGACGGTGCGCACGACGCCGATCGGCCCGAGCAGCCCCATCGCGAGCGCTGCTGCGCCGAAGACGAGCGTCCACGCCCACCTGGCCCCGACCCCCAGGAGCTCGTCCGAGAGAGCGGCGGCGGCGGTCGCGATCACGAGCAACTCGAAGACGGTCCAGCCGAGGCACTGGACGACGTTGATCGCGGTTGGCAGGAACGAGCCGCGCGTCCCGAGCGGCGCCCGCATCAGGGTCATCGAGGGGACGCGAGCCTGCGCGCCGATCAGGCCCGCGACGGCGAGCATCAGGTTCCCGACGAGGCAGCCGACGACGATCGCGACGAGCGCATGGGGCAGCGAGAGCGCCGGTACGAGGATCGCTCCGGCGACGATGACGAGCAGCGAGATGCCGAGGTTGCCCCAGAGCAGCGCGAGGTCGAGCCCGCCGAGGACGCGGAGCCGTTCCGGGACGGGGTCGATTCCCCAGGAGGTGTCGTGGTCGTTCACGGTGGCGCGTGGATCATCTCACCCGGGCGTTGCGTGCCACGGGCGGTCGGGCTCGGCCCGGATTCGGCGTCAGTCGGCGAGCAGCCGCCGGAGCACGTACGGGAGGATGCCGCCGTGGCGGACGTACTCGCGCTCGCGCGGGGTGTCGAGCCGGACGGTGGCCCGGAAGCTCGTCCCGTCCGCGGTCACGGTCACCTCGGCCGCCTCGCCGTTCTCGAGCCCCGTGATCGAGAACACCTCGCGGCCGGTCAGGCCGAGGGACTCGCGGCTTTCGCCGGGCAGGTACTGCAGGGGAAGGATCCCCATCATGAGCAGGTTCGAGCGGTGGATGCGCTCGTAGCTCTCGGCGATCGCGGCTTTGACGCCGAGGAGGTTCGGGCCCTTGGCCGCCCAGTCGCGGGACGAACCGGTGCCGTACTCCTTGCCGGCGAGCACGATCGTCGGGGTGCCCTCGGCGATGTAGCGCTCGGCGACCTCGAAGATGGTGGCCTCCTGCCCGTCCGGGTAATGCGCCGTCCACGTCCCCTCGGAGGCAGGCACGAGCTGGTTGCGGAGACGGACGTTCGCGAACGTCCCGCGCACCATCACCTCGTGGTTGCCCCGGCGCGAGCCGTACGAGTTGAAATCCTTCCGCTCCACCCCGTGGCCGACGAGGTACGCCCCGGCGGGCGAGTCGAGCTTGATCGAACCGGCGGGAGAGATGTGATCCGTCGTGACGGAGTCGCCCACCGAGACCAGGCAGCGGGCGCCATGGATGTCGTCGATCGTCCCCGGCGTGGTGGCCATGCCCTCGAAGTACGGCGGCCGGCGCACGTAGGTGGAGCTCTCCTCCCACGCGAACAGCTCGCCTGCAGGGACGGGCAGCTCCTGCCAGGCCGCCTCACCCCGGTAGACGTTGGCGTAGGTGGCGAGGAACATGTCGCGATCGATCGCGGCGGCCATCGTCTCCTCGACTTCGGCAGGAGAGGGCCAGATGTCGGCGAGCATCACGGGATGGCCGTTCGGGTCGTGCCCGACCGGCTCTGTCGTGATGTCGACGTCCATCCGCCCGGTGAGCGCGTAGGCGACGACGAGCGGCGGCGAGGCGAGGTAGTTCGCCTTGATCTCCGGGTGGATACGCGCCTCGAAGTTGCGGTTGCCCGAGAGGACGGCGCACGCGACGAGGTCTCCCTCGGCGATCGCCTGCGAGACCGCGCCCGGAAGCGGCCCGGAGTTGCCGATGCAGGTGGTGCAGCCGTAGCCGACCGTGTGGAAGCCGAGCGCCTCCAGGTAGGGGGTCAGACCAGACTTCTCGTAGTACTCGGTGACGACGCGCGAGCCGGGCGCAAGGCTCGTCTTCACCCAGGGCCGCCGGGTGAGGCCGCGCTCGACCGCGTTGCGGGCGAGCAGGCCGGCACCGATCATGACGGCGGGATTGGAGGTGTTCGTGCAGGACGTGATGGCGGCGATCACGACGGCGCCGTGGTCGATCTCGACCGTCTCGTCGTCGATCGTCAGCTCGACGGCCGTCTTCGGTCGGGCGGCGGTGATCGCCGGGGCGTCGCTGCCGTCCATCGACTCGCGCGACGCCTCGTCGACGTAGCCGTTGCCGGCGTCGACCCCGAAGCTCGGGAGCACCGCCGAGAACGCGTTGCGCGCGTCGCGCAGTGGGATCCGGTCCTGCGGTCGCCGCGGCCCTGCGATCGAGGGCTCGACCGTACCGAGATCGAGCTCGACGATCTGTGAGTAGGTCGGCGTCTCGTCGGGGTCGTGCCAGAGGCCGTTCTCGCGGCAGTAAGCCTCAACGAGCGCCACCTGCGCCTCGTTGCGGCCGGTGAGCCGCAGGTAGCGGAGCGTCTCGTCATCGACCGGGAAGTAGCCGCAGGTGGCGCCGTACTCGGGGGACATGTTTCCGAGCGTGGCGCGATCGGCGAGCGGGAGGCTCGCGACGCCGTGGCCGACGTACTCCACGAACTTTCCGACGACGCCCGTCTGACGCAGGATCTGCGTGATCGTGAGTACGAGATCCGTCGCCGTTGCCCCCGTCGGCAACCGACCGTGGAGTCGGAAGCCGACGACCTGCGGCACGAGCATCGAGACGGCCTCGCCGAGCATCGCGGCCTCGGCCTCGATCCCGCCGACGCCCCAGCCGAGCACCCCGAGGCCGTTGACCATCGTCGTGTGCGAGTCGGTGCCGACGAGCGTGTCGGGGAACGCCTGACCGTCGCGCTCCTCCACGACCCGGGCGAGGAACTCCAGGTTGACCTGGTGACAGATGCCCGTGTTGGGCGGTACCGCCTTGAAGCTCGCGAACGCGCTCTGGCCCCAGCGCAGGAACGCGTAGCGCTCACGGTTGCGCTGGAACTCGAGCTCCGAGTTGCGCTCGATCGCGAAGCGCGTGGCGAAGTCGTCGACCTGCACCGAGTGGTCGATCACGAGCTCGACCGGGATCAGCGGGTTGATCTTCTGGGGGTCGCCGCCGAGGTCGGCCATGGCGGAGCGCATGGCGGCGAGGTCGACGACCGCCGGCACCCCGGTGAAGTCCTGCAGCAGGACGCGGGCGGGGTTGTAGTTGATCTCGCGGGCGGGCTCCGCGGCGGCGTTCCAGGCGGCAACCGCCTCCACGTCGCGGGCGGTGACGGTGACGCCGTCCTCGTGACGGAGGACGTTCTCGAGCAGGACGCGCAGCGTGTAGGGGAGACGCGCCACGTCGAAGCGGGACTGGAGCGCGTCGAGCCGGAAGACCTCGAGCTCCCGACCCCCGACCGTGAGCGTCGAGCGGGCGCCGAAGGAGTCTGGGTGGCTCATGCTTCGATTGTAGGGATGAGCACGTCTGCAGCTTTCCGGTACCCCACGTGGGGGACGCCGAACGTCCTCGGGGCGGGACGGCGACGGCGACGGCGCCGCCCATCGCTAGCATCAGCGGCGATGGCTGCGCACTCGATCCGCGTGCTTCTCCAGCAGGCTTTCCCCGACGGGGAGGTCGACGTCGAAGACCGGACCGGGGGCGGCGACCACTGGCAGGTGTCAGTCGTCTCGGGCGCATTCGACGGCCTCTCGTTGATCGAGCAGCACAAGCTCGTCAACGCTGCGCTGGCGGGGCCGCTCGCAGACGGCACCATCCACGAGCTACGGATCCGAACGAAGGGAACGGCATGACCACGAGCACGCTCCACGACCAGATCAAGCAGGTGATCGACACCGAGCCGGTCGTCGTCTTCATGAAGGGAACGCCCGATGCTCCCGCCTGCGGCAACTCGCATCGCGCCCTCCTTGCTCTCTGGCAGGCCGGTGCACCGATCGCAGGCGTCGACGTGCTGCCCGACCCGCGCATCCGGGCGGAGCTGACGGCGCTGAGTGAATGGCCCACGATCCCGCAGGTCTTCGTCAAGGGTGAGCTGATCGGCGGCGCCGACATCACCGAGGAGCTCTACGAGTCGGGGGAGTTGAAGGAGAAGATCGACAGCGCTCTCGGGCCCGAGCACGCACAGACCGTCCGCACGGTCGCGCTCGAGCTCGTCTGAGAAGCTGAGGCGAACGTGCCGCCGGCACCGGCGGGCCGTGTGATCGACGGAGCGGCGCTCTACCGTTCCGGTCGCGGCGACCAGTGGAGGACGGCCGCGCCGACGTGGGCCCTCATCAGCGCCGCAGCGCGGGCGCCGTTGCCGGCTGCCACGGCCGTCGCGACCGCCCTGTGCTCGTCGACATCCTTGTCCTGCCAGGCCTCGGTGCGCCGCCGCTGCGCGAGGAGGCGCCGGCCCACGTCGGCGATCCAGAGGCTCTCGAGCAGCCGCGTGAACTCCTGGTTCCCGGTTGCGGCCGCGAGCGCCATGTGGAAGGCGCGGCTCGCGTCGTGTACCTCGTCCGAGCTGCCGGCCGCCTCCTCCTGCTCGATCGCCGTCCGCAGAGCCGCCAGATCTTCGTAGGTCCGGCGGTCGGCCGCGAGCCGGGCGATCTCCGGCTCGAGCACGAGACGCGCCTCGAGGCGGTGGCGCACGTCGTCGAGCCGTGACTCCGCCACGAAGAACCCCCGGTTCACCTCGACCTCGACGAGGCCGTCGCCCGCGAGCCGGCGGAGCGCCTCGCGCACGGAGCCGCGGGAGATGCCGAGCCGGTCGGCGAGAGCGCCCTGGGCGAGACGCGAGCCGGGCGGCAGGTCGCCGGAGACTATCAGCGACCGGATCTCGTCGTAGGCGAGGCCGACCACCGAGCGCACCTTGAGCGGACCTGTCGGGCCGGGAGGCGAATCGGGGTCGGGGCGGGGATCGGGAATGGTTGACATTCGATGTTCGAACCTTCTATCGTCCGCCGCATTCGAATGCAAGTCGAGCTGCGTCGATCACCCGGGAGGGGCGCATGAGCCAGGTTGCAGCGAGCGGAACTGCGAGCGGAACGCTCGGCAAGAAGAACCTCACGACGATGCACGCGGTCGCCCAGGCGCTCGCGATCGGGCCGATGTTCTCGGTCGCCCTCGTCCTCGGCGGCGTCTCGCGCCCCGATATCGGCGCCGGCTGGAACGCGGCCCTCGCCGTCTTCCTGGCAGGCCTCGGGGTGGTCGCGATCGCGTACACGATCTCGCTCTACGCGCGCCGCTACGCGGGGGCGGGCGCCGTCTACGAGTACCTGACCCACGGTGCCCATCCGTGGCTCGGTGTCTTCACGGCGGGCTTCTTCTTCGTCGGCGCCCTCTTCCTCGGCGGCGGCGGTATCTACCTCGGGCTCGGCATTCTCACCGACAACTTCTGGAAGGAGCACGTCTCGCACAGCGGCCCGGCGTGGTGGGTCTGGGGGCTCGTCGCGCTCGTGATCGTGCTCGTCCTCAACTACATCGGCGTCCGCCTGGCGATCAGGGCGATGCTCACGTTCGCCGCCGTCTCGTTCCTGCCGATGCTGATCCTCGCGGTCGTGATCATCGTCCAGGGCGGCGAGGGCGGCAACACGCTGACGATGTTCAACCCGGGAGAGACGTCCCTCTTCGGCATCACCGGCGGCGGAGTGCTCGGTGGAATCCTGCTCGGGATCCTGCTCTTCGTCGGCTTCGAGGCGGCGGCCTCGATCGGCGAGGAGTCTGCCGAACCGCACCGGTCGATCCCGCGTGCGCTGATCGGCACCGTCGCGGTCGCGGCCGCGTTCTTCGTCCTCATGGCGTACGCGTTCTCGATCGGCTACGGCAAGGAGGCCGTCTCGAAGGGCGCCTGGGCGTTCTCCCCCAACGCCGTCGGCGAGATGGCGACGAAGTACATCGGCAGCTGGTACGCGACGATCCTCGAGCTCGTCGTGATCCTCGACGCGATGGCGCTGGCGCTCGCGATCTGCGTCCTGATCGGCCGCGGCTTCTTCGCTCTCGGCCGCGACGGGCTGCTGCCGTCGTTCTTCGCGAGGACCTCGAAGCACGACACCCCCTGGGTCGGGAACCTCATGGTCGCAGTCGGCGGCATCGGCCTGACGCTGCTCGTGACCGCCACGAACTACGGCACGCAGTTCGGAGCCACGGGCCCCGACGGCAAGTTCATCCCGTTCTTCCCGAACGACCAGTTCGCCACCTTCATCCTCTCGGCGACGATCGGCTCGTTTGCGATCGAGCTCGTCTATCTCGTGCTCGCGCTCGCCGCGTTCGGACTGCTCGCCCGCCACGGCGGCGCCTGGTGGCAGTACCTGATCGTCGCCGTCGCGGTTGCAACGCCGATTCTCGGGTTCTACGGCGCCCTCAATCCGGCTCCCCACGACAGCTCGAACTACAACTGGGTTGCGGCGATCTGGACGATCGGCCTGCTCGTGCTGGCAGCGATCTGGTTCGTCGCAGTCGTCCTGCTCCGCCGCGCGAACGTCGACAACGCCGCCGCCCACGCCGCCGAGCACGTCGGCGTGGCGCCGCTCGACGAGACGCTCGCCTTCGGGTCGGCTGGCGACACGACGCCTCTCTGAGAGGATCGCCGAGATGAGTGAGATCAACTGGCATCCGGTAGCGGCGGCGGACGACGGTGGCGTCGGCTTCCTGCGGAAGGTCGAGGTGGAGGGGACGGCCGTTTGCGTCGGCAGGACGGAGGATGGCTGGGTCGCCTTCCAGGACACCTGCACCCACGAGGAGTGCTCCCTCTCCGACGGCGAGCTGGAGGGGAACGTCGTCGTCTGTCCCTGCCATGCGTCGGAGTTCGATCTTCGAACCGGTGACGTGCTCTGCCCGCCGGCGCTCGACCCGCTTCCGATCTACGAGGCCCGGGTCGAGGACGGTGCTGTTCTCGTGCGGCTCGCGGCACCGCCCGCCGCCGCGGAGGCGGTGCATGCGCGCGAGGATCACATCCCCGAGAGCGTGATCCGGTCGGCGACGACGGAAGGGCCGTCGACCGACGATCTCGTCCTCGACGACGTCGATCTCACCGATCTCGACGCCTGGGAGCGCGGCGTCCCGTATGCGTGGTTGACGCTGCTGCGACACGAGGCACCGCTCTTCTGGCAGCCGGAGCGAAACGGCCGCGGCTTCTGGGTCTTCACGCGCTACGACGACATCGTGCAGATGTCGAGGGACTGGGAGACATACTCGTCTGAGACCGGCGGTACCTCGCTCGAGGACCTGACGCCGGAGGAGGTCGAGGCCCGGAAGTCGATGATCGACACCGACCCGCCTGCCCATACGCGCCTCCGGGCGATCGTCAACAAGGGCTTCACGCCGCGAGTCGTCAACACCTACGAGGAGCGGATTCGGGGGCTCGCACGTGGGATCCTGGCACAGGCGTGCACAAGCGACGAGTTCGACTGGGTCGAGGCGGTCGCCTCGGAGATCCCGATGTGGGTCTTCTCGGAGATCATGGGCCTGCCGGTGGAGGATCGCCGCCTCCTGATCGAGCTCGGCGACAAGCTGCTTGGCAACACCGATCCCGAGGTCGTCGGCGAGGAGAACGTCCGCGATCTCACCGCGGCCGACCCGTCGCTGCGACTACTCCCGTTCTCGAGCCCCTTCTCGCTCGACCTGATCGAGTACGGACGCAGGCTCGGCGAGGCGCGGCGGGCCGACCCGCGGGACGACATCACGACCCGGCTCGTCGAGTCCGAGGTCGACGGCTCACGTCTCTCCGAGCACGAGTTCGGCCTCTTCTTCATCCTGCTCACGACCGCGGGCAACGAGACGACGAGACACACGATCAGCCTCGGCCTGCTGGATCTCCTCAGCCATCCCGAGGAGCGCGACCGGCTCGTCGCAGAGCCTGGGCTCGCCGCCACGGCGGCCGACGAGATCCTCCGCCGCGCCCACCCGGTGCATCATTTCCGCCGCACCGCGACCCGCGACGTCACCCGCCACGGCCGCCGCATCAAGGCGGGCGACAAGGTCACGATGTGGTACGCATCGGGCAACTACGACGAGGAGAAGTTCGTCGACCCCTACCGGCTGGACATCGGTCGTCAGCCCAACCGCCACCTCACGTTCGGGCTCGGTGGCCCGCACTTCTGTCTCGGCGCCCACCTCGCGAAGCTGGAGGTCAAGATCTGGCTGGAGGAGATGGTGCCCTACCTCGGCAGGATCGAGCTGGCGGGGGAGCCGGAGCGGCTGCGGTCGAACTTCTTCAACGGCATCAAGCGGCTGCCGGTGCGGCTGAGCGCCTGATCACGATCGAGCCAAAGGAGGCGAGGAGTTGACCCACCACGACGACGCCGGGGCCGCCGTGCGGACGATGAGCGGCCTCGGAGTCCGCGCCATCCGCCTGCTCTACACCGACCTGCACGGCGTCGCCCGCGGCAAGGACATCCCGATCGGGCACTTCGAGGATCTCTACGCGGAGGGTGTCACCTTCTGCGCCGCGGTGATGGGGACCGACCTGCGCCACACGCCGGTCGTCGGGGGTGAGGTGGGCTACGTCGACTTCTCGATTCGCCCCAGCCTGAACACGCTCCGCTCTGTGCCGTGGAATCCCGAGGTGGCGTGGTGCCTCGGAGAGGCATGGACGCTCGACGGCTCGGACCACTGGCCGTCGTGTCCGCGGGCGCTGCTCCAGCGCGTGGTCGATGCCTACGGGGCACGCGGCCTCTCGCCGATCGTCGGTCCCGAGCTCGAGTTCTTCCTCGCCGAACGCGATCCGGAGGCCGAGAACGGCCTGCGCCGCTACGTCGACGAGCTCTCCCGCGTCTACACCGTGGGGCCGGTCTCGGACCCACGGGAGATCGTCCTCAAGATGCTGCTCTGGTGCGACGAGCTCGGCCTCCAGGCGTTCGCGGCGAACCACGAGTTCATGAACTCGCAGTACGAGATCAACATCAAGCACTCGGGCGCCCTCGACGCCGCCGACCGTGCCTTCATGCAGAAGGCCGCCGTGAAGGAGATCGCGGCGCTCGACGGGCTCGTCGCCACCTTCATGGGCAGGCCGTTCGCCGACCAGGGCGGCTCCGGCTTCCATCTCCATCTCTCGCTCACCGACGCGGAGGGACGCAACGCGTTCGACGACGACAGCGGGCCGCAGGGGCTGAGCCCGCTCGCAGCCAACTTCATCGCCGGTCTGATCGAACATGCCCCGGGTCTGCAGGCGCTGCTCGGCCCGACCGTCAACGCCTACAAGCGGATCCTTCCGGACAGCCTGGCGCCGACCCACGCCAACTGGGGCCACGACAACCGGACCGCCTTCGTCCGGGTCCCGAACGAGCGTGGCGGCCGGGCGCGGATCGAGGTGCGAACGGCGGACGGTGCTGCAGCGCCGCACCTGATCACGGCGGCGCTCCTGCTCGCCGGTCTCGACGGGATCGCCCGCGGGCTGACGCCCCCGGAGCCGGTGGTGGGGGATGCCTACCGCCTCGACGAGGCCCACGCCGGCTCGGCGCTGCCGTCGAGTCTCGGTGACGCCCTCGACGCCCTCGAGGCCGATGCCGTCTTGACGCAGGCGCTCGGCACGGAGCTCGTGGCGACGTTCGTCGCGATGAAGCGATTCGAGGTGGAGCGCTTCCAGGAGGCCGTCGGCGACCTCGACGTCGAGGTCGTGACCCGATGGGAGATCGAGGAATATGCGTCCCATCTGTAGCCCCGCGGGTCGCTGCGTCCGGGTCGAGATCGAGGGGGAGGAGCGCTGGGGCGCGGTCAGCGGTGACGAGATCGTCCTCTCCGACGGTGAGCGGATCGCCGAGGCGACAGCGCACTACCTCGCGCCGGCGAGCCCGTCGAAGATCATCGCCGTCCATCTCAGCTACGCGTCGAGGCTCGTCGAGTACGAGGTGGCCCGGTTTCCGGAGGCGCCCGCCTTCTTCATGAAGCCGCCGTCGGCCCTCAACGGCCACCGCCGGCCGGTGCGGATGGCCCGGGGGGCGCAGTACCTGAACTACGAGGGCGAGCTCGCGGTCGTGATCGGGAAGCGGATGAAGGGCGTCGACATCGACCACGTCCTCGACCACGTCGGCGGGTACACGTGCGCGAACGACATCGGCATGCACGACTTCCGCCACGCCGATCGCGGTGCCATGACGCGGGTCAAGGGGCAGGACGGCTTCCTCCCGCTCGGGCCCGAGCTCGTCCCGGCGGAGCAGTTCGATCCGACCTCGTTCACGCTGCGGACCTATCTGAACGGCGAGGTCGTGCAGGAGACGACCGCCGACGACATGCTATTTCCCGTCGCCTACCAGCTCGCCGACCTGAACCGGCTGATCACGCTGGAGGAGGGCGACGTCCTGCTCACGGGCACGCCCGCGCACTCGCGGCCGATGGCGACCGGGGACGTGGTCGAGGTCGAGATCTCCGGGATCGGCAGACTCACCAACACGATCGAGACGTGGGACGTCGACATCTCGGGCCCGGGCGAGCAGATGCAGGTCTCGGCGCAGACGCTCCACGTCGCGCTCGCGATCCCCGAGGACGAGGCGGAGCGGCGCACGGCGGAGGCTCGTGGGAAGTGATCGAGCTGCACCGCCTCGACCACGTCTGCCTGCGGGTCGCCGATCTCGACGAGGCCTCGTCGCGGTGGCAACTCCAGTTCGGGCTCGTGGAGCGCTCGCGCTCGAAGGGACGTGCGCTTCTTGCCTGCAACGACGAGCCCTACTGCCTCGAGCTCGTCGAAGGGGATCGACCCGGCTACGACCACGCCGCCTTCGCGCTCGCGCAGGGGTGCTCGCTCGAGGCCGCGCGTGCCCATCTCGGCGGGCTCTGGGTGCCGTGGGAGGAACGCGAGGAGTCACTCTTCGTCGACGACCCCGACGGCCGTCCCGTGCAGGTGATGCCGTTTCGCGAGCCCGCGACCGAAGTCGAGCGCCGGCCGCAGCATGCGCGCCCCTCGACTGCCGTCCATCTCGGCGGCCCCCGCCGGCTCGGTCATGTCAACTGCCTCACCGGCGACATCCAGGCGTGCTTTCGCTTCTACACGGAGGTGCTCGGGATGCGCCTCTCGGACTGGCTCGGCGAGGCAGGCGTCTGGTTCCACGTCAACTCGGATCACCACGTGATGGCGCTCGTCGACGTCGGCCGTGCCCATTTCCACCACCTCGCCTTCGAGACGGTCGACATCGGGAAGATGCGCGACATGCTCGACCACCTTGCCCGCCACGGCCGCTGGCTCTCCTGGGGGCCGACCCGGCACGGGATCGCCGGGAACATCGCGAGCTACGTCCGCATCGTCGAGGAGGAGTGTCACGTGGAGCTCTACTGCGACATGGAACAGCTCCAGGCCGACCACGTCCCGCGCGTCTACCCGGACGACCGCTACTCGTCGAACACCTGGGGCCCGCTCCCGCCGCGCTCCTACTTCCGGTTCGACGCGGTCGCGATCGAGTACGAGCGGGAGAGCCTCGAGACGCTCGGACACGTGCTCCCGCCAGCCGGGCCGGAGGCCGGATGAGACCTCTGCGCGGCTACACGATCCCGCGTTCACCCACAGGGCGCTCGTCGCTCGTTCCCTATCCACCCTGGCACTACGCCGGTGACTTCCTCGTCGTCGAGTACTGGGCCGACCCCGAGAAGGCCGTCTCGGTGCTGCCGCAGGGCCTCGACCCGCACCCGGATGCGGGCCGTTGCGCGCTCGTCTTCGCCGACTGGCAGTCGTGCTCGGTTGGGGGCGGCGAGCTGATCGATCCCTCGCGCTCGCAGTACAAGGAGTGCTTCCTCGTCGTCAACGCACTGCTCGACGGCGAGGAGGTGACGACCTGCCCGTTCATCTGGGTCGACCGTGACTTCGCGCTGACACGCGGCTGGCTGCAGGGGTTCCCGAAGAAGCTCGGATCGATCTGGGTCACGCGTACCTTCGGCCTCGAGTCCCCGGCAGATCCCGGCGTGCGCCCCGGTGCGACCTTTGCCGGAACCTGCGCGGCCTACGAGCGGCGTCTCGCGGCCGCCACCGTGACGCTCGAACGGCCCTCGGACGCGGGCCCGACCCACAACGACCCGCCGATCGTGAACGTGCGCCACTTCGCGCGGCTCGAAGCGGGGCGACATGACGATCCCGCCGTCCACGAGCTCGCGCGTTCGCGCAGTCGCGACCGGGTCGTCTCCCCGATCTGGGAGGGCTCGGCGACGATGGAGCTCTTCGGCTGCGAGCACGAGGAGCACGACCTCCTGGCGCCGATCCGGGTCGGAAGGGGCTTCCGCTTCGGCTTCGGCTACACGGTCGACGACCAGGAGATCGTGAAGGACATCCGCGCGTGAGACTCGCCTTCGAGGCTGCGTCGTGATCACCGTCGCCGGAGTCGAGGTCTCGCAGGAGCACTACATCGGGGGGCGCCGCATCGGTTCGGACGCGACGTTCACCGACTACTCCCCGATCGACGAGCAGCCGCTCGGAGAGATCGCCCGCGGAGGAGCACAGGAGGCCGGGCTCGCCGTGGCGGCCGCGCAGGAGGCGTTTCCCGCCTGGGCCGCACTCGGTGCGCGGGGTAGGGCGCAGTACCTCCACCGGCTCGCCGACCTGATCGACGCGAACGTGGAGCGGCTCGCTCCGGTCGAGTGCGTCGACATGGCGATGCTGCTGCGCTCGTTGAGGGCACGGTTGATCAATCGGGGGGCCCGCAACTACAGGAGCTATGCCGACCTCGCCGCCGCGTACGAGGAGCGGGTGTGGGACTCGAACGGCACCCACAACCGCGTGATCCGCATGCCGAGCGGCCCGGCGGTCGTGATCACGCCCTGGAACGCCCCCTTCATGCTCTCGACGTGGAAGACGGCGCCGGCGCTCGCTGCCGGGTCGACGGTGGTCCTGAAGCCGGCCGAGTGGTCGCCGCTCTCGTGCTCGCTGCTCGCCGACCTCGTGCACGAGGCGGGTTTTCCGCCCGGCGTCTTCAACGTCGTCCAGGGAATCGGCGAGGAGGTCGGCGCAGCGCTCGTCTCCCACCCCGGCGTACGGCGCGTCTCGTTCACCGGCTCGCCGGAGACCGCGCGCCAGATCGGCATCGCGGCGGCCGCGAACATCGTCCCCTTCACCGGAGAGCTGGGCGGCAAGGGGCCCCTGCTCGTCTTCGCCGACTGTGATCTCGAGGCGGCGGCGCGGAAGGCGGCGGGCCAGTTCGACGATGCGGGGCAGGTCTGCCTTGCGGGCACGCGTCTGCTCGTGGAGGAGTCGATCGCGGACGACTTCCTCGACCTCTTCCACCGCTTCACGGACGAGCAGGTGCTGGGCGATCCGCGGGCGGGCGACACGACCGTGACGCCGCTGATCCACCGCGACCACTTCGACCGGGTTGCCGGGTTCGTCGAGCGGGCGCGCGCGAACGGCGACGAGATCGTCCGTGGCGGGCGGCCCGCGGCCCGCGGCGGCCTCTTCTACGAGCCGACGCTCGTCGTCCCGCGCTCGAACGAGAGCGAGATCGTGCAGCGTGAGGTGTTCGGGCCGGTGCTGACCTTCCAGACGTTCGCCGACGAGGAGGAGGGCGTGGCGCTCGCCAACTCGACGCCCTACGGGCTCTCCGGCATCGTCTACACGGGCTCGAGCGAGCGGGCACAGCGGGTCGGCCGGGCCGTGCGGGCGGGCGTGATCTGGGTCAACACCTTCCTCGTCCGCGACCTGACGGCGCCGTTCGGCGGGATCGGGATCTCGGGGATCGGGCGCGAGGGCGGCGACTTCGCACTCGACTTCTACTCGGACCTGAAGTCGCTGCAGGTCGCGGAGGGCACGACCTGGTGACCTCGCGACCGGGGCGCCGAGGCCCGTCCTCGTTCTCAGCGAGAACCGGACGCTGACGGTCAGGGAACCGGGGTCGCCTCCGCGCGGGCGGGCGCCTATCCTGCACGAGTGACGTTGCGCCTCGACATCCCGCGCGAGGAGGCCCTCGCGCACGCGGCCGAGATCGTCACGCTGGCGTGGCGGAGCTTCGACCGTGCCCGGGAGAGCGACCCGCCGATCGACGACCGGCTCCGTGAGCTGCTGGCGGCGGCGCTGCCGGAGGGCCCGACGGGGGTCACCGAGGTGCTCGAGGACGCCCGCCGCGCGCTCGACGAGTCGATCGCCCAGACCCGGCCCCGCTTCTTCGCCTTCGTCGCCTCGTCGGGACTCGAAATCGGGGTGATCGGTGACCTGCTTGCCTCCTGCTTCGACGCGAATCTCGCCGTCTGGGCGGCGGCAGCAACCGAGATCGAGGGCCAGGCGGTGCGCTGGGTGGCCGAGTTCCTCGGCTTCCCGGCCGAGGCGGGTGCCTTCACGAGCGGTGGGACGGTCTCGAACATGACCGCGCTCGCGGCTGCCCGCGAACGAGCACTTCCCGGCGTCCGACGCCACGGCATGGGAGACGCACGGCCGACGCTGTATTGCTCGAGCGAGGCGCACTACTCGATCGAGCGGGCGGCGGAGATCCTCGGGATCGGCTCCGACTCCGTGCGCGCGCTCCCGATCGACGGCGACCGCCGTCTTCCCCCGGAGGCGGTGGCCGCAGCCGTGCGGGCCGACCGCGCAGCTGGTCTCGTGCCCGTTGCGGTCGTTGCCACGGCGGGCACGACGCTGACGGGTGCCGTCGACCCGATCGACGCCCTGGCCGACATCTGCGAGGAGGAGGGCATCTGGCTGCACGTTGACGGCGCCTACGGAGTGCCCGCGGCGACGACGCCGTCGGCAGCCCATCTCTTCGCCGGGCTCGACCGCGCCGACTCCGTCACCCTCGATGCCCACAAGTGGCTCTACCTGCCAAAGGCCTGCGGTGTCCTGCTCGTGCGGCGACGGGAGGATCTCTTCCACGCCTTCTCCCACGAGGAGGCCTACATCCCCCACGAGCGGGCGGCCGAGCACATGGTCGACATCACGCTCGAGTACAGCCGCCCGTTCCGCGCCCTCAAGCTCTGGCTCGCCTTTCGCGCCCACGGCGCCCAGGCGTTCCGCGACGCGGTCGAGCGCAACCTGCAGCAGGCGCGCCTCCTCCACCGGCTCGTCGTCGAGGAGGAGCGCCTCGAGCCTCTCTGTGGGGCGCCGCCGCTCTCGATCGTTCCGTTCCGCCACGCCGGCGGCGGCGATCCCGACCGCCACAACGCACAGCTCGTGCGACTGCTACAGGACGACGGCCGCGTCTGGGTGGCGCCTGCCACGGTCGACGGCAGGGTCGGGCTGCGGCCGTGTGTCGTTAACTTCCGTACGACCGACGACGACATCCGTGCGCTCGTCGAGGTGGCCGTGGAGCTGGGCGGATGATGCCCACCGAGCCGCGCCGTCGTCCCGCCGGTCTGCCCACGACCGAGGTCGAGGCGCGCCTACACGCGCTGCTCGATGCGATTCCCGATCTCATGTTCCGCATCACCGCCGAGGGCAGGTACGTCGACTTCGCGGGTGATCCCAAACTGCTGGCGAACCCGTGGGAGGACGTGGTGGGCGGGCAGATGGCGGATCTGCTGCCTGCCGAGGTGGCGGGGCCGCTGATGGAGACGATCCACCGGGCGCTCGCCGAGGGCCGCCTGCAGACGGTCGACTACAGGCTCCGGACGCTGAGCGGGATCGAGCGGGAGTACGAGGCACGGGTGGTGCCGATCGACGACAACGAGGTCGTCTCGATCGTCCGGGACGCGACCGAGATGCGCGAGACGGAGCGGGAGCTGCGAGCGGCGAGCGACCGTCTCGTGCAGGCGCGCGATGCCGAGCGGCGGCGCCTCGAGCGGAATCTCCATGACGGTGCCCAGCAGCGTCTGATCGTCGCCTTGCAGGCTCTGCGAGTCGCAATCGTGAGGCTCCCCGACGACGGCAACAAGGCCCGGGAGCTGCTGCTCCGAGTCGAGTCGGAGCTCGCCCGGTCGATCACCGAGATTCGCGAGCTCGCACATGGACTCCACCCGACGGTCCTCACCGAAGAAGGGCTCGCGGCGGCGCTCGCGCAGCTCTCTCTGCGACTCGAGGACGTCTTGCCGGTCGTGCTCGACGTCCCGGAGGGGCGCTTCGATCCCGAGCTCGAGGTGTGCGCGTACTACCTCGTCGCCGAGGCGCTTGCGAACGCTGCCAAACATGCGGGCGCCGGGTCGAGCCGGGTGCGGGTCGTCGTGTCGGTCGACCGGATCGAGATCGATGTCTCCGACGACGGCTGCGGTGGCGCGTGCGCGACGGCCGGCGGCGGGCTCGAGGGGCTGCGCGAGCGCGTGGCGGCACTGGGCGGGACGCTCGGGCTCGAGAGCCCTGCGGGTGGGGGAACGCGTCTCCACGCCGAGCTGCCCGTGCCGCTCCACCTGTCCTGACGCGTCCGTACCGCGACGCGGCTCGCCCTCGCTCGCAACAGACTCTTAACGCGGTCTAACCCCGCTCTTCACGGTTGTCGCGATAGAACGGAGGCGTGGCTCCGACGACCCTTCTCCCTGAACAGGCACCCTCCCAGCCTGGGATCGGCTCCTCCGGTGGCGTGGATCGAGATTCCGTCGTCCTCGCGCAACGAGACGACCTCGCCGCCGGTGGAGCCACGGTCGTCGGCCCTTCTTCCCACGGATTCGGGCGGCCGCCGACATCCCCCTCCCAGTAGCCGCCTGAAGCACCGGCCCCACCCAGGGCCGGCAATCGCAGCCAAATGCCCCCGGTCTGACCCTCCGGGGGCGTTGGCGTCCCCGCCGTCGTGAGCCTGTCCGCTGTCGTTATCGTGCTGCCGTGCGCGACGACGAGATGCCGCAACGTGGCTCGCTGCTGCTCGAGGACGAGCAGCTCACCGAGGACGACGAGCTGTGGGAGGACGACGGCTCCGACGACTACGAAGGCTGGTATTGCGTCCGCACCGACCCGTTTCCCTGCCCGGCGGCCGGATGCACGTTCGTCGCCGAGCACATGACCGCCGCCCACCTGGTGCTCGTCTGGCAGGAGCGTGACGACCCGAACCTCCTCTGGCACGCCCAGCGTGCGAAGGAGGTAGGCCGCAACCCCCGCGTCGTCACCTATCAGCGCTCCTTCGGACCGAGCGCCTCGTACTACGCCTGGGAGGCGGCCGGCCGGCCGGTCCACGGCGTCCGCGGCAAGGTCTGAACGCGGTGCCCGCGAAGGACGGGCAGCGCAGTGGTACGAGGGCGGGCGTCTACGTCGTCGGCCTTGCGTGGCGGCGCGTGCGGCGTCGCTCGTCGGGGGCGCTTCTCGCCGCGAGCGGGATCGGCGTCGGCACTGCGGTTCTCGTCAGCGTCCTCGCGGGAACGAAGATCGCCCAGGACCGCAGCATCGCACAGGCGGTCGCGCAGATCCCCGCCGCGTCGCGCTCGGCACGCGCGGTCTGGTTCGGCGTGCCGGTCGGAGCCGATCAGTCGTACCCGGCGCTCGCCCGGCGCGTCGGTGCGGCTCTTCCGAGTCTCGATCTCCCCGGCCCGACGCCGATCGTGCTCTTCCGCGAGAGCACCGTCGCCGGTCGCTTCGTCTCGCTCGCAGGCGTCGACGGGCTCGCACGCTACGTCCATGTCACGAGCGGCCGCCTGCCACGGCGCTGCACGCCGCAGCGCTGCGAGGTGCTGCGCTTGCGCGGCTCGGGACGGCTACCGAATGCGCCCGGGCTTCGCCTCGTCGAGGTCGGAACGGCCACCCTGCGTACGAGCCAGCTCTTCGGCGACTTCCTCGCACCGACCGACAACGCGCTCGAGGACAGGGAGATCGCACCTGCCCTGCAGCAGTCGGCGAGCTATCACCGTCCGTTGCCGGCACCGCTTCTCGTCGCAGACGGGGTCGACGTGTTGACGCGCTCGCCTGCGGTGGCCAACACCTATCGAAGCTACGCCTGGGTCTGGCCGCTCTCGCCCGGGAAACCGAGACTGTGGGGAATCGACACGCTGGTCGCGGAGACGGAGCGGGCAAACGCCTCGCTGGCGGGCGTCTCGACCGGTTTCAGCGTTCAGGCGCCGGTGGCAGAGCTGCGCGCGGCCCAGCAGGCCGCCTCGGTGGCAGGCCGCCGCCTGCTGCTCGTCGGCGGCGAGGCGGCGGCGCTGCTCTTCGCCTTTGCCGTCCTCGCCGCGCGCACGATGCGGCGCGACCTCGAGGCGGCGAGACGGCGGCTCACCTGGTACGGAGCCCGGCGTGGCCAGCTCTACCTGCTGACCGCGAGCGAGAGCGCGCTCGTCGCCGTCGCAGGAACCGCCGTCGGGTGGTTGGCCGGTCTCGTCGTAGGAGCGATCTCGGCCGGGAGGGCCGGGGCGCCCGTCTGGGCGGTGCTGCGGGAGAGCGTCCTCTCACCCGCCGGGCTCGCGCTCGGGGTCGCCGTCGTCGCGCTCACGACCGTCGTCGTCGCAGCCGCGACCGCGTCGCCGCGGCGCGACGGGGGCCGCTTCGGCGCGGTCGATGCCGCCGCGCTCGTCGCCGTCGGGCTCATCGTGGCGGCACTCGTCGGCGGCGCCGCCGACGGCTCGTCGCTCGAGCAGGGAGCGGGCTCGGGCCTCGTGCTGCTGCTTCTTCCCGGCCTGATTGCCTTTGCAGCAGCTGTCGCCGCCGCGCGTCTGTTCGGCCCGCTGATCCGGGTCACAGGCCGGCTGCTCCGCCGAAGCGTGGGCGCGCGCCTTGCGGCGGTGACGCTCGGCCGCGGCCCCGGCGCGGCCGCGGTGACCGTCGCTTTCCTCACGCTCGCGTTCGCGCTAGCTCTCCTCGCCGAGGGCTACCGGGCGACGCTCGTCAGGGCCGAAGACGACCAGGCCGCGTTTGCGGTTCCGCTCGACGTTCGCGTGCAGGAAGATTTCAAGTCCCTCGTCCCCGTGCTCGACGCTGCTCCCCTCGATCGCTACGGGTCGATCGTCCCGGGTGCCAGAGCCGTGCCGGTGCTGAGGCTGCGTACGAGTGCGGGCAGCGCCGAAGGGATCAGCGGCGTCACCGTGCTGGGGCTGCCGCCGGACGAGATCGCAAAGGTGCACGGTTGGCGCGGCAGCTTCTCGGACAGCTCCCGCTCGGGGCTCGTCAGGGCGGTGACCCCGTCGGGCGCTGCGGCGCTACGCGGCGTCATCCTTGGCGACCGGCTCACCTTCACGGCCGGACCGGGACTCGTGTCGCTGCGCGCCACGGTCGCGGCACGCGACGGCAGGTTCGTCTCGCTCGACCTCGGGCCCCTCGCAAGGGCGGCGAGCACGCGAATCGACCGGGCGCTACCGGCCGCACTGCGGGGCGGTCGGCTCGTCGCGCTCGAGCTCGTCCCACCCCGCCTCGTCGACCGTGGTGCCGACGCCGGCCGCCCGCTCGCGGGGGAGCTGCTCGTGACCGGGTTGCCGCAGGCGGGTTGGCTCGGAGAAGGCGGCATCCAGGTGAGACGCTCGGGTGCGGGGATCCGGCTCGGATACCGCATCTCCCAGCAGAACACTGCGCAGCTGCGGCTGCGCCAGCCGACAGACGCGGCGCCGCCCGCCGTCGTCGTGACGCCGCGACTCGCTCTCCTCGCGGGCGGGGTCGGTGGCCGCCTCGCGCTCGAGGTCGGCGGCGGCACGGTTCCCGTCCGAGTGGCGGGGGTTGTCGACCATTTCCCCGGCACCTCCGGGGACGCGGCGATCGGTGACGTGACGAGCCTCTCCACTGCCGTCAACGCCCAGGTTCCCGGCGCAGGCCGCGTCAACGAGATCTGGCTCGCCGTCCCCCCGGGCCGCGTCGGACAGGCCATGACGGCACTCTCGCGGCCGCCGTTCCGGAGCGTCGCAGCCGTCTCGCGAGCGCAGTTGCTGGCTCAGGCCAGGGACGACCCGCTCGGTCACGGGACGCTCCTCGCTCTCGACGCAGCCGCGATCGTCGCGCTCGTGCTGGCGGCGCTCGGCCTCGCACTGACCGTTCTCTCCGACCTCCGCGACGACCGCGGCGACCTCTACGACCTCGAGGCCCAGGGTGCTTCGCCGTCGCTCCTGCGCCGGATCGTGCGCGTCAGGGCTCTCGTCGTCGGCGTCGCCGGCGTGGTCGCGGGAACGGTCGCAGGAGCGGTGCTCGCGCTGCTCGTGACCCGGGTGGTCGCCGCCACGGCCCACGCGACCACGATCGACCTTCCCCTCCGGCTGGCGTTCGACCTGAGGGTTCTGCTGATCGGCGCCGCCGTCTACCTTTTCGTCGCTGCGGCTCTCGTCGCGCTCGCGACACGGCGCGCGTTCCGCGCCGACCGTGGACCGCTCCGCGCCCAGGAGCTCGGGACGTGAGCCTCGTCGAGGCACGCGACCTCTTCTGTGTCTACCCGTCCCGGGACGGAGGCGTCGCCGCCCTGCAGGGGTTGACTCTCGACGTCGAGGAGGGCGAGGTCTGCGTCGTTCTCGGCCCGAGCGGCTCCGGCAAGACGACGCTGATGCAGGTCCTCGCCGGTTTCGAGCGTCCGAGTGCCGGCAGCGTCGTCGTCGCCGGGCTCGATCTCGTCGCCTCGTCCGGTTCGGCACTGGCCGCCTACCGTGCCGATCGGCTCGGCTACGCCGACCAGCACTACTGGCGGGCGCTCGCGGGCGAGCTGACGGCAGAGCAGCTCGTCGGCGTCCCACTCGGCCTCCACGGAGTTCAGGAGCGCGACCGGCTGGCGCGTGCACACGAGCTGCTCGAACGGGTCGGCCTGTTCGATCGGCGTGCCGCCCGGCCCTCCGAGCTCTCCGGCGGCGAGCAGCAGCGGATTGCCCTGTGCGCCGCCCTCGCACACCGGCCACGACTGCTCATCGCCGACGAGCCAACCGGCGAACTCGACGAGGCGAGCGCAGCGATCGTCTACACGCTTCTCGCCGAGCTCTCGCGCGAGGAGGGAGCGACGGCACTCGTCGTCAGCCACGATCCTCGTTCGGCGGCGATCGCCGACCGTGTCGTCCATATCCGCGATGGCCGTGTCAGCGAGGAGCGAGCGGGGGATGCGACCTCGGTCGTCGTCGGCCGCGGCGGCTGGCTGCGGATCCCGGAGGAGACGTTGCGCGAAGCCGGCATCGTCGATCGCGCGACCGTGAGCGCCCGCAGCGGCGTCGTCGAGCTGCGTCCGCTCGGAATCACCGAGGCGAGCCCGCTGATGCTGCCGGCCCTCGCCGGCGCCGAAGGCATCGAGGTCGAGCTTCGCGCCGTGACGCGCAGGTTCGGCCGCGAGATCGCGCTCGACGATGTCTCGGCGACCTTCCGGCCGGGTCGCCTGTCGGTCGTGACGGGGCCCTCCGGCTCGGGCAAGTCGACGTTGCTCTCGCTCGTGGCGGGGCTCGATGTCCCCGACAGCGGCGAGGTCGTCGTCGGCGGCCGCTCGCTCTCGGGCCTCGACCGCGAAGCGCGCGCGATCTTCCGGCGCGACACGGTTGCCTTCATCGGCCAGGCGCCGGGGCTCTCCGGCTTCCTGACCGCCCGCGAGAACGTGGAGCTCGGCCTCGCGGTGCGCGGGAGCGATGGTCTCGATGCTCACGAGCGGGCGATCGACGCCCTCGTCGCCGTCGGCCTCGCCGAGCAGGCCGACCGGCGCGCCGAGCTGCTCTCCGCGGGACAGCGCGAACGGGTTGCCGTGGCGCGGGCGCTCGCCGCGCGAACCGCGGTGATCGTCGCAGACGAGCCCACCTCGCGCGTCGACGTCTCCGGTGCACTCGTGCTCGGCGGACTCTTCGCGGATATCGCCCACGAGTACGGGACGACGCTCATCTGCGCGACACACGACCCTGTCCTCGTTGGCTTTGCCGACGACGAGGTGAAGCTGCGGGCCGCCGCGCTAGAGTTTCACTGACGATGGCGACCCGTTACGAGACGCTGCAGATGAGCGGCATCCGCTGCGAGCGGTGCGTCAACCGGCTCGCGGCTGCGCTTCGCGGCCAGGCGGGGCTCGAGAGCGCGAACGCGAACCTGATGGGCCAGGTCTCCCTCGCCTGGGACGACGAGCAGACGACACGCGACGAGCTCGTCGCCGTGATGGCGAAAGCGGGGTTCCGCGAGCTCGAAGCCGTTTGAGGACTGAGACCGGATTCAGCCGCATCGACCGAGGCGCTTCCTGGGGTGTACCGGAATAGCCGGCCCGCGGCGCTCGTTCCACACTCTGGAACAGATACGTTTGGGCGGTGGCGGAGGCAGAGCCCGAGACCGACGGCCCCCGGATCGCGGCACAGGCCCGCGACCGGGTGCGTTTCGAGGAAGAGGCTCTGTCGCTCGCCGACCAGGTGTATCGCGTCGCACGCAGGCTGGTCGCCACTCGTGAAGAAGCCGAAGATCTCGTCCAGGAAACCTACGGCAGGGCCTTCCGGAGCTGGCGCTCCTATACGCCGGGGACGAATCTCCGCGCCTGGCTCCTGCGAATCCTCACGAACCTCAACCTCGACCGGGGCCGCAAGATCCAGCGCACACCCGACATGCAGCCGCTGGAAGAGGGCGACTACTACCTCGCGAACAAGATCTCCGAGGCTCAGGGGGAGCAGGTGCTCGACCAGGATCGCGTTGTCGAGCGGCTCTCTCAGGATTCGATCGTGAACGCACTCTCCTCGCTCCCGCACGACTTCCGCGACACGGTCGTGCTCGTCGACATCGGCGAGTTCAGCTATGCGGATGCGGCGCAGATTCTCGACGTCCCGATCGGCACCGTCATGTCACGCCTCCATCGCGGCCGGAGGCTGCTGAAGCAGCAGCTCGCGCAGGAGGCGCTGTCTGTCGGGGAGGACGGATCGTGAGCCACCGTGGACCCTGTGAGGCCTGCGAAGAGCTCCTGCAGAGCTACCTCGACCGCGAGCTGACCGAGGACGAGGTGGCACTCGCGGAGTCCCACCTCGACGGCTGCGACTACTGCCGGCGCCGCTATCGGTTCGAGGCGTCACTGCGGACGTACGTGCAGACGACCGCGGCCGAGCGAATGTCGCCGGAGCTGATGGAGAAGCTGAGCCAGCTCCGCTCCGCCGGCGCCTAGCCCCTTCATCGTCCTAGCGCAACCGCTGCGGCAGGTCGGCGGGCGTGTCGACGTCCCCCGGGGCACCGAGGTCGTCGCAGGGGACGAGTGCGGCGGACAGCTCCCGCAGACCGCCATCCGGCACCCGTCCCCACGACTCCCGGGCAACGAGCAGCGGGTGTCCGCGCTCCCCCCCGTAGGACGCCGCCACGATCGGGCCCGATCCCGCCCGCCAGCTCGCGATCACCCGCGCGACCGTTCCCGGCACGAGGTCGGGCCCGTCGCCGAGCACCACGACCGCAGCCTCGACCTCGTCCCCGAGGGAGGCGAGCCCCGCCGCGAGCGAGGCGCCGGGGCCTCGCTTCCAGCTCGTCGCCGTGACGACGCGGGCGTGCGTCTCGAGTGTGTGGGCGCCCGCGACGACGACGACCTCGTCGACGGGACTCTGCTCGAGGCGGGCGAGCACCTCGGGCAGGAGTAGTCGCTGCTTGGGCGTGCCGAAGCGCGATGCCTCCCCGGCCGCGAGCACCACGGCTGCGACCGTCACTGCGACTCGACGACGACCGACTCGATCACGACCGGGCGTGTCGGCTGCTCGCTCGCATCGCCGAGCTTCCCGATCCGCTCGACGACGTCGAGCCCGTCGGTCACCGTGCCCACGATCGCGTAGTCCGGCGGTAGCTGCGCATCGGCCGCAGTGACGATGAAGAACTGGCTTCCCGACGTACCCGCGGGCTCCGAGGCGGTCTTCGCCATCGCGACGATGCCCTTCGTGTACGCCGCGTCGGCCGGTGGCGCATCGACGGTCTGGTAGCCGGGACCGCCGCTGCCGGTCTGCGTCGGGTCGCCGCCCTGGATCACGAACCCGGGCACGATCCGGTGGAAGATGGTGTCGTCGTAGAACTTCTGGTTCGCGAGCGAGACGAGCGACGCCGCTGTCGCAGGCGCCTTCTGCTGGTCGAGCGTGATCGTGAACGTGCCGCAGTTCGTGGTGAAGACGAGCCGGTAGGTCCTCTCCGGATCGAGTCGCTCGGTCGGCTCTTTCGCGCCACCATCCGCGCGCGGGGACGGTGCCGTGACGTCCCTGCAGTGGCCGCTCGAGCCGGCCGTGGTGGAGGTCGAGGCCGGCGTCGTCGCCGCTCCCGTCGTCGCGGTCGCGTCTTTCGAGGAGCCGCCGCAGCCTGCCAGAAGAAGCGCCGAGGCGACGAGCATCGCGATCGTGGCGGCGACCCGGCGCACCGTCGGATCGTATCCGCTTGACGTGCGCAGGCGGCCGTCGGTAGTCCTTCCCTCATGAGGGTCGTTCTCGAGGTCAACGGCGAGTGTCATGCCATCGAGCCGCGCGGCCGGCGACTGCTCTCTGTCCTGCGCGAGGATCTCGAGCTCCTCGGCACGAAGCTCGCCTGCGGAGAGGGTGCCTGCGGTGCCTGCGGCGTCCTGCTCGATGGACGCCCCGTGAATGCCTGCCTCGTCCTCGCGGAGGCAGCCGGCGGGCACGAGATCGTCACCATCGAGGGCCTCACCGGCGGCCGGGCGGCTGTGGTGCAGGAGGCGTTCGTGGCCGAGGACGCACTCCAGTGCGGGTTCTGCACCCCCGGACAGATCGTCAGCGCGACCGCGCTGCTCGAGCGCGTGCCGCACCCGACGGCGGAACAGGTGCGCGAGGCGATGGTCGGCAACCTCTGCCGTTGCGGCGCCTACGTCAAGATCGAGCGCGCAGTCCTCAGGGCCGCGGAGGCTGCGGCATGAGTGCTCGTTTCGTCAAGACCCGCAAGGAGATGGAGGGCCGGTACGAGGATGTCTTCGTCCTCGTCGACGAGTCGGACGAGACGGAGCCGTGGGCAGACGACGAGGAGCTCGAGGTCGTCGGACACCCCGCGCCGCGGTTCGACGGTGTCGACAGAGCGGCGGGCCGGGTGCGGTACACGGTCGACGTGACGCTCCCCGGGATGCTGTACGGCGGCGTCCTGCGCTCGCCCGTCGCTGCCGGACGCGTCCGCTCGCTCGACCTCGAGGCGGCGCGCGCAACGCCGGGTGTCCGGACGGTCATCGGCCCCGATGACCAGTTGACGCTCTCCCGCCGCGAGCCGCTGCTGAGCTCCGAGCCGGCCTACGCCGGCCAGCCGCTAGCGCTTGTCGCGGCCGACACGCCCGAGGCGGCGCTCGCCGGCATCCGTGCGCTCGCCCTCGAGATCGAGGTGCTCCCCCACATCGTCGACGGTGCGGCGGCGGTCAACGAGCAACGATTCATCGCGGAGCCGTCGGAGGCCGCGCGGGGCGACGCCGAGGCAGCACTCGCCCGGGCGGAGGTCACGGTCGAGCTCGAGCTCGAGACGCCCGCGCAGGTGCAGCTGCCGCTCGAGCCCCACGCGGCCGTCGCGCTCTGGGAAGGAGATCGACTGACGGAATGGGTCGGTACGCAGGGGATCTTCACGGCCCGCGACGAGCTCGCGGCCGCGTTCGGCGTACGCCGGGACGACGTCCAGGTGGTCTCGCGCTACGTCGGCGGCGGCTTCGGCGCCAAGCAGGGCGCGGGGTTCGAGGGACTCGCCGCCGCCGAGCTGGCACGGGTCTCGGGACGACCGGTGCGCGTCGTCAACGACCGGCACGAGGAGATGCTCGACGGCGGCAGGCGGTCGGCGACGCGGCAGACGGTGCGGCTCGGCGCGACCCGTGACGGGATCCTGACGGCGATCGAGGCGGACGCGGTCGTCTCCTGCGGCCAGGGCGGCTGGGTGATGCCGGTGCTGATCCCGGCCCGGACGCTCTACCACTGCGCCGACGTGACGGCGATGACCTTTCCGGCGAAGACGAACCTCCGTGCCCAGAACGCCTTCCGGGCGCCCGGTGTGATGGAGGGGACGGCCGTGTTCGAGCAGGCGATCGACGAGCTCGCTCTCGCCACCGGTCTCGACCCGCTCGAGCTGCGGCGCCGCAACCACACGGACGTCGACCAGGTGAGCGGGATGCCCTACACGAGCAAGCACCTGCTCGCCTGCTACGACCGTGCCGCCGAGCTCGCCGGGTGGGAGCGCCGCAGCGAGCTCCGCGCGCCGCAGCCGGACGGGCTGCTCCGTGGGATGGGCTGCGCCACCCAGATCTGGTGGGGCGGCGGCGGTCCGCCCGCCCACGCCACGGTCCGCCTCGACGCCGACGGGCACGCACAGGTCGTGACGGGGCTGCAGGACACCGGCAGCGGGACGCTGACGACCGCCCAGCTCGTTGCCGCCGAGGAACTCGGACTGCCACCCGACCACATTCGCGTCGTCGGCGGCGACACGCTCCCGAACGTCTACGGGCCGATCGCGGGCGGCTCGCAGACGACGCCTTCGGTGATGCCGGCGGTGCGGTCTGCTGCCGCGAAGGTACGCAGGGCGCTGCTCCAGCTCGCGGGCGACGTCTTCGAGATCGCTCCCGACGACCTCGAGATCCGCAACGGCCGCATCCGCTCTCGCGACGCCGCCGTGGATGCCCCGGTGACCGAGGTCACGGAGAAGCTCGGCAACGCGACGATCGACGGCTCCGGGTCGCGCGGCCCGAACCGGGACGGCTTCGTCGTGAACACCTTCGGCTGCCAGATCGCCCAGGTCGCCGTCGATCCGGGCCTCGGCGAGGTGCGCGTGGAGCGGATCGTCGCCGTCCACGACGTGGGGCGGATCGTGAACCCGCTGCAGGCATCGAGCCAGGTCGAGGGTGGCGTCCTGCAGGGAATGGCGTTTGCGCTGACCGAGGAGCTCGTCGTGGATCCGACCACGGGCGTGCCGGTCAATGCGCACCTGGACGACTACAAGATCCCCTCCATCGCCGACGTCCCCGAGATCGTGATCGACTACGCGCACGTCCCCGACCGCAACCTCGCCACGATCGGCTCCAAGGGGCTCGGCGAGCCGCCGATCGTCCCGACGGCTGCGGCCGTCGCGAACGCCTTCGCGCACGCCACCGGGCGCCGCTCACCCGCGTTGCCCCTCACGCGCGACCGCGTCCTGCAGGTGCTCGCATGAGTGCTGCCTATGCGCGGCCCGGGTCGGTGGACGAGGCGCTCGAGCTGCTCCGGGAGAGCGGTGCCGCGGTCCTCGCGGGCGGTACCGATCTCGCCGGTCAGATCGACCGCGGCATCCGCACCCCGACGCTCCTCGTCGATCTCCAGGAGGTGGGCCTGGGCGAGATCGAGGTCGACGGCGACGGGGTCCGGCTGGGAGCCACCGTGCGCCTCGCCGACGTCTCCGCCTCGGCGTCGATCGCACCGTATGCCGCAGTTGCTCGGGCGGCCGGCCTCGCAGCATCGCCGCTCCTGCGCAACCAGGGCACGGTCGGAGGCAACCTCTGCCAGCACACGCGCTGCTGGTACTACCGGGGCGAGGAGTGGACGTGCTGGCTCGGCGGCGGCGACACGTGCTACGCCCAGATCGGCGACCACCGCAAGCACAACCTGGAGCCGGGCGACTGCATCTCGGCCCACCCCTCCGACCTGGCGCCGGCCCTCGCCGTGTGCGGGGCGACCGTCGTCGTCCAGGGACGAGACGGCGAGCGCGAACTGCCGCTGCTCGACCTCTACCGCCGCCCGACCGAGGACGACCGGTCGCTCGTGGCGCTTTCGCCCGGTGAGCTCGTGACGGCGGTGCGGCTGCCCGCACCGCCCGCTACCTCCGTCTACCTGCGTACCGGTGAACGGCAGGCGTTCTCGTTTCCGCTCGTCTCCGTCGCAGCCGCCCGCCGTGACGGGGCGGTCGCGCTCGCGGCGGCCGGCGTCGCCAACATCCCACGGGGCCTCGATCCCTCGGATCCACTCGCGGGCCTCCCGGGGCACCCGCAGAGCGCCTGGAAGCGAACCGTGCTGGCGACGCTCGTCGAGCGCGCCCTCGCGGAGCTCTGAGTCAGTCAGTCGGTCGCCGGCGCCGTAACGGCGAGGATGTCGGCCAGATGGCAGAGCATCCGGGCCGGCCGCGCCACGCGCTCGACTTCGACGGGATCCTCGCTGGCGCCGATCCCTTGCCAGATCTCTGCCGCCGTGGAGAGGCAGCGGCGGATCAGGTCGGCGTCGGGCACGCCGTCGAGGCTCGCCTCGTGGGCGGCGTTGAGGGCGAGCCCGAGGCCGCCGACACGATCCGGCTGACGCAGCCACAGGAACGGGGTCGTCATCGAGATGTAGCCGTGGATCCGTGCCAGCGGCAGGCTCAACGAGATCTCACTGCGCGCGCGGGGCTTCGTCGGCGCCGGTAGAGGAGTGCCGTCGACGATCGCCCTCGCGGTCGCGCCGAGCATGCCGCGCAGGGCATCGTCGTCGAAGCCCGAGATGCGCGCTGCCCGCACCGAGAGCAGGAGCGCATTCGGGAGGCGTCCGTAAGGGTAGTCGGTCGCGAAGAGGATCTGCTGCGGCGCCACCTGCCGCATCAGGTCGATCAGGTCGACCGTACTCCAGACGGAGGTGTCGAAGAAGACGCCGGGGACGTGCGCGAAATGGCCGGCGAGCCCGCCGAGGTCGGCGATCCCAGCGTGGGCGATGATCAGCCGGACGTCCGGGTGGCGTTCGACGAGCGCGGCGAGGTGGTCGCCGATCGGTGGCAACCCCCGTCCGCCGTGGATCAGGATCGGGACGTTGCGCTCGACCGCGACGGCGAAGACGTCACCGAGTCGCTCGTCGCCGACCGAGAACCCCTGCGCTCGCGGGTGCAGCTTGATCCCCTGGGCGCCGCGGTCGAGGCAGCGTTCCGCTTCCTCGAGGGGTCGCTCCGCCAGGTCGAGACGAACGAACGGAATCAACCGGGTGGGGTGCTCCCGCGCCCAGGCGAGCGTGCGGTCGTTGGCGGTGCTGAAGGCGGGTCCCCGGTCCGGCTCGTCGAGGCAGAAGCTGAAGGCGCCGCCGATCCCGACCGTGTCGAACATGGCGAGGAGCTCGTCGGGCCGTCCCCGGCTGCCGTCGATGTCGTCGCCGAGGTGCGTGTGGGCGTCGAAGAGGATGCTGCCGTCGGGGAGCTCCGAGACGACCTGCCGGGTCACCTCGGCGAGGATCCGGTCTGCACGCTCGAGCGGCGCCAGAGCGGCCATTAGCCGGAGGCCGCCTGCAGAAGCTGCTGGACGAAGGAGCGCTCGGGGACGTTGCCCACCCAGGCGATCCGGCCGTTCACGGCGACGGCGGGAACCGAGACGACCCCCATCCGGTCGCTCTCGATCGCGAACTCGGTCGCCTCGACGCCCGCCGCAGTCACGCGCGGCGAGGCGAGGGCGCAACGGTACGCCAGCAGCACGGCCGGCGGGCAATGAGGTCAGGTCGGGGTGACGTAGACGTCGAGCGCGACGTCGTGTTCGAGTGCCGTGAGCGCCTCGAGCGACCCCTCCGAGAGAGTGGTCTCCTCACGACCCGCTGCGACGATCGCGCCGACGATCGTCGTCAGCTCGTATCCCCAGGGGAGCCCGTGGTAGACGAGGCGGCCCCCCACGGTCGTCCGTGGCCAGCGGCCGGGCTCCTCCACCTCTCGGACCGTGAGATCGATGCGATCGGACAGCTCGGCGAGCTGCTCGAGCAGCATGCGTGTCTCGGAGCCGAACTCGATCTCGCCGGCGCCGGTGACGACCGAGACGGGCGTCTCCTCGGGTCCGAGCACGAGCTCGACCGGGACGTCGTGCTCGAGGGTGGCGAAGACCTCCGCGATCGCCGTCCGCTCGTGTTCGCCGAGTTTCACGCCGCGAGCGAGGCCATCTTGTCCGACAGGTAGGCGAGGTACGGCTGCGGGTCGATCGTAGCCGAGCCCGTGACGCGCGCGAGCGTCTCCTTCGGGGTGAGCTTGCGGCCGAGGGAGTAGAGGTTGTCCCGCAGCCAGGCGGAGAGCTCGAGCAGCTCGCCGGCCGCCATCCGCTCGTCGAGATCGGGGAGCGCCTCGCGTACCTTGCCCCAGATCTGGAGCGAGATCACGTTGCCGAGCGCGTACGTCGGGAAGTAGCCGATCCCGCCACCCGACCAGTGCACGTCCTGCAGGACGCCGTCTGCGTTCGAAGGGACGGTGACACCGAGGAACTCCTGCATCCGCGCGTTCCAGATCTCCGGGAGATCCTCGAGCGCGATCGTGCCCTCGATCAGCTCCTGTTCGAGTTCGAAGCGGAGGATGATGTGGAGCGAGTAGGTCGTCTCGTCGGCGTCGACGCGGATCAGCCCCGGCTCGGCACGGTTGATGGCGCGCACGAAGGTGTCGAGGTCGACGTTGCCAAGTGCCGCCGGGAACTCCTCCTGGAGCGGCCCGTACCAGTGCGTCCAGAAGGGGCGGCTGCGGCCGACCAGGTTCTCCCAGGTGCGGCTCTGCGACTCGTTCAGTCCGAGCGAGGGCGCCCCGCCGAGCGGCGTCCGCATCAACGAGTCGGCGATTCCGTGGGCGTAGAGTCCGTGGCCGGCCTCGTGCAGCGTCGACCAGACAGATTCGAGGTCGTCAGGCCGGTAGCGCGTCGTGAGCCGGACGTCGCGGTTCGAGAAGGACGTGCAGAAGGGGTGCGCGGTGGGGTCGAGCCGCCAGGCGCCATCGTCGAGACCGAGTGTCGGCAGCACCCGCTCGGCGAAGCGTCGCTGTGCGTCGGGGTCGAAGTCGCCGTGCAGGAACGAGGCATCGACCTCCGGCGCCGTACGGACGAGCTCGGTCAGCGCGGGCCGGAGCACCGCGAAGACGGCGGCGACCTCCGTCGTCGTCATTCCCGGTTCGTAGTCGTCGAGGAGTGCCGTGTAGGGATGGTCGGCCGGCTCGAAGCACTCGACGTAGCGGCGCTTCAACTCCACGTTCTCGCGCAGGTAGGGGAGGAACGCCTCGAAGTCGTCGTCGCGTCGCGCGACGACCCAGGCGTGGTGCCCGCGGGCGGCGGCCCGGGTCATCTCGACACGCAGCTCGGTCGGGACGCGGCGCGCTTTCTCGTAGTCGCGCCGCGTGACGCGGATCAGGCTGGCGTCGTCCGAGTCGGAGGGAAGCGACTCCTCGAGGGCCACGAGTCGGTCGAGCAGGCGGCCCAGCTCGGGATCGGTGAAGCGGTCGTGGATGATGCGTCCGAGGGTCGCGAGTGACTCGGCGCGCGACTCGGTCCCGCGCGGCGGCATCGTCACGCGTTGATCCCACCCGAGCACGCCGGCCGCACGGCTCAGGTCTGCGATCTCCGCCAGCCGCTCGCGGAGCGTTGTGAGGTCGTCCATCGGCCTGACCCTAGCGGGGCGCCGCGCCGGATTCGAGCGGAACCGAGCGATTCGGCCGGCCCCGCAGGTGGTCTAGGATCGACCTCATGACAGACATTCTCATCGTGGGCGATACCTACCGGTCGCCCGAACTGCGCCACGAGATCCCACTTGCCGTTCCCGACCCGTTCCTCTACCTCGAGCACGATGGCGCTCGTCACGTCTACGTCGGCTCGATGGAGGCCGGCCGGATCGGCGCCGCGGCCCCGGACGTGACCGTCCATCCACTGGAGGAAGTCGGGATCGACGAGCTCTACGCGCAGGGGCTCGGCTGGCTCGAGATCCGCCACGAATGGGCCTCGCGGGCGTGCGCCCACGCCGGCCTCACCCATGCGCTTGTGCCGAACACCTTCCCCGCCGGCTACCTCGACCGGATCCGCGCCGACGGCGTTCGACTCGAGGTCGACCAGGGTCATTTCGACGAACGCCGGCGCGTCAAGAACGCTGCCGAGCTCGCGGGCATCCGACGCGCCCAGACGGCCGCCGAGGCGGGTTTCGAGGCGGCGCTCTCGCTGCTCGGCAGAGCCGGGAACGCCGACGGTCTCCTCTCGCTCGACGGTGAGCCGCTGACGGTCGAGCGCGTCAAGGCCGCCATGCGCCAGGTCTTTGCCGAGCACGGTTGCAGTGCCGAGGAGTTCATCGTCGCGCCGGGCCCGCAGGGAGCCCAGGGACACGAGATGGGGCACGGCCCGATCCGCTTCGGCGAACCGGTCGTGTTCGACCTCTGGCCGCGTGACGACGCCTCCTCCTGCTTCGCGGACATGACCCGCACCGTCGTCGTCGGCCCGGCCACGGACGAGGTGCGGGAATGGCACGGGCTCGTCCGCGAGGCGCTCGCGGTGACGACGGCGCTCGTCGCGCCGGGGGTCGAGTGCGCCTCCGTGTTTGCCGCCGCCTGCGAGGTCTTCGAGGCGGCCGGCTATCCCACGCAGCGCACGAAGACACGGGGTCAGGTGTTGAACCGCGGCTTCTTCCACGGGCTCGGACACGGGGTTGGACTGGAGGTGCACGAGGGCCCCTACATGGGGATCCTCCCCGGCGGCACTCTGAAGCCGGGCGATGTGGTGACGCTCGAGCCGGGGCTCTACGAGCCGCCTGTCGGCGGTGTCCGGCTCGAGGATCTCGTGCTCGTCACCGACGACGGCAACGAGGTGTTGACACGGTGTTCGTACGACCTGGAGGTCTCCGGCGCATGAGTGAGCACACGATCGAGACCCTCTTCGACGAGGACAGACGGTTCCCGCCGCCGGCTGCCTTCGCCGCGCAGGCGA
The DNA here is from genome assembly GCA_964581085.1 of uncultured Gaiellales bacterium. GTDB lineage: Bacteria > Actinomycetota > Thermoleophilia > Gaiellales > Gaiellaceae > Gaiella. Next base: position 401,129 of record CAZOMP010000001.1, on the reverse strand, counting down.
ACGCGAAGGCGGATGTGTACGAGGAGCCGTTCGAGGCATTCTGGGAGCGCAACGGTCGGGAGCGGGTGACGTGGTTCGAGCCGTTCTCGGAGCTGTATCGCTGGGAGCTTCCCTACGCGGAGTGGTATCTGGGGGGGAAGCTGAATGTCGCCTACAACTGCGTCGACCGCCACGTCGAGGCGGGTCTCGGCGAACGCGTTGCGTTTCACTGGGAGGGCGAGCCGGAGGGTGAGACGCGCACGATCACCTACGCCGATCTGCAGCGTGAGGTGACGCAGATGGCGAACGTGCTGAAGGGGCTCGGCGTCGGCAAGGGCACGGCCGTGGCGATCTACATGGGCATGGTGCCGGAGCTCGCTGTCGCGATGCTCGCCTGCACGCGCCTGGGGGCTCCGCACACGGTCGTGTTCGGTGGCTTCTCGGCCGACTCGTTGTCGGACCGGATGAACGACATGGGCTGCGAGGTGCTCGTGACCCAGGACGAGGCGTGGCGTCGCGGCAAGCCGGTGCCGCTGAAGCGGGTGGCCGACGAGGCACTGGCCGCGGCACCGGGTGTGCGGGCGTCGCTCGTCGTGCGCCGCACCGGCAACGAGGTGCCGATGACCCCGGGCCGCGACCACTGGTTCCATGACCTGGCGGCGGCTGTCTCGGACGATCCGGGCTCGTGCCCGTGCGAGCCGATGGGCTCCGAGGATCTGCTCTTCCTGATGTACACGTCCGGGACGACGGCGAAGCCGAAGGGGATCGTGCACACGACGGCCGGCTACCTGGTCGGCGTTGCGACCACTCATTCGCTCGTCTTCGATCTGAAGCCCGAGACCGACGTCTACTGGTGCGCGGCCGATATCGGCTGGATCACCGGCCACAGCTACATCGTCTACGGGCCGCTCTGCAACGGTGCCACCTCGGTTCTGTACGAGGGGACGCCCGACTACCCGGACTACGAGCGCTGGTGGGCGATTGCCGAGCGCTACGGCGTCACGATCCTCTACACGGCGCCGACCGCGATCCGGGCGCACATGAAGTGGGGGCCCGAGCATGCCGGCGCCCATGATCTCTCCTCGTTGCGGTTGCTCGGCTCGGTCGGTGAGCCGATCAACCCCGAGGCGTGGATCTGGTACCAGGAGCACATCGGCGGCGGCCGCTGCCCTGTGGTCGATACGTGGTGGCAGACCGAGACGGGGATGATCCTGATCACGCCGCTGCCGGGGGTGACGACGACGAAGCCGGGTTCGGCGACGAAGCCGTTCCCGGGCGTCGAGGCGGCGGTGCTGAACGAGGAGGGGGTGCGTGTGGAGCAGGGCGGCGGCTATCTCGTGCTCGAGCGTCCCTGGCCGGCGATGACCCGGGGCATCTTCGGGGACGACGCGCGTTTCCGTGAGACGTACTGGTCGCGGTTCCCTGGTTTCTACTTCGCCGGTGACGGCGCCCGGATCGACGCCGACGGTGAGTTCTGGCTGCTCGGCCGCGTCGACGACGTGATGAACGTGTCGGGCCACCGGCTCTCCACGATCGAGGTCGAGTCGGCGCTCGTCGACCATCCGAAGGTGGCAGAAGCGGCCGTGTGCGGACGGGCCGACGCGACGACGGGTCAGGCGATCGTCGCCTACGTGACCCTGAAGGGCGGCGAGGAGGGCTCCATCGAGATGCTCGAAGAGCTCCGCAACCATGTCGCGCACAAGATCGGCGCGATCGCAAAACCGGCGAACATCGTCTTCACGCCCGAGCTGCCAAAGACACGCTCGGGCAAGATCATGAGGCGACTCCTGCGCGACGTGGCCGAGAACCGCGCCCTCGGAGACACGACGACACTGGCCGACCCGTCCGTCGTCGAGGAACTCGCCGACCGGGCAGCCGAGGAGGCAGCGGCGACGGACTAGAGCTCGACCGACCCCCTTTTACGCTCACTCTGTGACTTGATAGTCATTCATGGAATGACTATGATCGGTGCGTGCGCACGGGCACGACCGACGCCACGAGGACAGTGCCGGCCACCGGTGGGTCGGGAGAGTCGGTGGTGGCCGGCCTCTGCGGTGTCTGCCCGGCGGGCTGCGGCGTCGACATCGTCCTCGCCGAGCGGCGCATCGTCCGCCTGAAACCGCGCCGCGATCACCCTCGCGGCATCGTCTGCACCCGCGGTACGCGCGCCGCCGAGGTCGTCCACGCGCCCGAACGACTCCCGTATCCGCAGCTGCGGGTGGGGGAGCGAGGCGAGGGCCGCTTCGAGCGGGTTTCGTGGGACGACGCGTACGGGTTCCTCGTCGAGCGGCTGCGGACCATCGCCGACGAGTACGGCCCGGAGGCGCTCGCCGTCTACACCGGCCGCGGCAACTTCGAGTTGGGCCTGAACGAAATGTTCGCGCCGGCGGGGCCCGCCGAGTCGTCGGCCAATGCGGTCCTGTTCCCGCTCGGCTCGCCGAACGCCACGGGGGTCGGCTCCCTCTGCTTTGTCTCCTACGGCATGATCGCTCCTCATTCGTGCTTCGGCGCCGTCTTCCGCGACCTCGTCGACGACATCGACCATGCCGATCTCGTACTGGTCTGGGGCGCGAACCCGGCCACCGCGTCGCCACCCGAGAATCTCGTCCGCTTGAAGCAGCTGCAGCAGAGGGGCGGCCGCGTCGTCGTGATCGACCACCGCCGTTCCGAGACTGCGCGAGCGCTGCGGGCCGAGTGGGTCGGTGTCCGCCCCGGTAGCGACGGAGCCCTCGCGCTCGGGATGCTGCAGGTGCTGATCGCAGAAGACCGCTACGACCACGCCTTCGTGGAGCGTTTCACCCACGGCTTCGACGAGCTGCGTGCCTACGTGGCCGGCTTCACGCCGGAGCGGGTGGAGCGGATCACAGGTGTCCCTGCGGGCACGGTGCGGGAACTGGCGCGTGCCGTCGCGGCGGCGGCGGGGTGCTCGGTGCTGATGTACACGGGCCTCGAGTACTCGAACTCCGGGGTGCAGGCGATTCGGGCCGTGCTCACGCTGCAGGCCCTCGCCGGCCACCTCGACACGCCCGGCGGCAAGGTGTTCAAGGAGCCGGCTCGGCCACGTCTCAACCGTAACGTGACATCCGTTCCCAGCGGAGCCAGGCCGGCGATCGGCGCGGCCGAGTTTCCGCTGTTCTACGAGATGCGACACGAGGCGCATGCTGCCCTCTTGCCGCGGGCCATTCTCGACGCTGAGCCATACCCGGTACGCGGGATGATCGTCAGCGGTACCTCCATTCTCACCGCGTGGCCCTCGTCCTCCCGCTGGCGCGAGGCGCTTGCGTCACTCGACCTGCTCGTCACGATCGATCGCTTCCCCACCGCCGATGCCGCGTTCGCCGACCTCGTCCTCCCGGCGACGACGATGTTCGAGATCGAGTCCTACATGGAGTACGAGGGCCGCGTCGAGCACCGGGCGCGGGTCGTCGAGCCCGCGGGCGAGGCCCGCAACGACTACCTCATCTTCGCCGAGTTGGCCGCCCGCCTCGGGTACGGAGAACGCTGGCCGCAGACCGAGCGCGCCATGGTGGAGCTCGCTCTCGAGGGCACCGGCATCGACTACGAGGAGCTCGTCGCGAGCCCGGCCGGGGTGGCGCTGCCCCAGCCGCCGCGCCGACATCGAAAGTACGAGACCGGCGAGCTGCGGCCCGACGGGAAGCCCGGCTTCAACACGCCCACCGGCCGCTTCGAGATCGCCTCGGAGTGGTTCCGGGGTCACGGCTACGAGCCTCTGCCCGTCTACACGGAACCGCACGAGGGACCACTGGCCGCACCGGAGCTGGCGCAGCGCTTCCCGCTCGTGTTCAACTCGGGCGCCCGCACGAAGTCGGACTTTCGCTCCCAGCATCGCAACGTCCCGTCCCTCGTCGCCCTGCAGCCCTGGCCGCTCGTCCACATGCACGAGCTGGACGCCGCCGCGCGCGGGATCCGGGACGGGGATCCCGTCGACGTCGTCACCGCGCGCGGGCGTGTGCGCTTCCGTGCCGCCGTCGGCGACGACATCGTGCCCGGCGTCGTCGAGGCGAACATGGGCGGAGGCGGCCCGCTCGGCCCGGACGAGTGGCGGCAGGCGAACGTCAATCTGCTCACGGATGCGGCGAACTTCGACCCCATTTCGGGGTTTCCGGTCTACAAGGCGCTGCTCTGCGAACTCGAACCGGTCGATGACGGAGCTGCGTCGAGACGCGGCACTAGGAGACCGTCCGGGTGAACGCGGCGATCGTCCGCTCCACGTCGCGTTCGTTCGTGCGCCAGCAGGAGACCGAGATCCGGATCACGGCGCGGCCCTGCCAGGTTCCCTGCGTCGGATAGGCCTCGCCCTCGCGCTGGACGGCGGCGAGGACGGCGCGGGTTCGCTCGTCGCTCTCGAAGCGGACGAGCACCTGGTTGAGGACGACGTCGTTCAGGATCTCGCAGCCGGGGAGCTCTCGTAGGCCGGCCGCGATCGCCGCAGCGGCGTCGCAGCTCGATTCGATCATGGCGGCGATGCCGCTACGGCCGAGCGAGCGGATCGCCGCCCAGGCCGGCAGGGCCCGGGCACGGCGCGAGAACTCCGGGCTGAAGCCCATCGGGTCGCGTTCGGCGTCGGTACCGGCGACGGAGAGATAGGGCGCCGCGTACTCCATTGCCGCCGCATGCGCCTGCGGATGGGCGCAGAGCGCGATGCCGCAGTCGTAGGGCACATTGAGGAATTTGTGCCCGTCGGTCGCCCAGGAGTCCGCCGCCGCGTGACCGTCGAGCAGGTGTGCCAGGCGGGGGCTCGCGGCCGCCCAGAGCCCGAAGGCTCCGTCCACGTGTACCCAGGCGTCGTGGGCATGGGCGAGCGGGATGATCGTGGCGAGGTCGTCGAACGCCCCTGTGTTCACCTCGCCCGCCTGGGCGCAGACGATCGTCGGCGTCTCTCCCCCAAGCGCCGCTTCGAGCTGATCGACGCGCATCCGCCCTTCGCCGTCGACCGGGATGACGACCTCCTGGGCGCGGCCGATGCCGAGCAGGCGCAGCGCCCGGATCAGGGTGATGTGACGCTGAGCCCCGGTCACGACGCGTAGGGCGGGGCCGCCTGCGAGGCCGTGTTCGCGAAGGTCGTAGCCGACTCGTTCGTAGAGCGCCTGCCGGGCGGCCGCGAGCGCCGTCACATGAGCCATCTGGCAGCCGGTGACGAACGCGAACGAGCTCTGCGGCGGCAGGCCGAGGAGCTCGAGCACCCACCGGCCCGCGACCGCTTCGAGCGCCGACGTGGCGGGTGTCGGCGCGGCGAGCCCCGTGTTCTGATCCCAGGCGGTCGCGAGCATGTCGGCCGCGGTCGCGGCCGGCAGCGACCCTCCGATCACGAAACCGTAGAAGCGCCCCGAGCCCATCGCGGTCAGCCCCGGCTCGGCGAGCGCGGCGAGCTCGTCGATCACGGCCCGTGGCTCCAGCCCGTCCTCGGGGACGGGCCCGTCGACGGTGCGAAGCATCGTGAGGTAGTCGGTCTCGGGGCGAACGGGGCGCGTGTCGAGCGTCTCGATCCAGTCTGCGGCGAGCTCTGCGGCGCGGGCGAGGAGGGCGCGCTCGTCAGTCACAGCAGTGGAGTCAGGCCGGCGCGAGCAGCCGCTCGAACCGCTCCGCATCCTCGAAGGGCCCGATCACCGCCAGCTTCAGATCGGTGATCACGTCGCGGGCGACACGCTGGATGTCGTCGGCGGTGACGGCGTCGAGACCCTGCAGCATCGCCTCGGGCTCCTCGGCGGCGCCGAGGAGAACCTCGCGGCGGAGCCCGTACATGATCGTGCCGTGGGGGCTCTCGATCCCGAGCACGAACCTGCCCTTGGCGAAGGAGCGTGCCTTCTCGAGCTCGTCGGCCGGCACCGGCTCGTCCGCCATGCGCCGCAGCTCACGCGCGATCGTCGTGATCGCATCGTCGATGCGATTGATGTCGACCCCGGCCTGGGCGTAGAGCGAGCCGGCGTCGGTGTAGGAGGAGTTGACGCCGTAGACGTAGTAGGCGAGGCCGCGACGTTCGCGAACCTCGGTGAAGAGACGGGAGGACATGCCGCCGCCGAGGACCGTCGCGAGGAGCTGGAGCGCGTAACGGTCGGGATGGCCCATCGCGTAGCCGCGTGCACCGAGGATGATGTGAGCCTGGTCGGACTGCTTCGTGTGAACGCGAACGGACGCTGCGTCCGACGGAATCACGACGGGCTCCGGCAGGCCCGTGGGCCGCGCCTCGACCGAGCCGAGCAGGTCTTCCAGCCGCTCCCTCAGACCGTCGCCGATCCTGCCGCCGACCCCCACGACGGTACGTTCGGGTCGGTACCAGCGGTCGATGAACGAGGTGAACGTCTCTCGAGTCGCCGCGTGGACCGTCTCCTTCGAGCCGATGATCTCGCGGCCGAGCGGCTGGTCGCCGTAGAGGAGCTTCTCGTAGACACCGCCGATGAAGTCCCGCGGCGTGTCGAAGTACATGTTCATCTCCTCGACGATGACACCCTTCTCGCGGTCGATCTCCTCCACGTCGAAGCGGGAGCCCGTCAGCATGTCGACGAGGACGTCGAGGGCCACGTCGCGTGTCTCGGCGGCGCACTTGACGTAGTAGCCGGTGTACTCCTTGCCCGTGAAGGCGTTGAACTCGCCGCCGATCCCGTCGATCTCGGCCGAGATGGCGCGCGCCGTGGGACGACGCTCGGTCCCCTTGAAGAACATGTGCTCGGCGAAATGGGCGATCCCGCCGATCTCCGGCGTCTCGTAGCGCGAGCCGGCCGCGAACATGACGAAACACGAGACCGACTGGGCCTGTGGCATCGGCGCGGTGAGCACGCGGGTGCCGTTGCTGAGGGTGGTGCGCTCGAAGACGGGCATGGCGGCATCGTAGTCGTGCGCCGGCTCGGGTCGCGGCGCTGCGTCGGTTCGCCCCTTGCATGCAGCCCGGGAGCCGTTAGCGTTCGCTGCCGATGACCCACGAGCAGGCACTCGCAGCGGTCGCTCACGTGATCGGCGCAGCGGCCGGGCCCGTCTCGGTCGTCGCAGTGGACGACCACGGCGAGGTGGTCGCTTCTGCGGCCATGACCGGGGCCGCCCGGGATACCTACGAGAATGCGCTGCGCAAGGCCTATACGGCCGCCCGGAGCGATGCGACGACGACACGTCAGCTGGCCGAGAAGGTCGGCGGAATGCCGACCGAGCTGGCCAGTTTCGATCCCCGCTTCAGCTTCTTCCTGGGCGGCGTCGCCGCATTCGCCGGCACGGTGCGGGTCGGCGCCGTCGGTGTCAGCGGGCTTGCCGGGGAGAGCGACGAGGCGCTCGCCCGTGCTGCGATCGCGGCAGCCGGTCTCGACGTGCCTGATTAGGGCGGCGGGCTCCTCGTTCGATTACGGATCTCCACCTCTTCTTCCCATCCCAAACCCCCACCCACCACGGGGTCCCCGACGGTCGTCTCACCGTAGCTCTCTGGGCGTGACGTCTCTGGAGCCGCTTCGCACCGGAATTGTGACGGGCCGGATCGTGCCGATCTGGCGTCCCGCTGCGGGACACCCGTGCTGCTGGACATGGCCGCACGGGCGCGGGGGACACGCCCTCAGGCGCGAGGTCCGAGCGCCCGTGCCGGAAGCGCCCACAGGCGCTTGCGCTCCGCCGGCAGATAGAACCCGAGCGGGAGCAGTGCGAGTGGGTAGATGATCGCGAGCGCTGCTGCCAGCGGCAGTCCCGCTCCGCTGAGCTTGCCGATCACGCTCAGCGCGACACCGGCGAACGCGGCTGTCGCGACGCGCCGCCACTGATAGGGCGTGCGGAACACGCGCTGCGACCACCACGCCATGCCCACGAACATGACCGTGTAGGCGGCGAGCGTCGCGATCGCAGCGCCCATCATGCCGTAGGGGGGGATCAGGATCAGGTTCAGGGCCACGTTGACGGCTGCAGCCGCCCCCGTCACGACCCAGTTGAACTGGGTACGACGTGCCCGTCCGATGCCGATCGAGATGACGATGAAGGCACCGAACGAAACCGAGGAGAAGGCAAGTGGACCGACGACACGGGAGGCGCTCTCGAACTCCGGTGTCGTCAGCCACTTCACGAGCCAGGGCGAGAGCAACGTCAGGCCGGTTGCGATCCAGGTGGTGAGGACGACGAGGTAGGTCAGCACCCAGGCGTAGGTGTGCTTCGCCTCGTCGTCGCTCTTGATCGAGTAGGCGAACGCGGGCCAGGCCATCCGGAACGCCGTCAGCAACAGAACCATCGCGGATGCGATGCGAACACCGACGGAGTAGAGGCCGACCTCGGAGGTGTCGGTCAGCTTCACGAGGAAGAAGCGATCACCGAAGTTCGTCACCCAGAGCAGCAGGGCGGAAGGAACGAGCGGCAGACCGAAGTGGTTCATCCGCCGCAACAGCGGCCAGCTCAGCTGGAGACCGAGTTGCTCGCGTCGGTAGCCGAGCAGAACGAGATAGACGAGGAGCGTGCCGGTGAAGTTGCCGACGATGACGCCAAGTGGGCCCTTGTCGAACTGCACGACGAGGAGCAGGGTGGCGCCGACGGTGATCAGGATGTTCATCAGGCTCGCGATCACGAACGCAACCGAGCGCTCCTCGACGCGAAAGAGGTTCGTCAGCTGGGCGTAGTTGAGTTGCGCCCAGAGGGCGACTGCGCTCGCGCGGACGAGGTTGGCGCTGCCGGCGTTGCCGAACAGCAGGCTCGCGATCGGCCCCGCGAGCCCGCCGACGACGACGAGCCCGAGCGTAGCCATCGTCATCGTGAACCAGAACGACGTCCGGAGGACGAGCCGTCGGCCCTGATGGTCGTCGGCGTCGAAGTAGAAGCGGAAGAACGCGGACGAGATCCCGAACTGGAGGATGATCGTGAGGACGGTGACGAGCGCGGTGAGCGTCTCGATCTGGCCGTAGTCGGACGTGTTCAGGTAGCGCGTGTAGAGCGGCAGCAGGAAGACGGCGAGGATCCGCGAGACGAGGCCACCGAGGCCGTAGATCACGGAGTGCTTGCCGAGCCGCCTGAGCTGGCCGGAGAGCGCCATCAGAGGCGAGCGTAGACGCCGAGGAGGCGGTCGGTGACCCGCTCCTGATCGTGAACGCGCTCGACGTACTCCCTAGAGGCGGCGCCGATCCGGCGTCGTTCGGTCGCATCCGTGACGAGCGGCTGCAGTCGCGCGCGGAGCGTCTCGGCCGTCGCGGACACGATCGGGACAGCCGTGTCGAAAGCCTTCTCCGTCCGACGGACCGCCTCGTCGTGGAGGAAGGTGACAACCGGTTTGCCGAGCGCCATGCATTCGATCGCGAACAACCCGTACCAGCCCGCGTTGAGCTGGTCGACGACGATGTCCGCACGCCTGAACCGCTCGAACGCCTCCGCGTGATGAAGTCCCTCCACGATCTCGAGGTCGGCATCGAGGCCCTCGACGGCAGCGATGACGTGCTCGGTGCCCTTTCGTCTCCGCGACGAGGGAGCGTGGACGATCACCGGGCGCGTCCGATCGGACGGCGGCTCCGGCCGGATCCTCGCGACGTCTATCCCGGGCGGAATCACCTCGGCGTCCGGCACCCACCGGATCGCGTCGTAGCTCCCGACGATCTCGGCGCCCGCTCGTTTGCCGTAGGCGAGCTCCCGTGGTGACTTGCCGCGGATGTCCGAGCCGAGATAGTGCATCACGGACTTCCTGCGCAGGAGCCGAAGGAGCGGGAACTGCAGCGAGCGAGGAAGGAGGGTGAGCCCGAAGACGAAGTGGAAGACATCTGTCCGCGGCGCGAGGCGCGCAAAGGCACGCCACTGTGTCGCCTGGCGTCGCGCGAGACCACCCGCGCGGCCGAGGTCGACGTCTGCCTCCGGGTGGAGCCGGTAGCGCTCGAAGACGACGAGGCGGGCGTCGACGCCGCGACGGCGGAGCGACTCGGCGATCGTCCAGGGGACGCCGGCGGTGTTGACGGGGCAGAGCGTCACCCGGAGGGGTCGTCCCGGTCTGCCCGGGGATGTGGGGGAAGAGTTCGTCATTCGGTCCACTCCCGTCACACCCGCGTCACGTGCCGACGCCTACCATTCCCAACCCCGTGGGTGGGTGGGGGTTTGGGATGGGACCGGGACCGCGCGCCCCCTCACCGCCCCGTCGCTCCTGCGTCCCATTCGAGTTGATCGAAGTACCGCAGTGCCGTCCGGCCGGGCCGGATCCGGCTGCGCAGTGCCACGAGCTCGTCGGCCGAGATCTCTCCGAGCGCCCGCTTGACGCCGAGGTAGGGGACGTTGAGGTCGTCCTGGTAGACGATCGTCGAGATGCGTGGGTTGATCTCGATCACGTGGTCGCCGACGAGCTGGATGTTGAAGAAGTGCTCGATCTCGAGCTCGGCCACGATCCGGTTGCCGACTTCCATCAGCCAGTCGTCCTCGAGCGTGACGAAGTACATGGCGAGCCCGGCGCGCATCGCCTCGCGTGTCTTCGGGTGCCCGAGCAGGATCCGCTCGCCGTCGGCGATCCCGTCGATCGTCCGTTCGCCGCCCGTGGCGAGCTCCATCACGAGCAGGTCTGGGCCGCCCTCGGGCGGGAGCAGCTCGACCGCCTCCTCGAGCCGCATCGCGACCGATCCGGGACGCTCGTTCAGGAGCTGGTGGGCCCGATCGACCGTCGGGTCGAGGATCCGGAAACCTCGGGAGCCGGAGGAGAACACCGGCTTGAAGCAGACCGGGACGTCCGGGTAGCCGAGCTCGCGAGCAGCGGCGTCGACCTCCGCGGCCCCGTTCACCCGCCGGAAGGCCGGTGCCGGGAGCCCGAGCCGGTGCAGGAACGCGTAGGTCTCGGCCTTGTCGTTCGAGCGGAAGATCGTGTCGGGCTTCGAGACGAGCACCGGTACGGGGAACGTGTCCCGGTGGGCGGCGAGGCCCTCGAGATCGAACGACGACTGCGGCAGGACGGCGTCGGCGTTCTCCGTGGCCACGATCTCGCGGATCGCGTCCGGAAAGCCCGGGTCCGAGCCTGCCGGGACGAGGTGGAACGCGTCGCAGAGGTGGCGGCCGACGGACCGCTCGGACATGTCGGTACCCACGAGCCGGACGTCGCGTTCACCGTTCTGACGTAGCCCGTGCAGGAGCGCGGCCGTACCGGGTGCTCCGCTCGCCGTGACGACGACGGTGATCGGCTCGAGTGGCATGCGCGGCGTAGTCTGCCGGAGGATGCAGAAGGTGAGTGACGAGACCGTCTTCGAGGGGCCGTGGCGCCGGATCGCACGACGGACGTTTGCGACGGCCGGAGAGACCGTTGCCTACGACATCAAGCTCGAGCCCGACGCCGCTGTCGTCGTCGCCCTGACGCCGGAACGCGAGATCGTGCTCGTGCGCGAATTCCGTCCCGGCACCGAGGAGTGGCTGCTCGAGCTCCCGGGCGGCGAGGTCGACCCCGGCGAGTTTCCGGCCGACGCGGCTCCGCGCGAGCTGCTCGAGGAGGCCGGCTTCTGCGCGACACTCAGGTCTGCGGGCTCGCTGCGCGACTGTGCCTACTCGACGCGGATCCGACACGTCTTCGTCGGAACCGACGCAATGCCGCGAGCCGACTCGGCCGAGGGGCTCGAGGTCGTGTTGATGCCGCTCGCCGACTTCCGCGAGCACCTCCGCGGTGGACGGCTCACGGACGTGGGTGCCGGCTACCGGGGTCTCGATGCCCTGGGCGAGCTCACGGAACGCATCGAGGTGCGAGATGCGGACTGAGCGACCTCAGGTGAGGTCGATCCGATCCTCGGCGAGCTGCTGCAACCGCCGTTCCTTCTCGGCCTCGAGCATCGCCCGCATCGTCTGTCCCATCGTCTCGCCGGGGTAGGCCCAGATCTCCGGATGCGTGAGTAACTGCAGCCACGGGAACGCTCCCGCGGCGAGGTCGGCGTGAGGGCAGCCGGAGCGCCAGTGCTGGTTCGAGTCCGACCGGTAGGTGGCCGGGTCGAACCACGGCTCCTGCATCACGTTGATCCGTCCGTCGGCGAGGGGGGCGCACATGTACTCCGGGTCGGGGTTGTGCCAGGCGACGACGGAGTCGAAGCGGGCATCGAGCGGTGCGCTCGGGTAGACGGCGTGCAACGCGACGCGGTGGCCGAGCTGGCGCAGGCGGGCGATCGCGGCGGTGCCTTCCTTCGAGTCGAGGTTGTAGAACACCGACTCGGTCATCAGGAAGTACGTCGCGGCGGCGCCCGCGTCGTGCTCGAGCTCGCCCATCCGTACGGCCGCTTCGAGGGAGAGGTCGACGTCGTGGCGCAGCAACACCGTGCCCGCCCGCGGTTCGTCGTCGAAGTGGGCGAACCGGTAGCCGCCCGTCTGCGCAGCCGTGAGGATCGCGCGGTAGTGGTCGAGGTCGAAGGCGCAGTTCACTGCTCCACCTCCACCTGCAGGAGACGGGCGGCCGCCTCGGCCCGGTCGAGTGCCGCGACATTCGTATCCGCGACCGCGATCACGTACCCACGGCGGTCGCCGTCGAGCCGCACGGGGCGGATCGTCTCGCCCACCTGAAGATAGGTATCCGCCTGCACGACGCCTTCCGCCGAGAGCACCGGCTCGAGCGAGCCGACCCGTGTCACACGGCCGGCCGGGAGGGGGCCGGGGGCGGCGGTGAAGAAGCGGATCGCAAGCGGCTGCAGGAACCGGGGCCGTGCCACCTCGTCGGGAACCGGCTCGCCGAGTGCGAACCGGAGCGCCACCTCGACGAGGTCGACACCGGTGGCATGCCGCACGAGGTCCGCCATCTGCCCCCCGGGGATCCGGGCGGCCACCTCGACGACCGCGACCGAGCCGTCCGGGTGGGCGATCAACTGCGGAAACGCGATCCCGTCGCGCAGGCCGAGCACCTCGACGGCGCGGGCAGCGACGTGCTCGGAGAGCTCGAGCTGGTCGCTGTAGACGGAGGCCGGGTAGACGTGGATCCAGCCGACCCCGAAGCCGATCCCCGGCGGCCGCAGCCGATCCGACAGCGTCACCACCTCGGCGCGCCCCGTCCGCGCGATCACGATCCCGTTCATCTCGGTTCCCTCGACGAAACCCTCGAGGATGCATTCCTGCTCGGCGGATTCCGCGAGGGCCGCATGCAGGTGCCGGTCGAGGTCGTCCTCCGACTCGACCCGGAAGACACCCCGCTGCCCGCCCGAGTCGGCAGGCTTCAGCACCGCCGGGACGCCCACCGTGCGCAAAGCCTTCCGACCCTCGAGGAGGGAGCGTACGGCGGCAAACGGCGGCTGCGGCACCCCTGCCTCGGCGAACGCACGGCGCATCACGATCTTGTTCCGCATCCGGCGTGCGACAGCGGTCCCGATCGACGGCAGCCCCAGCCGCTCGGTCACGGCGGCGACGACCGGTACCGCCCGGTCGGCAGACACGGTCAACGCACCGTCGACCGAGTGCCGACGGGCGACCGCGGTGACCGCGTCGACATCGGTGAAGTCGACCGCCTCTGCGATGTCTGCCGCCTGCAGTCCGAGCGCGTCCGGGTTGCGGTCGACGGCGACGACGCGCAAGCCCCGTTCGCGTGCCTGCAGGATGGCCCGCCGTTGGTGGCGGCCGGCACCGACGAAGAGGACGGTCTTCACATCGCGCGATGCTACTCGGCACGCGGCACTGCCCGCGAAGACCGGCGCTAGACTCGCCGCGTGGCGCTGAGCGGCAAGAGAATTCTGATCACCGGTGGAGCCGGCTTCATCGGGACGACGATCGCGCGCCGGCTCGTGGACGAGAACGAGGTGATCGCCTACGACAACCTCCACCGTGACGCGCTCTCCGGCACCGAGCTCGGCGACCATCCGAACTTCACGTTCCAGCGCGGCGACGTGCTCGACCCGCACGGGCTCGCCGCGGCCGCCGAGGGCGTCACCCACTTCGTCCACGCGGCGGGGATCGCCGGCGTCGACACCGTGCTCGCGAGTCCGGTGCGCACGATGCGCGTGAACATGATCGGGACGTACTACGCGCTCGAGGCGGCCGTCGCCACGCAGGGCACGATCGAGCGCTTCCTCGAGTTCTCGACGAGCGAGGTCTTCGGGCAGCACGCCTTCAACGTCGGCGAAGGGCAGGTGACGGCGATCGGCTCCGTCGGGGAGGCACGCTGGACCTATGCGGTCTCGAAGCTCGCCGGCGAGCACATGTCGCATGCCTACCACGCGGAGCTCGGGCTTCCGACCGTGTCGGTACGGCCGTTCAACATCTTCGGGCCCGGTCAGATCGGCGGCGGCGCCATCCGCGCCTTCATCGAGGCGGCGCTCGCCGGACGCGACCTCACGATCCACGGCGACGGCTCGCAGATCCGCGCCTGGTGCTACGTCGACGACATGGTCCAGGGCGTCCTGCTCGGGCTCGAGCATGCAAGCGCGGTCGGCGAGAGCTTCAACATCGGCAACGCACGCTCCGCAGTCACGATCTACGACCTCGCTCAGCGGATCAAGCGGTTGAGCGGCGCCCCGGGCGCGATCGTCTTCACGCCACTCGACTACGTCGATGTCGAGCTTCGGATCCCGAACATGGGCAAGGCAAGGGAGCTGCTCGGCTTCGAGGCGCAGGTCGAGCTCGACGACGGCCTCGAGCGGACGATCGCGTGGTACCGCGAGCAGCGGGGCCCGTGAGCGACCCGATCCGCCTCGCCCGCCCCGATGTCGGGGCGGCCGAGCTCACCGCAGTCGCCGAGGTGGTCGCCAGCGGCATGCTGACGATGGGGCCAAAGGTCGGCGAGTTCGAACGGGCCCTGGCAGCGGCGTGCGGCACTGCCGATGCGGTCGCCGTCTCTTCGGGTACGGCGGCGCTCCACCTCGCGGTGCTGGCGCTCGGCCTCGGGCCCGGCGACGAGGTCATCGTGCCCGCGTACACGTTTCCTGCGACCGCGAACGTCGTCGAGCTCTGCGGGGCGCGTGCGGTGATCGTCGACGTCGACCCCGACACGTTCAACCTCGACATCGCCCGGGTGGCAGACGCCGTCACGCCGCGTACCAAGGCGGTCCTCGCCGTGCACCTGTTCGGGCGGCCGGTCCAGTGGGAGGAGCTCCAGACCGCCGTACCCCAGGAGGTGACGCTCGTCGAGGACGCCGCCGGTGCCCTCGGGGCGCGCTATCGCGGCACGCCCTGTGGTGCGCTCGGCCTGATGGCCTGCCTCTCGTTCCACCCGCGCAAGATCGTCACGACCGGTGAGGGCGGGGCGGTGACGACCGACGAGCCCGAGCTCGCCGACGCAGTCCGTCGGCTCCGCCATCACGGGATCGTTCCGCGCGGTGACTTCGATATTCCGGCGCCGGGTCTCAACTACCGGCTCCCCGATCTCCTCTGCGCGATCGGGATCACCCAGCTGGAGCGGCTGGAGGAGCTGCTCGCGGCCCGGGAGCGCGTGGCCGGCTGGTACACGGAACGGCTCGAGCACCTGGTCCTGACACCGTCTGCCGCCGACGGCGATCGCCACGGCTGGCAGGCGTACGTCGTTCAGCTCGACCGGCGCGACGAGGCGCTACGGCAGCTTCGCGCCGAGGGGATCGAGGTGCAGATCGGGACGTACGCGCTCCACCACCTCGGTGCCTACCGCGACCGTGGCTCGTTCCCCGGCGCCGATCGGGCCTTCGCGCGGGCGCTCGCGCTGCCGTTCGCGGCGACGACGAGCGAGGGCGACTGCGACCGCGTCGCGGCCGCGCTTGCCCGCTTCGCCTAGTGCGCCGTCTCAGACCGTCTGACATGCATCGTGACGAGACACCGCCCGAGCCGGTCGGAATCTCGTCGCGCACGTCAGGCTTGACAGGACCTCATTGTGAGTGAATACTTACTCACAAGATGATGACGACGGCCCAGCGCCAGACCGCAGAGGAGCGCCGCGAGGCCGTTCTCGCCGCGGCGACCCACGAGTTCGCGGCTAGAGGGCTGCACGGGGCCTCGACGGAGGACATCGCCCGTGCGGCCGGGATCTCGCAGCCGTACCTGTTCCGGCTCTTCGGGACGAAGAAGGAGCTCTATCTCGAGACGACCCGACGCTCGATCGAGACGCTCTACGACGTCTTCGCCGTCGCAGCCCGCGACAAGAGCGGCAAGGACGCCCTCCACGCGATGGGAGAGGCGTACGAGACCGTGATGGCGGACCGCGACCGGCTGATGCTGATGCTGAAGTGTTGGGCATCCTGCGACGACCCGGAGATCTGCGAGGCGGTACGAAGCTCCTGGCGGGACCTCGTCGACCTCGCGGAGCGCTCCTCCGGTGCCTCGACGGAGGACGTCAGCGCGTTCTTCTCCAAGGGAACGCTCCTGACGATCCTGATGGGAATGGACGCCTTCGGGCGCCCCGAGCCGTGGTCGAACCGGCTGATCGAGGGCTGCCAGGCCGGCATGACGGGATAGCGCTCTTTTTTTTTCCGTGCCAATGATAGTGACCGATCACAAGCAATGACTTGCAGGGGCACCTCCGGCGAGCACAGACCGAAAGGACACGCAATGACCGACCGTACGAGGACCATCTGGACGTTCGCGATCACCTCGACCGCCCTCTTCATGGTCTCCCTCGACAACCTCGTCGTCTCGACGGCCATCCCGGTGATCCGCGTCGACCTGCACGCGTCGCTCGAGAGCCTCTCCTGGACCGTCAACGCCTACACGCTGACCTTCGCGGTCCTGCTCCTCACCGGCGCCGCGCTCGGCGACCGCTTCGGGCGACGTCGGATGTTCGCGATCGGCGTCTCCATCTTCACGCTCGCCTCCGTCGCCGCCGCGCTCGCGCCGAGCGTCGAGGTGCTCAACCTCGCCCGGGCCGTGCAGGGCCTCGGCGGGGCGATCGTGATGCCGCTCACGCTCACGATCCTCTCCGCCGCCGTGCCGCCGCAGCGGCGGGGTGCTGCGCTCGGAGCATGGGGTGCGATCGGCGGCCTCGCAATCGCGTTCGGTCCGATCGTCGGCGGCGCCGTCGTCGAGGGCTTCTCGTGGCAGACGATCTTCTGGCTCAACGTGCCGGTCGGGATCGTGCTCGTCCCGCTTGCCCTCTTCGGCCTACGCGAGTCGTACGGACCCGCGGGCGCACTCGACCTGCCCGGCGTCGGCCTCGTCAGCGCCGGCACGTTCGGGATCGTGTGGGGTCTGATCCGCGGCAACGACCAGGGCTGGACGAGCCCCGAGATCCTGGCGGCACTCGGCCTCGGTACGGCGCTCGTCGCCGCCTTCGTGGCCTGGGAGCTGCGGGCGCCACACCCGATGCTGCCGATGTCGTTCTTCCGCAGCCGGGCCTTCACGCTCGCGAACGCGGCCTCGCTGTTCATGTTCTTCGGCATGTTCGGCTCGGTCTTCCTGCTCGTGCAGTTCTTCCAGACCGTGCAGGGCTACTCGCCGCTCGCTTCGGGGCTGCGGATCCTCCCGTGGACGCTCGCGCCGATGTTCATCGCCCCCGTGGCCGGTGCCATGTCCGACCGGATCGATCCCAAGAAGATCCTCGGCACGGGCCTCGCCCTGCAGGCGATCGCGCTCGGCTGGATCGCCGCCGTCTCGACCCCGACGACGCCGTACGCCGAGCTGATCGCCCCGTTCGTCATCGCGGGCGTCGGCATGGCGCTCTTCTTCGCCCCGATGGCGAACGTCGTTCTCTCGGCCGTCGGCCGGGAGCACGAGGGCCAGGCATCCGGAGCGAACAACGCGATCCGGGAGCTCGGCGGGGTGTTCGGCGTCGCCGTGCTGGCCTCGGTCTTCGCGCGCTACGGCGGCTACCAGTCGGGAGAGACGTTCGTAGACGGTCTCACCCCTGCGCTCTGGCTGGGTGCCGGCGTCGTTGCGCTCGGGGCCGTTGCCGCCTTCGCGATCCCGACGGTGCGCGCACATCGGCGCGGCCGGGCGAAGGAGCTTGCTCCCGCAGCAGACGTGGCCTGAGCCCCGCCCGGCTGCTTTCCTGCCTGTGTGCTGCGGCTCCTGACCACCCGCTACCGGCTCGTCACGCTCGGCTCGGCGGCTGTCTTCGCAGCCTCGTTCGCGCTCGGCAGCACCGTGATCCCCCGGCTCGAGTCGAGCGCCACCCAGTTTGCCGACCTCTCCTCGGAGAGCAGGCGCGCCAACCAGGAGGTCGAGCAGCGCACCGGTGTCGACGCCGATCCCGGGGTGCTCGCGGTCGTCAGAGGCGGTCCCGCCGAGGTCGAACGAGCGCGCGCGACGCTCGCGCGCGATCCCGCGGTCGCCCGGGTCGTCGTCTCGCGGAACGGTGTGCTCGCCGCGTTCCTGCGCTCGCACGCAGGAGGGTCGGACAAGGCTGTCGCGGAGAGGCTCGGCGCGGCATTTCGGGATCACCCGAACGTCCGGCTCGGCGGCGGCGTGATCGCGGCGCGGCAGGTGACCCAAGCGATCGAACACGATCTCCGCCGCGCCGAGCTGATCGCGTTCCCGCTCGTCTTCCTGCTCTCGTTCTGGGTCTTCCGCGGCCTCGTCGCGGCGCTCTTGCCACCGCTCGTCGGCGCCGGTGCGATCTCGCTCACGTTTCTCGGCCTGCGAGCCGGGGTGGAGGTGCACGGCCTTTCGGTGTTCGCGCTCAACCTCGTGACGGGGCTCGGGCTGGGGCTCGCAATCGACTACTCACTCTTCATCGTCTCGCGCTGGCGTGAGGAGGCCGCCCTGCGCGGTCATGGCCCGGAGGCACTTGCGGCGACGCTTCGTAGCGCGGGCCGGACGGTCGCCTTCAGTGCGCTCACCGTCGCCGCGTCGATGGCCTGCCTGCTCGTCTTCCCACAGCAGTTCCTCTACTCGATGGGGGTCGGGGGCGTGCTCGTCGCTCTCTCCGCGGGGCTCGTGGCGCTCGTGCCGTTGCCCGCCCTCCTCTACTGGCTCGGGCCCCGCGTGGACGCGCTGGCGCCGACGCGGCTGCAGCAGGTTCCCGCCGGTGGTCGCTGGGCACGTCTCGCCGCCGCCGTGATGCGCCGGCCGGGCCGCGTCGCAGCGGTCTCGGCCGCCCTCCTCGTGCTGCTCGCTCTCCCCGCGTTGCGCGTCCACTTCGTCGGCGTCGATGCGACGACGCTCCCGCGGACGGCGAGCGCGCGGCAGGTGGCCGACACCCTTGCCCGCAGCGGTGAGCCCGGCGAGTACGCACCGATCACGGCGATCACGAACACCGCACCGTCCGCGTCGGTGCTCGAACGGCTCCGCCGCGAGCCGGCCGTCGTGGGCATCGTTCCCCCGCGGCAGATTGCGCCGGGGCTCCTGCGCTTCGACGTCATCCCCCGGGCCCGTCCGCTCGCCGGGCAGACGCAGGCACTCGTCCGGACGGTCCGCCGCGAGCTGCCCGGGGCACGCGTGACGGGCCAGACGGCCGCATTCGTCGACCAGCAGGTATCGCTCGCCGCCCATCTGCCCTGGGCGCTCGCCATTCTCGTGCTGACGACGTGCACGCTGATCTTCCTCTTCACCGGCTCCGTGATCCTGCCCGTGAAGTCCCTGCTGATGAACGTGCTCACGCTCGGCGCCTCGTTCGGGATCCTCGTGCTCGTGTTCGAGTGGGGACAGGGGCTCTCCGGGCTCGAGTCGACGCAGCCGATCCTCCTCTGTGCTACGGCATTCGGCCTCTCGACCGACTACGCGATCTTCCTCTTCTCGCGGATCGCGGAGGCCCGCGACCGCGGGCTCGAGAACCGTGCCGCCGTCGGCGACGGGCTGGAGCGAACCGGGCGGATCGTGACGGCCGCCGCGCTGCTCTTCTGCGTCGCGATCGGGACCTTCGCTACCTCCGGAATCTCGTTCATCCAGGAGCTCGGGGTCGGCACGGCCGTCGCCGTCGCGCTCGACGCCTCGATCGTCCGGGCGCTGCTCGTCCCGAGCCTGATGGCATTGCTCGGCCGCTGGAACTGGTGGGCGCCGCCGCCGCTGCGGCGGCTCCACCTGCGCGTCAACGCCGCGCTCGCGCTGCGCGACTGATCAGAGCCCGGGGGCCGGCGGTGTGGCCCGGCGGGATCGGGTCGCTGCAGGCAGGTACGCTCGGCCTCCATGACGGAGGACGCGCCGCAGATCTCGGTCGTCGTCACGCTCTACAACGAGGCGGGTTCGCTGGAGGAGCTGCACAGGCGCACGCTCGAGACCCTCGAGTCGCTGGGACGCCCCTTCGAGCTCGTCTACGTCGACGACGGCTCGAGCGACGAGACATTCGATCTGCTCGAGCGGCTGAACGCCGCCGACACGCGCGTCCATGCGACCCGTTTCCGGCGCAACTTCGGCCAGCATCCGGCCATGCACGCCGGGCTCAGCCGGGCGCGGGGGGAGATTCTCGTGACGATGGACGGCGACCTCCAGAACCTCCCGGAGGACATCCCGAGGCTCGTCGCTGCGATCGACGCGGGTGCCGACGTGGCGAGCGGCCGCCGGGTCGCCCGCAACGACTCGTGGGGCCGGACGCTACCGTCACGGCTGATCAACGGGATGCTGCGGCGCTTCACGCGGGTCGACATCTCCGACTTCGGCTGCGCCTTCAACGCCTACCGCCGCTCCGTCGTGACGCCGATGCTCGGCTCGATCGGCCGCCAGAAGTTCACGAAAGCTCTGATCCTCTCGGGCGGCGCCTCGGTCACCGAAGTGGACATCGGCCACGCCGCGCGCCAGGGTCCGTCTCGCTACTCGCCCCTGCGGCTGACGCGCCTCGCCCTCCACGTCCTCGCGGGGTTCTGGCCGCAGCCGATCCAGTGGGCCGGGGTCATCCTCGGCATGGTGTGCACGCTCGCCGCCTTCGTGCTCGGCGTCTACGCCGTCGCCTACTGGATCGGGGCCTCGAACTTCCCGGGCCCACTCTTCCTCGGTGCCGCCGTCATCTTCGTCCTCGGCGTTCAGGGCTTCGTGCTCGCCCTCGTCGGCGAGTATCTCGTTCGGATCCAGCGCGAGGTCGAGGGGCGACCGCTCTACACGGTCGACCGGGAGCTGTAGCGCGGGTAGGATCCGCCGCCGTGAAGCGCGTGCTCGTCACCGGCGGGGCCGGGTTCATCTCCTCGAACGTGATCCGCCACCTCCTCGCGGAGACGGAGCACGAGGTGATCTCGCTCGACTCGCTGACCTACGCGGGCAACCTCGAGAACCTCGCCGACGTGCTCAGCCACGAGCGCCTCTCGTTCGTCCACGGCGACATCCGCAACGCGGCGCTCGTCGCCGACATGGTCGAGAACGTGGACGTGATCGTCAACGCCGCAGCCGAGTCGCACGTCGAGAAGTCGATCGCCGAGGGTGCGTCCGAGTTCGTGACGACGAACGTGGAGGGGACGCAGATCCTGCTCGACGCGATCCGACGGACGCCCGTCGAGCGATTCATCCTGATCTCCTCGAGCGAGGTCTACGGCACGGCCGAGACCGACCCGATGGACGAGCGGCACCCGCTCGAGCCGCGGAGCCCCTACGCGGCGACGAAGGCGGGCGGCGACCGGCTCGCCTACAGCTACTTCGTCACCTACGACCTCCCGATCGTGATCGTGCGGCCGTTCAACAACTACGGTCCCCGCCAGCATCCGGAGAAGGTCGTTCCCCGCTTCATCACGCAGGCGTTGACAGGACAGCCCCTGACGATCCACGGCGACGGCCACGCGAGCCGCGACTGGCTGTACGTCGACGACCATGCCGAGGCGATCGAGGCGCTGATCGAGGCGCCGCTCGAGCCGCTTGCGGGCGAGGTCGTCAACGTCGCCACGGGCATCGACATCCCCGTGGCGGAGATCGCCGGGCTCGTCCTCGAGGCGGTGGGCGAGACGGGGTCGACGATCGTGCACACGCCCGAGCGTCCGGGCCAGGTCGACCGTCACATCGGCTCGACGCAGAAGCTGGCGGAGCTGACGGGCTGGCGGGCCAGTACGACCTTCGCCGACGGGCTCGAACGGACCGTCGCGTGGTACCGCGAGAACGAGGCGTGGTGGCAGAGCATTCTCGGCCGGGGCCGGCCCGTCTCCTCGTCCTAGGCGCGGGTGCCGCCCAGCTCGGCCTGCTCGAGGCAGCTGCGGCACGCGACCTGACGGTGATCGCCGCCGACCGCAATCCGGCGGCAGTCGGCTTCGCGCTCGCGGACGAGCGTGCCCTGATCTCGTCCGAGGACGAGCCGGCGATCGAGCGGCTGGCGCGCGCCCGTGCCGTCGACGGCCTCATCTCTCCCGGCGCCGACTGGCCGGTCGGGGTCGCGGCCAGAGTCGCCGGCCACCTCGGCCTGCCGCACCCGATCGACGCGGCGACCGCTTCGGCCGCGACCTCGAAGCTGCGCCAGCACGAGCGGTTTGCAAAGGCCGGGGTGCTCTCACCGCGAACGTTCTCGACCGGCGACTCCGCGGTCCCCTTCCCGTGTGTCGTCAAGGCCGCGGATCGTCAGGGCCAGCGGGGGCTGACGCTCGTCCGCGACCGTGCCGAGCTCGCCGCCGCCGTCGCCGCGGCGGCGGCGGAGGCGCGTTCCGGGGCCGTGCTCGTCGAGGAGCTGATCGAGGGCCCCGAGCTCACGGTCAACGCGATTTCGGTGGACGGCACCTTCATCCCGCTGACGGTCACGGACCGCATCCTGGCCGACCCACCCGCGTTCGGCGTCGCGCTCGCCCACGTCTGGCCGAGCGTGCACGCGACGGGGGCCATCACCGCGGTGGCCGAGGCGGCGGTGCGGGCGCTTCGGATCGAGAACGGGCCGACGTACACGCAGATCCGGCTCGACCGCGAAGGGCGGCCCTACGTGATGGAGGTGGCTGCGCGGCTCGGTGGCGGCCACGACGCGGAGCTGTGCCGGGCCGTGCTCGGTGTCGACCTCAACGATCTCGCGATCTCGTTCGCGCTCGGCGAGCCGGTCGCTGCCGCCCTGCCTGCGCCACAGGCAGGGGGCGGCTGCATCCTCTTCCTGGTGGCGCCGGAGGGCGAGCTTCGGGGGGTCGACGGTGCCGACGCCGCCGCCACTCAGGAGGGCGTCGAATGGGTGCGGCTCTACCGGACGGCGGGGTGGCGCTTCGGGCCGCTGCGCCGCGGCGCCGACCGCGCGGGAGCCGTGCTCGCTCTCGGAGGTGGGCGTGAGGCGGCGCTCGAGCGGGCTCGCCGTGTTGCCGAGACCGTACGCTTCCAGGTCGATGCGAACCCGTCGTAGCAGCCGCCTCGGTTTTCAGCCACCCGCGCTCGGCGAGGAGGAGATCGATGCTGTCACCGCGACGCTCCGCTCCGGCTGGCTGACGACCGGGCCGCGGGCAGCAGAGCTCGAGGAACGAATGGCCCGCTACCTCGAGGCAGAGCATGTCCTTGCAGTCGCGTCCGGAACCGCGGCGATGCACCTCGCGCTCCTCGCCCTCGGCGTTGGCCCAGGCGACGAGGTGATCACGAGCCCGATCACCTGGCCGGCGACCGCGAACGTGATCGAGCACTGCGGCGCCACGCCCGTCTTCTGCGACGTCCGCGCCGGGGATCTCAACATCGACCCCGCGCTGATTCCGGCGTGCGTGACCGGACGGACGAAGGCGATCCTGCCCGTCCACCTGGCCGGACAGCCTGCCGACCTCGACTCGATCCTCGCACTCGGGATTCCTGTCGTCGAAGACGCGGCGCATGCGGCAGAGAGCCGTTACCGCGGACGCAAGGTCGGGAGCATCTCGGCCGCCGCCTGCTTCTCGCTCTACGCGACGAAGAACATTGCGGCCGGGGAGGGCGGCCTCGTGGCGACCAACAGCGACGACGTCGTGCGAGCGATCCGCGAGATGCGACTGACGCGCCGTGGCGACGGATCGCTCTACGACCAGGTCGGCCCGGGGTTCAAGGCCAACCTCTCCGACGTCCTGGCAGCGATCGCGCTCGTCCAGCTCGACCGCGTCGAGGCGCACGCGCGCATCCGGGAGCGGCAGTTCGCGCTCTACGACGAAGGGCTCGCCGACCTCGACGGGATCGTGCCGCTCGAACGCGACGACCGCGACGTCCACGCCCTCCACCTCTACGTCATCCGGATCGATCCGGAGCATGCGGGCGCCACGAGAGACGCCTACCAGCGGGCGCTGTCCGACGAGCTGATCGCGACGAGCATCCACTTCCTGCCGGTGCATCGGCTGACGTGGTTCCGCGACCGCTACCCGTCGCAACCGCCGCTGCCGGTGGCCGAGCGGGCGGGGGACGAGGTGCTGTCGCTGCCGCTCTCGCCGGCCCACTCCGACGACGACATCCTCGACGCGGTCGACGCGCTGCGGCGCGTACACGTGCGGTTCACCTCGTGAAGACGCCGCACGTCCCCCATTTCTCCCGCGTCAAGCGGCCGCTGCGGATCCTGCTCGGGATCGCCTTCACGGTGCTGGCGGTCGGCTACATCCTGCTCAAGATCGATCTCCAGCAGACGTGGGATGTCCTCACGTCTGCCAATCCATGGTGGTTCCTGCTCGCCTGCGTGATCATGATCGGCAGCACGCCGCTGATGGCGCTCCGCTGGCAGTGGCTGCTTGCCGCTCAGCAGATCTTCGATCGCTTCTGGTGGCTGTCGCGCGCCTATTTCGTCTCCTACACGGCCGGGCAGATCCTGCCCACCTCGATCGGCGGCGACGCCGTGCGGATCTTCGAGACCTCCAAGCGCCACCCCGGCCGCTCCGGCGACCTGACCGCCATCGTCCTGATCGAGCGAGGGCTCGGCGGTGCCGCCACCGTCGTGCTCGGCGCGATCGGCTTCCTGCTCGCGATCGGCCACTACGACGTGAACGCCTACCTCTGGCTGGAGGGCCTCTTCGTCTTCGGGACGATCGTCGTGATCGTGCTCTTCTTCTCCCGCTCGGCCCGACCGCTCCTCGCCCGGGTGCGGCCTCTGCTCGTTCGGCTCCGCGTGGAGCGGCCGCTGCGAGCCTTCTACGAGGGCGTCCACCACTACCGGGACCACACGGGGCTGATGCTGAAGGTCTTCCTCTTCACGACGGTGCTTCAGGCCGTGCGGATCCTGGCCATCTGGGCTTCCTGCAAGGCCGTCGGGATCGACCTCGGCCCGCGGATCTACTACGTGATGGGGCCGCTCTTCTTCCTCGTCCTGCTCGTGCCGTTCACGCTCAACGGCTTCGCCGTGCGCGAGGCCTTCTTCGTCAGCTTCCTCGGTAGCGTCGGCGTCGACGCCGACCAGGCGTTCGCCGGCGGCTTCCTCTTCTTCCTCGTCACCGTGGCGCTTGCCCTGCCGGGAGCGGCGATCCTCCTCTGGGAGTCGGTGCGCGGCGGTGCGCGGCCCGAGATCGAACATGGCTGAAGCTGCCGCGCCGGCGGCGGTCGTGATCACGACCCACAACGCGCTGCCCTGGATCGAGCAGTGCCTCGCGAGTGTCGCTGGCGTCGAGACGGTCGTCGTCGACAACGCCTCGAGCGACGGCACCGCCCCGTTCGTCCGCGAGCGGTTCCCGGAGGTGGTCGTCGTCGAGCAGGAGAACCTCGGGCTCGCCGCCGGCTGGAAGCGGGGCCTCGAGACGATCGGCGCCGCCCGCTGGGTGCTCGTCCTGAACGCGGACGCGTGGCTGCAGGCGGGCGCACTCGAGCGGCTGGTCGCAATCGGCGAGGCGCGGCCCGGCGTCGCCGTCGTGGCACCCAAGCTCCTGAACCTCGACGGCAGTCTCCAGCGTTCGGTGCGCGGTTTTCCGACCCGCTGGCGTCTTGCGACCGAGTACTTCTATCTCCGCAAGCTCGGCCCTCGGACACGCGCGCTGAACGCGTTCTACGGCGCCGGCTTCGACCACGAGAGCGAGCGCGAGGTCGAGTGCGTGATGGGCGCCTGCCTGCTCGTCCGCACCGAGGCGATCGAGCAGGTCGGGCCACCCGACCCGGCGTTCTTCCTCTTCAGCGAGGAGGTCGACTGGCTCTACCGCTTCGCACAGGCGGGGTGGCAGACCCTGTTCACGCCGAAGGCGCTCTGCACCCACGTCGGCGGCGCCTCCCACGGCGGCCGGATGTATCGCGAGAACCTGCGCGGCCACCTGCGCTTCTTCCTCAAGCACCACGGCCGGCGGGAGGCCGAGCGGGTGCGCTCGTTGCTCCATCGCGCGCTCGTAATCCGCGGCCGGATCGTGCCGGGCGAAAAGGGCGCGATCTACCGCGATGCCGCCCGCTGGATCGCGTCGGGCGACGTCGTCACGCTGATCGAGCGATGAGCTCCGTCTTCCTGCTCGTCCGGCTCGCGCTCGCCACCGGGCTCGTGCTCGCCCCGGGTGCGATCGCGGCCCGTGCCGTCGGCATCCGCAGTACCTCGGCGACGCTCGCGTGGGGGCTCGGCCTCGTGTTCTGCGCCATGAGCGTCGTCTTCGTCGTGCACGCGTCGCTGACGCTCGCGCTCGTGCTGCTCCTCGTGGCGGCGCTCGTGGCGGCGCCGTTCGCGATCCGGCAGCCGAAACTCCCGGCTCTCCCCGGCCGCAGCGTCGTCTGGGCCTCCGGGGCGGTGCTCGGGCTGCTGCTCTGGCGCGTTGCGGGTGCGATCGGCGGCGACGGCATCTTCCACCTCGCCCGTGTGCGCAAGCTCGTCGACCTCGGCAACCTCCATCTGACGACGCTGGACGAGTTCGCCGACGGAGGGCTCCATCCGGGCTACGCGTTCCCGCTCTGGCACGCCTTCCTGGCGTTGATCGCGAAGGTCGCCCAGGTCGACCCTGCCGACGTCGTCTTGCACGAGAACACCGTGCTCGCGCCGCTCGCCGTCCTCGTCGCCTACGAGGCCGGCCACGCCCTCTTCGGCCGGGCCCGCCCGGCGGCGGCCGCAGCCGCGGCGGCGGTGGGAATCGCCGCGATGTCCCCCGGCCACGGCGGTGCCTATACGGCGCTCGCGCTGCCCGCCACCGCGTCGCGTCAGATGCTCGTACCGGCGGCGCTCGCGCTCGCGCTGCTCGCGATCGAGCGGCCGAGCATGGGGCTACTGGCGACGGCCGGGCTCGCCTCGCTCGTGCTCGCCGTCGTGCACCCCACCTACGCCGTCTTCCTCTGGATTCCGTTCACGGGATTCCTCGCCGTTCGGTGGGCATGGCGACGGGAGCCCGTGCGGCCCGGCGCAATCGCGCTCGCCGCTCTCGTCGTCCCGGCGGGGCTCTTCCTCGCCTGGCTGCTGCCGGTGATCCGCAGCACCGCCTCGGTCGATCCCGGCGCCGGCGAACGCGCGCGCGGCTTCGAGCACTATGCCGGCCAGCTGACCGGAGGCGCGAACCATTTCGCGCTAGCACCGGAGGTCTTCGGCCGCTCGGGCGCCATCGCCGTCGCGGCGCTCCTGCTCGTGCCGGCGGCCGCGCTCGCCTCCCGGCGCCGGTGGGCGGCGTACGTCGTCGGCGGTTCGCTGGCGGTCTTCCTGCTCACGCTCGTGCCGTGGCTGTTCACCGGCTTCGCGGACGTCGTCTCCCTCTCGCAGGCGCGCCGGCTCGCCGGCTTCGTTCCCTTCCCGTTTGCGCTCGCAGGTGGAATGGAGGTCCTGGCGGCGCTGCTCGCTCCCGTCGTTGCGCCGGTGGCGCTCGCAATGGGAGTCCTGCTGCAGTGGCTCTATCCCGGCGACTTCGGCTACACCCTCGAGCACGGCGGGCCTGCGTGGGCGACCTGGATCGCCGCCGTCGGTGCTCTCGTGGCGCTCGTCGCCGGGCTACGGCGGCTGCGCTCGGTCGCCTCCTCCGCGGCCCTCGCGTCGGCCCTCATCCTCCTGCCCACCTACGTCCACGGGCTCACGAGCTGGACGCCCTCGGGCGCACGGCAGGCAAGCCCCCTCACGCCGGGGCTCGTCGGCGCGCTCCGCAAGGCGGTACCGAAGCGGGCGATCGTGTACTCCGATCCCGAGACGAGCTACCACCTCGCCGCGGTCGCACCCGTCTACCTCTGTGTCGCCCCCCCGGGACATGTGGCCGACACGACGAAGAACCACCCTTATGAGCGGCGTGACGACTGGCTCCGTTTCAACCGTACGGGCGACCTCGCGATCCCCCGCGGCTGCGGCGCGGAGTGGCTCGTGATCGACCGCAAGGTGTCGAGCGTCCGGCCGCCGCTCACTGTTGCCTACAGCGACGGCCGCTACACGCTCTACCGGCTGACACCGTGACCGGCCCGACCGTCAGCGCGCCCTCCCGCCGTCGTGGTGGCGCCTTCCTCGGGGTCGGGCTCGCCGTCTCCGCTCTTCGCGTCGCCGGGATCGAGGGCGAGGTCGCGGTCGCGTTCTCGCTCCTCATGCAGGCGATCTGGTTCATCCCGACGACGCTCGTGGGCGGCCCGCTTGCACTCCGGGAGGTGCACCGGGAGACGGCCCGCGCGAGGTCGGCCGCCGGGGCCTCAGTACCATCGCCTCCGTGACGAAGGTGCTCCTCGTCAGCTTCTACTTCCCGCCTGCGGGCGGCGGCGGCGTCCAGCGCCCTCTGAAGCTGGCGCAGTACCTGCCGTCCCTCGGGATCGAGACGCACGTTCTCGCGCCCGACGATCCGCAGTGGATCCACCGCGACGAGGCGCTCCGCGTCCCGACCCGGGCGTGGGTGCACCGCGCCCGCTACGTCGGCCCGGCCGGGCGCAAGCCGGCCGAGGAGCTGCACGGAACGCAGGGAGTCGCGCGGATTGCCACGCATGCCAGGCTCCTCGGTCGCCGCCTGCTCGTGCCGGACGAGAACGTCTCCTGGAACCTGACCGCAATCCCTGCCGCAATCAGGCTCGTCCGCAAGTACTCGCTCGACGTCGTGCTGACGACCTCGCCGCCCAACTCGATCCACCTCGTCGGCGCCGCCGTGAAGCGGGCAACCGGGGCGCGCTGGGTCGCCGACCTGCGCGACTCCCCCGTCGCTCACGCGCACCGCCGCGCCGAGAGCGCTGCGGTGCGGGCGAAGGAGAAGGTCGACGTCGCCGTCGCCAGGATCGTCGCCCGCCAGGCGGACGCGATCGTCTCCGTCGCCGACTTCATCTCGGACGAGGTGCGTGCGCTTCGGCCCGCCGGCAGGCTCGTCACGATCCCGAACGGCTCCGACTTCGACGACTTCGACGGCCTCGCCTACACGCCCGCGGAGCGGCTCCGGATCACGCACGCCGGCAGCTTCTTCGGCAAGCGCGACCCCCGGCCGTTCCTGCAGGCGCTGCACGACTCGGGCCTCGACGTGCGGGCGCGATTCCTCGGCGACTTCCGCAGCTCCGACCGCGAGTGGGCGCAGGAGCTCGGGCTGGGTGAGCGGCTCGAGCTGATCCCGTACGCGCCGCGTGCCACCTCGCTCGCGCTGCAGCGCGACTCCGAGGCGCTGCTGCTCCTGATCCCCGAGGCGGGTGGGCGCGGCAAGGGCGTCCTCTCGGGAAAGGTCTTCGAGTACATCGCAGCGCGCCGGCCGATTCTCGCCGTCGTCCCGCCCGACGGTGCCGCAGCCGAGCTGATCCGTGAGGCCGGCGCCGGCGTCGTCGCGGCAGCCGACGACGTCGACGCGATCCGCGGCGCCCTCGCCGCGCTCGAACAGCGCTTTCGCACCGGCGGCCTTCCCGACATCGAGCTCTCCGAGGAGTGGCACACGCGGCTCGGGCGCGAGAGCAGGGTCGCCGAGACGGCCGACCTGCTGAGGTCACTCGCATGACGGAGCGCCGGCAGCCGTTCGTCGAGTTCCTCTTCTTCGCGACGGTCGCGACGGTGACGTTCGAGAAGGTGCACTGGAGCGTCGGCGGCGACCTGGCGCTCTCGGATGTCCTCACGTTCCTGTTCCTCGTCGCCTTTGCGATCTCGCGGATCGAGCGCTTCGACGGCCGCTTCACACGGTCGGCGGCGATCACGTTCGTCTTCTTCCTCGCCTTCCTCGCGGTCTACCTGATCGGCTTCTTCAACCTCGAGACGGCAACCGCCCTCGCGCAGTGGGCGAAGGGGATGGTCAAGTTCCTGCTCCACTTCGGCTTCCTGTTCGCCGGGGTGGCGTTGATCGCCCGCAGAGGGGAGCGGTTCTTCTGGAAGACGCTGGCCGTCTTCTGCGGTGGGATCGTGTTCAACGTCGTCTACGGCGTGATCCAGCTCGGAGTCGCACAGACGACCGGCCGCAACCTCGACGCCTCTGTGCTCTCCCCGATCACGGGCGGAGCCAGCCAGATCAACATCTACGGTGCCGTCCAGGGCGCCGACGTCTACCGGCCCAACGGGATCACGGGCGACCCGAACCACCTCGCGATCGAGCTGCTCGTCCCGCTCCTGATCCTGCTGCCGCTCTACCTGCGACTCGAGCAGGGCAACCGCTGGCGGACGCCGCTGATGCTGACGCTCGGGCTCCTCTTCGTGGTCGAGCTCGCGACGTTCTCGCGCAGCGGGCTGCTCGGGCTCGCCTGCGGCTTCCTCGTCCTCCTCGTTCCCTACCGGCACCTCTTCCTCCGCCGCCGGTTCCTCGTCCCGCTCCTCGGGATCTTCGTGATCGTGCTGGCGGTCGTGGCGCAGCGGGCCGACTTCTTCCGGACCGTGATCGCCTCGCGTGTCGACACGAGCGGCAAGGGCACGTCCACCCACTTCGTCGTCTACGAGTTCATCCCGCAGGTGCTCTCGATGCATCCGCTCTTCGGGCTCGGGCTGAACAACTTCTCCGTCTACTACGAGTTCGTCACCGGCCGTAACAACTTCGGCCCCCACTCCTTCTACGTGGCGCTGTTCGTCGAGAGCGGCATCGTCGGGGCCCTCGTCTTCGCCGTCTTCCTCGCGTACGTCTTCCTCCGGCTCTCGGCCGGCCGCCGGATCGGCCGGGCGCTCACGGCAGCGGGCGACTCGCTCGCTCTGCGGGTACGGCCGCTCGCGTGGGGGATGACTGCGGCGCTCGTCGCAACGATGGCCTCGAACATCTTCTACCTGACGATGAGCTTCTACTACTTCTACGTCTTCGTCGGGCTCGCGATCGTGGCGCCGGCCGTCTTCGGCAGGCGTCTCGAGCGCGCGTGAAGGTTTGCGTCCTCACGACGTCGTACCCCCGCAGTGCGGCTGACGTCGCGGGGAACTTCGTCGCGGACGGCGTCCGTCACCTGCGGGAGGCGGGTGTCGAGGTGAAGGTCGTCTCGCCCGCGTCGTTTCGCCACTTCGGGATCGCCTACGGCGACGGGATCGCGAACAACCTGCGCGCGGCACCGTGGAAACTCCTCCTGCTCCCGCTCTTCTTTCTCGCCTTCGCTCGCGCCGCCCGCCGCGGCTCCCGGGCTGCGGACGTCGTCCACGCCCACTGGCTGCCCTCGGGTGTGGCGGCGCTCGCGACCGGGAGGCCGGTCGTGCTGCAGGCGTGGGGCTCGGACGTGGCGCTCGCCCGCCGCCTGCCCTGGCTGTTCCGTCCGATCGTGCAACGCGCCCACGTTGTCGTGTGTGCCTCGACCGCGCTCGCCGCGGAGGTGCGGGCGCTCGGCGCCGCCCGCGTACAGGTGATTCCGAGCGGTGTCGACCTGCCCGAGCGGGTTGCCTCACCCGCCGAGCCGCCGCACGTCCTCTACGTGGGGCGGCTCTCGGAGGAGAAGGGCGTCCGTGAGTTCGCCGAGGCGACCAGTGCCCTCCCGCGTGTCGTCGTCGGCGACGGCCCGCTACGCGAGCTGTTGCCGGATGCGTGCGGCTTCGTCCCGCACGGCGAGCTCCGGCGCTATTACGAACGAGCCGCGGTCGTCTGCGTCCCGTCGCGGCGGGAGGGGTACGGCATCGTGGCGCGGGAGGCGATGGCGCACGGGCGCGCCGTCGTCGTCACCGACGCAGGCGGGCTCGCCGACGCGGTCGAGGACGAGGTCGACGGGCTCGTCGTGCCGCCGCGGGACCCGGCCGCGCTCCGTGCTGCCCTCGAGCGGCTGCTCGGGGACCCGGCGCTGCGGCAGCGGCTCGGCGCCGCGGCGCGTGCCAAGGCCGAGCGGACCTGGAGCTGGGTGTCGACCACGGAGCTCCTCCGCCGCGTCTACGGCGAGCTCAACTGACGTCGACAGCGTGCAAGGGACAGCAGTAGGCGCGGCCCGTCCAGTGCGGATGACAGCTCCCTTGCCGAGGTTCGCACGGCGATGGAGCACTGGCGCTTCCGAACCAGGCACCGGCACCGAACAGCAGCTTCGGGCGCATTGGCAGCAATCGACTCACTCCGCAAGGAAACCCTTCTCGGCGAGCAGCGAGCGGTAGAGCCTGTCGACGTCCTCGACGAGCCTCTCGACGCGGTAGCGGGGCAATACGCGTGCCCGTCCGGCAGCGCCCATCCGCTCACTCCGGGGTCGATCGCGGGCGAGGAGGGCGAGCCGTTCGGCTGCGGCTCGGACGTCCCCGACTGCGACGAGGAAGCCGTCGACGCCGTCGGCGACCACGTCCGGGACACCGCCGACCCGGGTTGCCACGACGGGTCGTCCGGACGCGAGCGTCTCGATCGCGCTCACCGGTGTGCCCTCGTTGCGAGAGGGCAGGAGCAGCGCGTCGAAGGCGTCGTACCAGGGGCCGACGTCGTCCTGGAACCCGACGAACCGGGTCTCCGCCTCGATGCCGAGTTTCCGGGCGAGCGCCTCGAGCTCGGGACGGTCGGGGCCGTCGCCGACCATCACGAGGGCGGCGTCGACCCCGAGCGCCCGCAGCGCCTGGACGGTGTGCAGAACGTCGGGGGCCTGCTTGATCGCGGTCATCCGGCCCACCCAGCCGACCGTGAAGCGCCCCGGCTCGATCCGAAGCGACGCCCGCAGCATCTCGCCCTGCTCGGCTCCCTGCATCCGCTCGGAGAGCTCGATCCCGAGCCGGATCACCGCGAAGCGCGTCGCGGGGGCGACGCCGAGCGAGACGAGCTCGTCGCGCACCTCCGGCGAGACGGCGACGAGTGCGTCGGTGTCCCGCGCCAGCGTGCGTTCGATCTGACGGAAGAGCCGCTCCTTGCCGGGACCGAAGTAGCCCCGCAGCGTATGGCCGTGGAAGGTGTGGACGACGACCGGCGGCCGCTCGCGACCGGCCGTACGCGCCGCCAGGCGGCCGACCGCGCCCGCCTTGGCGGTGTGCGTGTGGAGGACGTGAGGGCGCACGCGCCGGATCAGCTCCGTCAGCTCGCGCACCACCTTGAGATCGCCGCGCGGTGAGATCTCGCGCTGGAGGCCCGCGACTGCGGTCACCTCGATCCCGCGCCGCTGCGCGACGAAGGCCATCGACCGCTCCCCGTCGGAGATGTCGCCCGCGGCGAGCGTCGTCTGGTAGCCGCGAGCGGCGAGGCCCTCGCCGAGATAGGCGACATGGAGGGCAGGGCCGCCGACGTTGAGACGCGCGATCAGCCGCAGCACGCGGATGGGCTCGGCGGCGGGCACGATCGCCTACGGTACCCGCCTTCCCGGCCGGACGTACACTGCGCCGATGCTGCTGAAGGGCGTATTCTGGGGATCGCTGGCGGCGCTCGCGTGGACCCATGCCGCCTATCCTGCGGCGGCACAGCTGGCGGCCCGGAGGCGGGGGCGGCGGGTGCGCAAAGACGCCTCGTTCGAGCCGTCCGTGAGCGTCATCATCCCGGCCTACAACGAGGAGAAGTCGATCGAGCGGCGGCTCCAGAACCTGCTCGAGCTCGACTACCCGGCCGGGAAGCTCGAGATCGTAGTCGCCTCCGACGCCTCGAGCGACCGCACCGACGAGCTCGTCGAGGCGATTGCCGCCCGCGAGCCGTGCGTCTCCCTGCTCCCCTGTGCGCGCGGCGGCAAGGTGGCCGCGCAGGACCGGGCGGTGCGTACGTCGAGCGCCGACGTCGTTGCCTTCTCGGACGGCAACTCGACCTGGTCGCCGGATGCGCTGCGTCGCCTCGTCGCCAACCTCGCCGACCCGGACGTCGCCTATGTCTGCGGGCAGCTACGGCTGCAGGCGGCCGAGGGCGGCAACCAGGAGGGAGCGTACTGGCGTCTCGAGATGTTGCTTCGTGACGCCGAGTCGCGACTCGGCTCGATCACGGGCGGCAACGGCTCGATCTACGCGGTCAAACGGGCCGACTACGTCGAGGTCGACCCACGCTGGGGCCATGACCTCTCGTTTCCCTACCGGATGGTGCAGGAGGGACGCCGGGCGGTCTACGAGCCGGCAGCGCACGCGTTCGAAAAGCCGACGCCGACCAACGAGACGGAGTACCGGCGCAAGGTGCGGATGTTCGAGCACTGCTGGGAGATCACCCTGCGCGGCTCCATGTTTCGCCGCTTGCCTCCCGGCTACCTCGTCGAGATCGTCTCGCATCGGCTCCTGCGCTACGGCAGCGGCGTCCTCCACCTGACGCTGCTCCTCACGAGCGTCGCCCTCGTCGGCGACGGGCCCGCTTACACCATCGTGTTCGCCGGGCAGGTGGCACTCCTCGCCGCGGCCGCGGCCGGAGTCCCGCTCGCCCGCTACTACACGCTCGTCACCTGGGCCACGGTCGCCGCGCTCTCGAACTACCTGCGCCACGGCGTCCCGGCGACCTGGGAGGCGGCGGAGGGAACCCGGTGAACCGGGCGCTCGACGCCCTCTCGGCGGCGCTCGGGCTCGCGCTCACGAGCCCTTTGCTCGCCGCCTCGGCGGTGGCGATCAAGCTGGAAGACGGCGGCCCGGTCCTCTACCGGCAGACGCGCGTGGGCAGGGACGGCGTCGACTTCGAGCTGCTGAAGCTGAGGACGATGGTCGTCGGCGCCGAGAGCAAGGGCCTCGGCTTCGCGGTCGACAGGGGCGACAGCCGGATCACGCGCATCGGCAGCCTCCTGCGCCGGACGTCGATCGACGAGCTGCCACAACTCTGGAACGTCCTCCGGGGCGAGATGAGCCTGATCGGCCCGCGGCCGACGCTCCGCTACCAGGTCGACACCTACACCGAGCGACAGCGGCGCCGGCTCGACGTCCGGCCCGGATTGACCGGCTGGGCCCAGGTGCACGGCCGGGCGACGCTGCCCTGGGCAGACCGGATCGAGCTCGACATCTGGTACGTCGAGAACCGCTCGCCGCTGCTCGACCTGAAGATCCTCCTGCGCACCCCACTCGCGCTCTTCGGCGGCACCTACCGCGGCGAGTCCGGCGGCTGGCGGCGAAACGGCAGCTCGTGATCGCGAGGTACGGCCGCGGCTCGCTCGTGGTGCTCGCCGTCCTCGCCCTCGTCGCCTGCTGGAACACCCTCCGCTACCCGCCCGGGCTCGGCTACGACGCCACCCATCACCTCGCCTACGCGCTCTCGATCCTCCACGGGAAGGGGCTCCCGAACGGCGTCGGCGAGTACTACACGCCGCCGGGCTTCTACGCCCTCGCCGCCGCGGGGATCTGGGTCGGCGAGCACGTGGGCCTCGGACAGCCGCTGCGCGTCGTCCAGGCGATGAACGCGGCGCTCCTCGTCGGCACGGCCGTGCTCCTGCTCGAGCTGGCGCTGCTCGTCTTCCCCGGCCGGGAACGGCTTCGCCTTGCGGCGCTCGGTCTCTTCAGCTTCGGCGTGCTCGCGCCCCGCTCGGCGGCGATGGTGCACCCCGAGACGCTTTCGCTCTTCTTCAGCACGCTCGCGCTCGTCCTCGCCGCGCGACTGATCGTCCGGCGTCGCTACGGAGCCTGGAACGCGATCGCCGTCGGTGCCGCGCTCGGAGCGGGGCAGCTCGTGCGGGCGTTCTCGCTGTGGACGTTCGCCGTCGTCGTGATCGTGTTCTGCGTGCTCGCAGCCGCCCGCGTCGGCGAACGGCGCCGTGTGCTCGTTGCCCTCGCGGTCACACTTGCGGCGACGGCGGTCGTGGCGGGACCGTGGTACGCCTACCAGGCCTCTCGTTACACGAACCCGGTCTTCGACCGGCCCCAGCAACCCGTGCCCCTCTGGCAGCGACAGCCGGCAGCGTTCTACGTCGCCCCGATGCTGCGAGAGGTGTTCGGAACGCCCTATCGGCACCATCTCGACAACCGCTTCCTGCCCGTGCTCTACGCAGACGGCTTCGGCGACTACTACGGTGTCTTCGTCTGGAACGCCTCGAGCCAGGGAACGCCCGACGAGGGGGAGCGCGTCCAGCTCGTCGTCCAGCTCGTCCTCGCGATCGTGCCCACCATTCTGATCGCGTTCGGCTGGCTGCTCCTGTTGGGAGGGTCGCTGCGTCGAGCCGCACTGCGGACGAGACCCGAGCGGCTGCTCGTCTGCCTGCTCCCGCTTGCCGGGCTCGCCGGGCTCCTCTACTTCGGCTTGAGCTACCCCACGGTCGACGGCGACACCGTGAAGGCGACCTACATGCTGACGACCGTCCCCGCCTGGGCGCTCTGCTTCGGCTACGGCTGCGACCTCGTCCTCCGCCGTCGCCCCCGCCTGCTCGTGCCTCTCGTCGTCGTGCTCGCTCTCGCCGCCTACTCGGGTCTGCGGATCGAGGTCTTCGGGCGCCTCCTCGGCGTCCTCTGACCGCTGCCTCGCTACGCTCTGCGACCGTGACGGCAGTCCTGATCACCTGTGCCGGCCAGCGCGTCGACATCGTCACGGCGTTCCGGCGGGCGGGCGCGACCGTGATTGCCTCCGACCTCGATCCTCTGGCGCCGGCGCTCTACCACGCCGACCACCGGGCGCTCGTGCCCCGCGTCACCGATCCCGGTTACCTCGCTGCGCTCGCCGGGCTCGTCGGCGAGTACGGCGTCGAGCTCGTCGTGCCGGTCACCGATATCGACCAGAGCATCGTCGCGCGCGGCCGCGAGCTGCTCGCCCCGGCGCTCCTGCTCGCGCCGCCCTACGAGGTCGTGGCACGGATGTCCGACAAGTTCACCGCCCACCTGTTCTTCGAGGAGCACGGGATCCCGAGCCCACGCACCTGGCTGCCGGCCGAGGTCCCGGACGACGTGCGCTACCCGCTGCTCGTGAAGATCAGGGAAGGATTCGGCTCCCGGCACATCTACCGGGCGGCCGACCCCGACGAGCTCGCGTTCTTCCTCGCTCACACGCCCGTCGAATCGATGGTGCAGGAGCTCTGTCGGGGAAAGGAGTTCTCGATCGACGTCTTCTGCGACCTCGAGGGCCGCTGCCTCAACGCGATCGCCCGGACGATGATCCACTCGAAGGGCGGCGAGTCGATCAAGGGCACGTCGATTCTCGACCACGAGCTGATCGAGCATGCCCGCCGGGTGGCGGAGACCGTCGGCATCGTCGGCCCCGCCTGCGTCCAGTGCTTCCGGGAGGCCGACGGGACGCTTCCCGTGACGGACGTGAACCCGCGCTTCGGCGGCGCTTTCCCGTTGCCGCTCGCGGCCGGCGGCGGCTATCCGGAGCTCGCGCTCGCCCTGGCCCGCGGCGAGCATCCGGAGCCGCGCCTCGGCGACTACCGGGCCGGGATCTCGATGACGCGGTACTACGCCGAGGTCGTGCTTACAGAAGGTGCGGACGGAGTGCTCGCCCCGGTGGAGGAGGGGGTCGCGCCGGCCTGACCTGGCGGCGGCACCGATCTCTACAGTTCCGCCGATGCGCTACCTCGTCACCGGTGCCGCGGGCTTCATCGGCTCGCACCTCTGCACGGCTCTGCTCGAGGGCCGCCACGACGTCACCGGTCTCGACAGCTTCACGGACTACTACGACCTGCGGCTGAAGGAGGAGAACGTCGCCGCCTCGGGCGTCGAGGTTCGTCGCCTCGACCTCGCTCGCGACACGATCGAGCTCGAGGGCTTCGACGGCGTCTTCCACCTCGCCGGCCAGCCCGGAGTGCGGAGCTTCGGCGATGTCTTCGACACGTATCTGGAGCGGAACCTGCTCGCCTCGCAGCGTCTGTTCGCCGCCGCTGCGCAGGCGGGCGTCCGAGTCGTCTTTGCTTCCACCTCGAGCGTCTACGGCGCGTCCGAGCGCTACCCGACGACGGAGGACGTGCTCCCGCGTCCGATCTCCCCCTACGGGATCACGAAGCTCGGCTGCGAGCACCTGGCGTCGGCATACGAACGGGGCTTTGGCCTCGACGCCGTCGTGCTGCGGTACTTCAGCGTCTACGGGCCCCGGCAGCGACCTGACATGGCGTTCACGCGGATAGCGACCTGCCTCGCCGAGAACCGCCCCTTTCATCTCTTTGGCGACGGCCTGCAGTCGCGGAGCTTCACCTACGTGGCCGACGTCGTCGCGGCCACGGTCGTCGCGATGGAGCGCGGTGTCGGCACCTACAACGTGGGGGGCGGCGAGGAGGCGACGATGCGGGAAACGATCGCGCTGCTGGAGGAGGTGTCCGGCAAGACGCTCGAGGTGCGACACGAGGACGTCGTCGCCGGCGACCAGAGGCGCTCGCTCGCCGATACGACGCGCATCCGCGGCGATCTCGGCTGGCAGCCGTCGACCACACTGCGCGACGGGTTGGCAGCACAGTGGGCCTGGGTCGCTGCTACGGTCGCGGCGCGATGAGCGACCCTGCCGCCACCCGCGACCGGGATGCCGAGCGCGAGGTCGACCTCCGCTCCGCCTGGACGCGAATCACCGCCCGTTGGTGGCTGCCGGTCGCCGGGCTCGTCGCCGGCGCCATCCTCGGCGTGCTCGCCTCGGTCGGGGGCGGCGAGACGTTCAACGCCCGGGCGCTGCTCTACCTGGGACAGCCGTTCACGCCCTCCGGCGGCGGGCAGATCCAGAGCCTCGCCACCAATCCGAAAACGGTGAGCCAGATCATCCGCTCCGAGTACGCGCTCCGGCGCGCAGCGCGCGCGAGCGGGCTCACACTCGGTCAGCTGCGCGGCAACATCACCTCCCAGGCAGTCGTCTCCGCGGGACAGGGAAAGAACGTCTCCCCGCTCGTCGAGGTGTCCGTCAACGCCAACGCGGGGCACAGGGCAGCCGAGGCCGCCGACTCGCTGGCGCAGTCGGTGGTCGACGTCGTCTCGACGTACGTCGACCAGAAGATCTCGCTGCTCGACAGGCAGATCGACTCGAGCAAGGCGGAGCTGGCGGACATCAACGAGCGCGTATCGAGCGCGGTCGCCCAGCAGCAGGCGCTCGTGAAGGACAAGACGATCTCCTCGACGGACAAGCTGATCGCGATCGGGACGCTGAACAACACGATCAGCTTCTCGGAGCAGCGGCGGGGCACCGTCCAGCAGGAGCTCTTCCAGAACCAGCAGTTGCTCTCGCTGGCCGAGAACGTCGAGAAGAGCAAGATCGTGACCCCTGCGGTGCCGAGCAAGACGACTGCCACGAGCCGGCGCAACGCCGCCGCGGTGGGTGCCCTGATCGGGCTCCTCGTCGGTGCGCTCGCGGCGGCACTCGCAGACCCGTTCCTCGAGCGGCGACACGCGCGGGCCGCGTAGGCGGCGGACATGGTCGAGGGCAAGCGCGTCGCCGTCGTCGTGCCTGCGTTCGAGGAGGAGAGCCTGATCGGGGAGACGCTGCGCGGCATCCCCGACTTCGTCGACAGGATCGTCGTCGTCGACGACGCCTCGCCGGACGGAACTGCGGGAGTGGCGCGCAGCGTCGCCGATCCGCGCGTCGAGGTGATCGTCCACGAGCGCAACGGCGGCGTCGGTGCCGCCATCGTGACGGGCTACGAGCGCGCGCGCGAGGAACGGATCGACGTCACCTGCGTGATGGCGGCCGACAACCAGATGGACCCGGACGAGCTTGCAGGCCTCGTCGCGCCCGTCGCGCGGGGCGAGGTCGACTACACGAAGGCGAACCGGCTGATCACCGGCGAGGCGTGGACGCTGATCCCACGCAGTCGCTACCTCGGCAATGCGGTGCTGTCGCTGCTGACGAAGATCGCGTCCGGCTACTGGCACGTGGCCGACTCGCAGGCCGGTTACACGGCGCTCTCGCTGGTCGCCCTCGACCGGCTCGACCTGCCGCGGATCTACCGCCGCTACGGCTTCCCGAACGACCTGCTCGTCCACCTCAACGTCGTCTCGGCGAGCGTTCGCGATGTCCCCTCGCGGCCCATCTACGGCGTCGGCGAGCGCTCGGGAATCCGGATCCACCATGTGGCCCCGCGGATCGCGTGGCTCCTCGTCAAGGGCTTCTGGTGGCGGATGAAGGAGAAGTACGTGATCCGCGACTTCCACCCGCTCGTCTTCTTCTACGCGCTCGGCACCGTGATGACTCTGCTCGGGCTCGTGCTCGGGACCATCGTCGCCGTCTCGCGGCTCGCATTTGGAAACGAGATCACGACGGCGACGGTGGTGCTCGTGGCGCTGCTCCTGATCTCGGGAACCCAGTTCGTGCTCTTCGGGATGTGGTTCGACCAGGAGTCGAACAAGGAGTTGCGCAGATGACGAGCCTGGCCGACCCGTTCCTTCGGCTCGAGGTCGACTCGGAGGAGACGCTCGCCTGGGAGCGGGAGCGCAACGAGGAGGCCGACGCCTACCTGCGCGACTGGGACGGGTTTGCGGCACTGCGGGAGGCGGTCGCCCCGCACCTCGCGCGCACGGCGGTGACGGCGCCGCGTCGCCACGGTCCTTCCTGGTTCCGGCTCGAGGGGCAGACGCTCGTCGTCGCCGGGACGCCGACGGGCGAGGGCCGCGTGCTCGTCGACGCAGGCGCTGCGACGCTCGACTGGTTCTTCCCCTCGCCCCGGGGCGCGCGCGTCGCCTACGGGCTCTCGAGCGACGGCGACGAGCAGAGCGTGCTCCACGTCGTCGAGACGGCGACCGGTGAAGTGTTCGACGACAGGATTCCGTTTGCCTCGAACGCGACCGTCGCCTGGCTGCCCGACGAGAGCTGCTTTGCCGTCAACACCGGCACCGCGTCCGACTTCGAGCGGGTCGACAAGGTGCTCCGGCTGCACCGACTCGGACAGGGCGACCCCTCGCCGCCGGAGCCGATCGACGTACGCGAGCCCTACTGCGTCTACCCGCAGGTGTCCGACGACGGCCGCTACCTCGTTGCCGTCACGAGCGAGGTCGAACCTCGCGCCGACTGGATCCGGGAGCTGCCGGAGGGCGCCTGGCGGCCGTTCCTGCTCGACGTCGACGGCACCTGCAACGGCGTCTTCGTCGGCGACCACTACGTCGCCGTCTGCACGGAGGACGCCCCGCGTGGACGCCTCGTCAGGATCCCCGTCGCAACCGCCTCAGACCGTGCCACCTGGCAGGAGTTGCTGCCCGAGGACGAGCTGGTGCTCCGGTTCGTGGAGCGCGCCGCGGGCCTACTCGTCGTCTCGGCGCTGCGCGAGGCGGCCTCGGTCGTACTCATGCTCGACGGACAGGGCGGGGTGGAGGAGCTGGAGCTGCCCGGCGCCGGCCATGTCTCGGCGAGCGGTACGTCCGGCACCGGCCAGCCCGCGACGGCGAACGACGTCGCCGGTGTCGCCGGCGATGCCGACGGTTTCTCGTTCGTCTTCGGTGCTCCCGACCGCTCGCCGGGTCTCTACCGCTGCGAGGACGGGACCGTCTCCGAGTTGCGACCGCCGCAGGCGACGTTCCCCTTCGCCGTCACCCGGCTGAACGCAAACGCTCCCGACGGCGCCCCGGTGGGCTACGAGGTCGTCCACCGCGCCGACCTCGAGCCCTCGGGGCTGCCGGTCGTCGTCTACGCCTACGGCGGCTGGAACGCCGCTCTCGTGCGCGGCTCGCTCGGTGCCAACGCCCACCTCGTCGAGGCAGGGGCGGCGTTCGTACTGGCCCATATCCGCGGCGGCGGCGAGGAGGGAACGGGGTTCCATCGCGACGGCGCCCTCGACCGCAAGCAGCGCTCCTACGACGACCTCTACGCGGTGGCCGAGGACGTCGCGGCACGCGGGATCGCCGATCCGAGGCGGCGGGCGGTGCTCGGCGGCTCGAACGGCGGCCTGATGGCGGCCGTGGCGCTGACGCAGCGTCCCGATCTCTGGTGTGCCGTCTGCTCGCTCGTACCGGTCACGGACATGCTCCGCTATCACCTGAGCCCCTACGGTGAAACCGGGCTGCGCGAGTACGGCAATCCCGACGTTCCGGCCGATGCGAAGATCCTGCGCGCCTACTCGCCCTATCACAACGTCGTCGGGGGCAAGGTCTACCCGCCGACTCTTGTCGTCGCGGGCGCGAACGACATGCGCTGCCCCGCCTGGCATGCGCGCAAGCTCGTGGCGCGGCTGCAGGACGAGGCCGACGGCGGCCCCTTCGTTCTGCGCGTGATGGGCGGCGGGCATCTCAGCACGCGCCGCGGTGCGGACGCCGTCGCCGAGTGGCAGGGGTTCCTGCTCCGGGCGCTGAGAGTCTGCGCGTGACGTCGGTCGCGCTTCCTGCAGCCACGACCACGGTGAGGGACGCGGTGCGCGTGCGTTGGAGCGCGACCGCACTGTCGGCGATGGTGGCCGTCTTCCTCGTCGTCGGTTGGACGGGGATCCGCAGCCTCAACCCGATCCTCGGCTGGGACGGCGACGCCTTCAAGGAGTTGCGGTGACATCGCAATGTCGGCGCGAGGTCGACGACGCCCTCGGGCTCGTCCTCGATCTGGTCTAGGGTCGTTCCCTGGGATGCATGTGCCACGGATCGAGGCCCGACTGCGTGTGCTGCCGTCGCGCGGCCTGATGGTCGCCACCGTCGGCCTCGTCGTACTCGCGTACCTGCTCGCCGGCTGGTCGGGCCTGACCCGGATCGGCGACGCCGGAGCCTACGATTCGGGAGCGATCAAGGAGTACGCCGACACGCTCCGGCAGACGGGACGCCTGCCGACCGAGAGTGAGAACTACGAGTTCTCACTCCCACCCGGCTACCCGATGCTCGGCGCGTACCTCGACAGGGCCGTGGGTGCGCTCTCGTTCGACGCCGGCCGGCCGCTGATCGGCTTACCGAGCCCCGTCCGTCGCGGGATCTGGGTTGCTCTGGTCGTCGTCGCCCTTCTGGTGCTGCCGCTGAGCAGCCGCCGATCGAGGTCGTGGTTTGCCGGTCTTGCTGCCGCGGTCGTTGGCGGCCTCTGGGCAGCCGCCTACCTGATGACGTATCTCCACGAGCAGCCGTGGTCGGCGAAGGCGCTGCTGACGCTCGCGGTGACGGGAGCGCTCGTGGTCGGCACCGCGCTCCTCGCCCACGAGGCGTGGCCCGAACGCGTCTACGCTCCTGCACTTGCGGCGGCTGCGATCGCGCTCATCCCGGCCGTCCTCCGGATCGGGCTCGTGTTTCACCCCGATCCACTCTTCGCACTGCTGGCGCTCGTGGCGGTGCTGCTCGTGCTCGGTGCCCGCCGTACCGGGTGGGGCATCGAGCGAGGGATCGCGGTCGGCGCAGCACTCGGGTGCTCGGTGCTCGTGCGGCAATCCGCCCCGATCCTGATCGTCTCCGTCGGGGTGATCGTGCTCGTGCTCGGACGCCGTCACGCGGTGAGGTTCGCGGTCGTCGCGCTGGCCGCCACCCTGCTCGTCGCCGGCCCGTGGTGGGGTTACCAGACGTCACGGTTTGGGAACCCGATCCAGTCCAACCTCGACCGGCCCGGGTACATGCTGCCCCGGCAGCCCCTGTCGTTCTTCGTCTCCTTGCCGTTCCCGGAGCTCATCACGAGGCCGTACCGCGAATCGTTCAAGAACGAGTTGTTGCCGAAATTCCACGCCGATCTCTGGAGTGACTGGTTCGGCGCCAGCCACAACTGGGCCACCTCGTCGCGCCCGGAGCGCTTCCTCGCCTCGACGCAGAGCGTGCTCGGCTTCGGCGGCGACGCCCTCGTGCTGGGTGGCCTCGTCTGTTTCGGCCTGCCGGCACTGCGCCGGGCGATCGGCGGTGTTGGAATCGGACCTGCCGATGCGACGTTCGCCGCGCTGTCGATTCTCTTCGTGCTTGGCTGGGCCGCCTACATCGTCACGTTGCTGCGGTTTCCGCAGACCGACGGTGATCCGATCCAGGCCCACTACCTCCTCTTCCTCGCTCCCGCGGCGGGTATCTTCGCGGTCTGTTCGGCGATCTGGGCCTGGCGACGTTCGGTGTCGACCCGTGCCGTGCTGATCGCCTGGATGGTGCTGTATCTGTTCAGCTACTCGGCGTTGCTCGTCACGTCGTTCGGTTGATGGGGCCGCTGCCGAGCGACGATTGTCGAGGCCACGCCGTCGCGGGGACGGGGTACGCTCGGGCGTCGTGACCGGCACGAACCAGCTTTCAGCAGGAACTTCGTCGGCGATTCCAGCAACACGCCGCCTGCTGGTAGCGACGACTCTCGCAGCGACCGTGGTCTTCGCCTTCGGCTGCTACTTCTCCGATGGCGGTCTTGGCACCTCCCGACCGTGGGGCGACGTGAACCAGTACGAGAAGTACGGGCGGCTGATGCTGGACGGAAGGATCCCGTACGACGACTTCTACGTCGAGTATCCGCCGGGGGCGTTCCCCGTCTTCCTCGCTCCGGCGCTCGTGACCGACAGCGCGCAGGGATATCTCCAGACGTTCAAGTCGTTGATGGCAGTTGTGTATCTCGCCGTCCTCGTGGCGTGCGCGTGGTCGCTTTCGCTCCTGCGGGCGGGTCGCGCGCAGGTCGTTCTCGCACTCGGGCTCGTCGCCCTGACGCCGGCTCTTCTCGGGCATGTGTTCCTGAATCGCTACGACCCGTGGCCGACTGCACTCGTCGCGATCGGCCTTGCGCTCCTGCTCGCCGGCAGCGTGCGCGCCTCCGCGGGCCTGCTCGCGGCCGGATTCGTGACGAAGATCCTCGCCATCTCGACCGGCCCTGTCGTCGCCGTGCGCATCTGGCGCACCCGCGGGCCGCGGGTGCTCGTCGAGGCGGTTGTCGCATTCGCCGTGGTGACGTGCGCCTTCTTCCTTCCCTTCTTCGTCAATGCCCCGGGAGGGGTCGGCTTCAGCCTCTGGTCACAGGCTCGGCGACACCTGCACACGGAAAGCCTCGGTGGGTCGCTCCTCCTCGTCGCCGATCGACTCGGCGTCTACAACGCGCACATCATCGCCGGTGACC
Source organism: uncultured Gaiellales bacterium (assembly GCA_964581085.1). GTDB lineage: Bacteria > Actinomycetota > Thermoleophilia > Gaiellales > Gaiellaceae > Gaiella. The sequence continues at coordinate 356,601 of CAZOMP010000001.1, read as the reverse complement.
CCGGGTCGGTCGATCTCGCGGGCAGACCGGCGGAGCTCATTGCGACGCTCTCGACCGTGGTGGAGGTCGCCGCGGTACTGCTCGTGCTCGTGCTCTACTGGCGAAGGGCCGAGACGTTGCGTTCGCTGACCGTCGCCTTCGCGGCGACTGCCGTCGGCTTCACGGTGTTCGCCAAGGTGCTCTCGCCCCAATTCCTCGTCTGGCTCGTGCCGCTCGTGCCGCTCGTCGCGGGTCGCCTGGGGCGTCTGGCGACGGTACTACTCGCCGTCGCCCTGGCCCTGACCCAGCTCGAGCAGCGCGCCTGGGAGGGCCTCACGATCACAGGCTGGGGCGTCTGGGTCCTGTTCGTTCGAAATCTGCTCCTGATTGCGATCTTTGTCCTGCTCGTGTGTGAGCTCCGTCGCTGCGCCGCACCCGGTGCCCGCGACGCAGTCGTGCAGGATCTGTAAGGGTTGGCGGCGACCGTGAGGACGGGCGCTACGATCTCCCGCATGCCGACGTCTGTCGTCACCGGTGGGGCGGGATTTCTCGGTTCCCATCTGTGCGAGGCGCTGCTGACGCGCGGCCACCGCGTGATCTGCGTCGACAACCTCGAGACCGGGTCGCTCGCCAACATCGAGCACCTCCGCTCCGATCTCTTCGCCTTCCTCCCGCGCGACCTGACTGAGCACGTCGAGATCGCCGAGCCGGTCGACTTCGTCTACCACCTCGCGAGCCCGGCGAGCCCGATCGACTACCTGAGGCTCCCCCTGCAGACGCTCAAGGTCGGCTCCCACGGCACCCACAACGCGCTCGGGCTTGCAAAGGTGAAGCGGGCACGGTTCCTGCTCGCCTCCACGAGCGAGGTCTACGGCGACCCTCAGGTGCATCCGCAGCCCGAGACCTACTGGGGGCATGTGAACCCGATCGGCCCGCGCGGCGTCTACGACGAGGCCAAACGCTATGCCGAGGCGCTGACGATGGCTTACCACCGCCAGCAGGGCGTGGACACCGCGATCGTGCGGATCTTCAACAGCTACGGCCCTCGCATGCGCCCCCACGACGGTCGCGCGATTCCGACGTTCATTCGGCAGGCACTCGAGGAGAAGCCGATCACGGTCTTCGGCTCGGGCGCCCAGACCCGGAGCTTCTGCTATGTCGACGACCTGATCCGGGGGCTGATCCTGCTCGCCGAGTCGGGTGAGCACCTACCCGTCAACATCGGCAACCCGACCGAGATGACGCTCCTCGAGCTCGCACAGGCGGTCGTCCGCGTGACGGGGTCGGCGAGCCAGATCGTCTTCGAAGCGCTTCCCGTCGACGACCCGCAGGTGCGTCAGCCGGACATCACCCGCGCCCGGCAGCTCCTCAACTGGAGTCCCGAGATCGAGCTGGACGAGGGCCTACGGCGCACGCTCGCAACACTCGGCAGGAACGCGGCTGTTGCGTAGGCTCGTTGCACTCCTGGCCGCGATGCTCGTGGTTGCGGCCGCCTTCGGTGCGTCCACGGCGCAGGCGTCGCGGTACATCCAGAAGGGGATCTACGACGACGCCCAGATCCTCTACGGCAACCCTGACAAGGTCTTCCCGATCCTCTACCAGGCCGGGGCGCAGCTGATCCGCGTCAACCTCTGGTGGGGCGGCCCCAACGGCGTCGCCACGCGGCGGCCGACCAACGCCACCAACCCGAACGACCCCGCTTACGACTGGGACACGTACGACCGTACGGTGCGCTACGCGCTCGCCTTCAAGATGCAGCCGATCTTCACCGTGCTCGGGACGCCCGAGTGGGAAAGCGGCTCGAGTGCGTGGAACACCGGCCCCAGGAAGATGAGCGATCTGAAGGCGTTCGTCACCGCCGCGGCGCGACGCTACTCGGGAACGTGGACGGACGGGGACGGGGAGGCGATCGGCCGGGTCTCGAAGTGGATCGCCTGGAACGAGCCGAACAACCCGGTCTTCCTGAAGCCGCAGTTCGTCAAGGCGGGTGGAAAGTGGGTGATGGAGAGCCCGATCACCTATGCCGCGATCTGCAACACGGTCGTGGCCGCCGTGCACGCGGTCCACTCCACGAACAAGGTCGCCTGTGGCGTCACCTCCCCGCGTGGCAACAACCAGCCCGGCACCGTACGCTCGTCCGTTTCCCCACTCGCCTTCCTGCGCGCCATGTACAACGCCGGCGCCCGGGGGTTCGACGCCTACGCTCATCATCCCTATTACGGAAACAAGTCCGAGACGCCGAACACGCCGCCGCCGCCGGGCAAGCGAGGCGCACCGCCGACGGCGGTCACGCTCGGCAACTTCAACCTCCTCACGACCGAGCTGCAGCATCTGTATCCGAACATGCGGATCTGGATCACCGAGTACGGCTACCAGACGAACCCGCCCGACAAGCTCTTCGGCGTGACGCCGCTCCAGCAGGCGAAGTACATGCAGATGGCCTGGAACAAGCTCGTCGCCAATCCCAGGGTGGACATGATGATCTGGTTCCTCCTGCGCGACGAAGCCCGGGTCGGGGCGGGCTGGCAGTCGGGTCTCTACACGGCGAGCGGTGCTCGCAAGATCGCACGCGAGACGTTCGAGGAGCTCACCGTCCCCAAGGCGCGCAAGGTCGCCAGATCAGGGGCGGCCAAGTCGCGGGCCGCCAGGTAGCGACCGGCGTCCGTCCCGTCCAGCGTCCCGAGGCCAGATCTCACGATGCTGACGAGGCTGCCTCGTCGCCCGTGAGGCTCTCGATCGTTCGCCGCAGGCCCTCCTCGAAGCCGACTCGCGGCTCGTAGCCGATCGTCTCGGCTGCCGCGGAGATATCGGCCCACGACTGCTCGACGTCGCCGGGGCGACACGGCTCGAACGTTCGTTCGACCGGGAGGCCGAGCAGCCTACCGATCGTCTCGGCCAGGGTGTTGACCGTCTCTGAGCCGCCGGCCGCCACGTTCAGGACGCAACCGCCGGCCGCGGCGGCGTCCGCTGCGGCGAGATTCGCCGAGACGATGTTGTCGACGTAGGTGAAGTCGCGCGACTGTTCGCCCGTCCCGAAGATCGTCACCGGCCGGCCCTCGCGGATCGCGTGGACGAAGAGCGGCACGACGGCGGCGTACTGCGAGTTCGGGTCCTGTCGCGGCCCGAAGACGTTGAAGTAGCGGAGGGCGACCGTCTCGATCCCGTAGACCCTGTGGAAGCTGATACAGAACCGCTCCGCCGCGAGCTTCGCGACCGCGTACGGCGAGATCGGGTTCGGCGCCTGGGTCTCGACCCGCGGAAACGTGCCGCCGTCGCCGTACACCGACGAGGACGAGGCGGCGACGACCCGTGCGACCCCCTCGTCACGCGCGGCGAGCAGGACATTCAACGTCCCCTCGATGTTGACGGCGGTCGAGGTGAGCGGATCCTGCACCGACCGTGGCACCGATCCGAGCGCCCCCTGGTGGAAGACGACCTCGACCCCGCGTACCGCCGTGTGGACGCGCTCGTAGGAGCGCAGGTCGCCCTCGACGACCTCGATCTCGTCGAGCAGCGGCGCGAGGTTCGTCCGGCGGCCGGTCGAGAAGTTGTCGAGGACGCGGACGCGGTCTCCCCGTTCGAGGAGGGCGCTCACGAGGTTCGAGCCGATGAACCCGCCGCCGCCGGTGACGAGAACCCTTCGTGTCACCCCGCTTGCTCCCGCGAGGACGTCGTCTGGCAAGGCGCCGGCACGGAGCAATGCTACTCCACGTCGCTACTGCACCCCCACGGGGCATCAGCGTTCGAGGACCTGCGGCAGCAGCCAGTAGCAGGGGCTGAGCCAGAGGGCGAACGCACCCCGGGCGGCCAGTCGGCGAGGAAGCCGCCGAACGGGACGACCGAGAACTCCGTCTGCGACCCCGAACCGACCGAGCCGAGCCACACCGCGAGAGCTGCCTTCAACACGAGGTACGGAGCGATCGCTCCGGCGAGCAGTGCGGCTCCACGTCCCCTGCCTGGCTGCTCCCCGAGCTCTCCGCGGGCGACGCCCCACGCTGCTGCGACCGCGAACAGGAGCGTCGTCTCCCGGGTCAGGTCGGCCAGGGCGAGCGGGACGGTTCCCACGACGAGCCCTGGCGTTCGGGCCGGTCGAGCGTCAACAGAGCCAGGGCGACGAGGGAGTACGCGAAGGGCTCGCTCAGGTCGCGGGTGGTGGCGAGGAAGACACCAGGATAGAGGCCGAAGAGCAGGGCGAACCATGGCGATGTGCCGCGTCGTTGCAGGAAGCGGGCGAGGGCTGCCGTCGCCGCGATCAGAGCGGCGATGTTGACGAGCGGCAGCATCGCAGGCATGCGGCTCGGCTTGTCGAGCGCTGCGGCCCGCACGAGCAGCGGGTACAGGATCCGGCCGTACCGATAGCTCGGTTCGTCGAGGTAGGGCCTGGCACCGACCGGATCGAGGGCGACGAAGAGGAAGAACTGGCCGTCGTAGCCGCTCCGGGATCCCCGATGGGGCGTGGGCCGGTTGATCCGCGGGCTCGTGTCGCTCCGCTCGAGAAAGACCGAGCCGACGTTCGCGAGGCTGCTCAACGAGCGGCTGTCGCCCGCGACATACCACCCTGCCCACCCCAGGTAGGCGGCTGCGACGACGACCGCCGCCGCGGCGACCGGTCGCCAACTCCGTCCGTCCACCGTCAACCCGCAGGCTCCTCGTCGTCGCCACGCTGTGGCAGCGCTGTGGCCGCGCCGATCGCGAGCCACAGCAGTGCTGTCACCGGAATCCCGGGGATGAGACCGAGCGCACCCCACTCGAATGTTGCCACGAGGAGCGCGAAGAGCGTGATCAGGGCGAGGCCGACGTTCGCGGGCGGTCCGCGCCCCGCCGCCGCGGCGGCGACCGCGATGCCCCCGAGGACGGTCGCGAGCGCGAGCACGAGACCGACGATCCCGAGGTCGGCGCCCGCCTGGATGTACGCGTTCTGGATCCCCCACGGGTGCTTGGGCGAGGGGAGCGCGCCGGCGGAGACGTCCGGGAACCTGCGCCGGGCATCGACGAGATACGGGCCGTAGTTCGGCTCCAGCAGACTTCCCTGCCAGCCGACGCCGAGCAGAGGTTGGCCGAGGAAGATACGGAGCCCGATGTACGACAGTACTGTCCGCTGGGAGTAGCTCTGGAGGGTGGTCTCCTTCCGGGTGTCGTCACCGACGCCGAGGAAGCGGAAGAAGCTTGTGATGTCGCCGCTGCGGAGCGTCACTGAGCCGACGAGCGTGACGAGCGTGAGGGCAACGATCGCAAGGGTGCGCCGACGGTCGATCAGCCGCCGTTGCCAGCCCACCGCGACAGCGATGCCGGCGCACAGCACCACCGCAGCGGTCGTCGTGATCGCCGCGCCGAGGACGACCCCCACGACCCCGGCCACGGCCGCGACCCACGCGATCGTGCGCCACCGGCCGCGCATTCCCGTCGCCAGCACGGCGAAGGCAACACCGAGGGTGGCACCACCGACAGCGGCGAAGTCGTGGTTGCCGAGAAACGAGACCTCCCGCTGCAGCGGTCTTCGGCCCTCGAACTCATCCACGAGGCCGAGAAACTGGAGCGTCCCCCAGAGCGCTGCCGCCGCGCCGAGGACGACGAAGGCACCGACGACGGCGAGCGCATCGGCCCGCGTGCGGACGAGGACCGACCCGGCGAGCGCGAGGAGGAGATACTCGACGAACTTGGACGCGCTCGTCAGGCTCGCCGCCAGCGGGTACGAGCTCGAGACCGAGGGACCATAGAGCGTCGCGACGACGATCCAGGCACCGAACGCGGCCCCGCACCAGAGCACCCAGACCCGACGCCCGCGCGGCAGTCGGCGTCCCGAGCGCAGCTCGAGGCACGCCGCACCCACCGCGAGCAACACGCCGAGGTCGGTCATCCCGATGTCAAGCGTGGTCGACCCGACGGCGAGGTGGAGCGACGGGTCATAGGACGCGTGGCGGAAGATGAGGAACAGCGAGAACGCCAGCACCAGGGCGCCCCGCGACGGGCGTCTGTCGGATGTCGGCTCCACGGCGCACCTATACTGACCGCTCCGATGGCCGCGCGGGTTCTCAGGCGTCGGGCAACGACTGCTGCCGCGCTCTACGGCGGAACGGTGGCGGGCCTGCTCGGCACCCTGATCGCAGTTCGGGTGCTCGGCCCGTCGCAGTTCGGCGTCTTCACCCTCGCACTCTCGGTCGCGGGTTTCCTCCAACTGCTCCTCGACACGACCGTCGAGGAGGCCGTCGTCAAGTACGGCTTCCGGTACGTCGCCACCGAGCAGTGGGGACGCCTGCGGCGACTCTTTCGGATCGGGCTCGGGGTCAAGTGGGCGGGTGGCGCCGTCGCGACGCTCGTGATCCTCGCCCTGACGCCGTTCCTCGGCGACCTCTTCGGCGTGCAGGGCGAGACAACCGCCTTCGTCGTCGCCGCTTTCATCCCGCTGGCTCAGTCTCCGGAAGGAATCGCGGGGGCTTCGATGATCGTGGCGGGCCGTCACGACCTGCGGGCCACATTCAGTGCGCTCGCCATGGTCCTGCGGCTCGTCGGATTGGCGATCGGCGTCCGCTACGGCGTCACCGGCGCCGTCGTCGGCGTGCTCGCGGGACAGGTCGCCGGCTCCATCTGCTCCGGCCTTGCCGGGCGGGCGGTCTTCCGGGCCCACCCGCGGCTCGCCCCTGAAGCCCTCGGCGGCGAGCAGGGGGAGATCGCGCGATTCGTCGTCCAGTCGGGCCTCGGTACCGCTCTCGTCTCGATGCGCAACACCCTGGCCCCGATCGCGCTCGGCGTCGTCGCGACGCCGACCCAGGTCGGCTACTTCCGGGCTGCGCAGGCTCCGATCACGGGGCTCGAAGCGCTCTCGGCACCGGTACGGCTGATCCTCCTCACCGAACAGACGCGCGACGTCGAGCACGGACTGGTCGCCGAGACATACCGGTCGTTGCGGCGCTACATGGTCGGGGCCAGCACGGTCGCGATCGTGCTGGCCCCGACTGCCTGGGTCTTGATGCCGTGGCTCGTGTCGGCGATCCTGGGGAGCGAGTACGAACCGGCAACCGACGCGGCTCGGATCCTGCTCCTGGCCGCATGCCTCCGACTCGTGCTGAGCTGGACGAAGACGTTCCCGGTCTCGATCGGCCGACCGGCGCTCCGGATCATCGCCCATGGGATCGAGATCATCGTCCTGCTCCCCCTGCTGCTCCTCCTCGGCGCCCGCTGGGGCGCCACGGGAGGGGCCGTCGCGATGCTCGTCGCGAGCATCGCCTTCGCAGCCACGTGGGCCGTCCTCCTCGGCCGCCTGCGCCGCGAGCCGCTGCCCCCACGCGTCGAGGGTGCTTCGGCCCGGTGAGGGTGCTCGTCGTCTCGGGGATCTGGCCGCCCGACGTGGGCGGGCCGGCGAGCCATGCGCCGGATGTGGCAGCGTTCCTCGCCGGCCGTGGCCACCGGGTCGAGGTGGTGATCACGGCCTCCGAGCCCCCGCTCGCGCAGCCGTACCCTGTGCAGCCCTACCCTGTGCGGTTCACGTCGCGGCGGCTGCCGGTCGGCGTCCGTCACCTCGCGAGCCTGGCCCTGATTGCCCGTCGGGCGTTGCGGGCCGATGTCGTCTACACGACGGGGATGTTCGGCCGCAGCGGAATTGCTGGCCTCGCGACGCGAACTCCGGTGGTTGTCAAGCTCACCGGCGACCCCGCCTTCGAACGGCTCCGGGCGCGTGGCGCGGTGGCCGGCGACGTCGACTCCTTCCAGGGCGGCGGCGGTATCTCGGCCCGAGCGCTGCGCGGGCTGCGCGACTTCACGCTCCGCCGTGCCTCGCACGTCTACACGCCGAGCAGCTACCTGCGTGACCTCGTCGTCACCTGGGGGGTCGAGGCCGACCGCGTCACGGTGCTGCCGAACCCGGCGCCCGCCGAGCTGCCGGCGCTGCCGCGCGAAGAGCTTCGCCGTCGCTTCGGGTTCGAGGGCCCGACGCTGGTCTTCGCCGGCCGCCTGACGGCCCAGAAGTCACTGGGGACGCTGCTCGAGGCGATCGACGGCTGCGACGGCGTTCAGCTCGTTGTCGCGGGCGATGGGGCCGAGCAGACGACATTCGAGGCGGAGATCGCGAGACGCCACCTCCACTCCCGCGTCTCGCTCCTCGGGGCGCAGCCCCGGCCGACCGTGCTCGAGCTGTTCGCCGCCGCCGACGCATCCGTCCTATCCTCGAGTTGGGAGAACTTTCCTCACACGGTCGTCGAGGCGCTCGCGGTAGGCACGCCCGTGATCGCCACCTCGGCCGGCGGTGTCCCGGAGGTTGTCCGCGACGGCGAGAACGGCCTGCTCGTCCCCGTGGGCGACGCGGCGGCGCTCGCAGGAGCGATCCGTCGCTTCCTGGCCGAGCCGCGATTGCAGGAACGGCTGCGAGCGGCGGCGGCGCCGTCGGTGCAGCGCTACGGTCAGAGCGAGATCTTCGCGGGTCTCGAGCGTACGCTCGAGGAGGCCGCCGCGTGAGCCTTTCCCGGGTCCTGCCTCGCACCCTGTTCGTCGCGAGGACGCGGTATGGGCTGCCGCTCTCGCAGACGCTCGAGCGACGATTCGACGCGCTTTCGGAAGTTCTCGACTGGCATCAGCTAGGTACCTCCCGCGACGGCGGCGCGGTTCACACGGAGCGATTCACGCTGGTGCCGCAGTTTCCAGTCGGCCTCCTGGACGGAGCCGCGTTCTACGCCGCCCTGCCGGTGCGCGTGGCGAGGACGATCAGGGCCTTCGACCCCGAGATCGTGATCGTGCAGGGCCCCCGGGACACGGCGCTCGGTCTCCTTGGTCGCAGGCTCGTCGGTTCCGCCGTGCCCGTCGTCCTCGACGTGCACGGGGACTGGCACAACGACACGCGCGTCTTCGGATCGCCGTTGCGGAGGCTCGTTTCGCCGGCCGCCGATCGACTCGCGCGGCTCGGCGTCACGCGTGCCGACGGGGTTCGCACCGTCTCGGGCTTCACCACCTCGCTCGTCCGTGAGGCAGGGGTCGAGCCAACTGCGACGTTCCCCGCCTACATGGACCTGGAACCGTTCCTCGCGGCTCCGCCGGCTCGACTTCCCGCCGTGCCCGAGGTGCTGTTCGTCGGCGTGCTCGAGCGCTACAAGTCGGTCGACGTGCTCGTCCGCGCCTGGCCGCGCATCGCCGCCCGGGTGCCGTCGGCGCGACTCCATCTCGTCGGGCGCGGGGCGATGCAGGGCGTCGTCGAAGAGCTCGTCGAGTCGGCAGATGGACGCGTGCGCTGGACACCCGAGCTCACCACCGAGGGCGTCGCGGCGGCGCTCGACGCCTCGACCGTACTCGTGCTGCCGTCGCGACGCGAGGGCATGGGCCGCGTGATCGTGGAGGCGTTCTGCCGCGGCCGGGCGGTGGTCGGGACCGACTCGGGAGGAATCCCCGACCTCGTCGAGCACGACGTCACCGGGCTCCTCGTCCCGGTCGACGACGCCGGGGCGCTCGCTGACGCCCTCGAGCGGCTGCTCTCCGACCCGGCCCTCGCAGCGCGACTCGGGGCCGCTGCTGCCGAAGCTGCACCAGGGTGGACGGCGACCCCGCCGGAGTTCGCGGGCCGGATGCGAGCTCTCGTCGATGCGGTGCTGGCGAGGCGATGAGCGGGGTGCGGCTGGTCTTCATCACGCAGCGCGTCGACCCCGACGATCCGGTGCTTGGCGCCACGGTGGCCAAGCTCCGGGCGCTCGCCGAACGCTGCGACGAGCTCGTCGTGCTCACCGACAGCTCGATCCCGGGGGCGCTGCCGGCGAACTGCAGGGTGCGGACGTTCGCGGCCCGGTCGCGGCCCGGTCGCGGCATCCGCTTTGCCGCCGTGCTCGGCCAGGAGCTCGCCCGGCGACCGCGACCGGCCGCCGTTGTCGCGCACATGTGCCCGATCTACGCGGTGCTGGCGGCGCCGCTCGCGCGCCCCGTCGGGATCCCGGTCCTGCTCTGGTACGCGCACTGGAGCCGCACTCGAACACTCGAGTTGGCGACGCGTCTTTCGAACGCAGTGATCAGCGTCGATGCCCGGGCGGTTCCGGTGGCCTCGTCGAAGGTGATCGGAATCGGTCACGGCATCGACCTGGACCAGTTCCCGTGCGCCCCCCGACCGGCCGGCGGCGAGCTCCGCGTGCTCGTGCTCGGGCGGTATTCGGAGACGAAGGGAATCGAGCCGGTCGTTCGCGCCGTGGGGCTCGCGCGCGGGGCAGGCCTCGACGTCACACTCGAGTGTTACGGCCCTACCCTGACTACGGCCGAGGAGCGCCACCGAGTCGACCTCGAGCGTCTCGTGGCGGAGCTCGAGCTGGGCGGTTCCGTCACCCTCGGCGGGCCGATCCCTCGCGGCGAGGTTGTCGGCGCCCTCGCGGCCGCCGACGTGCTCGTCAACAATCACCGCAGCGGGGCCCCCGACAAGGTCGTCTACGAGGCGTGCGCCGCCTGCTGCCCGGTGCTCGTCTCGAATCCTCTCTTCGACGAGCTGGTCGACGATCTCGAGCCGGTGCTCCGGTTCCCGGTCGACGACGTACAGGCGCTCGGCGACCGGTTCCGGGCGATCGAGGCTCTGACCGTCGCCGACCGGCAACAGCTCGGTGCCGAGCTGAGGCGCAGGGTTGGCGAGCGCCACTCCGTAGGCTCGTGGGCGGACGCCGTCGTCAGCCTCGCGGCGACGGGCAGCCGTTCAGGTTGAGCGGAGCGCTTCCTCGTACACGGCGATCGTGTCCGTGGCCATCCGCTCGACGGAGAACGCCGACCTGGCGCGTGTCAGCGCCGCCGTGCCGAGCGCGGCTGCCCGAGCCGGGTCCGCGAGCAGGTCGCTAACCGAGCGTGCCAGCGCACTCGGATCGTCCGGGGCGACGAGCACCCCCGTGACGCCGTCCTCGACGATCTCCGGGACCGCGCTCACGTTCGAGGCGACGACTGCTCGCCCTGCCAGCATCGCCTCGAGGAGGACGAGCCCGAAACCCTCCCACCGGGCCGGATGCACGAACAGCGCGGACTGCTCGAGCCATCGAGTGACGTCTCCGAGATGCCCGGGTAACCGCAACGCGTGCTCGACGCCGAGTGATCGCGCGAGCCGCGTCAGCGACTCGCGCTCGGGCCCTTCGCCGAGCACCACGAGGATGGCGTTCGGTTCGGCGACGCAGATCGTCGGCAGCGCCCGCACGGCGACGTCGAGGCCCTTCTGCGGCACCAGGCGGGAGACGGCGAGCAGCACGCGGGCGTTGGCGGGAAGCGAGACCGGGGGATCGCTGGCCCACGCTCGCGGTGGCGCATCCATGCCGTAGCGTACGACTCTGAGCTTCGCGGCCGGCAGGCCGACGACGTCGCGGTTGAAACGGGCGAGTGCTTCCGTGATGCAGATGACACGCTTCGAGCGGCGAGCGAGGGCGCGCTCGACGAAGCGGAACGCCCCGGCGCGGAACGGGTCGTCGTTGTGCTTCGTCGCCACGATCGGTGTCCGGCCGGCGGCAAGCGTCCCGTAGGTCTCGGCGTGGACGAGATGCGTGTGGAGCAGGTCGGGCTTTTCCCGCGTGACGATGCGCCGCAGGCGGGCCGGCGTTCGGGGCGAGAGATCGTGAGCCGCCGCGATGCGCTCAAAGGGGATCTGCGCCCGCTCGAGCTCTGCATAGAACGGCTCCGGGCCGTCTCCCGCGAGATCGAGGCCGACGAACGACACCTCGAGCCCCCGTGCGGCAAGAGCGGGCAGGAGCGTCAGCAGGTGGCGCTCGGAGCCGCCGATCCCGGCGATCCGATGGGTGTGGATCACCTTCACCGGGCCCGGCTCCTGATGCGGTCGAGCAGGCCGACGACGGCCGGCGCGGCAAGCAACGCGAGCAGGAACTCCCAGGCCATCCGGTAGCGGGTCGCGCCCGTGAAGACCGCGGCCATCACCGTTTCGTAGGCGAACAGCGTCAGCGCGAGACCGAGGAAGCGACGCGGTACCCGGCGTGCCCCGGCGACGGCGAAGCCGAGCAACACGACGAACCAGGCCGGGACGATCCAGTCACGCGCGGTGCCGAGCCAGGAACCGCTTCCCTCCGAGCGATCGCTCGCCGGCCCGACGATCGGATTCCAGAGCCCCCAGACGGCGACGCCTGCGAGTTCCGCCTTCTCCTGCGGATGCTCGCGCCAGAACGAGAACACCCGATCCTGGTAGAAGCGCATCTGGGCGCATTCGTCGACGGGAATGATCTTTCCGGTCGAGATGAAGTGGTCGGCCGCGTCCTGCGGCGAGAGCGGTGCTCCGGGGATGTCGGGTACCTGGTCGATCCACTCACCCCGCCGCAGCGTCTCGAGCGTGGCGGGGTTGTTCGCCTTCCAGAGCGCTCGCGCGTCGGTCGTGATCGTGAAGCAGCCGAGTTGGGCCTGGTTCCTCGCCGTCCACGGCAGGATTGCGATCATCGTCCCCACGAGCACGGCGACGACGGGGATCACGGCCTTGCGCCGTCGCAACACCACGAGGTACGCCCCGAGCACGAGCGGCAGCAGGAGGAGCCGGCTGTTCCCAAGCACGGCACAGCCGGTGATGAGACCGAGCAACAGTCCGCGGCGCAGGGTCGGCCGCTCCGCGCACGCGAGCGTGCCGAGGACGAGCAGCGCTCCGGCGAGCTGGTCGACGATCTCCCGGTTGAGATGGATGTCGTGCCAGACGAGGTAGGGGTGCAGCGTCGACACGAGCGCGGCGGCGAGAGCGACGCGTTGGTCGCCGAGGCGGAGCCCGATCAGGTACACGACGAACGCGACCATGACCGCAACGAGGATCTGTGCGCCCCCGACGAGCCACCAGGAGCGGTCGATCCAGTAGAGCGGGATCAGGAAGAAGGAGTAGAGCGGCTGTGTGTACGCCGACGGGACACCAGGGATGAGGCCGAACGTCCCGGACGCGACGAACACCCGGGCGAAGTCGTCGCTTTTCTCGGTGAAGTCGTCGAGGATGCTGCCCCGTTCGGCGACGAGCCCGAGCAGGCGCGGCAGTGCGCAAGCGAGCACGATCGCGATCGCGTGGGAGCGGCGGATCATCTGCTTGCGGTCGTCGCGATCGGGCTGTCGTCGACGTACTCACGGTGCCAGAGCTCGAGCATGACGAGGCTCCAGAGGCGGGCGCCGTGGTCGGTGCGCCCCTCCACGTGGGCCGAGAGCAGTTCCTCGACCGCGTCGCGCCGGAGGATCCCGCGACCGGTGGCGCGCTCGCCGAGCAGCAGGTCGCCGGCGAACTCCCGAAGTTCATCACCGAACCACCGGCTCACGGGAACGCCGAAGCCCCGCTTGCCACGCTTCCCGATCTCGGGCGGCAGTACATCCGCGAACGCACGGCGAAGCGCGACCTTGCCGGTCGAGCCTCGCTGCTTGAGATTGTCCGGCAGCGCCAGCGCGAGCTCGGCGAGATGATGGTCGAGCAACGGCGAGCGCAGCTCCAGCGAGTGCGACATCGAGGCGATGTCCGCCTTGAACAACAGGTCGTCGGGGAGATACGTCCTGGCGTCGAGGAGCTGCAGGCCCGTGATCCCGGGCAGCGGCGGCGGCCCGAGCAGCGTCCCGGCGCTCCGGGCCTTGCCGATCTCGGTGAGTGCGTCGTCGGTGTACAGGTTGCAGCGCAGGGTGGGCGAGAACACCTCCATCAGGCGGCCGTAGCGTTCGGCCTCGTCCAGACCCGCGGTCTCGAGAAACCGTGCCGCGCGGAACGCCTGGGAGCGTGGCTCCCTGCGACCCGAGGGCAGCAGCCGCAGCGCCCGGGTCCCCGCCCGGGGAATGGCGGTCGGGAGGCTGTGCAGACGACCGGCGAGCGCATGGGCGCGATAGCGCTCGTAGCCGCCGAACACCTCGTCGCCCCCGTCCCCCGTCAGCGCGACGGTGACGTGTCGTCGCGCCTGCTCGCAGACGAGAAAGGTGGGAAGAGCAGACGAGTCGCCGAACGGCTGATCGTAGGCCCGCGCAAGGCGTGGCAACAGTTCTGCGGCATCCGGCTCGATCACGATCTCGACGTGCTCGGTATCGAATCGCTCGGCGACGAGCCGGGCGTAGCGGCGCTCGTCGTAGCGTGGCTCCTCGAACCCCACGGAGAAGGTGCGGACGGGCTCCGAGCTCTCCTCCGCCATCACCGCGACGACGACGCTCGAGTCCATGCCGCCCGACAGGAGCGCGCCGAGGGGGACGTCCGCGATCAGGCGCCGCCGCACGGCGGTGCGCACCGCAGTCCGCACCGCCTCGATCCATTCGTCCTCGGCGAGGTGTTGGCTGGCGGGCGTCAGCTCCCAGTAGCGCTCGACGGTCACCGATCCCCGCTCGGCGACGAGCACGTGTCCGGGCGGGACTGCGTGCACGTCGGCGAGGACCGAGCCGCCCGGCACATAACCGAGGGCGAGGAAGGCATCGAGTTGGCTCAGCAGTGGGCGCCGCTGCAGCCCCGGGAACGCGAGCAGCGCCTTCAGCTCCGACGCGAACACGATCGAGCCGTCGGGAAGCTGCGACCAGAGCAACGGCTTCTTGCCGAAGCGATCGCGGGCGAGGACGAGCCGTTGGCGCGGCGCATCCCATAACGCCACGGCGAACATCCCGTCGAGATGGGCCGCAAAGTGTGCCCCGTACTGCTCGTAGAGGTGCGGCAGCGTCGGCGTGTCGCCGGTGCCGGGAACGACGTGCCCGGCCGCAGCCAACTCCTGCCGCAGCGTGGAGAAGTTGTAGATCTCGCCGTTCAGCACCGCCATCACGGTGCCGGCCTCGTTCGCGACCGGCTGGTCGCCGGTGACGAGGTCGATCACCCGCAGCCGGCGGTACCCGAGCGCGCACGGCCCGTGCACCTCTACTGCACCGTGATCCGGCCCACGATGGATGATCCGGTCGGTTGCGCGGCGAACGGCTTCGCCGTCGGCCGTGATCCCGGCCGCTACGACCGTTCCGCAGATCCCACACATAGCCGGAACGCTACGCGGTCCCACGACTGGGCCGCCGTTACCCTGGTCCGGATGCCGTTCTCGTTCCCCCGCCGGGACTCGCTGCTGGTGGCGATCCTCGTCGCCGCTGCGGTCGCCGGGGTGGTGCTCCGGATCGTCGTCTGGCGATCCGCCTACGGGCAATACGACGGCGACGAGGCCGTCTGGGGGCTGATGGCACGGCATGCGCTCCACGGCCACTTCTCTGCTTTCTTCTGGGGCCAGGGGTATGGCGGCACGCTCGAAGTCGCCCTCACGGCGGGCCTCTACGCCATCTTTGGCACGAGCTGGTGGGCCGCGCGGCTCGTGCCGATCGTGCTCACCGCGGTGGCGGCCCTGCTCGTCTGGCGGGTCGGCAGGCGCACGATCGGCGAACCGGCAGCCCGCTTTGGGGCCGCGATCTTCTGGATCTTCCCGGCCTACCTCGTGTGGAAGTCGATCCGCGCTCACGGGTTCTACGCCTCGGGGCTCGTGCTCGCTCTCCTCGTGCTCCTGCTCGTCCTGCGGCTCGCGGAGCGGCGGTCGCTCCAGGACGTGGCGTTGCTCGGCTTCGTGATCGGGATCGGGTTCTGGCAGACGACCCAGATCGTCGCCGTCGTCGTTCCTGCCCTGATCTGGCTGACCGTGCGCCGGCCCGCGGTGTGGCGCGACGCGTGGATCGGCATCGTGCCCGCTGTCGTCGGAGTCCTGCCCTGGCTGCTCTCGAACCTCCGCCACGATTGGTGGTCGTTCGACATGACGGTAAGAGGCGCGCCGTCCTACCTCGGTCGCCTGCGCGGGTTCGGGTCGGCGACGTTTCCGATGGCGCTCGATCTCCGGCTCCCGTTCACCTCGCAGTGGATAGCGGGCAAGGCAGTCAGCGGGGCCGTCTACGTGGCGTTGCTCGTGGTGCTCGTGGTGATCGGGTGGCGGCTGCGACGG
Source organism: uncultured Gaiellales bacterium (assembly GCA_964581085.1). Classification (GTDB taxonomy): domain Bacteria; phylum Actinomycetota; class Thermoleophilia; order Gaiellales; family Gaiellaceae; genus Gaiella. Next base: position 340,804 of record CAZOMP010000001.1, on the reverse strand, counting down.
ACGAACGTCGCCCTCCTCGTGCTCGTCGTCGTCCTGTACCCGTTTCTGTACTCGGCCAGCGACTACACCTGGCTCCTCGACGAGCCGCGGTACCTGGTCCTGGCGCTGCCGGCGACGACGCTGCTCCTGTGCCTGCCGTTGACGACCACCCGGCGGGGCGCGGTCGGGGTGGCGATCGCGCTGGCCCTGACGGTGACGACCTTCGTCCGGCTTGATCCGCCGGCGTATCGCCGTCAGGCGGACGGCAACCTCGTGCCGCGCGACTTCGCCCCGCTCGTGGCCGCGCTCGACCAGCGTCGGATCACGCGGGTCTTCGGCTCGTACTGGATCGTCTACCGACTCTCGTTCGAGACGCACGAGCGGATTCTCGGCGCCGAGGCCGACCTCGAGACGCTCGCCGAGCGTCGCCCGGGGGCCGTGCTGCCCCAGCCGCCGCGGGGCGTCCGCTGGCCGGCCTACGACGCGGCGGTGCGCAGGGTGAGGGCTCCCGCCTGGGTCTTCACGACGGGCTCTCCGCGCGATCGTCGGTGGCGGCCGCTCCTGACGCGGCTCGGCTACACGCGCATCAACACCGGCGGATTCACGATCTACGCCAAGGGCGCAGCGAGCGCGGGGCCCGATCGCGGCTGAAGGTGCTCCCGGATGGGGCTAGAATCCCGCCCTGGTGGATCTCGACCCCGTTCCCGTCCGCGAGCGGGCCGCGGCGGTCTCCGCGGCCGGCAAGCCTGCAGACGTCCGCTCGGCGCGGATCTACCTCCTCTCGCCCGGCCTGCTGCGCGGGATCGTCCGGCGGGCCGTCAGCGTGCTCGTGCTCGTCGTCCTCGACGTCGTCGCGCTCGCGCTCGGGCTCTACCTCGCACTCGTCCTGCGGACGGTGATCTACGGCGACACCGTCTACTGGTCGCTGCTCTGGCGGGCCGGACCCCACGAGTGGCTTCCGTTCCTTGCCCCGATCACGATTCTCGTCTTCTTCCAGGCCCGGCTCTATGCGTCTCGCGAGTACCGGCCCGGTGCCGGCCGGATCCTCTCGAGCCTCGTGCTCGTGGCGCTGATCGTACTCTCGTTCGGGATCGGCACCCGCTACTCGTTCAACACCACCGGCCTGATCCCGACGGCGGTGATCACCTGCACGCTGACGATCGGCGTCCTGCGGGCCGCGTACAGCTCGCTCGCGCTCGAGGTGATGCGGTTCGCCGGGGTACGGCGGCGGATCGTGCTCGTCGGGGAAGGTGCGAGCCTGGAGCACCTCGACCGCGGTCTTGACGCCGCGCGCGGTGGCATCGGCCATCTGGTCGTCGGCACCGTCGAGCACGCTCGCGGGGCGGGGCCGACGGCCCTCGCCTCGTCACTCGACGAGCTCCTCGTCGTGCTCGAGCGCGAGCGCCCGGACGAGCTCATCCTGACGGAGGCCGATTTCGACGAGCGGGCGGTGCTCGACGTCGTCCAGCTGGCCCATCGCCACGGGGTGCGGGTGCGTCTCGCGCCCCAGACGACGGAGCTCCTGGTGCACGAGGGCGAGTACATCCCCGGTCAGGGGCTGCCGCTGTTCGAGCTGCGTCCGCCGATCCTGACCGGCTGGGACTGGGCCGTGAAGCGGATCTTCGACGTGGTCGTGGCCGCGATCCTGCTCGTGCTCGGAACCCCTGTCTGGCTGCTCGTCGCGGCGGCGATCAAGCTCGGCTCGCGCGGTCCCGTCTTCTACGTCGATCACCGGGTGGGGGTGGGGGAGCGCCCGTTCGGGATGCTGAAGTTCCGCACCATGGTCGCAGACGCTGCGCTCTCCCAGCCGAGTCTTGAGAGCGAGAACGAGGCTTCGGGCGCGCTGTTCAAGATCCGGGACGATCCACGGGTGACGCGGGTGGGGCGGATCCTGCGACGTTTCTCGATCGACGAGCTGCCGCAGCTCGTCAACGTCGTCCGCGGTCAGATGAGCCTCGTCGGGCCGCGACCGCTGCCGTTGCGGGACTACGAGCTACTCGAAGAATGGCACCGAGCCCGCTATCTCGTGCTCCCCGGGATGACGGGCCTGTGGCAGATCTCGGGCCGGTCAGGGCTCTCGTTCGACGATCTCGTCCGGCTCGACTTCACCTATCTCGAGAACTGGTCGATCTGGCTCGACATCTCGATCATCCTCAAGACGATCCCTGCCGTGCTCAGCGGACGGGGTGCGTACTGACCCGGCCTCCGACTACCGAGGGCGCGGCACGGCCGCCGAGCGACCGTCCTGGATCGTGACCACGACGACCCGATCTCCGTCCTCGAGCACGACGTACACGACCACCAGCCAGCGCCACGGGCCGAGCAGAAATCGGTAGCCCGGCCATGAGCCGGCGAGCGCGGCACCGAGTAACGGAAAGCTTTCGAGCCTACCGGGCTTAGACTGGCTCGCGATGAGACACGCTCCCAGGATCCTGGCCGTCGCTTCCGCGGTCGACCTCGACTTCCGTTACGGCTGCACGCCGGCGTGGTGGCAGCTCTGGAAGGGGATGTACGAGGCCGGCGTCGACCTGGTCGTGACCCCCTACCGGGGCCGGCCGGTCGCAACGCCCTGGTGGCGCACCGCCCCGAACCCCACGTATCGAGAGGGAGAGTCGTACGCCGCCCTCCGCGACGGGCTGGCCCGGCTCAGGGGCGACCGGTACCTGCGCCGGGCCGAGGCCGAGCCCGAGGAGTCGGCGTTCGACCGGCTCACCCGGGAGACGATCTGGAGGGTCGTGACACCGCGCTGGCGACGCCACCTGGAACGCCTGGTGGAACGGGAGCGCCCCGACGCGGTCGTCTTCTTCACGGTGCCGATGGCGCACTTTCGCGGCATTCCGACGGCCTTGCGCGAGCGGTTCGCGATCCCGGTCGTCTTCTACGACGGCGACGTGCCGATGAGCCTGCCCGAGTTCGGCGGCATGGACACGGGGTTCAACTACTACCACGGTGCCGATCCGTCGGAGTACGACCTCGTGCTCTCGAATTCCGAGGGCGGGTTGTCGCGCCTGCTCGAGCTCGGCGCCCGGCGGGCGGAGGCGGTGTTCTGGGGCGCCGACCCGGAGTTCTTCGCGCCGCAGCCGGTGGCGAAGGAGATGGACGTCTTCTTCTACGGCTACGGCGACAAGTTCCGGCAGGAGTGGACGGCGGCGATGGTGGGGGAGCCCAGCCGCTCTGCGCCCGAGATCGACTTCGCCCTCGGCGGGCGTGACTTCCGGGGCGACACGGGCACCGCGCGCGAGCTCGGTGACGTGCCGTTCAACGTCTTCGCGCGTACGATCTCGGCGGCTCGGATCAACCTCAACGTGACCCGGCGCTCGCATGCGACGGTACCCCTGTCGTCGACCTGCCGGCCGTTTGAGCTCGCCTCCGCGGGGGCAGCGATCGTCTCCAACCCGCACGAGGGGATCGAGCAGTGGTTCGAGCCCGGGGCCGAGCTCGTCCTCGTCGAGAACGGCGCCGAGGCACTGACGGCCTACCGCGAGCTCCTGGCCGATCCTGCGCAGGCTGCGGCGATGGGCGCCCGTGCGCGCGAGCGCGTGCTCGACGAGCACACCTATGCGCATCGAGCGAGGACGGTGCTCGACCTGCTCGGGCTCTCCTCCGGGGCGGCGGCTTGACCCGCGGCCGGATCGTCGCGATCGTGCCGGCCTACAACGAGGCGGGGGCGATCGGCGGGGTCGTCGATGCAATTCGGGCGCTCGACGAGGCATACGACGTGGTGGTCGTCGACGACGGCTCACGCGACGAGACGGGAGCGATCGCGAGGGCGCATGGTGCTGCCGTCGTGACGCTGCCGTACAACATCGGGATCGGAGGCACCGTTCAGACCGGCTTCAAGTACGCGCTCGAGCGGGGATACGAGACGGCCGTGCGGCTCGACGGCGACGGCCAGCACGATCCGGCCGAGTTGGAGAAGCTCCTCGGCCCGATCAGGCGCGACGAGGCCGATATCGTCACGGGCTCGCGGTTCGTGGCCGGAAGTGGCGTTTACCGCCCGCCGCTCGCACGTCGCATCGGCATCATCTGGTTCGCGCGGATCGTCTCGCTCCTCACCCGCCAGCGCGTCACCGATACGACCTCGGGCTTCCAGGCGCTCAACCGCAAGGGCATCGCGCTCTTCGCCGGCGACTACCCGAGCGACTACCCGGAGGTCGAGGCAACCGTGCTCGTCTTCAAGCACCGGCTGCGGCTCGTCGAGGTGCCCGTGACGATGCGCGAGCGCGAGACGGGCCAATCGTCGATCACCTTCGTCCGCTCGATCTACTACGTCGCCAAGGTGACCCTCGCGCTGGTGATGGCGATGGTGCGCCGCTATGTCGTGCCCCAGGAGGAGGTGGCGCGGCCGTGACGTCGGTGCGGACGTCCGTTGCGGCCGCGATCGCAGCGGCGCTCCTGATCCTGATCGTGCTCGAGCTGATCCGGGGGCGGCGCCTCAAGGAGCGCTACGCACTCCTGTGGCTCGCCACGGGTGTCGTGCTGCTCGTGTTCGCGGCCTGGCGACAGGGCCTGAACACGGTCGCCGGCTGGCTCGGAGTCGAGACCTATCCGCCGGCGATTCTCTTCGCGATCGCGACGTTGTTCATCTTCGTGGTGCTGCTGCACTACTCGACGGTGCTGTCGCAGCTCGACGACCAGAACACCTTGCTCGCGCAGCGGCTGGCGCTGCTGGAAGAGGAGGTGCGGGCCGCCAGGGCGACCCCGGCCACCGACACCGACCTCGGGCCGGACGACCGGGGATGAACCGGCGCGTCTGGCTCGGTGCCGCGGTCGTCGTGATCGCCCTCGCTCCGCTTGCGGTGCGCGACATCACGGCCTCGTGGGCGAACCAGGCGAACGGCCTCGGCGGGGACTACCGGATCTCGACCTTCAACGCGGGCCGCGACATCATCCACTCGCGCAACCCGTACCCCGCACCGGACAGCGACACGCTGCTGTCGGCCGACGCCGTCTACCCGCCGTTCATCGTCGTCGTCGCGGTGCCGCTTGCCCTCGTGCCGTTCGTCGTCTCGGCCGCAGCCTGGCTCGTGCTGCTGCTCGCGGCTGCCTTCGCGACCGCCTGGCTCGTCGGGGTCAGAGACCCGCGCTGCTTCGCGCTCTGGCTCGTCTCGGCGCCCGTCGTCGACGACCTGATGTGGGGGAATGCCACCCAGCTCGTCGGCTTCTGCGCGGCGCTCGCGTGGTACTTCCGCGACCACGCACTCAAGGCGGCCGCCTCGCTCGGGGCGGGCGCTGCGATCAAGCTCCTGCTCGCCCCCCTCGGCCTCTGGCTCGTGATCACGCGCCGCTTCCGTGCTGCTCTGCTCTCGGCCGCCTTCTGCGTCGGGTTCGTCTTCGTCTCCTGGGCAGGGATCGGCTTCGACGGGATGCTCGACTATCCGGGAATCATCCGCAGCCTGTCCGAGGCCCAGACCCGCGGTGGGCTGTTCCTCTCCGGGCTGCTCGCCTCGCATGGATGGTCGGCCAATTCGGCGGTCGCGGTTGGCGCGTTGCCGGCGCTCGGGCTGCTCGGGCTGGCGTGGCACCGGCGCCGCCACGACGGCGCCGTGTTCGCGTTGACGCTCGTCGCGATCCTCTGGCTGACGCCGGTCAACCACGTCTTCAACCTGATCCTGCTGATGCTCGCCGTCGCCGTCGTCTTCCCGCGCCTCTCGCTCCCGTGGGCCCTGATGCCGCTGCTCTGGATCGTCAGCTTCGCGGGCCCGGTCTACCAGACGCATCACGATGCGCTGACCGCGATCTCGATGACCCTCACGGCCTTCGTCGTCGTTGCCATTTTCGTCGGTACTCGCGCGGTCGTCGAGCCGGTGGAAGATCCGAGCGATGACGTGCAGACGGTGCTCGGCAGCCCCTCGGAGGTTTCGCCGGCATGAGGGACGGCGAGGCAGCCGGACGAGGAGCCGGAGACCTGCGAGGTCGTGGCCGTGCCTGGGCCGCCGAGAGCCCGGTGGCGCTATTCCTCTCGATCCGAATCGGCTATCTACTGCTGACGGCGCTGGCGCTCCTCTGGGTGCCGGCCAGAGGCGAGGGACTCCCTCGCTTCTTCGCCTGGGGTGGGCTCTCCGATCTCCTCTTCGGGACCTTCCAGCACTGGGATGCGAACTGGACGATCCAGATCGTGCAGGACGGCTACACGGCCCAGTCGGCGGCCTTCATGCCCGTCTATCCCGGGCTCGTGTGGCTGCTCGGCCACGTGACCGGCTCGAATCTCGTCGCCGCCGTGCTGATCTCGATCGTGGCGGCTGCGATTGGTGTCCACTTCGTGGCCGAGATCGCAGCGAAGCTGCTGGGACGCACTGTCGCCCGCGACGCCGTGCTGCTCGTCAGCATCTACCCGATCGCCTACGTCTTCACCTCGGCCTACTCCGAAGGTCTCTTTCTTGCAACCGCTGCCGCGGCGGTCTACGCCGCCATGCGCGATCGCTACTGGCTCGCCGGCCTGCTGGCGGCGGGAGCGGTCGGCACCCGCCTTTTCGGTCTGGCGCTCATTCCGTGCCTCGTCGTCCTCGCCTGGCCCGAGGCGCGCCGACGAGGGCTCACCGTGCTCGCGCCCGTGATCGCGTTACCGCTCGCCGCTCTCGTCGCGGTCTCGCTGTTCTTCGGCCGCACGCTCGGCGACGCCTTGGCATTCGTCCACGCGCAGAAGTACTGGGACAGAGAGCTCTCGCCTGCCGGCCCGTTTGGTGGCGCCTGGGACTCGTTGAGCGCCGCCGCGTCAGGGCTGAAGACGATCGTGCTGCTGCCGTCGAGGGCGGGTGCTCCTGGCGGGTTCGATGCGAGCGTGCAGCGCTCGACGTGGGACCTCGTCGACTTCGCGATCCTCGCTGCCGCTGTTGCCCTCACGGTGCTGGTGTTTCGACGGCTCGGGCCGGCGCTCGGTCTCTACTCGGCAGGGCTCCTGGTGATCGCAGTGTCCTCTCCCGTCTCGGGCCGGCAGGAGGTGCTGCAGAGCATCGGCCGGTTCGTGCTGATGGACTTCCCGATCTTCATCGCGGCTGCGTCGCTCCTCTCCGGCTCGCCGCGCGCCCGGGCGGCAATGATCGGGGCGCTGACCGCGATCGGGGCGATGGCGTGCTTCGCCTTCTCGCGCATGCTCTGGGTCGCCTGAGCCGGCCGGAGGCGGCGGCTAGCGGGTCGGCGGTTTCGGTCGCTCGAACCACCGGTGGAACCAGAGTTCGGTCGAGCGCGTCACGAACCCGCAGCGTTGGAAGAGCCGCTGGGCGGCCACGTTGCGTCCCTGGGTGACGACGGTGACGACCTGCGCGTCGCGGGCGTGGGCGTGGGCGAGAGCTCCGCGGACGAGATCGGTACCGAGGCCCGCGCCGCGCGAATCTGCAGCGACCGCGATCAGGCCGATCGAGGCGGACGCCGTCTTCTCGTCGACGTCGACCGTGACGAAGCCCGAAGGCGTCCCGTCCCGCTCTGCCACGAGCACGATGTCGGCCCAGCCGGCGCAGCTCTTGCGCAGCCAGGTCTCGTACAGCGCGTCGCAGCGCGCGTCGGGAAGCCGTGGGTCGGCGTAGAAGCGCGTGATGCCGTGAGCCGAGCCGGCTATCCGCGCCAGCCGGTCGACGTCGTCGGCCCGCCCGGTCCGCAGCGAGGTCGGAGCCGCCTCGGCCGCGCGCGCCAGGGTGACGCGGACGTCCATCAGCCGGAAGCCCTTGCTCTCGGCCAGCTGCGCCTGGCGGGGGTCGTCGGCGTCGACGAGGAGGCAGACGACGTCGATCTCGTGCTCGAGCGACCAGGCATCCACGTCGGGGGCGTACGCGCGCGCGAAGTTGACCCCCCAGAACTCGCTGTCCCAGGCGAGCAGCTCGGGCTGGCGTGTGTTGCCTCTGTTCGTCGGCTCCGGTTTCCCCACCGGGCAGCATTCTGCCGGATGCGCCGATGTGGCTTCGGGCTTGCGGCCCATCCGGATCGTCAAGGATCAGCCGCGATAGAGGATCGTTTGGCGCGAGTTTCCCCCGTTGAGATCGCGGGGCCGAGGACGAGCATGATCCGTGGTGTCCGGCTGTCGATGACATGCCGCCTGTGCAGGCTGTTGCCTGGCAACACACCTCTTTGAGCCTATCCAGGTTGTCGTCGACGTACAGCCGCGTCTCTGCCGGCGGCGCCACGTTAGCGCGGGTGAGCCTGAAGACTCACCCGCTCGTCACCGCCGGATGCGAGCTGCGACCGTGGAGCCACCGCACCCGCACCCCGGAAGCACCGCCGAGACCCCTCCGCATCACCGACAGCAGCCAGACGACGCGACACCCCGAGGCGTGCTCTAAGCTCTTGCCGGTGCCCCCGGCGACGGACTCGAGCGACGGGACGGCGGTCTGGCTCCCGTGAACCGCTTCCACCTTGCGATCCCGTTCAACCGGCCGTTCGCGACGGGGGCCGAGTTCGGCTACATCCGCGAGGCGATCGACGGCCTACAGCTGTCGGGCAACGGGCGCTTCGGCGCCAGGTGCTGTGACTGGCTGCAGGAGCAGACGGGCGCCACCCGGGCCCTGCTGACGCCGTCGTGCACGGCCGCGCTCGAGCTCGCCGCCCTGCTCGCCGGGATCGGCCCCGGCGACGAGGTGATCATGCCGTCGTTCACGTTCTCCTCGACGGCGACCGCATTCGTGCTCCGCGGTGCCACCCCCGTGTTCGTCGACATCCGCCCCGACACGCTCAACCTCGACGAGACGGCCGTCGTCGATGCGGTCACGGAGCGCACCCGGGCGATCGTGCCGATCCACTACGCGGGCGTGCCGGCCGAGCTCGACTCACTCGCGGCGACCGCCGTCGCGGCCGACGCGGTGCTGATCGAGGATGCGGCGCACGCGCTCGGCTCGACCTATCGCGGCCGGCCGGTGGGAGGCGACAGTCCACTCGCCGCTCTGAGCTTCCACGAGACGAAGAATCTGACCTGCGGCGAGGGAGGCGCGCTGCTGCTCAACGACCCCGCGTTCGTCGAGCGGGCCGAGATCATGCAGGAGAAGGGCACCGACCGGGCGCGGCTCTTCCGTGGCGAGGTCGACAAGTATACGTGGGTCGACATCGGCTCCTCGTTCCTCCTGAGCGAGATCAGCGCTGCCTACCTGTGGGCCCAGTTCGAGTCCGCCGACGAGATCCTGAGCCGACGGTTCGCGATCTGGGACGCCTACCACGAGGCGTTCGCACCGCTCGAGACGACCGGTCTGCTGCGGCGGCCCGTCGTTCCGCAGCACTGCACCCACAGCGCCCACCTCTACTACCTCCTGCTCCCGAGCGCCGTCGCGCGCGACGCCCTGATCGAGAGCCTGCGCGACGACGGCATCGCCGCCATCTTCCACTACCTGCCTCTGCATTCGGCACACGCCGGCCGGCACTACGGGCGCGCCCACGGCGCCCTGCCGGTGACCGACGACGTCAGCGCGCGGCTCGTGCGACTCCCGCTCTGGGTCGGCATGCAGCCGGAGGAAATCGCCCGGGTGGTCGACGGCGTCGCGCTCGCGGTCGGCTGGGAAGGCTAGCGGTGGAGGAGCAGCAGAGCGTCTCCGTCGTCGTCCCCGTCTTCAACGCGGTCGAGACACTCAACGACCTGGTCGACCGGATCGAGGCCACGCTCGCGGGGATGCGCTACGAGATCGTGCTCGTCAACGACGGGTCGACGGACGGGAGCTGGGCCCGGATCGCCGCGCTCGCGGCCGAACGCCCCGCCGTGCGCGGACTCGAGCTGTCACGTAACTTCGGGCAGCACAATGCGCTGCTGGCCGGCGTACGAGCCGCCCGCAACGACGTGATCGTCACGCTCGACGACGACCTGCAGAACCCGCCCGAGGAGATCCCGAAGCTCCTGGCCCGGCTGGCCGAGGGCGCCGACCTCGTCTACGGCACCCCGGCGGTACGGCAGCACAAGCCGTGGCGCAATCTGTCCGCGTACCTCGTCCGGGTCGGGCTGGCCAGCGCCGCAGGAGCGGAGATCGCGGCCTCGGTGAGTTCGTATCGCGCCTTCTACACCGATCTGCGTGACGCGTTCGACTCCTTCACCGGACCCTACGTCTCACTCGACGTCCTCCTCAGCTGGGCGACGACCCGGGTGGGTGCGGTCGAGGTCGAGCACGCCGAGCGGGCGGCCGGTGCCTCGACGTACTCGTTCGGGAAGCTCGTCTCGCTCGCCCTGACGATGCTGACCGGCTTCTCGACCCGCCCCCTGCGCATCGCGAGCCTGGTCGGCCTCGTCGCCACGGGCCTCGGTCTGCTGACGCTCATCTACGTGCTCGTCCGGTTCGTGATCTCGGGGAACCCGGTGCCGGGGTTCCCGTTCCTCGCCTCGATGATCGCGATCTTCTCCGGCGCCCAGCTGTTCGCGCTCGGGATCATCGGCGAGTACATCGGGCGCATGCACGTCCGCACGATGAGCCAACCCGCCTACGTCGTCCGGCGCGAGGTGGGCGGGGTCGGGTCAGCCCACGACCTTGCCCTGGCGGTGCGCGAAGGCGACGAGCGCGACGACCCCCGTCAGCGTCAGCAGCGCCAGTAGGGCGCCCGTCGAGCCACCGGGGGAGTGGAGCAGCGCCGGGCCTGCGCCGAGCAGGACGAGCCAGCCGCCCGCGACCGCTGCTGCAGCGAGCCACGACCCCTGCCGTGGCCGCCCGGCGAGGTGCCACGCTGCGACTGCGGTGAGGGCGAGCGCGAGGAAGAACGGCATGATCGAGACCCAGCCGGTCCCGAGGCCGGCGAGCGTCAGCGGCGTCTCGGTGAAGGTGCCGGAGCGCAACAGGTCGATCCAGACGTGTGGCTCGTGCTCTCCCACCTGCGGCTGGGTCGCGGTGACGAGCGCCATCGCCCCCAGCGAGATCGCGGCAAGCGTGAGCACGGTTGCGGGTACGCGGTCGAGCACCAGCCCGAGCGGGATGAGCAGGAACGGCAGGACGGCGACGATGTAGCGCGCGCCGGGCGAGTCGCCGCCGAAGGCGCCCCCGTAGGCCGCCGTGAAGCCCGAGTTCCAGAGCAGCGCCACGAGCGCCGTGCCGCCGAGCAACACGGCCTCGGAGCGCCGGCCGCGGCGGAAGAGCATGACCACCCCGACGGCTCCCGCCGCGAGGATCGGCGTCGTCACCAGCAGCCCCCGACTCGAGAGGAGGAGCTCGGTCGCCGTGTGCACGTTGGGCGTCGAAAACCCGAGGCTGCCGGTCGGGAGCGTGGCCGGAACCGCCTCGCCGATGTCGTCCGGCTCGACGATGTGCTCGTAGGAGAGATGGGTGGGTGACCCGAACGCCCACACGTTGTAGAGAGCAAGCGGCACGAGCCCCGCGACCATCCCGGCCCCGAACGCGGCCGCTGCCCGGAGCCGACGACGGGCGGTGGCGACGACGAAGACGCCGAGCGCGACGCAGACCACCCCGGACGGGTACTCGACGAGCACGGCAAGGCCGGCGGCGAGGCCGGAGAGCGCAGCGAGGCCGGTCGATCGCTCCGCGCGGGCCTGCAGGGCGAGCCAGAGCGCGGCGATACAGAGCGCCGCGGTGGGGACGTGCGAGAAATAAAGGGTGGAGAACGGAAGCACGATCGTTGCCGTGGCGAGGGCCGACGCCGCTGCGACCCCGTTGCCGCCGGTCAACATCGCGGCGACCCGTCGCGTCGTGAAGAAGAGCAGGATCGCGAGCGGGACGACCGTCAGGAGGTTGAGCAGCCAGACCGCGGTCCGTTCGTTCTCGGGCAGGGTGCCGGTCGCCTTCAGGACCAGGTAGGGCGGCAGCGAGATGAACGCGAGGCCGGGGGCCTTGACCGAGGTGAAGTGACCCTCGAAATAGCTCTTGTCGCCGGTCTCGAGGTGGTACTTGTCGATGTAGGGGGTACCGGCGGCGAGTGAGCGGACGAGTGCGTAGTTCGCCTTCTGGGTGGCACCGAGTTCCTGGATCGGCCAGGCGAGCGCGAGCAGGAGCGCGCCCGTGAGCAGGCCGAGACCCAGGTGCGAGCGACCGGGCCCGTTCAGGATGTGCCTTCCTCGCCGCGCTCAGACCTGCTCGCGGCAGCGACCACGAGCGTCACCATCACGGCAGTCACGGCGATGACTGTAACCGCCTCGTCCGGTTGCCAGCGGCCCGCCAGGTGCGGGCCGACGATCGCCACCACGATCCAGGCACAGAACGCCGCCACCGCTTCGGTCAGCCGCCAGTCGATCCCCGTCGTCCGCAGCGCCGCCAGGGCGGTCGCGACGGCCGCCACGGCGAGCGCGACGAAGATCGGCAGTGCTCCCAACCAGCCACCCGTACCCGCGATCGCGGTCAGCACGGTGGCGGCGAAGATCCGGTCGTGGAAGTGCTCGGCCCACGTCGCGACGTCCTCGATGATCGGAACGGTGACGAACACCCGGCCCATCTGGACCGCCGAGATCAGCGCCAGCACGGCCACCGCTCCTGGTGCCCGCCTGAACGCAGGCCCGATGCCGAGCATCGCAAACGGGATCGCCGGGAGGAAGAAGCGGGCCCCGGGAGAGGCCCCGCCGAAGGGCCACCCGGGCCCCTGCGAGAGAGACGCCTCGTAGGCGAGGAAGGCCGCCGTCACCGCCAGAGCGAGGCTCGCCTCCAGGCGATGACGACAGCTGCGCACGAGCAGCACGAGCCCGGCCACTCCGGCGGCCAGGACCGGGGTCATCGTGAGCAGGCCGCGGTCGGCGACGAGAACTTCGGCGAGCGCCTGGAGCGAAGGCAGCTCCACCCCGAAGAGCCCGATCGCGTGCCCCGACTTGAGACCCTCGACGACGCCTGCAGAGTCGCTCGTATACGAGAGGTGGAGCGGCGAGCCGAAAGCCCAGGCGTTGTAGGCGAAGAGTGGGGCAACCCCCACGATCGCCCCGGCCGCAAACGTGCCCGCTCGCCGGGCGAGACCGCTCGTTGGCCCCCACGCGGCATACCCGCTGAGCAGGAGAACGAGCAACGCGAGTGGGTAGTCGGTCAACAGGGAGAAGCCCGCCAGCAGGCCGCCGAGCGCCACGAAGCGCAGCCGCGGCCGCTCGGCCCGGGCCCGGAGCAGGGCGGCGAACGCCGCAAACCCGAGTGCGGTCGAGAACGAGTGGGAGTAGAGGAGCGTCCCGAACGGGAAGGCGAGCGTCGCAAGGCCGGTACAACCGACCGTGAATGCGACCGGCCCGAGGTCGAGCCGGGTCGCCACCCACGCGAGCAGGCACAACATCGCGACGAAGGGCAGCAACGACCCCCACAGCGACACCGCCCAGATCGCATTCGTCTCACCTTCCGGCAGCAATTGCGTCGCGTGCAGCAGCGTATACCACGGCAGGACGAAGAACGCGAGCCCCGGCGCCTTGTTGGAGAAGGTTGCCCCGCGCCACGTCGAGCTGTCGCACCTGACCTCGGCCGGGTCGACCTGCGCCGTGCCCGCGGCGAGAGCCCGGACGAGCCCGAAATGGGACGACTGCGAGCAGCCCGGCGAGCGGATCGTGACGGCGCAGGCGACCGTGATCGCGACAATCACGACCGTCAGCAACGCGTTGGCACGGATCGCTGCCACCGCCGAGCCCACGCTACCTCCGCTCCGGTTCTTCCTACGTGACAGCGTGGCTGTCGTACCAGTCGATTGTGCGCGTGAGCCCCTCGCGCAGAGGCACGCGTGCACGGAACCCGAACAACTCCTCGGCACGTGTCGTATCCAGCCGGCGCCGTGGCTGACCGTTCGGGCGGGACGCGTCCCAGCGGATCTCACCCACGAAGCCCGCCAGCTCGGCGACCAGGTGCGCGAGGGCCGCGATCGAGATCTCCTCGCCGGTGCCGACGTTGACCGGCTCCGGCCCGTCGTAGCCTCGCGAGGCGAGCACGAGGCCCTCGACGCAGTCGTCGACATACAGGAACTCGCGTGTCGGCGAACCGTCGCCCCAGAGTTCGATCGCCTCGTCCCCGCGTGCCCGCGCCTCGATCACCTTGCGGATCAGCGCTGGAATCACGTGCGACGTCTCGAGATCGAAGTTGTCGCCCGGCCCGTAGAGGTTGACAGGGAGCAAGAAGATCGCGTTCGTCCCGTACTGCTGCCGGTACGCCTGTGCTCCCACGAGGACAGCCTTCTTGGCGACGCCGTACGGGGCGTTCGTCTCCTCGGGATAGCCGTTCCAGAGGTCGTCCTCGTGGAACGGCACCGACGCGAACTTCGGGTAGGAGCAGATAGTGCCGGCGATCACGAGCTTCGGCGTCCCGTGCAGCCGCACCTGCTCGAGCACGTGGGCGCCCATCATCAGGTTCGCGTACCAGTAGCGGCCCGGATTGGCGCGGTTCGCCCCGATCCCCCCGACCTCCGCCGCGAGGTGGAAGACGAGCTCCGGTTGCACCTCGTCGAACAGCCGGGCCGTCTCGGCCATGTCCGTCAGGTCGACCTGGGCTCGCCGCGGCACGACGACCTCGTGACCCTCGCCCTCCAGTCGAGCCACGAGCCGGGAGCCGAGAAAGCCGCCGCCGCCGGTGACGAGGATCAACATCGCCGAAGCGTATCCCGGGTCGGTGGGCGGCGTCCTCCCTGTTGACCGCTGGCTCCGTCCCGAACGGCTGTTGGCTGCCGGAGCGCTCCTCGTCCTCGTCTGCGTGACCGCCGCCGGGTGGCGCCTCGATCCTTCAGCCTCGCTCGTCGAGGGCGGCGACGTGCGCCACTACGCGGGCGTCGGCTCGCGCTCGCTCGCAGGCGAGTTGCCGTATCGGGACTTCGAGCTCGAGCACCCGCTCGGCGCCCTGCCCGCCTTCGTTCTGCCGGCGCTCGGCGGCGGCGACCCCGAGACCTTCGCCGCGCGCTTCGGGCTGCTGATCGCTGCGCTGCTCGTCTGCATCGCGGGCTTCGGGTACCTGATCGCGCGAGCGCTCGAGCTGCCACGCTGGCGGCAACTCGCAGTGCCCCTGCTCGTGGCAGCGACCCCGGTGCTGCTCGGCCCGCGGCGTGGCGGGGCAGAGAGTGCGCGCAAGTGATCGTCGCCTCAGGTGCCGCCGTGCTCGTCGCGGCCGTCGCCTTCGGTCACGTCCTGAACCCGCAGTTCCTCCTCTGGCTCGTCCCGCTCGTATTCGTCCTCGCGGAGCACGTCGGCATCGCTGCCGCGCTCGGCTGGGTCGTGCTGGCCGTGCTCACGAATGTCTGGTACCCGCGGGGCTACGCGAGCCTCGCCCTCGAAAGTCAATCGGACTGGATCGCGCTCGTCGCCGTTCGCGACGCCGGGCTGGTCGCACTGGAGCTCGTGCTCGTCGTGGCGGTCGTGCCTTTGGTCGCTCGCCAGGAGTAATAGGATCGCCGCTGATGACGCGCGGCCTTGACCGTGTCGAGCTCCTCGCTCGTGACGGAGAACCCTCCGCGGGCCGAGCGTACCGCATCGCCACCCCGGCGCCTGGCGCGCCGGCAGCCGGAGGAGGCTCGGACGCGTCCCTCGTGGCTGCGCTGGTGGATCCTCGCGCTCGTGCTCGTCGGGATCGCGGGTAGGGCAGTGGTCTACCTGCTGCCCTTCGACGTCCCTTCGACTGACTACGGCTCTCTCGAGGCGGCCCACTACCAGACCTCGCGGGTCGGCATGTTCACGATCTTCCATCGAGGTGCGCTCAGCGGCGGCGTCGGCGGGCCGGCGCCGATTCCGTCCGGCTGATGCCCCGTTCGCGAGCGGCGCCCCGGGTCGGTGAGTGGCTCGGGCGGCCGGAGCTTCTGCTCGCGGTGGGAGCGATTCTGGCGGTCTCGGCCTTCCACCTTTGGATCACGCCCACGAACCCTCCGGGCTTCTTCCGCGACGAGGCGTCGATCTCGCTCAACGCGACCACGCTCTCCCGCAGCCTGCGGGACGAAGACGGAGCCAGACTGCCGCTCTACTTCACGTCGTTCCACGACTACAAGAGCCCCGTCTTCGTCTACACGCTCGCAGCCGTCTTCCGGCTCACCGGGCCCCACGCCGAGGTTGCCAGGGGGCTTGCCGCGGTGGGCATGCTCGCGGCCGTGCTCCTCCTCGGGCTCCTCGCCTACCGGCGCACCGGCGATGGTGCAGTCGGGATCGTGGCGCTCGTCCTCGCGGGTACTACCCCGTGGCTGTTCGAGGTCGGTCGGCTAGCCTTCGAGGTCGCGTTCGAGCCGCTCGTACTCTGCCTCCTCCTGCTTGCACTCGATCGGGCCGGGCCGCGATTCGGTGCCCGCAACGCGGTCTTCGTGGGGCTCGCGCTCGGGCTGCTCGTCTATGTCTACGCCGCCGGCCGCCTCCTCGCGCCCCTCTACGCTGCCTCACTCCTCGTGTTCGTGAGCCGCGAGCGGTGGCGGTGGCTCGCGACGGCGTGGCTCACGTTCGGGGTGTCGTTGATCCCACTCGGCCTGTTCGCGCTGCACCACGGCGGCGCGTTGGGTGCACGGTTCGACGACACCACCTTCATCTCCGACGGCATGTCACGGGCCGAGCTCGTGCGCACGGTGGTGACGAACGCACTGCGAGACCTGAACCTGGAGCACTGGCTGACGTCGGGCGATCCGAAGCCGTACGAGCACGTGGCCGGAGCGCCTTCGCTGCTGCTCCCGCTGGTGCTGCTCGCCGGCGTCGGGCTCGTGCTGATCGCCTGGAAGCTTCGCGGCGATCTCTTCTATCGATACGTGCTCGTGATCCTGCTTCTCTCGACGATCCCGGCGGCGCTGACGAAAGACCGGTTCCACGCGCTCAGGTTGGTGCCGCTGCCGGTGCTCCTCGTCGTGCTCGCGATCCCTGGTATCGGCCCGTTCGTGCGGGCTGCCCGGCGTTCGAGCGGCGGCCGCCTGCTCGCGGCGGCGCTCGTGCTCGTCGGCGCCGTACAGTTCGTCCATTTCGTCGACGTCTACCGGCGGGTCGGCCCGACCCGCACCGAGCGCTTCGAAGCGGGCGTGCCGGCGCTGCTGGCGAGGGCCTTCGCCCACGGTGGCCCCGTCTACATCGACTTCGACGATCGGCAGCCGCAGGCGCACGCTCGCTGGTATGCGGCGACGCACGGCCTGCCCGACTCGAGCGTCGTCGTCCTTCCGGACGGTGGCGTGCCGCCACCCGGCTCCTGGGTCTTCGGCTACGTGCAGGCGTGCGACTACACCTGTGTCCAGGTCGCCCGCTCCGGCGACTACTGGATCGCGCGAGGCCCGCCTACGACGAACCGAGCGGGCTCCCGGTCGTGAGCCAGTCGACCCGGCCGAGCCAGCGGTCGCGGTTCTCGGCGTACCAGCGGATCGTCTGCAGGATGCCGTCCTCCCAGGACACCTGCGGCAGCCAGCCGGTCTCGGCGGTCAGCTTCTCGTGGCCGACGCGCAGGGCCATCACGTCGCTGGCGCCGGGCCGGTAGCGCTTCTCGGTGGAGGTGACGGTGCGGCCCGCGGGCCAGTAGCCGTGCTCCTCGCCGACGCGGAGGATCAGGTCGACCCAGCCCTGCATCGAGATGTTCTCCCCCTGGCCGTAGACGTAGACGTCGCCCGGTCGGCCGTGCGCTGCCACCGTGAGGTGACCCCGGACACCGTCGGTGCAGAAGCAGAAGTCCCGCAGCGGCTCGAGGTAGCCGAGCTCGATCGTCTCCCGCGTCAGCGCCTGGGTGATGATCGTGCCGGTCACGTAGCGCGGGTTCTGGCGCGGGCCGTAGTTGTTGAACATCCGCGTCACGACTCCGGGCAGCCCGAACGCGTCGTAGTAGTTCATCGTCAGGAAGTCCGCCGCCACCTTCGCGGTCGCGTAGATCGACTTTGGGTTGATCGGCGAGCGTTCGTGCAGGATCAGGCCGCCGTCGGCGTCGAAGTCGTGCTGGTCGGAGACCTCCTCACGCACGTTGCCGTACTCCTCCGAGGTACCCGCCGTGTCGAACTTCTCCAGCTCGAGGCCCGTGTCGACGATCGCCTGCAGCAGGTTCAACGTCCCGACCGTGTTCGCCATCACCGTCTCGTAGGGCCGATGCCACGACTCGCCCACGTGCGCCTGCGCGCCGAGATGGAAGACATAGGGCCGGTCCGGCGCCCCCTTCAGCTCCCGCATCAGGTAGTCGATCGACGTCTTGTCCGTCAGGTCGGCGAAATGGACGCGCAACCGGCGCCGCAGATGGCCGATGTTGTTCAGCGCCCCACTCGAGGTCGCCCGCACGAACGCATGCACATCCGCTCCGAGCGCCACGAGCGCCTCCGTCAGATGCGACCCCATGAACCCGTCCGCCCCGGTCACCAGCACCGTCCGCCCCTCGTAGACACCGCCGATCTCGTCACGAAGAGCCTGGAGCGACCCCTCGCTCCAGGTGCTGTCGGCGGCCAGGCTCATGGCCGGGAAGGGTAGTCGATCGACCGGTCCGAGCTCTCCGCCCGCCGTGGCGCCGCCGCGATCACGAACTGGTAGCCGACCACGCCCGCGAGCCGACGCGTGAGGGCTATCCCCGGTGTCGCGAGCCACCGTCCGGCCGCGGGCACCGACGCGAGCGCGGCAGGGTTGGCGAGCCCGCGGCAGGCGATCTCCTCTCGCTCCACGTTCAGGCCGACCGAGTCGAGGAGCTCGTGCAGCGTTGCGTGCGTGAAGAAGCGGAGGTGCGTGCGGTCGAGGAGGCCCGTGTCCTCGTAGCGGAACCGGCCGCGCAGAAGCGAGAGGCGGAGCGACCAGTGCGCGACGTTCGGGACCGAGACGACGATCCGTCCTCCCTGGCGGAGCTTGGGGACGAGTGCCAGGAGTGCAGCCTCGGGCGCCCGCAGGTGCTCGAGGACGTCGGCGAGCACGATCGCGTCATACGCTGCGGCGGGGACCACCGCTGCCACGCCGGCATCCTCGATCGAGCCCTCGAAGACCGTCCGGCAGACCGCGCGGGCCGCTTCGGCGTCGTCGGGATCGAGCTCGAGCCCGTCGACGGCGACCGCGCCGTGTGCAAGGAGCTCGGCGGCGAGGTAGCCGCCGGCACAGCCGACGTCGAGCACGGTCGCACCCGCAGGCACGAGCTCGACCACGAGCTGGTGGGAACGGCCGAGGCCGCGGAGGGTCACCGCGCGGCTGTAGACGGACATGAGCGCTCTCTTCTCGCCGGGAGGGTCATGCTCCTGCGACGACGCCTTACACATCCTTTACGCGACTCACGTTTTCCCTTCAGGCGGGCGGGATAGAAGGGAGCGGTGTCGGGACCTACCGTCGGCGTGATCATCGTCGACTACAACGACGACGAGTTGCTCGAGCGGGCCGTGCGCTCTGCGTGCCAGCAGACCCACCGTCCGCACCGGATTCTGGTCGTCGACAACGCCAGCTCGGACGACTCCGGCCCACGCGCGAAACGGGCCTGTCCCCAGATCGAGCTACTTTCACTCGTACGGAACGTCGGCTTCGCGGCTGCGAACAACCTCGGCATCGAACGACTCGGCGACTGCGACCTGATCGCGCTCCTCAACCCCGACGCGGTCGCGGAGCCCGACTGGCTCGAGCAGCTCGTTGCAGCCGCGCAGGAGCATCCGGAGCACGCCTCCTTCGCGAGCACGATCGTGAGCGCGGACGAGCCCGAGCGGCTCGACTCGGCGGGTGACGTCTACCACGTCTACGGCACCGCCTGGCCGGGGCGCCGCGGGCTTCCCGCGGCCGGCTCCGACATCCGACGCGACGTCTTCGGCGGCTCCGGGGCAGCGGTGCTCTACCGGCGTGAGTGGCTCGTCCGCGTCGGCGGCTTCGACGAGCGCTACTTCTGCTATTTCGAGGACGTCGATCTCAACCTGCGCCTGCAGGTGGCGGGTGGTCGCTGCCTCCTCGTTCCCGAGGCACGGGTCCACCACGTCGGCGGCTACAGCTCCGACGGCGACCGTGATTTCAGCCTCTACCACTCGCACCGCAACCTCGTCTGGACGTTCGTGAAGTCGGCGCCGCCGCACGTCTTCTGGCGCTACCTGCCGATGCACGTGCTGCTCAACCTCGCGTCGATCGTCACGTTCTCCGCTCAGGGCGATGCCCGACCGCTCTTGCGAGCCAAGCGTGATGCGTTGCGAGGCCTGCCGGCGATGCTCCGCGCCCGCCGCCGCGTCATGCTCACACGCGCCTACGACCGCGAGGTGTTCGACCGCGTCGTGTTGCACGGGCCGCGCGTGCTGCTGCGGGGGACTCGCGTCTAACCGCCGTCCCTGCCCGTCAGCGCCCGCACCTCGTCGCGGGTGACGAGTCCGAACGCGAGCACGAGGCCCCCGAACACGAGCAGGGTCGCGACGGTGGCGACGAGCGCGCCGCCCACACGGGCGCAGACGAGCCCGAGCGCGAGTGCGACGAGCCCCGCCACGAGGATCTTGGTGCTCGTCCGAGGATCCGGCGAGACGTGGAGCCAGCGGCGCACGAGCACGACGAGGACGAGCGCACCGAGGATCTCGACCCCGAGCGTCACGGACGCCGAGGCCGTGTACGAGTAGGTCGGGACGAGCGCGAGGTTGAGGACGAGGTTCAGCGTCAGCGCTGCGGCCGTGATTGGGATCAGCCGCTGCTGGAGCCCACGCGCGATCAGCGTCCACGACATCAGGCCGGCCGTGAACGTGAACGGGAGCGAGAGAACGAGGATCCGCAACGGCTCGACCGCTGCCGCGTAGGCGGAACCGCCGAGGAGCCGCACGAGGTCGGGTGCGAGGACGAAGGTCGCCGCGGCGACGCCGACCCCCACGATCAGGAGCAGGTCGGCCGCGCGTGCCACCTGGGCAGCGCGCCGGCCACTATCGGCCTCGTCCTTGACGAGCAGGGGGAAGACGGCTGCGACGACGAACAGCCCGAGCGGGATCGAGGCCTCCATGAAGCGGTAGGCGAGCCCGTAGATCCCGACGTCGTGCGCGTCCTGCAGCGCCGCGAGGACGAGCGCGTCGAGCCGGTAGCTCGCGAGCCCGAGGATGACGACCAGTCCGAGCGGCGCCGCATCCCTCAGGAGCCGGCGCCACGTGTGCCGGTGGAAAGTGGGCACGACGGGCAGCGCCAGCCGTTGGACGACGAGGAGGCCGACGAGTGCAGCCGCGAGGTACCCGATCGCGAGCCCTGCGGCGGCAGCGACGAGCCTCTTGTCGGGATCGTGAGCCGTGATCAGGAGCGCGGCAAGCGCATAGACGGCGAACGAGACCGTGCGCGCCGTCACGTCGAGCCCGACGACGAGACGGAAGTCGAGCCGTGCCTGCAACACGGTTGGCAGGGTCAGGTTGACTCCCGCCACGATCATTGCGACCGCGGTCAGCACCACGGCCGGGAGCGGCGCGTCGTGATGGGGGTAAAGCGCGTAGACCGCAAGTGCTGCGAGAGCAGCGAGCGAGGAGAGTAGGAGCCTCAGCCCGATCAGCGACGAGAACACCTCCCGCGGCGGGTCTCCGCGTGCGAACCAGCGCACAGCGGTGCCGTTGAGACCGAACTCCGAGACGGAGACGCCGATCAGGAGGAAGACGGTGAGGACCGTGAAGCGGCCGTAGTCGTCGACGCCGAGAAAACGGGTGAGGACGATCGTCGCGGCCGTTTGCAGGACGATCGCGATCGCGTGGCCGCCGACCTGGAGGGCGGTGCTGCGGAGCACGGCCGGAGCGTGCGAGTCGGGCGCTGCCTCGGGGACCTGTGGCTCGGTGCTCATGCGGCGCACGGAGCATAGGGATCGACCATCATGGAGCCGATGCCGGAGCCGACCGACGAAGCGGAGGCAACGGTCGCCGTCGCGGTCGTCGTTCTGTCGTGGAACGGCCGGGAAGACACGCTCCGCTGCCTGCGCTCCCTCGCCGAGATCACCTACCGCCCGCTCGACACGGTCGTCGTCGACAACGGCTCCCACGACGGCAGTCCCGACGCCGTCGCGGCCGCATTCCCCGACGTCCAGCTGATCCGGCTCGACCGCAACACCGGCTTCTCGGGCGGCGTCGACACCGGGATCCGGGCCGGGCTCGAGCGCGGTGCGGACGCGGTGCTGCTCCTGAACAACGACATGGTCGTGGAGACACGTTTTCTGGAGCCGCTCGTCCTGGCGCTCCGCCCCGGCGTCGCCGCAGTGTGCAGCCAGATCCTCTACGCGAGCGAGCCGGCGCGGATCTGGTACGCGGGCGCCTCGTTCCGACCTCGGCGCGGCCATCACGGCAGGAACATCGGCCACGGCCGGCCGCCGTTCCCGGCGAGCAAGGCGCCGTACGGGGTCGACTGCGCATGTGGGGGTGCAATGCTGATCTCGCGTGCCGCCGTCGCGGCGGTCGGCCTCTTCGACGAGGGGCTCTTCGCCTATCGCGAGGACCTCGACTGGTCGCTGCGGGCGCGGCAGGCGGGGCAGCAGATCCTCGTCGTCCCGGCCAGCGTCGTTCGCCACACGGTCTCGGGCTCGTCCGGCGGTGCCTCGTCTCCGACCTCGCTCTACTACGACATGCGCAACCTCGTCGTGGTGGCCGAACGTCATGCTCCGCTGCGTTTCGCAGGCACCTGGCTGAGGCGGCTCGAAGCGCTCGCCGCGCATCTCGCACAGGCGCTGCGCTCGCCGCGGCGGCTCGAGGCCGTGCGAGCGGTCGTGGCCGGATTCCTTGACGCGCTGCGCGGTCGGATGGGCGAGCGTCCGCGGTCGTAGGGTCGTAGGATCGCGCGCGTGGCGGGGGTACTTCGACGCGATCCAGGACTGTGGCTGCTGCTCCATCTGCGCGACCCGCGCGATCGTCGCGCCGATCGGGCGGGACGGTGCTCGGTCTGCGGGGGGCCGGCCCGCTTCGTCCAGAACCGCTGGGTGCTGCCGGCGGAACTGGCGCGCTCCTGGTCCGAGGGCTTTGCCGCCCGGGAGAGCCTCCTCTGCACCTCGTGCGGATCGAGCGCCCGGGTGCGCGGGCTCGCCGGCGTCCTGCTCGAGCTCTACGCCGACCGGGCCGCCTCGGTCGCAGAGCTCGTCGAGGAGCAACGCTTCGCCTCGCTCCGGATCGCCGAGATCAACACGATCGGCCGCATGCACGCGTTCCTCACACCGCTGCGAGGGCTCAGCCTCGCGCAATACCCTGAAGAGGACGTGCAGGCGCTCTCCTTCGCCACTGCGTCGTTCGACCTCGTGCTCAGCTCGGACACGATGGAGCACGTCGAGGACCCGATGGCGGGCTTCCGGGAACTGCGTCGGGTGCTGCGGCCCGGCGGCCGCCACGTGTTCACGGTCCCGTTTCAGGCTGACCGGGCCGCGACGCGCTCCCGGGCGGGGCTCGCACCCGAGTACCACGGCCGTGGCTGCGGTCCCTACGCGCTCGTCTCGCGCAAAGCTGACATGCTGGCGCACACGGACTTCGGCGCCGATCTCCCGGAGTTGCTCGCCGACGCGGGCTTCGCGACGACGGTGCACGGGGACGGCGTCGACGTCGTGTTCAACTCGGTCGCCGTCTAGCGCCCACGCTGCGCCGGAGGAGATTCCAGGCGAGCGAGGCCCGCCTCCGGATCTGCTGCAGCGGCTGGAAGCGCACCTCGAAGCCCGTCACGTTCGCGGCGTGGCGGCGGTAGTGCATCGTCACCGTCGGCACGAAGCGGGTGGTGCCGACGCGCTCTGCAAGCTGGCCCAGCCAGATGTCGTGCATGTCGACACCCCCCGGGAACGGAAGTGCCACGTCCAGCAGGTCGCGGCTGAACGCCATGCAGCAGCCGAGGTAGCGGTTGGCCCACAGGTTCTTCAGGAGCCCGGGCCCGGCATCGAGCTTCGCGAGCACGGAGGGATCGGTGATCTTGCCCGCGTCGTCGACGACCGCCGCATCGAGGACGACGAGGAACGGGCGTGCCGGCTGCCCGGCGAAGAGCTTGCGCACGAGCGGCAGCTTGCCGTCGAGCCAGACGTCGTCCTGGTCCGAGAGCACGACGATGTCGCCCCGGGCGTGTTCGACGGCGTACTCGAAATTCCGCAGGGGGCTCCGGAAGACCCGGTCCTCGAGGATCCGGATCCGCGAGTCGGCAAAGCTGCGAAGGATCGCGACGGTGTCGTCGCTCGAGCCGTCGTCGGAGACGACGAGCTCGTCGTCGGGGTCGAGCTGAGGCAGGATCGAGGCGACCTGTTCCCGCACGTGACGCGCGCCGTTGCAGGTCGCCATGCAGACCGAGATCACGGGTCGATCGTACTGCCGCGACCCCTCGGCCAGGCCGGGACGAGGGCTACAATCCCGCGGATGTCGGACGGCCCCGCAGGCGCCGCCGACGGCGAGGGAGCGACGGCCGCGGCCGTCGAGCCGGTCGACGTCGAGGCGCTCTTCCAGAGCCTGCGCGAGCAGGTCAGGCTCTCCGGCGCCGATCCCGGCGGCGGCGGCGACCCGTCGGATCGTCGGGCCGCACGCGACGAGGCGGAGCGCCTCTGGCCCGTCTCGGCCGACCGCTCGCTGCGGCTGCGCCCCGGCGTCCGCGGCGGGCTCGGAACTCCCGTCAAGGCCGTGTTGCGCAAGTTGATGCGCTGGTACGTCGAGCCGCTCGCCTACGACCAGCGTTCGTTCAACGCCGCAGCGCTCCGTCTCCTCGACGACCTCCAGGAACAGGTCGACCGGCTGCAGGCGGAGCTCCAGGCGCTTCGCGACGAGAAGGCGTAGCCCCGTGCGGATCGCGGTCTGCAGACCCCAGGTGCCCTTCTCCTACGGAGGCGCCGAGATCTTCACGGACACGCTCGTGACCGAGTTGCGCGGGCGCGGGCACGAGGCGGAGATCGTCTCCGTCCCGTTCAAGTGGTACCCGGGCGTCCAGGTGTTGACGCAGGCGTTCCTCTGGCGCCTGCTCGATCTGACCGAGACGGACGGCAGGCCGATCGACGTCGTGGTCGCCACGAAGTTTCCCTCCTACGCGGTGCGCCACCCGGAGAAGCGAGTCTGGCTCGTGCACCAGTTCCGCCAGGCGTACGAGCTCGACCGCACCGAGCTCGGCCAGTTCGGTGAGAGCCCCGAGGACCGGGCGCTGCGGCGAAAGGTGCAGGAACTCGATCGCGTCTCGCTCGGCGAGGCGACACGCCTCTTTGCCACCTCGGGCAACGTCGCCGGCCGCCTGGAGCGCTCCACCGGCCTCGTCGCCGAGGTGCTTCCGCACCCCGCGCAGGCGCTCGCCTACCACGACGACGGCCCCGGCGACTTCGTCCTCTCGGTCAACAGGCTCGACCGCGCCAAGCGCATCGACCTCCTCGTCGAGGCGGCAGCGCTCGAGCCGTCGCTCCAGGTGGTCGTCGTCGGCGAAGGCCCGGACGGCGAACGGCTGCGGGAGCTTGCGCGGTCGCGTGGCGTGGACGGCCGCGTCCGCTTCGCCGGCCGTGTTCCCGGCGAGGAGCTCGCCGACCTCTATGCGACCTGCTTCGCCTCGTACTACGCCCCGGTCGACGAGGACTACGGGCTGGGCCCCTACGAGTCGTTTCTCTCCGGCAAACCCGTGATCACCGCCACCGACGCGGGCGGCCCGCTCGACGTCGTCCACGACGGGGAGACGGGCCGCGTCGTGGCTGCGGCCGCGCGCGAGGTCGCCGACGCGGCCGTCTGGCTGCGTGAGCACCGTGACGAAGCGGTCGCGTTCGGGCAGGCGGGGAAATCGGTCGCCGAGCAGGTGACATGGGACCGCGCTATCGGGAGGCTGCTCTCATGAAGGTGGCGCTCTTCAGCCCGATGCCGCCCGAGCGGTCGGGGATCGCGGACTACTCCGCCCTGCTGCTGCCGGCGTTGCAGGAGCGCTGCGACGTCGTCGTCGCGAGGCGCGGCTCGAAGCGGCCGCCTCGCGGAAGCGATCTCTGCGTGTACCACGTCGGCAACAACCCCGATGCCCACGGTTGGATCGTCGAGGCGCTCCGCCGCACGCCGGGTGTCGTCGTCCTCCACGACTTCGTCCTCCACCACCTCGTCGCCGGCCTCACGATCGGACGCCGCGACGGCCACGGTTACCTCGACGCGATGGAGCGGGAGGGAGGGGTCGTCGGACGGCTCCTCGGCCACGCGGTGCTCGACAAGCGGATCCCGCCACTGTGGGAGAACCGACCGCAGGACTTCCATCTCGCCGGCGAGGTGCTCGACCTCGCGACGGGGCTGATCGTCCACTCCCACCACGTTCACGACCGGGCTCGCGCTGCAGGATACGTGCGGCCGATCTGGATCGTCCCTCATCCCGCCTTCCCGGTGCCGGGGGTGGCGCCAGCGCAGGTTCCCGGCAGTCCACTCTTCGGGACGTTCGGGAACGTCAACGTGAGCAAGCGGATTCCCCAGCTGCTCGAAGCGTTCGCGCGTCTCCGCGGTCCGCATCCGGATGCAGGGCTCCTGCTCGTGGGGGCGACCTCGCCAGGGTTCGACCTCGACCGGCGGCTGCAGCGGCTTGGGCTGGACGGCGCCGGGCTCGTTCGCGAGGGCTTTGCCGAGGAGTCGCGCCTCTGGGCCCTGATGGATGCCTGCGACGTCCACGTCAACCTACGCTCGCCGACGATGGGCGAGACCTCCGGAACGGCGATCCGGGCGCTCGCGCTCGGCAAGCCGCTCGTCGTCAGCGATGTCGGCTGGTTCGCCGAGCTGCCCGGCGACGTCGCCCTCAAGGTGCCCGTCGACGACGACGAGACGCAGACGCTCGTGGCGGCGCTCGAGCTCCTCGCCTCGCGACCCGACGTCCGCGAGGCGATGGGCGCGGCGGCTCTCGCCCTTGCGCACCGCGAGCACGGCCTCGACCGCGTCGCCGAGCTCTACGTCTCGGCCTTCGAGCGGGCGGCGGGCGGCGGCACGGTCGACGACGCGGTGCTCGCGGACGTCAGCGCGGCCGCCGCCGCGGTCGGCATCGAGCCGGGCTCCGCCGAAGCGCGGCTCGTCGCGACCCGCCTCGGCGAGATCGACCTCGGTGGCTGAGCGACTCCGGGTCGTGCCCGCCTGGGCCTGGCTGACGGCGATCGTCGTCTGCTCCTTCGCGATCCGGGCCTGGCTCGCCCGCGGGATGCTCGGGCCGTTCATCATGGTCGACGAGCTGATCTACTCGGAGATGGCGAAGAGCTTCGCCTCCGACCTCGGCTTTGCCGTCCGCGGCGTGCCGGTGCGCGGGTTCGGTGCGGTCTACCCGATCCTGATCTCGCCCGCCTACGCGTTCTTCGACCGGATCCCCGACGCCTACGCGGCACTGAAGACGATCAACAGCCTCGTCATGTCGCTTGCCGCGGTACCCGCCTACCTGATCGCACGCCGCGTCGTGCGACCCCCGTTTGCGCTGCTTGCAGCGCTGCTCACCGTGGCCGTGCCGTCGATGGTCTACACGGCGACGGTGATGACCGAGAACGCCTACTACCCGGTGTTCCTGCTCTCGGCGCTCGCGCTCGTGGCGCTGCTCGAGCGGCCGTCGCTGCGCAACCACATCCTCTTCTTCCTCGCGCTTGCGCTCGTCTACTCGACTCGCTCGCAGGGCATGGTCGTGGCGCTTGCCGCCGTCACGGCGCCTCTCCTGCTCGCGCTCTTCGCAGGCAGGGTGCGCGACACGCTGCGGCCGTTTCTCTGGCTCTACCTCGTGTTCGGCGGCGGCGGGCTGCTCGTCGTCCTCGCCCAGACGGCGCGGGGTCGGCCGCTCAACTCCCTGCTCGGCTCGTACGCCGTGATCGGCCAGGGGAGCTACGACTGGGGCAAGGCGTTCCACTTCGTCGTCTACCACGCCGCCGAGCTCGACCTCTATCTCGGCGTGATCCCCGTCGCGGCCGCGATCGTGCTCGCGGCGCGGCCGCGCTCGCTCGATCGGCCGCTGCAGGTGCTTCTTGCGGCGACCGTCTGCCTGACGGGGTGGACGCTGATCGTGGTCGGCACGTTCGCTTCGCGCTTCGCCGACAGGATCCAGGAGCGGAATACCTTCGCCGTGGCGCCGCTCTTCCTCATCCTCCTCCTCGCCTGGGTGGAGCGAGGTGCGCCGAGGCCGCGCCTCGCGGCGAGCATCGCCGCGCTCGCAGCCGCCGTGCTCGTGCTTGCGATCCCGTTCGGACGCTTCGTGACGACCTCCGCCGTGTCGGACACGTTGATGCTGCTGCCGTGGTGGGCGATCCAGCTGCACTGGCACGTGACACGGCTCGGTACCTACGCCTTCCTCGGGGCGCTTGCCTTCGCCGCTGCCTTCCGCTTCCTGCCGCGGCGCTTCGCGCTCGCCCTGCCGCTTGTCGTCCTCGTCTACTGGCTCGTCGCCTCCCGGCCGATCTGGTATGGCCCCTATCCCTACGGCGTCAAGCAGGCAGGAGCGGGTGCGCTCTTCCAGGGGATCCGGGGTGTACGGCGTGACTGGATCGACGCGGCGGTGCCGTCGGGCAGCCACGTGGCCGTGCTCTGGACGGGGACGAGCGACCGCTTCACCGTCAACCAGAACGAGTTCTTCAACCGGCGGGTCGGCCAGGTCTACTACACCGTGGCGCCGACACCGGGGGCGGTCGGGGAGCTGCCCGTCTCGGTCGATCGGCGCACCGGGGCCGTCGAGCTCGCAGACGGAGCAGCCGTTCGTCCCGGCTACATCCTCACGGACGGCTCCGTCGAGCCGGACGCGATCCCGGTTGCGCGCGACCAGCTGCTCGGGATGACGGTCTGGAAGGTGCCGGGCGACCTCGTGCTCGCGAAGACGACCGTGCGCGGCCTCTTTCCGAACGACACCTGGTCCGGCCCGGTCGTGACGTGGTCGCGCGAGCACTGCAGCGGCGGCAGCCTCACCGTCACGCTCTCCGGCGACGCGCAACTCTTCCCGGACGGGAACACCGTCACCGCGTCGAGCGGTGGCAGCGTCCACGTCGTGCCGAACGTGGTCGCGACGCTCCGCGTGCCGCTGACCGCCCGCCGCGGCACGTGCACGGTTGCCTTCCGGATCTCGCCGACCGCCGTGCCGAGCGCCGTCATCCCGGGCAGTACCGACGACCGGGTGCTCGGCGCGCATTTCAACGCCTTCGCCTACCGGCCGTGAGGATCGCCTTCGACGTCAGCCCGCTCTCACATCCGGCCACCGGTGTCGGCAACTACATCCGCGGCACGCTCGGCGGGATGGTCGAGGCCGCCGCAGGCGCACACGAGATCGTCGCCTTCGCGCCGACGAGCCTGCGGGGGCCCGGCCGGATCCGAGCCGCACTCGAGGGAATCGACGTCGAGGTGCGTACGTGGCCTCTGCCTGCCTCGCACGCGATCCGGACCGGCTGGAGCATGGCGGGCCACCCGGCCGCCGAGCGCCTGCTCGGGCGCTTCGACGCGCTTCAGTTCACCGACTGGATGTATCCGCCGCAGCGCGCCGGGCTCCGTGCGACCGTGATCCACGACCTCGTGCCGATCCGGTTCCCGGACTGGACGACGAAGCGGACGCAGGCGATGCACGGGCGCAAGTACGCGAACGCCGCCCGTACGTGCGACCTGATCTTCGTCAACTCGGCCTTCACCGGCGCGGACGTGACCCAGGTCCTGCGCGTCGACCCTGCCCGGATCAGGGTCGCCGCCCCCGGCGTCAAGCCCGCCTTCGCGCCCGGGGGCAGCCGGTCCGACCTGGGGGCACCGTACATCCTCACCGTGGCGACCCTCGAGCCGCGCAAGAATCTCGAGACGCTCGCCCGGGCGCACCGCCTGCTCGGCGGCGACCTCCTGCTCGCGGTCGCGGGCGGAGAGGGTTGGGGCGAGCAGCCCGTCCTCGACGATCCGCGCGTGCGGAGGCTCGGGTTCGTCTCCGACGACGAGCTGGCGCAGCTCTATCGCGGCGCCGCTGTCGCCGTCTACCCGTCGCGCTTCGAGGGCTTCGGGATGCCGATCGTGGAGGCGATGGCGTGCGGGACCCCGATCGTGGCGTCCTCCCACCCTTCGCTGGACGAAGCATCGGGAGATGTCGCCTTCCGCGCCGACCCCGACAGTCCGGAGGCGATCGCGGCCGCGATCGAGCAGGCGCTGGCAGACGGTTCGTCACGACGCGATGCCGGTCTCCAGCACGCGGCCCGGTTCACGTGGAGAGCCGCCGGCGAGGAGATGATCCGGGCCTACGAGGCGGCGCAGCGATGAGGGTCGGCTTCGACACCTCGCCGCTCGCCCAGACCTTCGCCGGCACAGCGCGCGTCGTCAACGGGCTCGCGGGCGCCCTCGCCGGGCGTGACGGCCTCGAGCTCGTCCCGCTCCGCTTCGGCGGCCCGGGGCGGGCCGCCACGATCGCCCGCGATCTCGCCTGGTACCCGGTCGGCATCGCACGGGCGGCGCGGCGCCTCGATCTCCTCCACTGCACCACCTTCCGCGGCCCGGTGAGGGCCCGCCCGCCCGTCGTCGTCACGGTTCACGACTGCGCGGTCCTCCGCCACCCAGACGTGTTCCCGCCCTGGCATCGCCACACGGGCCGGATCGCACTGCGACTCGGCGTCCGCCGTGCCGACGCGGTCGTCGCGGTGTCGGAGTTCACGCGCAACGAGCTCGTGGAGCTGATGGGCATCCCACCCGAGCGCGTGCGCGTCGTCCCGAACGGGATCGAGCCGGCCTTCACACCGGACGGGCCTGCCGCCGGGGGCGACTACGTGCTCGCGGTCGGCACGCTCGAGCCCCGCAAGAATCTCGACCGTACGGTTGCGGCCGCGCGCATCGCGGGAGTCGAGCTGCGCGTCGTGGGAGCACCGGGCTGGGGCGGCGTCGAAGTGCCCGCGTGGACGGGACGGCTCGACGATGCGGAGCTGACGCGACTCTACCGTGGCGCCCGCTGCGTCGTCTTCGCCTCGCTCTACGAGGGATTCGGGCTGCCCGTGCTCGAGGCGATGGCCTGCGGGACGCCTGTTGTCACCTCCCGCGGCGGCTCGACGGAAGAGGTCGCGGGCGGCGCTGCCGTCCTCGTCGACCCGCTCGACCCGGAGGCGATCGCGGCGGGGATTGCGGAGGCGGGCGCGCGTCGCGACGAGCTGAGGACGCTCGGGCTCGAGCGGGCACGTACCTTCACCTGGGGCCGTGCCGCCGACCTCGTCGAGGCGCTCTGGAAGGAGCTCGTGTGAGCCTGCCGCTCGTCGTCGTCGACGCCGACGTACTGGGCCGTCATCGCACCGGCGACGAGACCTACGTCATCAACCTGCTTCGCGAGCTTCCCGGGCCGGCGGCTGCGACCGGGCTCCGCATCGCCGCCGTGACGCGGCGGCCCGACCTCGTCCCGCCCGGGGTCGAGGCGCTCGAGCTCGGAACGGCGAGCCAGGAACTGCGGATGGCGCTGACCCTTCCACGTCTGCTGCGTCGTGTCGGAGCGGCACTCGTGCACACCCAGTACGCACTGCCGCTGCGTGCCCCCTGTCCCGCCGTCGTGACGATCCACGACCTCTCCTTCGAGCGTCGCGCCAGCCTGATGCCGCTGCGCCACCGGCTCGTCTTCCGCCGGGTCGTACCGCGGGCCGCACGCCGTGCGAGGCGGGTGTTGACCGTGTCCGAGCGCACGCGCCTCGACCTCGCCGAGCTCTACGGCGTGCCGGCAGAGCGGGTCGTCGTGACGCCAAACGGTGTCGATCCGGCCTTCGGGCCGGCAGCCGTCGCAGCCGGGGGCTACGTCCTCTCGGTCGGCGCCATCGAGCCGCGGAAGAACCAGCTGGCGGCGTTGCTCGCAGCGCGGGAGGCAGGGCTGCCGTTCGTTCATGTGGGCCCGGCGAAGGACGAGTCGACGACGCGCTTGCTCCGAGAGGGCGGCGCCGACCTGCGCGGCTACGTCGAGATCGGGGAGCTAGCGGAGCTCTACCGGGGCGCTGCCTGCCTCGTGCAGACGTCGCACTACGAGGGCTTCGGACTGCCGGTGCTCGAGGCGATGGCGAGCGGTACCCCGGTCGTGACCGTACGCGACGAGGCGCTTCTCGAGGTGGTCGGGGATGCGGCCGTCGTCGTCGAGGACGACGGCATCGCCGCCGGCATCCTGCGGACGCTTGCCGAGCGCGAACAGCTCGCGGCGGCCGGACTCGAGCGCGCGCGGCTCTTCAGCTGGCGTGCCGCGGCGGAGCGGACCGCCGCCGTCTACCGCGAGGCGCTCTCGGGATGAGCGTCGCCGGCGTCGTCGTCTCGCACGGGCATGCCGCCGAGCTCGGCCGATGCCTGCCGGCGCTTCAGCCGCAGGTGGACGAGCTCGTCGTCGTCGCAAATCTGCCGGGCTCCGTCGCGGCTGTGCCGGACGGCGTGCAGGTGATCGAGAACCCTCGGCCGCTGCCGCTCGCGGCGAACGTCAACCTCGGGATCGGTGCCACGGCCGCCGAGTACGTCCTCTTCTCGAATCCGGATGCGATTCCCGACCCGGGTGCGGTCGCCGCGCTCGTGGCGCTCATGGAGGCGCAGCCGAGGTGCGGCATCGCCGGTCCTCAGATTCTGTGGCCGGACGGAACCTGGCAGCCGTCACGCCGTCGCTTTCCGACGGTGGCCGGGACGATCGTGCGACGGACGCCGCTGCGCAAGCTTCGTCCGCCCTACGAGCACCAGCGCGACCACTACGGCCTCGACGAACGTCCGGACGGACCGATCGAGGCGGACTGGCTTCTCGGTGCCTTCCTGCTGCAGCGGCGCTCCATGCTCGAGGAGATCGGCGGCTGGGACGCCGGCTATCGCCACTACGTCGAGGACATCGATCTCGCCTACCGGGCGATGCGCGCCGGCTGGGAGCGCTGGTACGTCCCCGCTGCGGTCGTCCACCACGCCTACGCCGCGGTGATCGACGAGCGCTTCCTCTCGCAGCACACGATCTGGCATCTGCGCGGCATGGCCCGTTTCGCGCGCCGCCACCCGGAGGCGCTGCTGCGTCGAT
The DNA here is from genome assembly GCA_964581085.1 of uncultured Gaiellales bacterium. GTDB lineage: Bacteria > Actinomycetota > Thermoleophilia > Gaiellales > Gaiellaceae > Gaiella. Next base: position 308,247 of record CAZOMP010000001.1, on the reverse strand, counting down.
AGCTTCTACCGTCCCGGCTCGAACGCGAGCGACAGCTGGGCGCCGAAGTAACGCCTCTCGAAGTTCTTCGGATCGAGCGCCTGCGGCTGGAAGGGCGGCGTGATCGAGATCCGGACGTGGAAGGGCCCGCCCGGTGTCGCGAGCGGGAAGGTGCGCTCGGCGCAGCTGTCGATCACCCAGCCCTGACGGGCAGTTGCCTTGCCGAGGATGCCGTTGCGCTGCTGGCCGAGTGCGATCGTGCCGACCTCGATCAGCACCCGTCCGGGTGCGTGCGGCCCGCAGAAGCCCTTGCGCGAGAGCGTCACGTAGACGATCCCGGGCGCCTTCGGTGCGTCGAACTGGTTGTAGTCGGCGAACACGGTGCCCTGAGGACCCATGCTGCCGATCCAGCCGTCGTTGAAGACCCCCGCAAGCGAGTTCCGCAGCCGCAGCGGCTGCGCCACGCGCATCAGGCGCAGCTGGCCGCGCTGCGCAACCGTGGTGCCGGCGATCGAGAGGCCGTTGTCGATCACGGCGTACTCGTAGCCAGGGTCACCTCGGAGCTGCCCGTCCGTCGAGGCAAGGTCAGGGGTCAGCGTGGGGCCGGGGCCAGGGGCAGTGCCGTCGAGGCTCCAGACCTTGCGCACGTCGCGATTCCAGAACTCCATCGACCAGATCCCGTTGGGGTCGGCGATCTTCTGACCGATGTAGACGGCCGGTTTTCCATGGGTGGCGTCATCGACCCAGCCGAGGGGCTTGGGGAGGCCGTTGTAGAACAGATCCGAGAAGTCGTTCGAGTAGCGGGCGGCCGCCGTCTCGGCCCAGCCCGCCCAGCCGATCGCGAGCACCGCAGCCGCGGTGACGGCGACCTGCACGACGTGTCGGTTGCGGACGAGTCGCGGCAGCAGCCCGACGAGAACCGAGATGACGAGCAGAACGTAGAGGATCTGCTTGACCCCATCCGAATCGAGATCGTGGACGCTGTGGATGTGGGCGAGGATGGCGACGCCGGGCGCGTCGCCCTCGATGCCGTTCAGCGCGAGGGGGACGGCATCGATCGCCCAGGCCGCAAGCGCGGCGCTGACCGCGAGGGCGACGAGCGGCAGTACGCGGGTTGCGGCGAAGAGCGCCGTGCCGACGAGCAGGAGCGGAGTCAGGTAGAGCAGGTTCCGCTCCTCGATCCGCGGCTCGAAGACGGCAGCCTGGTACGTCCCCTTGACGGCGACGTAGGCGGTGAAGAGCAGCAGCGCTGTACCGAGGATCGAGGCGAACGCGACGAGCTCTCGGGTTCGTTCGAGCTCCCGGCCGGGGATGCACATCGCCCCGCCGATCACGACGGGGAACACTCCGAGGCCGACGATCAGCGACGCCCAGGCCCAGAGCGCCTGGCTCAGCATCGTCCCGGGCCGACCGAGCGCGACCTCGAGCTGGGTGGCGCCGCTCCGTAGCACGACAACCGCGACCGCGGCGGCGACGAGCAGACCGACGACGAGGGCGATCCGTCTCCCGGTCGAGGCCGCGTCGAAGATGGCCCGGCCGCGACCGGCGAGCGCCGAGCGGACGAGCGCCGTCCCGACCATCAGGGCCGGCAGGACGATCAGCTCGTCCCGAATGAACGGTGCGACGGCGCAGAGGACGACGGCGCCGCCGATCCACCACCTGTTCGGACGTACCAGAACCCGTGCCAGCACGTAGAAGGACAGTGCCGCCACGAAGTAGGCGACGGGCTCCTGCATCACCATCGCGGAGTAGACGAAGAACGGGGCCACGACCGCCCCGACCGCGGCGAGCAGGGCGTAGGGCCGGGAGACGAGCATCCGGGCGAGGGCGTAGGTCGGGAACATGGCGGAGGTCATCACGAGTACGTGGAACGTCTTCACGCCGCTGTAGGCGGTCTGCAGGTTGTGGATCCACCAGAACGGTGCGATCAGCCACGGATAGAAGCCCGCGCCCCAGTACTCGACGCCGCGCCGTGCCGGGATGCCCGTCGCTGCGATCGCGCGAGAGATCTGGGCGTACTCGATCTCGTCGGAGAACAGCCATGGGGTCAGGTGCTTCGACGCCTGCCAGACGTAGACCGACGCGACGACGAGGAACGAGAAGAGGAGCGGCCAGATGTCGAGCAGCCGGTCGACGAGCGAGCGGCTGCGGAGGCGGGCGGGCGCTGCCGCGGGGCGGCTGTCTGTAGCCGGGTCGGCCGTCGTCACGAGGCTGCCACGGTTGCGGTTCGGTGCCGGCGGCTTCGCAGCAGCCGCAGCGCGGCACGCTCGGCGAAGCGGCCGGCGAGGAGAAGGACGAAGCAGATGACTGCGTCGAGCGCGAAGATCTTGGCCGGAAAGTCGAGCAGCGCCTGGGTGTGTGTGACGAAGAGGTAGGCGACGAGCTCCGAGACGCCGACAGCCGTGGCGAGTCGGAGCACTGTGCCACGTTTTGCGTCGTCCCTGTCGCGCCGGTAGAGACCGAAAGCCCAGAGCGCGAGATACCGGCAGAACAGGACCGTCGGGAGCGTCCAGATGAAGATGTGTCGCTGCCACTGCGTCCCGTTGCCGTTCACGACGACGACGTAGGCGGCATAGAGCGACGCGACGGTGAGCGCGCCGTCGACGAGCGTGTCGACGAGAAGGCGGGTGCGGCTCGAAAGTGCTGTCTCGCCCGGGGCGGCGGAAACCCCGGAGAGGAACGCTGCGAACTGGAGCAGGAGCGCGAACGTGACGAGCACGCCGATCGTCGTGATGCGGCCGCTGTCGAGCACCGCGTAGGCGAGACTCGTGACACCGAGCGCCGCCGAGACTGCGACGAGAAACAGGACCGCGCGCCGCTCCGAGAGACCCCGGTAGACGAGCCGATGGGAGGTGTGATCGCGCCCACCCTGGGTCACCGAGCGGCCCGAGCGGAGGCGGAGCGCCGTCACGAGCGTCGTGTCGAGGATCGGTATCGCGAGGATCAGGATCGGGAGCGCGACCGTCGCGATCGTTGTCTGCGCCTCCTTGTACGACGCCATCAGCCCGAGCGTGGCGAGGACGAAGCCGATCACCTGGCTGCCCGAGTCGCCCATGAAGACCCGGGCAGGCCCCGAGAGCCTGAGGTTGTAGGGCAGGAAGCCGCAGAGCGCCCAAGCGAGGGCGACGGCGATCAGGAAGATGTCGCGGTTGGGATCGACGAAGGCGGCCGAGAGCGCGAAGCAGGATGCTGCGACGACGCCGAGGCTCCCCGCGAGCCCGTCCATGTTGTCGAGCAGGTTGAACGCGTTCGTGAGTCCCACGAGCCAGACGATCCCGATCGTCCACGAGAGCACGTCGCTCGAGACGAACTCGACCTTGATCGAGCTCTCGAGCACGACGGCGGCCGCCACGACCTGCGCGACGAGCTTGGCAAGCGGGTTCAGGTGGACGACGTCGTCGATCGCTCCGAACGCGAACACGATCCCGGCGGCGAGCGCGAGCATCACCATGTCGCGCGGGATTCCGACGTTGCCGATCGCCGTTGCGACGAGAACCGAGACCGCGAACCCGGAGAAGATCCCGACCCCGCCGAAGGTCGGCGTGGGGCTCGAATGCCAGCGGTCGGGACGCGGGTCGGCTCCGAACGCCTTCAGCGCCCTGGGCCAGCGGAGCAGCCCGGCGATCACGGCGAACGCGAGCGGAGCGGCCAGGAGCACGGTGACCAGGTAGAGCCTGGAGGACACGACCAGGAAGCGTAACGCCGCCGGTGGCCGGGCCCGGCCACCGCTGACATCCCCCGTACAATCCCGCGGTGTCCGTCTACGCCGACCTGATCAGGTACCGCGAGCTCTTCGCGAGCCTGTTCCAGCGCGATCTGCGCGCGAAGTACAAGGGGTCGGTGCTCGGGTTAGCCTGGACGCTCGCCCTGCCCGTGCTGCTGATGCTCGTCTACCTGCTCGTCTTCTCGGTGATGTGGAAGTCGTCGACGACAGACGTCGACGACTACTGGCTCTTCCTTCTCTGCGGCCTGCCGCCCTGGGTGTTCTTCTCGACCTCGCTGCAGTCGTCCGCTCGGAGCCTGCTCGAGAATGCGTCGCTGATCCGCAAGGTGCGGTTCCCACGTCAGCTCGTGCCTCTCTCGATCGTGGCCACCCAGCTCGTCGCGTTCGCCGTGATGACAGCGATCGTGCTCGTGCTTTCGCTGCTCGTGCTCCCCGACGCGCGTTCGACGGCCTGGCTCGCGATCCCGATCGGCGCCGTGATCGTCCTCTTCGTCTCCGGTCTTGCGCTCGCTGTCGCAGCTGCGAACGCGATCTACCGGGACGTCGAGTTCGTCGTCACGGCCCTCCTGCTGCCGCTCTTCTTCCTGACCCCGGTCCTCTACAGCCTCGACAACCTGCCCGGTGCCGCCGCACATCCGTGGCTCCTCGACCTGCTCCAGTGGGGTAACCCGCTGACGCCGCTGATCGAATCGTTCCGGGCGCCCCTGTTCGAGGGGACCCTGCCCTCGACCGGCGACCTCGTCTACCTCGTCGTCGAGACGCTCGTGGCGCTCGCGCTGGGCGCCTGGGTCTTCAGCTCGGTCGACGACCGGATCGCGGCGGAAGTCTGATCGTCGTACGGCCGTCGAAGAGGCCGTCCGGCCCGGCGTAGGCCGGCAGCCCGAGATGCTCAGAGGGCTCGAGCCCAGCGAGCAGCGACGGCAGCAACAGGGGCCGCTCGAAGCGCGGGTTGCGTCCGCCGGAGCCGCGCCACGGCTCGAGCTCCGGGCGGCGACCGTCGGCGACGAGCGCGGTCGCGACGGCGGGCCAGCCTTCCTCGTGTGCGTCGAGCAGCAGCCGGGACCACTCTGGCGGGGGGACTGCTCCGGAGACGAGGTGGGCGACGGCCTCGGCGTCTGCCACGGCGACGAGCGGCTCCTCCTGCGCAGCCAGGGCAGCGTCGGTCGCAGCGTCCAGGTGGCCATGGAGATGGACGGCCAGCGCGCGGCGGGCGATCCCCGGCGCGACCTCGACCTCCAGTTCGAGCGGTGCCGCACCGACCTCCGCGAACCAGAAGCGATGCTCCTCGACGAGGTCGAAGGCGAGCAGGTACGGCCCCGGTGGCCGTGGCGCGGTGACGGTGAGCTCCAGCTCGACCGTCTCCCCGGGCGCGATCGTGTGCGGGAGCGGTGTGCGGCGGCCGTCCCAGACGACGGGGTTCCCGAGCGGGTCGAGCCAGTGGTAGGCAGCGCGCACCCCCGCCTCCGGTGTCGGGCGCCAGCTCGCGCTGCCGGCGTTCTCGATCGTGACGCGGGCCGTGGTGGTGCGACCGGCACGCTGCGGCTCGATCGTCCAACGGAGCCAGCGAGGGGCGAGCGGGCCGGGCGAAACGGGGTGCTCGCCGGTTCGCGTCACGATGGGGGCTACTCTAGTCGCGTGAGCGAGCCACTCCTCGTGCGCGCCGCCCGGCGCGAGGAGGTCGAGCGGACGCCGGTCTGGTTCATGCGTCAGGCGGGCCGCTCGCTTCCCGAGTACCGCGCCATCCGCGAGCGGTACGCGTTCTTCGACGTCGCCCACACCCCCGAGCTCTGCGCCGAGGTGACGCTGCAGCCGGTGCGGCGACACGACGTCGACGCGGCCGTGATGTTCGCCGACATCATGACCCCGGTGCTCGGAATGGGTATCGATGTGCGGCTCGTGGAAGGTGTCGGGCCGGTCGTGGAGGAGCCGGTGCGAACGCTGGCCGACGTGGAGCGCCTGCGCATCCCCGACCCCGAGGAGGCATTTGCGCCGGTGTTCGAGGCCGTGCGGATCGTCCGTTCCGAGCTTCGCCCCGACCAGGCGGTGATCGGTTTCTGCGGCGGTCCGTTTACGGTCGCCGGCTACCTCATCGAGGGCCGTCCGAGTCGCGACTTCGTCGAGACGAAGCGACTCATGCTCGGGAAGCCGCGCGTCTGGCAGGCGCTGCTTGCCAGGTTGGCGGAGACGTTCGCGGCCTATGTCGAGGCGAAGGCGCGTGCCGGCGCCGACGTGATCCAGCTCTTCGACTCGTGGGTTGGTGCACTCTCGCCTGCGCAGTACCGTGACCATGTGGCACCCCATTCCGCCAGGATCCTCACCGGGCTCGACGTGCCGACGATCCACTTTGGCACCGGCGCCTCGACGCTGCTCGAGGAGCTGGCCGCGGCAGGGGGAGACGTGATCGGCCTCGACTGGCGGATTCCCCTCGACCGCGGCTGGGCCGCGGTGCCCGACCGGGGGGTACAGGGGAACCTCGACCCTGCCGTGCTGCTCGCCCCGTGGGACGTCGTCGAGGCCGAGGTGCGGGATGTACTCGAGCGTGCCGGCCGCCGGCCGGGCCACATCTTCAACCTGGGCCACGGGGTCTTCCCGAACGTCGACCCGGATGTACTGACGCGGCTCGCCGCGTTCGTCCATGAGCAGACTGCGGCGGCGCCGTGAGCACGGCGATCCGCCCCATGCGCGCCGACGAGTACCCCGCCTGGCTCGAGGCGTCGGCCGCCCGTTACGCAGAGGACATCGTGGAGAACGGCGGTTTCATGGACGAGGCACAGGCACGGCAGAAGTCCCAGGACGACTACGACCGGCTGCTCCCCGACGGCGTCTCGACACCGGGGCACCACATCTGGGTCGTCCTCGACGACGACGGCTCGTCCGTCGGCTCGCTCTGGGTCGCCGAGCGCGAGTTCGACGGGGGGCCGTCCGCGTTCGTCTACGAGATCCGGATCGAAGAGGCCCACCGCGGCCGCGGCCACGGTCGCGCCGCGATGCTGCTCGCCGAGGAGGAGGCGCGTGCGCTCGGTCTCGACCGGATCACCCTCAACGTCTTCGGGGGGAACCAGGTCGCGCGCAACCTCTATCGCTCGCTCGGCTACGACGAGCATGCCGTCATCATGGGGAAGCCGCTCTCGTGAGCGCCGGCGCCGTCTCCGCCCTCGACGTCTCGCGAAGCTTTCGCGTGCACGCGCGCGAGACGCGGACGCTGAAGGATCTCGTGATAGCGCGCGGCCGGACGGGCGGGCACGACGTCTGGGCGCTCCGTGACCTCTCGGTCGAGATCCGTCCGGGCGAGGCCGTCGGGCTCGTCGGCCGCAACGGCTCGGGCAAGTCGACGCTGCTGCGTGTCCTCGCGGGAATCATCAAGCCGACCTCCGGCACCGTGCGGGTCGAGGGCCGGGTTGGCTCGCTGCTCGAGCTCGGCGCCGGGTTCCATCCCGACTTCAGCGGTCGCGAGAACGTCTACCTGAACGGGTCGATCCAGGGCCTGCGGCGGGCCGAGATCCGCGAACGCTTCGACGAGATCGTCGCCTTTGCCGAGATCGAGCACGCGATCGACCGGCCCGTGCGTACGTACTCGAGCGGGATGGCGATGCGCCTCGGCTTCGCGATCGCCGCCTTCCTTCGCGCCGACGTGCTCCTCCTCGACGAGGTCTTCGCCGTCGGCGACGAGAACTTCCAGCGCAAGTGCTTCGGGGTCATCGCGGCCTTCAAGAACGAGGGTGGCACGATCCTGTTCGTCTCCCACGACGCCCAGGCGGTGGAGCGTCTCTGTGAGCGCTCGATCCTTCTCTCCGGCGGCCGCAAGGAGTACGACGGTCCCACCTACGAGGCAATCGCGCGGTACCGACGGCTGCTCGCGGACGACGTCGACCCGGCAGAGCGCGGTGCCGGCCTGCGCGAGTGGGGGACGGGCGAGGCGGAAGTGACGAGTGTCCGCGTCGTCGACGGCGACGGTGCCGAGCGGGCCCAGTTCCTCGCCGGCGAGCCGTTCGCGGTCGAGATCGGCCTGGAGGCGCATACGACGGTTCCACCCCCACGGCTGCACCTCGAGGTCCGCGACACCGGCGGCGTACTCGTGGCGGAGGAGTTCGTCGACACCGCCGGCCTCGGCTGGCCGCCGGGAAAGGGCGAGACGGTCGCGACACTGCAAATGGAGCGGCCTGCACTTGCGTTCGGCCGTTTCCGGCTGCGGATCGGCCTCGTCGGGTCAGACGGTCGGACGCTCCACCAGCATGACGATGCCGCAGCCTTTCTCGTCTATCCGGACGGGGATGAGCGGGGACTCGTGCACCTCGGAGGAACGTGGCGCGCCGACGCGAATCAGGAGGCCCGATGAGCTACAAGACCTGCCCAGACTGGCCTGAACTGATGGAGCTCGCGCCGGACCTCCAGTTCAAGCACATCACGGTGGCGGATGCCCAGCTCCCCTTCGACGTCCTGTCCAAGATCTCGCATGTCTCCCTCGGCGAGGTCGAGCTCTGCTGTGATCTCGAGCACCACGTCTACTACGCGCAGCACACGGACACCGAGGTAGCGCAGGCGCTCGTCGGCACCCACTGGTTCGAGGTGCACGAGTGGGCGACGTCCGGGCCGGGCGCCAGCAGCCACGCCGCGTAGCGGCGCCGCTCGACCACCGGTGGGGCAGGGCCGGCGACGTAGGCTCTCGGCATGGCCACGGTCGTCGTCCCCTTCCGTGCAGGAGGAAAGAGCCGGCTCCCCGTCGAGCTGCGGGTCGAGGTCGCCCTGGCGATGCTCGGCGACGTGCTGGAGGCGGTCGTCGACCACGGCGACGACGCCCGCCTCGTCACGGGCGACCCGGCAGCTGCGCTCGTCGCGCACGGGCTGGGGGTGGAGGTCGTCGAGGATCCCGGTCTGGGGCAGGGTGCGGCGGTCCGGGCCGCACTGACGGGAGTCGAAGGGGTCTGCCTGGTCGTCAACGCCGACCTTCCCCGGGTCCGTCCGTCCGACCTGACGGCCCTCGCCGTGGCGCCGCGCGCGGGTGCTGTCGCGCTCGCCCCGGCTGCCGACGGCACGACGAATGCGCTCGGGCTGCCGTACGCCGAGGTCTTCCAGCCCCTCTACGGACACGACAGCGCCGGGCAGTTCCGTGCCCACGTGGCCGCACTCGGGCTCGTCCTGCGCGAGCTCGAGCTCCCGAATCTGCGGGAGGACGTCGACACGGCCGACGACCTGCTCCGCATCGGGCCACGAGCCGGACGGCGAACCCGGGCGTTGAGCCGGATCGTGGCGTGAAGGTCGTTCTCCTCTGCGGCGGGGTGGGAGGCGCCAAGCTCGCCGCCGGCCTGCACGACGTGCTCGAACCGGGCGCGCTCACGATCGTCGGCAACGTGGGGGACGACCTGGAGGTGCTCGGGCTCTCCGTCTCTCCCGACCTCGACTCGGTGCTCTACGCGCTCGCCGGCGTCAACGACAGCGAGCGTGGCTGGGGGCGTGCCGGTGAGACGTGGCAGGCTCTGGCATCGGCCAGATCGTGGGGCGGGGAGGACTGGTTCGCGCTCGGTGATCTCGACATCGGGCTCCACCTCGTCCGTTCGCAGGCGCTGCGGGAGGGAGCGCCCCTCTCCGTCGTGACGGGGAAACTGGCAGCGGCTGTCGGTGTCGCGACACGATTGCTGCCGGCCACCGACGACGTGCTCCGGACGCAGCTCGTGACCCCGCACGGCACCCTCGCCTTCCAGGAGTGGTTCGTCGCCCGACGCCACGAGGACAGGGTGGACGCGCTCGTCTACGCAGGAGCCGCCGAGGCGCGACCGGCGCCCGGTGTGCTCGAGGCGATCGCAGCTGCCGATGCGATTCTGTTCGCACCGAGCAACCCGTACGTCTCGATCGATCCGATCCTCGCCGTCCCGGGCATCCGCGAGGCGATCGCCGAGCGCACCGTGGCCTCCCTCGCTGTCAGCCCGCTCATCGGCGGTCGCGCCGTCAAGGGCCCGCTCGACCGGATGCTGCAGCACCTCGCCGGCGGCACCAGCCCCCGCCATGTGACAAATTGTTACAAGGGTCTGATCGACATGCTCGTGATCGACCGCGCCGATGCGCCTGCCGAGGCGGAGGTCGACCTCGTCGTCACGGATACGCTCATGAACGACCGCGAGGCCGCCCGTCGGCTCGCACAGGTGGTACTCGAGACGACGGAGGCCCGCACGTGAAGATCGCTCTGCTCGGAGGAACCGGTAGCTTCGGTGTCGCGCTCGCCGTACGCCTGCATGGCGCCGGTTACGACGTCGTGATCGGGTCGCGTGACGTCGAACGGGCGCGTGCAGTGGCCGCCGACCTCGGGGTGGAGGGAGCGGCGAACGACGATGCTGCAGCTGCCGCCGACCTCGTCGTGATCGCGACGAAGGCCGAGGGCGCTGTCGAGACGGCCCGCTCGCTGCGGGACGCGATCGGCGCCACGCCGGTGCTCTCGGTCGCGGCCGAGCTGAGCTTCACGAAGGCCGGTGTCTTACCCACAGCGGAGGCCACCTCGATCGCAGCACGCATCCAGGCCGTCGTCGACGGCCCCGTGATCGCCGGGCTCCACTCGCTCGCCGCCTCGAACCTCGGCGGTGACGAGGCGCCCGAGGAGGACGCGCTCGTGTGCGGCGACGATGCCGCAGCGAAGGCGCTCGTTCTCGAGGTTGCCGAGCGCGTGACTGCGGGCCGTGCCGTCGATGCGGGGCCGCTCGCGAGCGCCCGCGCACTCGAGGGGATGACGGCCGTGATCGTCAACGTGAACAGGCGCTACCGCGCGCATGCAGGGCTCCGAGTCTCGGGCCTCGACTGACGTGGTACCCGAGGTGCGCGTGATCGGGCTCACCGGTGTGCCCGAGCTCGAGCCCGGAGACGACCTCGCCGCCCTGCTCGCCGCCGCGTGCGAACGTGTGGGGGGGCTCGAGCAGGGAGACGTCGTCGTCGTCGCCCAGAAGGCGGTCTCGAAGGTCGAGGGCCGTGTCGTGCATCTGGACGACGTCGACCCCTCGCCGCGTGCGGTCGAGCTCGCCGGCGAGGACGGCGATCCCCGCCAGCTCGAGGTGATCCTGGGCGAATCGGCGGAGGTCGTGCGTTCCCGTCCGCCGCTCGTGATCGCCCGCACCCACCACGGTTTTGTCTGTGCGTCCGCCGGCGTGGACGCCTCGAACGCGAAGGGTCCGGGGACGGTGATTCTGCTGCCCCTCGACCCGGACGCCTCCGCCGAGTCGCTGCGCGATCGGCTCCTGGAACTGACCGGTGTCGCCCCCGGCGTGATCGTGAGCGACTCGTTCGGTCGCGCCTGGCGTCTCGGCACGACCGACGTGGCGCTCGGTGTCGCGGGCCTCGCGCCGCTGCGGGACCTCCGGGGCACCCGCGACTCGATCGGCTACGAGCTTCGCTCGACGATGATCGCGGTCGCCGACGAGATCGCGGGTGCTGCGGAGCTCGTCCTCCGCAAGAGCAGCGGCATCCCCGCTGCCATCGTCAGGGGCACCGAGGCCGGCGGCCACGGCCATGCCTCGGAGCTCGTGATGCCGTCCGACCGCGACCTCTTCACCTGACGGAAGCCTGATCGCCCGGGAGTCGCGCCTGGCCCGCGGTTACACTTGCGGCATGCGCAAGTACGCGATCTGGGGAACTGCGACCTCTCCCGCTCACGAGGCGTGGGTGCGTTCGGTGGGCGGCGCCTTCGAGGCAGACGGGTTCGTGCGCGTCGACGATCACGCAGACGCGGACTTCGTGCTCAACATGTTCGATGCAGCCGACCCGAAGGCGTTCCGCCGCTCCTCGCGCGGTACCTACTCGGCCTCGTTCTACGAGCTCGACGAGGTGCCCGAGGATGTGCTTCGGACAAGCTATCCGAACCTCGTCCGTACCCTTGCGAACGTGGTCGTCCTGCACGTGCCCGGCAAGGGCGTGTGGTTCACGACGATGGAGCAGGGCACGTACGAGATCTCCGACGACCCGGCGGAGGTCTTCGAGCGGCTGGCGCCGCTTGCCAAGTCGAAGCTCGTGATCGCGAACGAGTTCGTGCCGGATCTCGAGCCGGAGCTCTGGGACGGCGACGAGGTGACCGCGGATATTGCGGCCGCCGGCCGCCGGATGGGCGATCTCGATCTGCTGCCGGCCCCGTTCCCGGTACACGAGTTCCTCGACGAGCGCGACCTTCGCCACGTGATGCGCCTCTACCAGGTGGGCGGTCTCTCCTACGGCAACCTCTCGGCGCGCAAGGATGAGAACCGGTTCTGGATGAGCGCTTCCGGCGTCGACAAGACGAAGCTCGACGAGCCGGGCCGCGACATCCTGCTCGTGACGGGCTACGACGAGGCCAACGCAGCCATGCGGATCAGCGTGGCGCCGGGCGTCGAGCCTCGCCGGGTCTCGGTCGACGCGATCGAGCACTGGATGATCTACCAGGCACATCCCGGCGTCGGTGCGATCCTGCACGTGCACGCGTGGATGGAGGGGATCGCTGCGACAGACGTCAACTACCCCTGCGGGACGCAGGAGTTGGCCGAGGCGGTCGCCGAGTTGATCGATCGCGAGCCCGACCCGACGCATGCGGTGATCGGTCTCCGCAACCACGGCATCACTGCGACCGGCGACAGCCTGACGGAGATCCTGGATCGAATCCAGGCGGACATTCTCCGTCAGGTGCCGATGACCTGACCTCCGGCGTCCCGCACCCGCCGGTCAGCGTCTCGGGACGGGATAGGATGCGCGCGATGCTGGCGCCGCAGGACGGGATCCGGTGACCCACGCGATCACCGTCACGCTCGCTGCGCTCGGCGTCGTCGGCCAGATCACCGTCGTCGTACTCGTTGCCGTCGCCCTGCTGGCCGCGGTCGGCGTCGACGGCCCGCTACGGGGCGTCCGCTCGGCCGTCTGGGGCTACGAGCTCTGGCTCGTCGTCCTCGTGGCGGCGATTGCCACGCTCGGCAGCCTCTTCTTCTCGGAGATCGCCCACTTCATCCCCTGCAAGCTCTGCTGGTTCCAGCGGATCTTCATGTATCCGCTGGCCGCCGTCGCCCCGTTGATGGCGCTCGCGCGGGATCACCGAGCGGCCCGCTACCTGCTGCCTTTGCCTGTTCTCGGTGCGGGCGTCTCCGTCTACCACATCCTCGTCGAGCGCGGCGTCGTGGCGGAGGCGCACACCTGCCTCGTCTCCGCTCCGGGCGGCTGTGCCACCAAGTGGATCGACGAGTTCGGTTACGTCACGATCCCGACGCTGGCGCTGACCGGGTTCCTGCTCTGCTTCGCCTTCCTCGTCCTGGCAGTCGTGAACCACCCAGCCGACGACGGCGGGGGCGCCGAGCTCTAGCCCTTCAGGGCGTCGTTCAGAGCCGGCCGGAAAGCCTCGGGCGTCAGGTCGACCTGGATCTGGTAGGGCTGGCTGACGCCGTGCTGGAGGAAGAAGGAAGGCGTCGCGTCGACCTGACTCGCTGCGGCCTCGTTCGTCATCTCCGCGACCTGCTTCGCAATCGCGGCCGAGTTCGCATCCTCCTTCACCTTCGCGGCGTCGAGCCCGGGGACGGCGGCGAGGATCTGGTCGATCTTCTTGTCGGTCACCCAGCCGCTGTTCTCCTCGCCCTGCTTCGCGTAGAAGAGACCGATCACCTCCCAGAGCTTGTTCTGCTTGCCGGCTGCGAGGGCGATCTTCAGCGCCGTCTCCGAGTCGGGTCCGAGGAAGTGGAGCCCGCGCCAGTCGAGCTTGACACGCCCGGTCTTGACGTACTCGTTCACGATCGCCGGCAGCGCATCCTCGGTGAAGTGGCGGCAATAGGGGCACTGGAGGTCCTCGAAGAGCGTCATCGTGACCGTGGCGCTCTTCTTGCCGAGCGTTGTCCCGTTCTGGGGGATTCCGGCGACGAGTCCGACAGGGCTGTTCGGGCCCGTCGACGCCGTCGACGAACCGCCGTCTCCCCCCGTGAAGAGCAGCGTGCCCGCGACGATGACGGCGACGACGACCGCGGCAACGCCGAGGCCGATCAGCAGCACACGGTTGTTGCGCCCCTCCGACCTTTGCTGCGGTCCTTTGCCCTTGGGGCCTTTCGGGCCTTTCGGGGGCCGTGGTACAGGTGGCATCGGCGCCATTGTGCCTGTGCCGGTTCGAGGTCGTGTTGTGAACAGGTTGAATGTGGGCGTGGATCAGGACTCAAGGCGCCGCGCGCTCGTCGAGGCGGGGATCGCGATCACGTCCGAGTTGTCCCTCGACGCCGTTCTGCAGACCCTCGTGCGGATCGCGGCGGCGCTCACGGGCGCTCGCTACTCGGCGCTCGGTGTGATCGACCGCGACGGTGCGGGGCTGAGCCGCTTCGTCACCCACGGCATCGACGACGAGACGCGGGCGCTGATCGGTGAGGCTCCCCGCGGTCGTGGCATCCTCGGCGTACTCATCAGCGACGTCCGGCCGCTGCGGCTCGACGACCTCACGCAGGATCCACGCTCGGTCGGTTTCCCGCCCCACCACCCGCCGATGCGGACGTTCCTCGGCGTCCCGATCGTCACGCGCGGTGTCGCCTTCGGCAATCTCTATCTCGCCGAGAAACAGCCCGGCGGGTCGTTCACGGAAGAGGACGAGGAGATCGTGACCCTGCTTGCGGCGCAGGCGGCCGTCGCGGTCGAGAATGCCGGCAGCGTCGAGCGCGACGCGCTCAGGCGCGCCGTTCGGGCGCAGGAGGTCGAGCGTCGGCGACTCGCCCGTGAGCTCCACGATGAGACCGGCCAGGCGCTGACCTCGATCCTGCTCGGGCTGGCCGCCGTCGATCGGGCACAGACACTCGACGAGGCGCGAGGAGCGGCCGGCGAGCTACGGACGCTCATCGTGCAGACGCTGCAGGACGTTCGACGGCTGGCGGTGGAGCTCCGCCCCGCGGCCCTCGATGACTTCGGACTCGAGCCTGCACTCAGCCGTCTTGGCCAGACCGTGCAGGAGTCCGGCGGGCCTGCGGTGCAGGTCCAGGCCCTGCTCAACGAGGAGCGCCTACCGGACGAGATCGAAACGGCCGTCTATCGGATCGTGCAGGAAGCCCTGACGAACGTCGTCAAGCATGCCGACGCGCATACGGTCAGCATCGTCGTCACGCAGAAGCCCACCTCTGTGTATGTGGCAATCGAGGACGATGGGCGTGGCTTCGACCCCGAGGCCGTCGGTGCCGACGGCCTCGGCCTGATGGGGATGCGCGAGCGCGTCGAGCTGCTCGACGGCTCGTTCTCGGTCGAGGCGATCCCCGCTTCCGGAACGACGCTGATCCTGGAGCTTCCCTACAGCGGTGAGCCCGAATGAGCCTTACCGGGCCGCGTCCCGTGCGAGGCCCGCGACCGTGCGCCCGAACGCGGGCGCGAACTTGAAGCCGTGGCCCGAACACGCTGAGGCGATGACGATCCGCCCGTGCCGCTCGAGCACGAACGATTCGTCGGCGGTATTCGTGTAGAGGCACGTCTCGACCGCGACCGGCTCCGGATCGACTTCGGGGTAGCGTCGCACCACCCACTCCGAGGCCCATGCCGTCACCGCGGGATCGGGCTTGCCGATCTCGTCCGGGTCGGCCGGGGGGCCTGCGTGGTGGAGCCCCGTCTTCAGCCCGAGCCCGGGCGCGGCGAGGGAGTACGTGATCAGCCCCGGTCGCAGCATCCCGTGCTCGGCCGCATCGGGCACGACGTCGTCGATCACCGGCGGCAGGTCGAGCGCGTTCGGAAGCCGGAAGTACGTGACGGTCTCCCGGGTCGGGATCACAGGGAGCTCTACGCCCACCTCCGCGAGCAACGGCGCCGCCCACGCCCCGGCCGCGACGACGCAGGCGCGGGCGGTCATCACCCCACCGTCGGCGGTCTCGAGTCGGACGATGCCGGGACCGAGTTCGAGCCGTGTCACCCGTACTCCCTCCAGGAGGACTGTGCCCGCCTCCGTCGCGGCAGCGAGCATCACGGCGTGGGCGCGGTCGGCGAGAGTCGTGCCGCCGTCGGGCTGGTAGAGAGCGGGCTCCACCTCGTCGGCGGCGATAGGCCAGCGAGCCGCGACCTGCCGTCCTGTCAGGAGCTCGTGCCGGACGCCGCAGGTTGCGAGCGCGCGCGCGGTCTCGAGCGCGACCGGCCCGAGATCGAGCGCGCCGGTCCTGACGATGAGCGTCTCACCGCTTTCGGCCTCGAGCTCCCGCCATGCGTGCAGCGCTCCCTGGGCGAGCCGGACGTAATGCGGGTCCGGGTACGAGAGCCGGAAGATCCGGGAGGCGCCGTGGCTCGAGCCGCGCGTATGGCCGACCTCGAACTGCTCGACGAGGAAGACGCCCCGGCCGGCCTGGGCGAGCGCGCGCGCGGTCGAGACCCCGGCGATGCCGGCGCCGATGACGACGATGTCGGCGTCGCGGGCCATCCAGCCCGATCGTAGATGTGTCAGCCGCTCAGCCGCCGGCGGCGCGAGCCGCCTTCGTTGCCGCGCGGGCGAGTGCCTTGTAGGCGGTGGCGCGCTCGGAGCTGTTTCCGTTTGCCTCTGCCGCCTCGGCCGCGCGGACGCGCTCGGCCACGGTGGCGTCGAGCCGCTCCCGTCCGTAGGCGAGCTGATCCTCGGTCACGCCGGTGCGGTGCGCCAGCTCGCGCATCACTTGCAGTGACGGGACGCGCTCGCCGCGCTCGATCCGCGAGATGTAGGCCGCGCTACAGCCCGGAAACGCGAGCTCGCGCTGGCTCAGCCCGGCTGCCTCGCGGGCCTCGAACACGCGCTGGCCGACGGCGACGGGATCGTCGTAGTGCGGCGTGCGGGCGCGCTTGAAGGTCATCGTCGACTTACCGGGCATCTCCGTCCCTCGTCTTGTTTCTGGCCCCCATGGTGCTGTGCGAGTCCTACTCTATATCCAAAGATATAGTCACGACAGGGGAGCGTCCGACCGGCGTGGGCCGCTGTGCGATGCTCACGGCAGTGGACGTCGACGTCGAGGCGCTCTTTCGGTCTGCGCGAGCACGGAGCGGGTGGCCGCGGATGCCGGCCGTCGCTGCCGACGCGATGGTTGCGACGAGCCATCCGCTCGCGACGCGGACGGGTTTGCGGACGCTCGAGGCGGGCGGTAACGCGGTCGATGCGGCGCTCACGGCGGCGGCGATGCTGACCGTCGTCGAGCCCACCGACAACGGCATCGGCGGCGATGCGTTCGCCCTTGTCTGGGACGGATCCCGGCTGCATGGGATCAACGGTTCGGGGCGCGCCCCGGCCGATCTGGGTGGGAGCGAACATGCTGATCCTGTCGGCCCTCGCTCGGTGACCGTCCCCGGCGCAGTGCGCCTCTGGGCCGATCTCGCGGAGCGCTTCGGCACGCGCGGCCTCGACGAGGCCGTCGGCGTGGCAGCGGTAGCGGCGCGCGACGGGGTGGTCTGCACGCCGCGGATCTCGCACAAGTGGTCGCTCGCGTCACGGGCGCCGTGGCCCGCCCCTGGTCTCGGTCGCCGCTACCGGCTGCCGGAGCTCGCAGTGACGCTGGCCCGGATTGCGGAGGACGGCCCCTCGGCGCTCTACGAAGGAGGCGTTGCCGCCGCGATCGCCGAGGCGAGCTGGCTCTCCGAGGCGGACCTCGCGGGGCATCGCTCGGAGTGGGTTGAGCCGCTCCGCCTGGCCTACCGGGGTGTCGAGGTCTGCGAGCTGCCGCCGAACGGCCAGGGGGTTGCGGCGCTGCTCGCGCTCGCCCTCTACGACGGGCTCGAGCCGGGACTCCACTCGGAGCTCGAGGCGATGAAGCTCGCGTTCGAGGATGCTCACGCCCACGTCCACGACGGCCCACTTCCTGCCGACCTGTTCGACGCCGGTCGGCTCGCCCGCCGGCGGACGCTGGTGCGCCCCGACGTCGCGCGTCGGTCGTCCATCCGCCCGCCGACCGGCGGTACGACCTATCTCTGCGTGGTCGACGGGGACGGGATGGCGGTGTCGCTGATCCAGAGCGTCTACGAGAGCTTCGGCTCGGGGGTGCTGGCACCGGAGACGGGCGTCGTGCTCCAGAACCGCGCTGCAGGCTTCGCCACCGACCCGGTTCATCCCAACGGCCTTGCGGCGGCCAAGCGGCCCTACCACACGATCATCCCGGGAATGCTGCTCGAACAGGGTCGGCTACTCGGGCCCTTCGGGGTGATGGGCGGCGCCATGCAGCCGCAGGGCCACTTCCAGGTCGTCCGCCGGATGGTCGATGACGGCGACGACCCCCAGGCCGCGCTCGACGCGCCGCGCTGGCGGGTCGAGGAGGACGGCGCGGTCGAGCTCGAGCCCGGGCTCGCAGGCCGGCTCGACGAGTTGCGCACGCTCGGGCACGACGTGCGCATCGGCTCCGGGCCGGACGGATTCGGGGTGGGGCAGATCATTCTGCGGTACGCCGACGGCCTGCTGGCAGGCTCGGATGGACGCGGCGACGGCTACGCCGGCGGTCTCTGACGACACCGCGAGACGGCGATAGAGTCTCGCCTGCCGTGGCGATTCGCGTTCTCATCGTGGACGACCATGCGCTTGTCCGGACGGGGTTACGGCTGCTGCTCGAACGGGAGGAGGACATGGAGGTCGTGGGCGAGGCCGGCGACGGGGATGCAGGCGTCCGGGCCGCACGACTCGAGAAGCCCGATGTGACGCTGCTCGACGTCGTGATGCCGGGACGTACCGGGCTCGAGGTCTGCGCCGAGGTGGCCGGCGCGTCCAGGGGAAAGGTCCTCGTCCTCTCGATGCAGGACGACCCGTCGTACGTGCGCGAGGCGTTCGCTGCCGGCGCGAGCGGCTACATGCTCAAGGAGGCGGCCGACATCGAACTCGTGCAGGCGGTGCGCGAGGTCGCAGCCGGCGCGCGCTATGTCCATCCGACGCTCGGCGCGCGGCTCGCGCAGGCCGAGGTGGAGGCCGCCCGCCGGGCCGAGAACGATCCGCTCTCCGACCGCGAGCGGGAGGTTCTGCGCCTGCTCGCGCTCGGGCACACGAACCAGGAGATCGCCAAGCGCCTCTTCATCTCCGTCCGCACGGCCGAGACGCACCGGGCCCACATCATGCAGAAGCTCGGGCTCGGAACCCGGGCCGAACTCGTCCGCTACGCCCTCGCACACGGCCTTCTCGACGAGCAGTAAGTCGTCATGCGTGCAGCGCGCGGAGCGCGTTGAGGATGACCGCGACGTCGATCCCCTCCTGCAGGAGTGCTCCCCACACGGGGGGTAGGTAGCCGAACGCCGCGAAGGCCATGGCGGTGATCGAGAGCCCGAGTCCGTAGACGACGCTCTGTCGGGCGATACGGAGCGACCGCCGGCCGATCTGGATCGTGAGCGCGATTCGGGTTGCGTCGTCAACGGTGATCACGACGTCCGCCGTCTCCGACGAGATCGTGGCGTCCTTGCCGGCGATCGCGATTCCGACATCGGCGAGTGCGAGTGCGGGCGCGTCGTTGACTCCGTCGCCGACCATGACGACGTTGCGCAGCTCGGGCCGGGCGCGGACGGCGTGGACGACGGAGAGCTTCTCCTCGGGAGTCTGCTCGGCATAGACGTGGTCGATTCCGGCGCTGTCTGCGACGGACTGGACGATCTCGCGACGGTCGCCGCTCACGAGCGCGACGTGCTCGATCCCGGCCTCCCGGAGGCGGCCGACGAGCGTGTCTGCCCCCGGGCGCAGTCGATCTCCCATCACGATCTCGGCGGCGAGCTCACCGTCGACTCCGACCATCACGCGCGCGCGTCCAGCACTGTCGTCCTCGGCGGCGACCGTGGGACCAGCACTGCTGTCGTAGCCGACCCTCTCGAGCCAGTCCGCCGAGCCGACCGCAACCGAGTGGCCCTCCACGACGCCGGTGATGCCGCTTCCCGGTTCCTCTCGGACGCCGGTCGGCACGGAGAGTTCGAGGCCGCGCCCCGATGCTGCCTGGACGAGGCTGTCGGCCAGCACGTGGGTCGACATCTGGTCGAGTGAGGCCGCAAGACGGAGCGCGTCGTCGGGGGCGACAGCCCCGACGGAGGTGATGCGCTCGAGTTCCGGATGGCCGCGTGTGAGCGTCCCGGTCTTGTCGAGGAGGACGGTGCGGGCGCCGCCGAGACGCTCGAGTACGCCACCGCCCTTGACCACGATGCCGGCCCGGGCCGCACGGGAAAGGCCGGCGACGAACGCGATCGGGGCGGCGAGGATGAGCGGGCATGGCGTGGCGACGACCATCACCGCGAGCCCTCGGGTCGAGTCGCCGGAAACGAGCCAGGCGAGTCCTGCCACGACGACGGAGAACGGGAGGAAGAACGCTGCGTACCGGTCGGCCATCCGGGTGAATCGCGCCCGGTCGCTCTCCGCAGCGGCGACGAGTCGGACGATGGCGGCGTAGGCACTGTCGGCAGCGGAGCTCGTCACTCTGAGATCGAAGGCGTCGGCGGCATTCGCGGTTCCCGACCGCACCTGGCCGCCGCGGGGAACCGTGATCGGTAGCGACTCGCCTGTGAGCGCCGACTCGTCGACGACCGCCTCGTGGGCTACGACGACACCGTCGGCGGGCACGATCTCGCCTGCCCGGACGGAGACGACGTCGCCGGGGCGGAGCTCGTCGACGCTCACCTCGACGACGGCGTCGTCCACGTAGCGGTGGGCCACCCGGGGAGCCCGCTCGACGAGGAGGCGCAGCTCCCGACGTGCCCGACCGGCGGCCCACGCCTCGAGCGCTGCGCCGCCGGACATCATCAGGGCCACGATCGCCGCCGCGAGGTACTCGCCGAGCGCGAGCGCCCAGACGATCGCGACGAGTGCGATCGCATCGACGCCGACGTCACCGTGGAGAAGCGAACGCGCCGTCGTCACGACGAGTGGTACGAGCACGGCCACGGCGCCGACCGCCCAGGCGGCCGCCGCCCACGTCTCCTGTCCCAACAGCCACAGGACCACGCCCGTGACGATCGAGCCGAGTGCTATCGCGGGTAGCCCCTTCTCCTGCAGTTGCCTCACCGCTGTCGGAAGCAGGGCGTTCCCGGTTCCCACGTCACCAGCTCTTGGCATCGGTGCGGGCCTGGGGGCGGTCCACCCGGACCCGCGCGTCGACGACGACGGCTCGGTCCGGGAGTCCGATCACAGGGTTGAGGTCGAGCTCGGCGATCTCGGGGAAGTCGTCGGCCAGCTGTGAGAGCCGGTGGAGCACGTCGGCGAGGGCGGCCGGGTCGGCGGGTGGGCCGCCGCGGAAGCCGGAGACGAGCGCGCCCGCCTTGCCCGAGGCGACGAGCTCGTCGACGTCGACGTCCGTCAGCGGGGTGAGCCGGAAGTGGGCGTCGCCGATCAGCTCGGCGAAGACGCCACCCGGGCCGAACGCGACGAGCGGCCCGAAGACGGGATCCTGCGCGACGCCCGCGAGGAGTTCGACGCCACCGATCACCATCGGCTGGACGAGGACGGGACCTCCGATGCGCTCCGCCGCCGCCCGAACCGCCTCGGCATCGGCAAGGTCGAGGGCGACGCCACCGGTCTCGGTCTTGTGCGCGCCCGCCGTCGCGATCTTCACCACCGCAGGAAAGCCGAGCTCGGTGGCCGCTGCGGCCGCTTCGTCCGGGGTCTCTGCCAGACGTTCGGAAACGATCGGGAGCCCGTAGGCGCAAAGAAGCTCCCGCGTCTCTGCGGGCTCGAGCCAGCCATGCTCGTTTCGAGCGAGGACGTCGGCGATTACCTCGGCAGCCCGGGTCCCGTCGATGTCGGCGACGTGAGGCACTCGGCCGGCCGAGCGCCGGAGCCACGCGCCGTACTCCGCTGCCCGCCCGAGCGCCGCTGCCGCGGCCTCCGGGTAGGAGAACGACGGCACCTGGGCGGCGGAGCGCAATGTCGCAGGAGCGCCGGCGGCGGCGAGGATCGTCGCGAGCACCGGTTTGTCGACCTGGCGGGCCGTCTCGGTTCCGCGGCTGATCGCGGCTCCGACAGCGGCGGGCTCGACCGCGGCCGCCGGCACGAAGAGCGCGATCGCGGCGTCGATGCCGGGGTCGGCGAGGACCAGCGGCAAGGCGCGTTCGAAGTCGTCTTCCGTCGCCGAGCCGAGCATGTCGACGGGGTTCGCGACCGATGCTTCCTGGGGCAGTGCAGACGCGAGTGCGGCCCTCGTCTCGTCGGAAAGGGGTGGAAGCTCGAGTCCGGCGGCCTCGCAGGCGTCGGCACAGAGGATGCCGAGTCCGCCGGCGTTCGTCAGCACCGCGACTCGCCGTCCCTTCGGGACGGGCTGGCAGGAGAGCAGTGCCGCGACGTCGAGAAGCGCAGAGAGGGTGTCAGCCCGGATCACGCCCGCCTGCCGGAAGACAGCATCGACGGCCGCGTCCGATCCTGCGAGCGCCGCTGTGTGAGAGCCGGCCGCTTTCTGTCCGGAGCGAGAGCGCCCGCTCTTCACGGCGAGCACGGGCTTCTCACGTGCGAGCCGTCGTGCGAGCCGGGCGAACTTGCGCGGGTTGCCGAACGACTCCAGGTAGAGCAGGACGAGATCCGTGCCAGGATCGTCTTCCCACCACTCGAGGAGATCGTTCGACGAGACATCCGCCTTGTTCCCGATCGAGACGAACGACGAGAGCCCGAGGCCACGCGCCTCGGCTCGCTCGAGGAGTGCGAGCCCGAGGGCCCCGGACTGTGACGAGAAGCCGATCCGTCCCTGCGGGAACGCTCGCGGTGCGAACGTCGCGTTCATCGAGACCGCCGCCGACGCGATCCCGAGGCAGTTCGGGCCGACGAGACGTGCCCCGTAGGCGCGAACGAGCATCAGCAATTGTTCCTGGCGTTCGCTGCCTTCGGTCCCCGTTTCGGCGAAACCAGCCGAGATCACGCAGAGTGCGCGCGTGCCGCTCCGGAGCGCATCCTCGGCGGCCGCGTTCACGTGCTCGCCCGGGAGGCAGATCACGCAGAGGTCGATCGAGTCGGCGATCTCCTCGATCGAGCGGTACGCGCGGACGCCGGCGACCGGGGCGCCGGAACGGTTGACCGGGTAGGTGGCGCCCACGAAGCCGCTCGCGAGGATGTTGCGGAAGAGAAGGCCGCCAATCGATCCGGTCCGTGCGGAGGCGCCCACGACGGCAACGGTCTTCGGCTCGAAGAAGGGACGTAGCGATGCGGTGACGGCGACGTGATCACGCTCGTCGACTCGCGCCTGGAAGCCCTCGGTCGCCTCGATCGGAAACCGAACCTCGATGACACCGCCCTCGAGCGTCCGTGTCGGTACGAAGCCGACGTTCTCGAAAACGGAGAGCATCGCCCGGTTCTCGGGTAGTACCTCGGCAATGAACGCCTCCACGCCGTGGACGGCCGCTTGCAGCGCCAGTTGCTCGAGCAGCCGCGTCCCGATGCCCTTACGTTGGTGGTCGTCGGCGACGGCGAACGCGGCCTCGGCGACGTGGGGGTCGCGGAGGCGGACGTAGTTGCCGACGGCGACGACGTGCTCGTCGCGGCCGTCTCCGAGCACGGCGACAAGGCAGCCTTTCTCCTCCCAGTCGGGGTCGACGAGCGTGCGGACGAAGCGGTCGGCCGCAACGCCGAGGCCGTGGAAGCGGAGGAAGCGGCTGCGCACCGAGAGGTCGTCGAAGAAGGCGAGGAGCGCGGTGACGTCCTCCTCGACAGGCGGCCGTAGTCGGAGGGTGGATCCGTCGCGGAGGATGATGTCGACTGTCATGTCTGAATGGTGCGCGAGCTCGATCATCTCCCGTAGCGTCGCCGATCCCGACCCGCGGTCGCATCCGGGGTGGGGACGCCCGGAGCGCGGGGAACCCGCACCGCGATCGCTGCCGGCGCAGCGAAGTTACACCCGTGCTTACACCGGGGGACGAATGGTCGGGGGAGAGGGTGGCCAGTAGCCTCGGACGCCATGATCACCACGACCATCCCCAGAGGAACCGGTCTGACGCCGCGGCAGCGTGAAGTGGTGGCGCTCATCGCAGCTGGGTGCTCGAACGACGAGGTGGGACAACGGCTAGGTATCTCGTCACGCACGGCGAAGGCGCATTCGGACACGTTGCGCACGAAGCTGGGCGTGAGCCGTCGCAGGCAGATCCCCGTCGCGTTCCGGGTGCTCACGGGAGAGGATCCGCTCTCCGCGAGCCTTGCGACGCTGCCCGGGCGTCCAGGCGTCTGACTGGCGTATCGCCCGCGGTGCGGCTCTCGAGCCCACCGCGGGCGACCATTTACACGATGGCAGAGACTGCTATAGCCTCTCCGACCACCGAGATGGCGGATCTCCCGAAGTCTCCACTGCGGCGGCGTCGGATCATCGAGCGCCCACGGCTGATCCGGGCAATCGATCGGTCACGCGCTCGCGTCCGACTGCTCGTTGCCGGTGCCGGCTACGGCAAGACGACGCTGGCGGAGCAGTGGGCCGCGATCGACGGACGGGATGTCGCGTGGGTGCGTGCGCGTCGCTCGTCGGCAGACGTCGCCGTACTTGCCCGGCAGATGGCCGCCGCGGGCGCCCGCCTCGTGCCGGGAAGCGATCGGCGGATGATCGAGCGTCTGAACGCGACGGCGGACCCCTCAGAAGACCTCGGCGTTCTCGTCGACCTGCTCTCGGATGACCTCGCCGGCTGGCCCTCGGATGCCTGGCTGATCATCGACGACTACCAGCACATTCGCGAATCGACAACGGCAGAGGCGTTCGTCGAGGGCGTCATCCACCAGTCGCAGGCGAACGTTCTGATCGCAAGCCGTGAGCGACCTACGTGGGTGTCCATGCGAAGCGTCCTGTACGGCGACGTCCTCGAGATAGGGCAGGCAATGCTCTCGATGAGTGAGGGCGAGATCGAGCAAGTGGTCGGCGGGAACGCGAACCTCGAGGATTCTCACCTGTTGGCGCTGGCGGAAGGGTGGCCGGTCGTCGTGGGACTCGCGAGCATCACGATAGAAGACAATCTGCCTGCCGGCTCTCTTGAGTTTCCGCATCAGCTGTACGAGTTCTTCGCAGACGAGGTCTATCGGAGCCTTGATGCGCGAACCAGGGTGGATCTGAGCCTCCTTGCGACCGCGCCAACTCTTGACAGGGAGATTGTGAACGCACTGCTGGGTACAGATCGCGCATCACTCGTGTGTTCGGAAGCACTCGCAGCTGGCGTGCTCGATGAACGAGACGGCGGACTCGAGTTTCATCCACTTGCCTCCGCGTTTCTTGCGGAGCAGGCCAGACGAGAAGCGGGAACTGACGTCGACCGTGCTCTGGACGCGGCCGCCCGTGTCTATCGGGAGAGATGCGAGTGGGATTCCGCATTCGAAGTCGTTGACCGTCAGGGCCTCCAAGGGATCGACAGTCTCATAGAGGACGCTCTCGACGATCTCTTGAATTCGGCTCGTCTTGCGACTGTCGAGGCCTGGGTGGACCGTGCGATCACCGAGGGCGTGGATTCACCTATGGTCTTGATCGCAAAGGCGGAGGTCGACCTCCGCCATGGTCGACACACAGCGGCTGAGGCACACGCCAAACGTGCTCTAAAGGATTCGAATCTCTCCCGAACGAAGCGTTACCGAGCATTCGATGTGGCTGCAAGAGCGGCACATGTCGGCTCACGCGAGGAAGATGCACTGGAGCTCTTCACTGAAGCGTTTGAGTCTGCGCCTGACGAAGCTCGCGCAAGGAAGGCGCGGTGGGGTCAAGTGGTATCGGCCGGCGCCCTTGAGCTATCGGATGCCCACGATCTATTGCGAGAACTCGAGCAGTCGTCGGCGGGGGATGATCCCGCGGAGATGGTAAGGCTCGTGGATCGTCAGATCGCGCTTGGCTTTCGGTTCGGGTACATCCAGAAGCTCGGTGAGGCGCGGCGGGTCGAGGAGTTGGTACCCAGCGTAGATGACCCCTTCATTCGGTGTTCATTCTGGAATGTCTATTCGTCAACTCTGTTGTTGTCAGGTTATTTTGCGGAGGCCGAGCAGATAGCGCACCGACTTCTCGATGAGGCAATTCGTTTCCGAGTCGATGTCGTAATCTCATATGCGCAGGCGACGATCGGCCATGCAATGGCCGGCCTGAGACAATTCGACGACGCTCACGAGCGCCTGGCATTGGCGGCATCTGCTGCACGGGCAGTCAACGACCCCTTTGCCGAGCAGAACGTGTACGCATACACCGTACGAACACTCCTCCATCAGGGTCGCGCCTCCGAGGCTTGCACCGTAGAGCCACCGGATGTCTCGACATCGGTGAAAGCGATCGGTGGAGAGGTACTGAGTTCCCGTGCCCTGGCCCTAGCGTCGCTGGGTCGTCTCGACGAGGCAATGAATCTGGGTGAGATGGCGGCGTCATCGACGAGTGGGATCGAGACCCGAGTCTTATGGCCGGCCGTTCAGGCTGTGGTTGCGCTGAAGAGACGCGGTCCGAATCTGATTGAGGCTCTTGAGAGTCTTGTTCAACTCGCGTTTGACTCGGGTGCCGTCGAACCGTTGATCTGTACGTACCGTGCGAATCGTGAAGTCTTGCCGGTTCTGATGTCAAATCCGACGACTGCAGAACGCGTCATCTCCGCCCTAAGGCGTGGCGGTGACGAACAACTCGCATCCGATGCTGGTGCCAGTCTTGCCCAAACTCTTGACCCTCGTTCGTCTCTCTCCGCGCGTGAGCGAGAGGTCTACGACCTGCTCTGTTCTGGACTCTCTAATCGAGCTATCGCCAAGCACCTGTTCATTACAGAAGGCACAGTGAAGGTTCATGTCCACCATGTGTTCGACAAGCTTGGAGTGCGGTCTCGGACTGCCCTGGCCCTCAACGCGGCTGAGCACCGGAGTTCCGGACCGGACTGAACGTACTCGAGGCCGGTCAGGCCGCACCCAGAAGGCGCTTCGGAGGTACTCCGTCGGGTAGTTGTGGTCCCGCGCCTGATGAGAGGATCGTCGCGGCCTCACTGCTGTAATTCGGTTCGAAGTCACTGCGTCTCGCGGTACGATAATCCTCGGAGGCGCCTGCAAGGATAGCCTCGAAAGCTGCAACCGCTGTAGTGTCGAATTGACTTTCAACCGCCTGCGCTAGGCGCAGGCGGGCGACACGGCTCGGCATCGCTTCGCGGTAGGATCGATTCGACGTCATCGCGTTATACGCGTCGGCCACGGCGATGATTCTTGAGAGCAGCGGAATATCAGTCCCGTCAAGCTTGTCGGGGTAGCCCTCTCCGTCGATTCGTTCATGATGGTGGCGTACTACGAGCGCGACGTCGCTATAGAGATCAACCTTGCCCAAGATCGCCTCGCCAATCGCAGGGTGCTCTTGCATCTGCCGGCGTTCTTCGAGTGTCAACGGGCCATCCTTGAGCAATAGACTAGGCGACAAGCCGATCTTCCCGATGTCATGGACGAGTCCGCAGAGGTACGTACGTTCCTGTACTTCGTTTGACAGACCCATTCGTTCTGCGATGTCGCGTGCGTAGATTGCGACAGCCTTGGAATGACCTGCCGTGTACTGATCGCTCTTCTCGAGCGTCGCTACGAGTGCCTCGGCGAAGGAGAGGTTTGCACGCTTTAGATCTTCAGCGAGTTGCCGCTGCTGTTGATAGAGGCCGTACAGCCGTTGGGCAGCGAGCGCAGGGAGAAAGAACAACGGTGCCGTCCATGGCGACACTTGCTCGTATGCAAACGCCAGGACCGCCACGGTCGGTGCATACAGAGGAACCAAGATGACAACCATCGGACCGATCTTCAGCAGAACGGCTTTCATGCTGTTGCCTCTGATCTTTGCCGTGAACGCCGCGAATACTGCATCCAGGACCTCAGCGACGAACGCACTGCAGGCGGTTGCGACCATGAGTCCGCCGAACTCGGACGACGTTGACCCGACGAGGCTTTGGGCAACGAAACCTGCTGCGGCGCCTGTCAAGAACCGCGAACTCGCGTAGTTCGCGAACTTGAGTCGGGGTGCACGGGACGAATCCTTGCTGAGAAGCTCGGGGTCGCCAACCATCGAGGAGGCGTTCACTAGCGCGGCCGCCAGGGGTCCGAATAGGACTGCCGCAAAGAGGGTCGGCAGAAGCGCGATCGACATCTGAGTCGTCCTGCCTATCGAGATCTCGCTGCGCTCTGCGACAGCGTTGATGAGCGCCAGCGCCAAGACAGTCCAGGGGGCTGCCCCAAGGCCGTACCCTGCGACGAGGAGTCCGACGAACAGCACCGTGGCCGCGATGCTGAGTGCGGTCACATACGTGTGCGTCCGGCGCTGGATGTCGGTGGTCACCTTGAATATCCCTCAAACGGGGTATACGATGCAGCTTGCCGTTAGTCCCCAATGACAGGAGCTGCGATGCTCAAGTACATTCGTCGCGTTGCGGCGCTCGGGTTCGTGAGCGCAACGAAGGACTGGTAACCGTCAGATCCTGAGTTCGACACACGTGACCGGCATCCCTCCGAGGGGTGATTCTGCGTCTGTGTCGAGCGAGCGGATCGGCGGCTACTAGCCACGACAAGCCAAGCGCTAAGCAATGAGCCCACGCCGGAAGCCAACCGCTACGGCGTGGGCTCTGCTTCGCGCCTGAAGCTTCGCGAGCAGATGCCGGACGTGAGACTTGACGGTTTCCTCCGAGAGGAACAGCCGCTGGCCGATCTCGCGGTTGACGAGACCGTCGGCCACGAGCTGTAGCACCTCGATCTCACGTGCCGTCGGTTCCTGCGCAAGTTCGCGGAGGACAGGTGGGTTGAAGGGGATCACGGCTCCCGAGCGGCCCGTGCTGCGGCGCGCCGCAGCGGCCTCGAAGCGACGGCTGTGGTCGCGATAACGGCTCAGGATCTCCTTGCGCTCTGCGGCGTCCATGCCGCTTCTATCGGCGCTCGCGATGCCCTCTTTAGCGTGATGGCACAGAATCACTCACGGTGGGTGAGTCGCCATGCAAATGCTGGTTCCGAGCGGTACAGGAGGCGGGCCGGAACCCGCCTCCACCACTCGAACGCGAACGTGTCTAGGCCGCGAGCGAAGCGAGCTCGCGGAGCGCCGCGAGGCGCGAGAGAGCCTGGCCCTCGAGCTGCCGCACGCGTTCCCGCGTCAGGTCGAGCTCGTGGCCGATCGCCTCGAGCGTCCACGGCTCGCCCTCGAAGCCGAAGCGAAGCTCCAGGATCCGCCGCTCGCGCTCGGGCAGGGCGTCGAGTGCCCTACGCACACCCTGCCGGCGCAGCGACTCCTCGGCCTCCTCGAACGGATCGGCCGCCTCGCGATCAGCAAAGAGGTCGCCGAGCTCGCCCTCGTCGTCGGCGCCGACTGTCTGGTTGAGCGAAACCGAGGCGTGGGCCGCCCCGAGCGCCTCGTCGACATGCTGGATCGGGAGCCCCGTAGCCTCGGCAAGCTCCTGCTTGGTCGCCTCGCGTCCGAGCTCGACCTCGAGCCGGCGCGCCGCCCGCGAGAGCTTCTGCTGCCGCTCAACGACGTGAACGGGCACGCGGATCGTCCGCGCGTGGTTGGCCACGGCACGCTGCACCGACTGGCGAATCCACCAGGTCGCGTAGGTCGAGAACTTGAATCCCCGCCGCCAGTCGAACTTCTCGACCGCACGGTTGAGCCCGAGAGTGCCCTCCTGGATCAGGTCGAGAAACGGAACGCCGAGCCCGCGGTAGCCCTTGGCGATCGACACGACGAGCCGGAGGTTCGACTCGATCATCCTGCGCTTGGCGACCGGGTCGCCGCGCTCGATCCGCTTGGCGAGCGTCACCTCGTCGGCCGCCGTGAGCAGCCGGTGTCGACCCACGTCCGCGAGGAAGAGCTGCAGTGAATCCGCTGCGCCCGAGAGCGACTCGGCGGCCCAGACAGCCGCCTCCGCCTCTTCCTTCTTGCGTTCGGCGTCCGCCTGCTGGCGTCGCGCGTCTGCATCCTCACCCGGCTGACCCACCTCGAGACCCAACGTCTCGAGCTCACGGGTGATCTGCTCCGCCTCCTCGTCGTTCAGTTCGTGCTCCAGCACGAAGGCCTCGAGCTCGACGGCGTCGACCCAGCCCCGCTCCTCCGAGCGCTCGACGAGCCCCTTGATCTGATCCGACTCCAACAGTTCGTTCAGCTGGTTCTGCGTCAATGAGGTGTGTCAGTCCTTTCGCGTTCCCCGGTGTGCACAATCTTCGTTGACTCTATGGAGGTATGCCCTACTTTTCCAGGCCTGGAACCAGCGGCCGGCTGTCACAAGCTGCTAACGCAACCGCTCCCAGCGGTATTCCTCCGAACCGCTCGAGCCGTGCGTCCCGCCGGGCCGGTGTCGCTCCGATCGTCCCGGTAGCTCTCCATCGGCGGAGTGAGGGACGATAGTCCATCCCTCGTCTGCGTGCGTCAGCGCTTGCCGGCGGCGCGGCGGGGGCGCTTCGGGGTCGGGCCCTTGGCCCGCCGCTCGGCCAGGAGCTCGAGCGCGCGGTCCATCGTCAGGCCCTCCGGCTCGTCACCCCTGCGTAGGCTCGCATTCGTCTCGCCGTCGGTCACGTAAGGGCCGAAGCGTCCGTCCTTGACGACGATCGTGCGACCGGAAGCCGGGTCGGGTCCGAGATCGGCGAGCGGCGGTTTCGGCTGGCCACGTCCCCGGCGTTCCTTGGGCTGCGCAAGCAGAGCGAGCGCCTCGTCGGTCGTCAGCGAGAACAGCTGTTCCTCGTCGGCCAGCGAGCGCGTCTCCTTGCCCTTCTTGACGTACGGGCCATAGCGTCCGTTGGCGACGACGATCTCCTCGTCGTCCGGTGAGTCGAGCGTGCGCGGAAGCGAGAGAAGCCGGAGCGCATCGTCGAGTGTGATCGTCTCGAGCGACATCGTCTTGAAGAGCGACGCTGTCCGCGGCTTGTCCGTCGCACCGTCTTCGATCACCTCGCTCACGTACGGGCCGTAGCGGCCATCGCGTGCGACGATCTGCCGATCGGTCGCCGGCTCGACACCGAGGACACGGTCGCCGGACGGCTTTGCGAGCAGCTCCTCGGCGAGCTCGCGCGTTAGCTCGTCGGGCGCCAGATCGTCGGGAACGCTCGCCCGTTCCTCCTCCCGCTCGAGGTACGGGCCGTAACGGCCAACCCGGAGCACGATGCCTGCGTCGGCGAACGCGGGGACGTCGATCGAGTTGACGTCCCGGGCATCGATCTTGTCGAGGTGGTCGGTGACGAGGGCGTGGAGGCCCTCTTCGCCTTCTGTTCCCTTGTAGAACCGCGTCAGCCATTCGAGCCGATCCTCGTCGCCCTGGGCGATCTGGTCGAGGTCGTCCTCGAGGCGGGCGGTGAAGTCGTAGTCGACGAGCTGTCGGAAGTGGCGTTCGAGCAACTTCGTGACGGCGAAGGCAAGGAACGTCGGCACGAGCGCCGTTCCCTTCTTGAAGACGTAGCCTCGGTCGAGGATCGTGCCCATGATCGACGCATAGGTGGAAGGTCGGCCGATCCCGCGGTCCTCGAGCGCCTTCACGAGCGACGCCTCCGTGTAGCGGGCGGGCGGCTGGGTCGTGTGTCCCTCGGGTGTCAACTCGGATGCTTCGACGTCCTCGCCGGCCTGGAGCGGGGGCAGCCGGCGCTCGTCGTCGCCGTTTCTTGCATCCTCGTCGCGGCCCTCCTCGTAGGCGGCGAGGAAGCCCCGGAAGGTGATCACCGTGCCCGAGGCTCCGAACTCCGCGTCACGCCCGTCGCTCGCCGTGGCACCGAGGCGGATGCTCGCCGTCTGGCCGCGCGCGTCTTCCATCTGCGAGGCGACCGTTCGTTTCCAGACGAGGTCGTAGAGCGCATGCTCGTCGCGGGACAGTTCCCGCTCGACCTCTGCCGGCGTGCGGAAGGAATCGCCCGCGGGGCGGATCGCCTCGTGTGCCTCCTGTGCGTTCTTGACCTTGCGCTCGTACCGTCGCGGCGCCGCCGGGACGTACTCGGGCCCGTACAGCTGTGTCGCCTGGGAGCGTGCCGCTTTGAGCGCCGACTCCGACAGGGTCGTCGAGTCGGTGCGCATGTAGGTGATGTAGCCGTTCTCGTAGAGGCGCTGGGCGAGGCGCATCGTCGTCTGCGCCGAGAAGCGCAGCTTGCGGCTCGCCTCCTGCTGCAGGGTCGAGGTCATGAACGGAGCTGCCGGGCTGCGTCGATAGGGTTTCTCCTCGACCGACCGGACACTGAAGGCCGCGCCGTCGAGCGCCGTGGCCAGCTCGCGGGCGGCGGTCTCGTCGAGCGCGAGCGTGTCGGTCTTGAGCGACCCGTCGTCGGCGAAGTCGCGCCCCTGTGAGACGCGCCGGCCGTCGACCTCGACGAGCTTCGCCTCGAACTCCCCCGGGGTGAACGTTCCGACGATGTCCCAGTAGGCGGCGGCGACGAACGCCATCCGCTCGCGCTCACGTTCGACGACGAGACGTGTTGCCACCGACTGCACGCGGCCGGCCGAGAGCCCCTGCGTCACCTTCTTCCAGAGCACCGGCGAGACCTCGTAGCCGTAGAGGCGGTCGAGGATGCGGCGGGTCTCCTGCGCGTCGACGAGACGGTCGTCGATCTCCCGCGTCTGCTCGAGCGCACGCTGGATGGCGTCGCGCGTGATCTCGTGGAAGACCATCCGCCGGACCGGGATCCTGGGCTTCAGTACCTCGAGCAGATGCCAGGCGATCGCCTCTCCCTCGCGGTCCTCGTCTGTTGCGAGCAGGAGCTCGGAGGCGCCCTTCAGCTCGCGCTTGAGGGCGTCCACCTTCTTGCGCTTGTCGGGATCGACGACATAGAGCGGCTGGAAGTCGTGCTCCACGTCGACGCCGAGGCGTGCCCACGGCTCCTTCTTCAGCGCCGCCGGAATGTCCGCGGCGCGGTTCGGCAGATCGCGGATGTGACCGATCGAGGACTCCACGACGAAGCCGTCGCCGAGGTAGCCGGCGATGGTCTTCGCCTTGGCGGGCGACTCCACGATGACAAGACGGCGTTCGGCCACGGCTGCAGGTTTTCGGTCGGAGAGCGGGTTCCTGCCCGGCCAGCAGCCGGGCTGCGCGCGTCACCATAGCGGTGCGTCGCCGCGGCGCAAGTGGCTCGCGCAGACGATACTGGCTACGCCGATGTCCGAGAATCCCCGTCCCAGCTGGCCGTACCTGTTCCTCGGAGCGCTGAGCTACCCCGTCCTCCGGGTGCTCTTCCGCTACCGCGTGCGGGGGCTCGACCGGGTTCCGAGGCGGGGTGGCTACGTCCTTGCGGCCAATCATCTCTCGAACTTCGACCCCTGGCCGCTGGCGATGGCTCTGTACCCGAACCGCTACCTCCGGTTCATGGCGAAGGTCGAACTCTTCTGGTTCCCGCTCGGGCCGTTCGCCCGCTCGTGCGGTGCGTTTCCGGTGACGCGGGGTGAGCGCGACACCGTCGCGATCGAGACGGCGGTGCACCTCTGCCGCGAGGGGCACGTCGTCGTGATGTTCCCCGAGGGAACGCGGCGCGCCAAGGGGATGCGCAAGAAGTACGAGGCGCGCTGGCACTCGGGCGCCGCTCGGATCGCGCTCGATGCCGGTGTTCCGCTCGTGCCGGCGGGCATCTCGGGAACCGATCGCCTCTCGCGCCTGGCGCCTCTGCGCGTCATCTACGGCGACCCGATTCCCGTCGACGATCTCGGCGGCGTCTCACTGGAGCAGGCAGCGGACATCGCGACGGAGCGGCTCAGCACCGCGATCGGCGAGCTCGAGGCGGTTCTCTCGTGAAGCCGCTCCTCGTCGTCGACGGCGACTCGTTCGCCCACCGTGCGTTCCACGCTCTGCCGCGCTCGCTTCGACGCACCGACGGCGGCCCGGCGAATGCTCTGACCGGGTTCATGTCGATGCTGCTGCGGCTCTGGCAGGCGGAACGCCCACGGGCGGTCGTCGTCGGCTGGGACACCCTGTTCGTCCCGACCTACCGCAACGAGCTGCTCGAGGGGTACCAGTCGGGCCGCGAGTTCGACCCGGAGATCGTCGAGCAGCTGTCGCTTCTCCCCGGGCTCGTGGCTGCGACCGGGATCGTCTCGTGCAAGGCTGAGGGATTCGAGGCCGACGACTTCCTCGCCGCCGCAGTCGCGGGCGAGCGGGCCCGCGGTGGCACCACGCTCGTCGCCACCTCCGACCGTGATGCATTCCAACTCGCGGCTGCCGACGTGACGATCCTCCAGCCTGTACGCGGCGTCAGCGAGCTGCAGCGGATCGGCCCTGAGGCGGTCCGTGAGCGCTACGGCGTGGATCCGACGCAGGTCTGCGACTTCATCGCCCTGCGCGGCGATCCGTCGGACAAGATTCCCGGAGCCCGAGGTATCGGCGCGAAGACGGCGGCGTCGCTCCTGCAGACCTACCCCGATCTCGAGGCGATGATCGGTGCGGGCCGATTCCCGGCCGAAGCCGAGAGGCTCCGCGTCTACCGCCGGATCGCCACACTCGACCCCACCGCGCCTGTCCCGGACGTCCCGGACACCGAGCCGGACTGGGAGGCCGGTGCGCGGGCGGCCGAGGCGCTCGGTGCGCCCCGGCTCGCGGCCCGGTTGCGCGGAGGCTGATTCGTGGAGCCGATCAGCCATCCGGCGATGGGGCACCTCCATCCGACCGGACACCACCACCATGCCGAACGGGAGGAGCGGCTCCTGCAGCTCCTGGCCGCGCTACGGCCCGAGCTGGAAGGGGGGCGCGCCCCGCGGGAGGCAATCGAGCGCGTCCACGATCCGGCGTACGTCGCCCGGATCGAGGCCATCGCCGAGGAATGCTGGCTCGACGGCGACACGATCGGGCAGCCGACGACCTGGGAGGCCGCCCGTCTGGCCGCCGGATGTGCGATGCGGGCCGTGGAGCTGGACGGGTTCGCGCTCGTCCGGCCACCCGGCCACCACGCACTCTTCGACCGGGCGATGGGCTTCTGCATCTTCGGCAACGTTGTCGTCGCCGCCCGCCACGCCCAGGAGGAGCTGGGGATCGAGCGGGTGGCGATCGTGGACTGGGACGTCCATCACGGCAACGGCACCGAGGCGCTCGTCCGCGGCGACGACTCCATCTTCTTCGTCTCGCTGCACGAGTGGCCGTTCTACCCTGGCAGCGGCGGCCCCGGGTCGAGCGAGGACACCATTCTCAACATCCCCCTACCGGCCGGATCGGGCGACGCTGTCTACGCCGATGCTTTCAGGAACCTCGTCGAGCCCGCGGTGCTGTCGTTCGCGCCGGAACTGCTGATCGTTTCGGCCGGGTTCGACGCGCATGTCGACGACCCGCTCGCCGGGATGACCGTCACCGACGGCGGCTTCCGCGAGATGGCGACCCGGTGCACCCAGCTGGCGCCGCGCGTCTGCGCCGTGCTCGAGGGCGGCTACAACCTGGAGACGCTGCCGCGGCTCGTGGAGGCTGCGCTCGACGGGTTCTCAACCTAGAGAAAGAAGAGACGGCCGGGGTGCGGCCCGGCCGTCTCGGTGCGGTTCAACCCCGCCAGCTCCTGAAGGAACCTGCGTCGTCTCAGTATGCGGACGGCATTCCCGGCCAGGCATCGCCCCGCTCTGACGAATCGCATCCCTTCGTGTGGGGGATCTTCGCGGTCAGCGTCTGGCGACTGCGAGCCGCTCGAGCGCCTCGCGGCGCGACGAGACGTTGAGCTTCCGTAGCAGGCTCTTCACGTGCGAACGCACCGTGTGCTCCGAGATGAAGAGTCGGGCCGCGATCTCGTCCGTCCCGAGATGCTCGTCGAGCAGGAGCAGCACCTCGACCTCACGGGCAGAGAGCTTCTGCGCCACCTCGTCCGGGACGCCGCCCATCCGGCCTCCCTCGCGAACACGGTCGAGGAGCCGTCGCGCGATGGCGCCCGACAGCGCCGCCTCGCCGTGGGCGACCCCGCGCAGAAAGAGCGCGATCCGCTCCGGCGGCTCGCTCTTCAACAGGTAGCCGGCGGCACCCGCGCGAACGGCGTCGAGCAGGTTGTCGTCGGTGCCCGAGGCGGTGAGCACGACGACCTCGCTCTCCGGCGATGCCTCTCGGATGTACGGCAAGGCGGCGAGCCCGTCCATACCGGGCATGGTCAGGTCGAGCAGGACGAGACGCGGCCGCAGCCGCCCCGCCTTGGCGATCGCTTCCTCGCCGTCGGACGCCTGGCCGACGACCTCGAAGCCGTGCTGCTCGAGCAACGAGGCGAGGGCCTCCCGCGTGAGCGGGTGGTCGTCTGCGATCAGGATCGTCTCCATCTCGACTCTCATCGGCAGCATCCGTACTGCCGATTAGGGCCATGTGGAGGGCCAACCGTCCGAGAGGTACCGCTCCTGGCTCCTCGGTGAGCTCGCGCTCGTCGGCGTGCTGGCGCTCGGGACGATCGTCCTGGCCGAGACGGGCCGGCTCGACGGTTACGAGCTCGCCTACGCACGCCTATCGCTCGACACTGCGGTCGCGCTCGTTGCCTCCTTCGTCGCGATCCTGACTGCAGCCCGGTTCCTCGCCGGCGGCCGCCTCATGGACCTGTTGCTCGCCGGCGGCTTCCTCGCCATCGGTGTCGGGACGTTCTCCTTCGCGATCGCTCCGGTTCTCTCCGGTGGTGAGCTCGGCGTGGCAGACAGCTGGGCGGTCCTGGGAGCGAATGTCTTCGGAACAGCGTTGATCGCGGCTGCGTCCTTCGTCGAGCGTCGGACCGGGAAGCGTCGCAGGGCGCTGATCGCAACGATCGGACTCGTCCTCCTCGCGCTCACGGCGGTCTGGCTCGACGTGCGCTTTGCAGGGCTCGATCTCGGTTGGGCGGCAAGGGACGGCGGCCGGCCGGGGAGCGTGGTCGCCGCCTACTCGCTGCTCGCCGTCCTCTCGCTCGTCGCCGTTGTCGGCTTCGGCTTGCGTTACAGGCGCTACGGTCGCGACCTCGACAGCTGGCTCGCGCTCTCCCTCACCCTCGTGCTCTTCGCGGATCTCCACTACGTGATCGCGCCGCTCCGCTCCAGCCTCTACGTGCTGCCGAGCGACGTCCTGCGGCTCTTCGCCTTCGGCGTCCTGCTCGTCGGCGTCTGGCGCGCGATCAGCCAGGCCGAGTTCGGCCGAGCCGTCGCCGAGGAGCGGGCACGGGTTGCACGCGACATCCACGACGGTCTGGCCCAGTACCTCTTCGCCGTGTCGGCGCAGGTGACGATGCTCAAGTCGGGAGGGTCGCTCGAGAAGATCCTGCCACGGCTCGAGCACGCGGCCACCGCGGCCCAGCAGGAGGCACGCTTCGCGATCCTGGCGCTCTCGTCGGCGTCCGGTTCGGCTCCGTTCGACGCGGCACTGCGGCGCTACGTCGACATCCTCGTCGCCGACGGAGAGCTCGATGTCGATCTCGAGGTCGACCCGACGGTCAAGCTCGCCCCTGACGAGGAGATCGAGGTGTTCCGGATCGTGCAGGAGGGGCTCGCCAACGTCCGCAAGCACGCTGGCGCACGCAACGCCGTCGTCTCGATCATGCAGCGGAACGGCCGCCGCGTCGTGACCGTCTCCGACGACGGCGTCGGCATCGACGTCGACGATCCCGGCGCCGGTCAGGGGCTCAAGAACATGCGGTTGCGGGCGAGCTCGATCGACGGCGCGCTCTCACTCCGCTCCACCCCCGGTCGAGGAACCGAGATCGAGGTCGTGCTCCGCGCCGCGTAGTCACGGCGAAGGAGCTCGTGGGATCGTTCGGGACGTGGTGGCGGTCCCGTCTGCACTGCG
This sequence comes from uncultured Gaiellales bacterium, assembly GCA_964581085.1. Classification (GTDB taxonomy): domain Bacteria; phylum Actinomycetota; class Thermoleophilia; order Gaiellales; family Gaiellaceae; genus Gaiella. The sequence continues at coordinate 271,082 of CAZOMP010000001.1, read as the reverse complement.
GACCTCGACGAGGATGGGAAGCGCGTTCTGCGGGTCGTCCACCGGGACGACGAAGAACGACGCGTCGATCGGAGGGCCGACTCTCGTCAGCGGAGTTGTCGTCGTCCGGCCGTCTGCCGTCGTCGTGGTGACGGTCGCGGCTCCCGGATCGAGCACCGCGCCGTAGACGACAGCAGACGTGTCGGCAAGGCTGTGGGCGGCGAGCCCAACAGCAAACGGGGTGCCCCGGTTGTTACAGCCAGGGCCCCCGAAGCCGGGCAGTTCGAGGCAGTATCCGCCATCCCTGCTCGGGCTCAGGTACAGCGTCGAGGGCGTACCGGCTGCATCGACAATCTCGAGCCGTCGAGTCTCGGCGGCGATCGCGCCGGGGTCGAGTCCAGGCGGCGCCTCCCGAGCGAGGTCGTCGAACTGTTCGACAACAGGTGCGGGCGCAGCCGGGGCATGTGCAAACTCGACCCAGTATCGCAGCGCGGCAAGCGCCGGCACGACGAGGAGTAAGGCTGCCAGCACGAGAGCGGCGGCGATCAGGAGCGGACGACGTGACGGTGAACGTTCCGCCCGGTGCTCGACGTCCCGCCAGTCGCCTCGCGCATCTGGGTCCGGTGGCACGAGAGCCTCGAGCTCGGCTGCCAGGACAGGGTCGAACGAATTCGGGGTCATCGTTCCTCCTTGACGATCGCCGCACGCAGGTTGTGATGGGCCTGACTCAGCGTCGCGGAGACGGTCCCGGGCTCGACCTCGAGCACCGTCGCGATCGACGCGTAGTCGAGATCGGCGTAGTAACGCAGGAAGATCGCAAGTCTCTGGCGTTCGGGCAGCGCCGCGATCCGAGCACGTACCTCCGGTCGTTCGCCATGCCGGATCCCGTTGTCGTCACGGTCGTGGATCTCCGGTGGCTCCGCGAGCAACTCGAGCGGTGGGCGTCGTGCCTTTCGGGCGCGGTTGACGACGCAGCGCCACACCCAGGCCTCGAGGGGGCCGCGCCCTTCGTACCGATCGGCTGCGCGCAACGCGTCCGCGAATCCGTCCTGAACCGCTTCCCGTGCGAGTTCCCGCTCGCCGGTGATTGCGCGCGCAACCCGCTCGAACCGAGGGAACGACTCGCGATAGAGCAGCTCCAGCTCCCGCCAGTTTGCATTCGGTCCCATCACTACAACTGAGCAGAAGCGAGCGGATTCTGTTTAGCCGCGGCAGCGACGGCCGGCCGTCACGACTGAAACGCATCAGCCCCTCATGATGCTATGATGATCTGATGACGAAAGTACGGACGACGCTGACGATCGAAGCGGAGGTCTTGCGGGCGGTGAAAGTGCGAGGTGCCCGCACCGGCAAGGGTGACAGCGAGGTGATCGAGGAGGCGCTGCGCCACGAACTCGGCTTCGACCTGCTCGACCGGCTCTGGCAACGCAACGACCTCGACGACGAACAGGCTCTCGGGCTCGCCGTGGAAGCGCAGCACAAGACGCGCGCGCAGCAGCGCTGACGTGCGCGCCGTCCTCGACCCGAACATCCTGATCGCCGCTCTGCTCTCGCCCGCGGGGCCACCGGCGCGCCTCGTCGGCCGTTGGCTTGCCGGCGACTTCGAGCTCGTCGTATCCGATGCTCTTCTCGCGGAACTCGAACGGGCGCTCGCCTACCCGAAGCTACGTCGTCGCGTCAGTGCCGCCGAGGCAGGCGAGTTCCTCGACCTCCTCCGCGGCGCCGCCATTCTCGCCCCCGACGTCCTCGACGTGCCGCCTCGCTCGGCCGATCCCGGCGACGACTACCTGCTCGCGCTCGCCGAGAGTCAACGCGCGGTCGTCGTCACGGGTGACCAACACCTGCTCGCGCTGTCCGGCCGGTTCCCGATCTCCACCGCACGCACGTTTCTCGACGATCTCGCGGACGAGTGACCTCCGGGGCAGCCTGCGTAGTGCGACGGCTGCTGCAGTGCCGCAAGAGTTCGCCGCGTTCCCAAGGCGGGTCTCTGAGCAGATCCAGGCCCAGGCGATTCCGAACGGGCGCCGGGTGGGCTGGATGCTCGCGAGGCTACGGACGCGCAAGATACTGGCGCAGAGCCTTGCGGATCACCGAGGACGCCGTCTCCTGGTCGTTCTTGGCTCGCGCGAGGAGCGCCTCGCGCAGCTCGGGTTCGAGACGTACGGACTCCACCGATGCGGGTGACGACCCGATCGACGGGCGGCCGCCACGTCGCCGCAGGATCTCCTCGACGTCGTAGCCGGCCTCAGCCTTTGAGGCGAGCTCGTCGACGAGCTCGTCGGTGATCGGCGTGCCGCTCGCGGTTTCCCCGTAGCGCGGATTCGTCATCGTTCACTCCCGGGCAGAAGCGGTCGGTACCTGGGGCGCATGAGCATGGCGTAGATCACGAGTTCGCTGCCGTCGTCGCGCACGATCGTCACGATCTCCAGCAGGTCAGCGTTCCGTGAGGGGCCGAGGTAGAGCCTCGTGTCGTCCTCCCAGGTCGGGCCGTCGTGACCCGTCTCGAGGATGCCCGGGATCCTCGACCTGAGCTGCGGCTGGACACCGGCGACGCGACGGAGGGTCGGCGACGACGAGGCGAGCAGCGTGCACGCCCTGACTCGCGCATCGTCTGGTACAGGTACCATTCCGGCAGGTTCGTCAGCGACCGGCCCTCGGTGAGGTAGAGGTAGTCGCCGATGTACGCCGGGTCGCAGCGTCGAAAGAGGTCGGTCACGGTCGATTCGACTCCGACGGCCTCGCACGCCGCCAGCGCGTAGCCGAGTTCGTCGTGCTCCGTTCCCGGAGCGACGATCGTGAACGCCTGCGCCCATTCGGCCGGCCGCCGCGCGACCGACTCGGCCCCGAGGGCGTGGACCGCCGCTAGCGTCGACGAGGAGTCGAGGCCGCCGCTGGTCGCGGTCGCGACCGGGACGTCGCTGCGAAGCCGCACGCGGCACGCATCGAAGAAGAGCTCCCGGAAGTGCCCCACCTGGTGCTCGCGGGTTCCCGTCGCGCCGTCGATGTGATCGAGCGGCTGCCACCAGCGGCTCATCTCGAGGCACTCGACCGGCCCGCGCAACTTCGCGCACATCCCGCCCCGAAGCATTCGGATCGCCGGTGCCGCGCCGACACCCGCACGCTCCCCGTCCTGCGCCCCGAATGACGGCAGTCCGAGAAAGGCTTTCGCCTCCGATGCGAACGCTGTCCCATTCGGCGTCTCGAGGAGCAGAAGCGGCTTCACGCCGAACCGATCACGCGAGAAGAAGAGCTCGCGGGCGACGTCGCCCCAGATGACGAACGCCCACATGCCGTTGAACCGCTCCTGGCAGGCGGCGCCTCACTCCCCGTAGGCGCGAAGGATGACCTCGGTGTCCGACTCGGTGCAAAACGTGTGGCCGCGCGTACGGAGGTCGTCGCGGACCTCGAGGAAGTTGTAGATCTCGCCGTTGAAGACGATCGCGTGCCGTCCGTCCTCGGACACCATCGGTTGCGCGACCCCCTCTCGCGGATCGAGGATGGCAAGTCGCCGGTGCCCCAATCCGACGCGTCCGCTGTCGGCGACCAGGTAGCCGAACCCGTCCGGGCCGCGGTGCTCGAGGAGATCGGTCGCGACCGCCAGAGCCTCGCGCAGCGTCGGCTCGGCCGACCAGTAGCCGACGATCCCGCACATCTGATCCGATCGTAACGAGAACCCAGTCGTGGAGCTCGGCGGCGCGGTCGATCCGGCGGGCGCCCGGAACGCTCAGCTCTGCACGAGCCTCGCGACGACCGTGCCCTGGCCGCTCACCTGGATCGGGAAGTCCCCGTTCGGGTACATGAACTGCACGAGGAGGTCCGCGCGGCCATTCGGATAGGGAATCGGCACCTGGTAAACGTCCGTGAAGCTCGCCGCACCGTCGGTCGAGACGAAGAGGTGCAGGTCCGGGTCGACGATCGGGACGCCGCCCTCGTGGGTCGTGCCGATCAGGTACGTCGTCGGGCCGAGACGGAAGGCGGAGAACGAGTCGTAGGGGAGGTTCAGCACCGATGTGAGCGCACCCGTGCTCAAGGACATCCTCATGATCGCGTTCTGGCTCGTGTAGTTGTCCTGGCCGAACACCATGAACGAGCCCGCCGGGTCGAACGTCCCGTCGACGGTCGTGCAGGCGTAGGCCGTGCACAACGGCTGCAGCGTCACTCCGTTGTCGGACGAGACCCACGTGCCGTCGCCCTCGGAGTCGCCGAAGAAGACGTACAGCTTGCCGTTTGCGGGGTTGTAGCGAACGCCGTGAATATGGCGATGGGTGGTCGTCGTGTTCACGACGGTCCACGTGCGACCGTCGTCGGCGGAGCGATAGACGTAGTTGGCGTACGGCGGACTCTGTCCGGTGTTGTAGGTGCCGAGCCAGACGTACCCGCCGCCGTCGGTGATCGAGTCGGGTGTGAGCGTCGTGTAGAACACCGGCCCGTCGGGCAGCACGAGGGTTCGCGTCCATGTGAGACCGTTGTCGTCCGAGCGATAGAGGGCCACCGTTCCACCGTCGACGTGGGCGAGAACGGTCCCGCTCGAGAGCGCCGAGATGTAGAGCAGGTTCTGGTTCGACGCGAGCGTCAACACCTTCGACCACGTGGCGCCGTGGTCGAGCGAGCGCCAGATCGCGTGGTCGTCTCCCAGCTGCCGCCCGAAGGCGACGCCCGCCGTGTTCACGGCCATCGTCTCGTAGCCGGCGTTCTGAAGCACGATCTGAACCGTGACCTGACCGGTGGGGGGAGGGGGAGCGGGGTTGGTGACGGTGGCGGTCGCGGCAGAGGTGGCAGTCGTCGGCCCTGTCCCGTTGCTCGCAGTCACCTGCGCCCGCAACGTCGAGCCCAGATCGGCCGCCACCACCGTGTACGACGACGCCGTCGCCGCCGAGATCGCCACGCACGACCCCCCACTCCCATCGCACCGCTGCCACCGATACGCAAACGACGACGGCGACCCCGACCACGACCCCTGACTCACCGACAACGACTGCCCCACCACCGGCGACCCCGACACCACCGGCAACACCGTATTCACCGGCGCCGACCCCGACCCCGACGTCACGTAATCGACACGAAAGCTCCAGCGCAACGACTCACGGCTCGCAGTCCCGAACGTCGCCGACGGCACCCCCGCCGCATTCGCGTTGTACACCCCATCCGACGCCGAACCAGCGCTGTAGTAGTTGAACGCACCGTTGGCCGCACTCCCCGACAGCAACACCAGAAAATACGTCCCCGCATCGACCGCCACAGACGGCAACGGCGACGACACCCACCCCGCCGCCTGCCCCGCCGGCACCGACACCACCGCCCCCGTCGCCACCAACGACGACGGATTCCCCGACCCATCAGACGCATACACCGCAGGCGTAAAGCTCTGCGCCGCCGACCCACCCCGCACATACCACTCAAACGACGACAACGTCCCCGCCTCCGGCAACACATACGCCGACCCGAACTTGTACCCCGCCCCCGGCGACACCGACAACGAACCAGGCGCCGACGCACCAAAGACACCCGAACCGGTGGGGGGAGGGGGAGCGGGGTTGGTGACGGTGGCGGTCGCGGCAGAGGTGGCAGTCGTCGGCCCTGTCCCGTTGCTCGCAGTCACCTGCGCCCGCAACGTCGAGCCCAGATCGGCCGCCACCACCGTGTACGACGACGCCGTCGCCGCCGAGATCGCCACGCACGACCCCCCACTCCCATCGCACCGCTGCCACCGATACGCAAACGACGACGGCGACCCCGACCACGACCCCTGACTCACCGACAACGACTGCCCCACCACCGGCGACCCCGACACCACCGGCAACACCGTATTCACCGGCGCCGACCCCGACCCCGACGTCACGTAATCGACACGAAAGCTCCAGCGCAACGACTCACGGCTCGCAGTCCCGAACGTCGCCGACGGCACCCCCGCCGCATTCGCGTTGTACACCCCATCCGACGCCGAACCAGCGCTGTAGTAGTTGAACGCACCGTTGGCCGCACTCCCCGACAGCAACACCAGAAAATACGTCCCCGCATCGACCGCCACAGACGGCAACGGCGACGACACCCACCCCGCCGCCTGCCCCGCCGGCACCGACACCACCGCCCCCGTCGCCACCAACGACGACGGATTCCCCGACCCATCAGACGCATACACCGCAGGCGTAAAGCTCTGCGCCGCCGACCCACCCCGCACATACCACTCAAACGACGACAACGTCCCCGCCTCCGGCAACACATACGCCGACCCGAACTTGTACCCCGCCCCCGGCGACACCGACAACGAACCAGGCGCCGACGCACCAAAGACAGCGGCCGCGGTGGCGCTCGCCCCGAACAACGCCACCATGAACCCGGCCACGAGCGCAGCCCAGCGCACCAACGCATGCCGGCGCACGGGTCCCCCCCTACCGCTTCTTGCCGCAACCTTCCTCCCCCGTTGTGCGCCAATTGTATGTTCGACTCGAACAGCTGACAACCCCTGGGCCGCGATCCCGAACAACGCTCGCAAGGCGTACCGACCGTCGCGCTCGTAGACGGCACAGCCCAGGAGGCCACGCCGGGCGACCGCACCGAGCGGTTCCAGGGAGACCGCAGTCAGCCCGCCGCGTAGCGAGCCTGACGAGTTGCCGTCGAATCGGTCGATGGAGAAAGCCCCGTTTCCAGGGCTTTCTCCGTAGCAGGCCTGTAAGCCGGATTCTGTCGTGGGTGACCATCTCTCTGGGCCGGCAGTTGCCTGCCGGCTCGAGCGGCGTACCCGGTTCCTCGGCGGGCCACCTCGGCGGAACCTGCTTCGCCTTGCACCGGACGGGGTTTGGCGAGCCGCCGTGTCACCACGGCGCTGGTGGGCTCTTACCCCACCCTTTCACCCTTACCGGGGGGCGAGCCCCGGCGGTCTCCTTTCTGTGCCACTTTCCATCGGCTTTCGCCGTCTGGGGTTTCCCCAGCGTCCTGCCCTACGGTGTCCGGACTTTCCTCGAGCGGGACGCCGAAGCGTCGCGCCCGCGGTCACCCGGCCTGCGCCGCCAGTGTAGCCCGGCGGCCACCCACGAATCCGACGGCCCACGGCCGGCCGCCCACCGGCTAGCTAGGCGCGGTCGGTCAGCTGCGTTCCACGAACGTCGGGAGGTCGAGCTGCGGCAGCTCCTCGCCCGCGAAGACGGCGCTTCCCTCGACGAACATCGAGCGGCACTCCGGGCAGGCGATCGCAAGACCGTGGGCGCCCCGGAGATGCAGCACGAACTCGCCGCAGACCGGGCACTCGAGGCTCGCGCCGCGCACGAGCGCGACCAGCTCCTGGTCGAGCGTGCGCGCGAGCGGGGTGAGCGTGCCGGTCATCGCAGGCTCCGGAACACCCCCACGACCTTGCCCAGCACCTGGACGTGGTCGGCGTAGATCGGCTCCAGGGCGTGGTTCTCCGGCTGCAGCCGGACGCGCCCCTGCTCGCGGTAGAACGTCTTCACCGTCGCCTCGTCGGCGCTCTCGTCGTCACCGACGAGAGCGACCACGATGTCGCCGTTGCGGGCGTCGTCCTGCTTGCAGACGACGAGCGTGTCGCCGTCGAGGATGCCCGCCTCGATCATCGAGTCGCCGCGGACCGTGAGCAGGAAGTCGGCGCTGCGGCCCAGCGGCTCCGGTACCGCGATCGTCTCCTCGATGTTCTCCTCGGCAAGGAGCGGCGAGCCGGCCGCGATCTGACCGACGAGCGGGAGCCGCGGAATCCCGTCATGCGGGAGCATCGCGGTCATGGCGGTCGCGGTTCGCGGCGCGGTGACGGTGCGGTGGCCGATCAACTCGAGCGCCCGCGGCTTCGTCGGGTCGCGGCGCAGCAGCCCTGCCCGCTCGAGGTTCGCTAGGTGGGCGTGGACGGTCGAGGGAGAGGCGAGGCCGACCGCCTCGCCGATCTCGCGTACGGTCGGCGGGTAGCCGTGACCGTCCGTGTATTCGACGAGGAACTGCCAGATCTCCTGTTGGCGCGCGGTCAGCATGGTGCCTCCGGTTGTGGGGGACGAACAGGTGTTCGCCATACAGGGTAGGGATCCTTCCGGATGGCGTCAATCGGAGCCGCAGGCGGTCGCCCGCAGGAGGGACGAGCGCGACACACGAGGCAAGAACGAGGAAGGGGCCCCGTACCGAGCCCCTTCCCGAAGTGCGCTGGAGAGGACTTGAACCTCCACGAGCTTGCGCTCACAAGGCCCTCAACCTTGCGCGTCTACCAATTCCGCCACCAGCGCGCGGCGCGATTGTACCCGTCCGGCTCCTACGCGAGCACGCGATACAGGATCACGGTGTTCACGAAGAACAACACCGAGACGACCGCCGTGAGACGCGTCAGGTTGCGCTCCACGATGTGGGTGCCACCCTGCGACTGCGGCGTGAAGCCGAGGCCGCCGAAGCCGGCCTCGCGCCCCGAGTGCATCAGCACGAGTGTGAGCAGCGCCGCAGAGATCAGCACCTGGAGGACTGCGAAGACGGGAACCATCGTCGTGGGATCGTAGCGGTAGCCTTGTCCGATGGCGACCGACGAGGCCAGGGCGAGGGTCCAGCGGCTGCTCGTCACCGGCGACAACCGGCTCAAGCAGGGCGTGGCTCCCGAGAAGGTACGGGAGAGCTACGAGGCAGCGCTCGCGGCGGCGCGAGAAGCGGGGCTCGAGGACGCGGTACGACCGCTCGTCGAGCTCAGGCTCGCCGATCTCGAGCGGCTCGAAGCAGCAGAGCCTCCACCCGCTCCGCCTGCCGCCTGACGTCGTGCTCCTCCGCCGCGCGCCGTGCCTCCAGGTTCGGGCGCGGGAGAGCAGCCGCCCGCTCGAGCCCCGTCGCGATCGCCTCGTCGTCCTGCGGCTCGACCAGCACACCCGCTCCGGGCGGGACGAACTCGGGTGGCCCGCCGACCGTCGTCGCGAGCACGGGGCGGGCGGACGCCATCCCCTCGAGCGTCGCGAGGCCGAACGGTTCCACGAGGCTCGGCTGGCAGACGACGTCGGCGGCTGCGAGCCAGGCCGGCACGAGCACGTGCGAGACGGTGCCGACGAGGCGGATGCCGGGTCGACCCTCGAGCGCCGGGCGCAGCGGGCCGTCGCCGACGAAGACGAGCTCGCCCTCGCCGCGGGCGGTGAAGGCGCGCGCCAGCCGCAGCACGTTCTTGCGTTCGCTCAGCGTTCCCACGCACACGAACCCCGTCCCCTCCGGCTGCCAGCCGACCTCGCTCCGGGCGTCCGTCGCCTCGCGGACCGAGAACCGCTCCAGGTCGACGCCGGCGTCGATCACCTCCGTCTTCGTGGCCGCAGCGGGCACGGCTTCGACGAGGCGGTTGCGCAGCCAGGACGAGACCGCGATCACCGCGTGCGCACGGCCGACGGTGAGCCGGGTGGCGGCGCGGAGGGCCGCGTTAGCTCGTGCGTTCTCGACGTCCTGCCCGTGGGCGGTGACGACGAGCGGAGCACGTCCCGCGAGCGCGCCGAGCATCCCTGCGGGTACGAGGAAGTGCGCGTAGACGACGTCCGGCCGGAAGTTGCGGGCCGTACCGAGCACATCGGCTGCCAGGCGGGCGTGGCGAGAGCGGCCGCCCGGGCGGTCGACGACGGCGCGCGCGACGACGTGGTCGCGGTCGACGAGTGCCTGCTCGAGGGTCGCCACGAACGACCCGAGCGCGGGCGAGCCGGCACTCGGGTACATCTGTGAGACGAGCAGGATCCGCATGGGCTACGCGATTCTCCCGACGACGGACTGCCGGGTGCTGCCCTGCGTCGCCCGCGGGTCCATCCACGCCACGACGAGGTCGATCACGAGGTTGACGACGACGATCACGAAGCCGACCACGAGCACGATGCCGAGGATCATGGGCAGGTCGAAGCCCTGCGTGCCGTTCAGGGCCGAGAGCGTGCTGAGCCCGAGACCCGGCAGCCGGTAGACGGATTCGACGTAGAGCGCGATCCCGAGCGCGAGGCCGACGTCCATGCCGGCCAGGGTGAGCACGGGGGGCATCGCATTGCGCAACGCGTGCCCGCGGACGATTCCGGTTCGCGAGACTCCCTTCGCAGCTGCCGTGCGGATGAAGGGCTCGTCCATCACCTCGAGCATCCGCACGCGCACGAACCGGGTGTAGATGGCGAGGAAGAAGAGCGCAAACGTGATCCACGGCAGGATCAGGTGGGTCGCCCAGGCGCGTGGGCCGGCGCAGCCGAGGCCCTGCGAGAGCGAGAAGTAGTCGAGCTTCGACGGCTGGCCCGCGGTGCCGAAGAAGGGGCAGTAGCCACTGGGTGGGGCGAGACCCCAGCGGTTGCCCGGGAACTGCTGCAGAAGCAGGGCGACGACGAGCGGGTGCGTGCAGATCCCGATCAGCGAGACGGCGAGGATCGTCCGGTCGAGGAACGAGTGCGGCCGCGCGGCGGCGATCGCACCGAGCGGGATCGAGATCAGCAGCGCGAGCAGAGCACCGCCGATCACGAGCGAACCCGTCACGAGTGCGGCGTGGACGACTGCGGGGGCGACCGCCTTGCCGACCCGGTCGCCGTTATAGGTGAGCGACGACGACTGGTAGGCGATACCGAGGTCGCCGTGCAGCGCCCGCCAGAGATAGAGGCCGTACTGCTCGTAGAGTGGTTTGTGCAGGCCGAGCGCGGTCTCGGCCTTGTCCACCTGCTCCGGAGTCGCCTTCTGCATGTCGACGAGGAACCCGGCCGGATTGGCCGGGATCAGCTGGTAGAGGGCGAAGGTGAGCGTGACGAGGAGGAGGAGCATCAGTGCCGAGGCGCCGAGCCGGCGCAACAGGTACCCGGCGGTCGTCACCGGACGCCTCTCGGGTCGAACGCCTCCCGGAGCCCCTCGCCGAAGAGCGTCAGTGCCAGCACGGTGAGAAAGATCGTGAGGCTCGGGATCAGGGTCAGCCAGGGCGAGAACGTCGTCGGGTTGTACGGCAGCGGCGAGAGCACCGTGCCCCAGGTCGCCGCCAGCATCGACCCCCAGCTCGTCGTCGGCAGCTTGATCCCGACCCCGAGGAAGGTGATGCCCGCCTCGAGCATGATGTTCGTCGCGACGGCGAGCGTCGCCCACACGGCGAGCGCCGGGACCACGTGGGGGAAGAGGTGCGTCCGCATGATCTTCCCCTCGCTCGCCCCGATCATCTCGGCCGCCTCCACGAACTCGCGTCCGCGCAGCGACATGATCAGCGAACGCACGATCCGGGCCGGGTAGAACCACGTGAAGAGGCCGATCAGGAGAACGAGCGAGAGCACGCCCTGGTTGAGCGCGCCGCCGAGCGTGACGCCGTCGAGCTTGCCGGAGACGGTACTGCCGAGCACGATCGCAAGCAGGAGCACCGGGAACGCCATCACGAGGTCGGTGAACCGTGAGACGACGGCGTCGACCCAGCCGCCGAAGAACGCGGCGAGCGTGCCGAGGGTGGTGCCGATCAGCAACGCGAGCAGGGTGGCGCCGACCGCGACGGTGAGCGAGACCCGGCCGCCGTAGAGGAGCCGTAGCAGCTCGTCGCGCCCGAGTGTCCCGTCGGCGCCGAGGATCAGGAGCGTCTTGCCCGCTCCTGCCGGCGGCGGCGACTGCTGGAAGGTCGTCTCGTCGATCGTGGGCGCGATCGGCGTGTCCGGCACCCACGACCACGGCCCGTGCGGCCGTAGTGACACGTTGACTGCATAGGGGAAGAGGTCGTTCGGGCCGTGGCCGACGATGCGGCCGAGCAGCGGGGCACCGGGGAGGACAGCGAAGACGAGCAGGACGAGAAAGACGCCGGACGCGAGCGCCGCCCGGTCGCGTCGCAGGCGCCGCCAGGCGAGGCGCGTCGGGCTCGCTGCCCTCGGGGCGACCTCATCCAGCGGAGCCGTGGCGGCGGCGGAGCTCACCGACGGTCGTAGGTTCCCCAGAGCTCCCGCAGGGCGCCGCAGATCTCGCCGACGGTGCAGCGCGCCCGCAGCGCCTCGCGCATCGGCGGCAGCAGGTTTCCGGTCCCGGCCGCGGTCTCGACGACGGCGGCAAGGGCGCGCCCGGCAGTCTCTACGCTGCGCTCGGCGCGAATGCGGGCGGTGCGCTCGCACTGTCGCTCCTCCGAGGCGGGATCGAGCCGGAGCAACTCGACGGCGGTCTCGGACCCCTGGGTGAACTCGTTGACGCCGACCACGATCCGCTCGTTCGCCTCGACCGCCCTCTGGAAGCGGTAGGCGGCGTCCTCGATCTCGCCCTGGACGTATCCCGCCTCGATCGCTGCGACGGCCCCTCCGAGCTCGTCGATCCGCTCGATCAGCAGGCGTGCCCGCCGTTCGAGCTCCGCCGTCAGCGACTCGATGTAGTACGAGCCGCCCAGAGGGTCGGCTGTATCCGTCGTGCCCGCTTCGTGCATGAGGATCTGCTGCGTCCGCAGCGCAATCGTCGCGGCGTGCTCGCTCGGGAGAGCAAGGGCCTCGTCGAAGCTGTTCGTGTGCAGCGACTGGGTGCCGCCGCACACGGCTGCGAGCGCCTGGACGGCGACGCGCACGATGTTGTTCTCCGGCTGCTGCGCCGTCAGCGTCGAGCCCCCGGTCTGGGCGTGGAAGCGGAGCGCCTGGGCGGTCGGCGTCGCGGCGCCGAAGCGGTCCCGCATGATCTGCGCCCAGAGCGTGCGGGCAGCACGGAACTTCGCGACCTCCTGGAAGAAGTCGTTGTGGGCGTTGAAGAAGAAGGAGAGGCGCCCGCCGAAGTCGTCGGGGGAGAGCCCCGCCGCGACGGCCGCCTCGCAGTAGGCGATCCCGTTTGCGAGCGTGAAGGCGAGCTCCTGCGCCGCCGTCGAGCCCGCCTCGCGGATGTGGTAACCGGAGATCGAGATCGTGTTCCAGTTCGGGATCCGCTCGGCGCAGTAGGCGAAGAGGTCGGTCGTCAGCCGCATCGAGGGCCGGGGCGGGAAGATGTAGTTCCCGCGGGCGACGTACTCCTTGAGGATGTCGTTCTGCACCGTGCCCCGCAGGGCGCTGCCCGGCACACCCTGCGCTTCCGCGACGAGTTCGTAGAGGAGGAGCAGCAGCGAGGCGGGAGCGTTGATCGTCATCGACGTCGAGACGCGGTCGAGCGGGATCCCGTCGAGCAGGATCTCCATGTCGGCGATCGAGTCGACGGCCACGCCCGTCCGGCCGACCTCGCCCTCGGCGAGCGGGTCGTCCGAGTCGTAGCCCAGCTGGGTGGGGAGATCGAACGCGATCGAGAGCCCTGTCTGGCCGCGCTCGAGGAGGTAGCGGTAGCGCTCGTTCGACTCCTCGGCCGACGCGAAGCCCGCGTACTGGCGCACCGTCCAGGGCCGGCCGCGGTACATGTCGGGGTAGGGGCCGCGCGTGAACGGGAAGGCGCCGGGCGGGGCCGCTTCGGCGGTGGGCACGTCGGCGCCACCGTAGACCGGCTTCACCTCGATCCCGGACTCGAGCACCCGCACGTCGGGGGTGGCGGCCATCGCCCGATCCTACGCCGAGCCGGTGCCGGGTCGCAGCGGAACGGTGCCGGCCGCGGTCGCGTCAGAGAACGCCGCCGGCCCGCTCGACCGCGTCGAGCGCGATCTGGCGGCCGGACTCGATGTGCACGCGGATCGCCTGCTGGGCGGCGGCCAGATCCTCGGCCGCGAACGCATCGACGATGGCGCGATGCTCCCGGACGAGGTACTCGCCTCCTTCGACCCTGCCGCCGCGGATCACCTGCATCATCAGGTTCACGGAGAGCTCCCGGTAGACGTGCGAGAGCATGGCGTTGCCGGCGAGGTCGATCTGGAACTCGTGGAAGGCCGCGTTGGCTGTATCCCACTCCTCGTGCGAGATCGCCGCCTCCGATGCCTCCATCAGCTCACGGAAGCGCGTCAGCCGGGAGCTGTCGACCTCGCCCACGCTTCGCTCGGCAGCATGCAGCTCGAGCGCGAGGCGCACGTCGTAGCCGTCGCTCGCCGTGCTCGGCGTGACAGGCGTGATGTAGTAGCCGCGCCGTGCCTTCACCGTCAGCAGGCCCTCCGAGACGAGCCGGGTGAGTGCGTGGTGGACGGGGCTCCGCGAGACACCCAGCTCGCTCGCGAGCTCGTGCAGGCTCAGCTTCGCGCCGGGGCCGGGCGCGCGCGCGAGGACGCGGTTGCGAAGCGTCCGATACACCTGCTCGTTGAGATTCGTCCGCGGTAAGACGGTCGCCATGGGCACAGATGTAACATGACAGACCCCGCGGGAGGCAAGAGCAGGAGGGGTACGCTCCCGCCCATGAGGATCGGGGTCCGTCTCTTTGCCGGCCTGCGCGAGCTCGCGGGCACCCGTCAACGCGAGGTCGAACTGCCGCCGGGAGCGACCGCGGGAGCCGTCTGGGAGGCGCTCGGGCTTGGCGAGGAGCCGTCGGGCTTGCTGATCGCGGTCAACAAGATCTACGCCGCCCGCGACACCGTGCTCGCGGACGGAGATGAGGTGGCGTTGATCCCACCGGTCTCGGGCGGTGCGTTCCTGCTCTCCGAGGAGCCGCTCTCGCTCGCGGCAGTCGTGGACGAGGTCGCTTCGGACGACGCCGGCGCGATCGCGACGTTCTCCGGCACGACGCGGTCGCATTCCCGCGGGCGGGACGTGGTGCGGCTCGAGTACGAGGCCTACGAGGGCATGGCCGAGGCGGAGATGGAACGGATCGCCGAGGAGCTGCGCGAGCGCCATGCGGTGCTCGGGATCGCGATCCACCATCGCATCGGGGTCGTCACGATCGGCGAGACGAGCGTCGTGATCGCCGTCTCCGCTGCACATCGCGGCGCGGCGCTCACCGCCTGCGCCGAGGCGATCGACACGCTCAAGGTGAGAGTTCCGCTCTGGAAGAAGGAGATCTACGTGGGCGGCGAGGAGTGGATCGGGCAGGGATCGTGAGCGAGCTCCCGACGCACGACCCGGACGACTCGCAGACTCCGCGTAAACGCAGCGGCCTCGGCCGGCTGCTTGCCCCGATCCTCGTCGTCGGCACGGTCGGGCTGAAGCTGCTCGGCTCGCTCAAGTTCCTCGGTATCTTCGTCGCCGTCGGCGGCTACGCCCTGATCTGGGGCTGGCGGTTCGGTGTCGGCTTCGTCCTGCTCATCCTCGTCCACGAGCTGGGTCATTTCGTGGAGGCGAGACGCCAGGGGCTGAACCCGCAGCTGCCGGTCTTCATCCCGTTCCTCGGCGCCTACGTGGCGCTGCGCAACCAGCCGTTCGACCCGTGGCGCAACTGGCTCGTGTCGATCGCCGGCCCGTTCGCCGGCGGTATCGGCGCCCTTGCCTGCCTCGCCTACGGGCACGCGACGGGTTCGCAGCTGCTGCAGGCGCTCGCCTACATGGGCTTCTTCCTCAACCTCTTCAACCTGATCCCGATCGGGTTTCTGGACGGCGGCCACATGCTGCGCTCGTGGCGTGTCCTGCGGGCGGGAGGAGGACGGGTCAGCCCGGCTGACGCCCGCCGTCTCAGCACGGTCGTGGCGGCCTACTCGGTCGCGCTCGCGGTGGCCCTCGCGCTCGGGATGTTCACCTCCCACGTCCCCCAGAACCGGCTGTGAGCGGACACGAGTTCGATCGCCGGCTGCTGCGCCGCCACGACGGCGAGATCCCCTCGGACGTCGCGTTCATCGCGGCCGAGTTCCTCGCGGGCTTCGAGAAGGTGGACGAGATCGGCCGCGCAGGTGTCGCCGTCTTCGGATCGGCCCGTGTCTCGGAGGGATCGGCGCCCTACGAGAAGGCGCGCGAGACGGCCAGGCTGCTCGCGGGCGCCGGGTTCGCCGTCGTCACCGGCGGCGGCCCGGGGGTGATGGAAGGCGCCAACCGCGGCTGCCGGGAGGCAGGCGGGGTCTCCGTCGGCTTCAACATCGCGCTTCCGCACGAGCAGGGGCCGAACCCGTACTGCGACATCTCGCTCACGTTCAAGCACTTCTACGCGCGCAAGGTGATGTTCGTGAAGTCGGCCGAGGGTTTCGTCATCTTCCCCGGCGGCTTCGGCACGCTCGACGAGCTGTTCGAGGCGCTGACCCTGATCCAGACCGAGAAGATCGGCACCTTCCCGGTCGTCCTCTTCGACTCCGCCTTCTGGACGCCGATGCTCGACTGGATTCGAGCGACGCTGCTCGCGGAGGGCACGGTCTCCGAGTCGGACCTCGAGTTGCTCCACGTCAGCGACGATCCGGCCGATGTGGTCGCGCACGTCGTCGACCGCTTCCACCAGCGTGTGGCGGAAGGGCTGGCGTGATCGACGAAGCCGTGGCTGCGATCCGTGGCCGCACCGACCTCGTCCCCCGTGTCGCGGTCGTGCTCGGCAGCGGGCTCGGTGGCTTTGCCGACCGGATCGAGAAAGCGGTGGAGATCCCCTACGGCGACATCCCCGGCTGGCCTGTCTCGACGGCACTCGGGCACAGCGGCACCCTTGTCCTCGGCGGATTCCGCGGGATCCCGGTCGCCGTCATGAAGGGCCGAGCGCATCTCTACGAGGGGCATGCGCCTGACCGGGTCGTGTTCGGGATCCGCGTGCTCGGGCGGCTTGGAGCAGGGACGGTGGTCGTCACGAACGCCTGCGGCGGGATCCGCGAGGATCTCGCGCCCGGTGACCTCGTGCTCGTCTCGGATCACCTCAACCTGCAGGGCTCCTCGCCGCTCGTCGGTCCCAATGACGACACGCTCGGCCCCCGCTTCCCGGACCTGACGAACGCCTACGACCCGGAGTTGCGTGCGCTCGCCCATGCGGCCGGGGAGCGGCTCGGGCAGGTGCTCGGTGAGGGTGTCTACGCCGCGTGGCTCGGGCCTGCGTTCGAGACGCCGGCGGAGATCCGGATGATCCGTGCGCTCGGCGGCGACCTTGTCGGGATGTCGACCGTGCCGGAGGTGCTCGCGGCGCGTCACATGGGGCTCCGCTGCCTCGCGATCTCGTGCGTGACGAACATGGCCGCCGGGATCCTGCCGGAGCCGATCGACGCCGAGCACGTCCTCGCGGTCGGGGCGCAAGCAGAGGAGCGGCTGACTGCGCTCCTCGCCGAGATCCTGCCGGCCGTCTGAGCTCGCCGGGCAACCGTCTTCCCGTCCCTACAATCGGGTGCATGGGGTCGTCCGGGAGCATGGGGTCGTCGCTTCGCTCGCTGCCCTCGGTCGATCGCGTCCTCGCCGACCCGCGCCTCGCAGGCGCCTCGCATGCGCTCGCGGTCGTTGCGGCACGCGTTGCCCTGGAGCGGGCGCGCGAGGAGATCCGCGCCGGCCGCGACCCGGGTGATCCGGTGGAGGCGACGCTTGCCGAGCTCGCGACGACCGCGAGGCCGTCGCTGCGGCGCGTGCTGAACGCGACGGGGGTGCTCGTGCACACGAACCTCGGCCGGGCGCCGCTTCCTGCTGCGGCGCTCGAGCGGGTCGCCGAGGTTGGTGGCGGCTACTCGAACCTCGAATACGACCTCGCGGCGGGTGCTCGCGGCTCGCGCCAGGATCACCTCGCGGCCGCCCTGCGTCGGTTGACGGGCGCCGAGGCGGCGCTCGTCGTCAACAACAACGCGGCCGCCATGCTGCTCGCGCTCGCCGCATTGGCGGAGGGGCGCGAGGTGCTCGTCTCCCGCGGCGAGCTGATCGAGATCGGGGACGGCTTCCGCATCCCGGACGTCCTCGCCCGCTCGGGCGCGCGCCTCGTCGAGGTGGGGACGACGAACCGCACACGCGTCGGGGACTACGAGGCGGCGATCGGGGCCGGGACGGCGCTCCTGCTCCGCGTCCACCAGTCGAACTTCAGGCTCGTCGGCTTCACCGAGCGGCCGTCGCTGTCCGATCTGGCGCAGGTCGCGGGACGAGCCGGCCTGCCGCTCGTCGACGACCTCGGCTCGGGTGCTCTTGTCCCGTTCGGAGACGAGGCGACGCCCGCCGAGAGCGTCGCCGCCGGTGCCGACCTCGTCTGCTTCTCGGGCGACAAGCTGCTCGGGGGGCCGCAGGCCGGGATCGTCGTCGGCCGCTCCGACCTGGTGGAGCGGCTGCGCCGCCATCCGCTGCAGCGGGCGCTCCGGGCCGACAAGCTTACGCTGGCGGCGCTCGAGGGCACGCTGGCGCTCGCTCTCGAGCCGGAGCGGGCGCGGGCGGAGATCCCCGTTCTGGCAATGCTCTCCGAGCCAGCGGGTGCGGTGCGCGCCCGGGCAGAGCGGCTCGCGAGCTTCGTCGGCGGGGACGTGGAGGAGACGGTCGCGCGGGCTGGCGGAGGTGCGCTGCCGCTGACAGAGCTGCCGAGTTTCGCCTGCGCGGTGGAGGAGTCGATCCATACCGCGCTTCGCACAGGCAATCCGGCGGTGGTGGGGATCGTCCGCGACGGACGGCTGCTGCTCGACGTCCGGGCGCTGCCCGACGACGAGATCGAGGCCGTGGCCGCAGCCGTCGTGGCCGCCCGCGGCGCGTCCTCCGCGTGAGCTCGTCCGCCTGGGACGCGTGACGTGGCACTGACGGTCGGCACGGCGGGGCACATCGACCACGGCAAGACCTGGCTCGTCCGAGCGCTGACCGGCAAGGACACGGACAGGCTGCCCGAGGAACAGCGTCGCGGGATCTCGATCGATCTCGGCTACGCGCCGCTCCTGCTCCCGGACGGGCGGCGGCTGTCGCTCGTCGATGTTCCCGGACACGAGCGCTTCGTGCGCACGATGGTGGCCGGTGCGACCGGGATCGACCTCTTCCTGCTCGTGATCGATGCCGCCGAGGGCGCCCGGCCACAGACGCTCGAGCACCTTGCGATCCTCCACCTGCTCGGCGTCGAGACCGGCGTCGTGGCGGTGACGAAGGCCGACCTCGTCGACGAGGAGACCCTCGAGATCGGAGTCGAGGAGGCACGCGAGCTCGTGCCGGGGGCGGACGTGATCGCGGTCAGCGTGAAGACCGGAGCAGGGCTCGATGAGCTACGCGAGGCGCTGACCCGGGCGGCGGATACTGTGGCAGCGCGCTCGGCGTCGGGACCCGCGCGCCTCTACGTCGATCGGGTCTTCACGCTGCGCGGGATCGGTACGGTCGTCACCGGCACCCTCTGGTCGGGATCGATCGGCGAGGGAGATGTGTTCGTGGTGGAGCCGCGCGGAGGAACGGTTCGCGTCCGCTCGGTGCAGGTGCACGATGCCCCGGTCGCTCGTGCGAGTGCCGGCGAGCGGGTTGCATTGAGCCTCCCAGGGGTCGAGCGCCGCGAGCTTCACCGCGGCGACGTGCTCGTGACGCCGGGGGCGTTTCCTCGCTCGTATCGGCTCGACGTCGAGCTCGAGGAGCTCGTGCCAATCGAGAACGGTGCACGGGTTTCGGTCCACCACGGCACCTCCCGGATCCCGGCGCGGGTGGCACGCGTCGGGGAGCGAACCGCGCAGCTGCGGCTCGCGGAGCCTGTGGTGGCGGTTCGCGGCGACCGCCTCGTGCTGCGCGGGGAGACGACGCTCGGCGGGGCGACCGTGCTCGATCCGGCCCCGCGCCGCCGCCTCGACGCGCAGCGGCTGGCGTTGCTCGAGAGCGGAGACCCTGCCTCGATCGTGCGCGCCACCGTCGACGAGCCGGTCGCAGTCGACGTGCTGAGGGCGCGCGGGCTGCTGCCCGAGGACGCCCTCGCGGAAGGGCTTGCGGCGGTGCGTCGCTGCGGCGAGTGGGCGTTCTCGCAGACGTGGTTGGACGAGACGGCCGAGTCGGTCGTGCTGCGCCTCCAGGCGCGGGCCGACGAGTCGCCGCTCGAGCCGGGCCTCGCCGTCGCCGAGCTGCTGCCGCAGGAGCCGTGGGCGGCCGCGATCCTGCCGCTGCTCCCGGTCGAGCGCCGCGGTGGGATCGCCTATCTGCCGGGGGTGGCGGCATCCCTGGGAGCGCGCGCGGACGCCGCCGCCGCTCTCGAACAGGAGCTCGACGGCTCGGCCCTCGCCGCGGTGAAGGTCGACGATGCGGAGCTGGCGCGGTTCCTCGAAGGCGAGGGACGGCTCGTCCGGCTTGGCAGCGGCTTCGTCGTCTCGGCGCAGGGGTACGGGCGGGCGCGGGAGCTCGTCGTGACAGAGTGCCGGGCGTCGGGGGAGATCACGCTGGCGCGGTTCCGGGATCTCGCCGCGGTCGGGCGTCGGGACGCGCAGCTGCTCCTCGAGCGGCTCGACGAGGACGGTGTCACGCGAAGGATCGGAGATCGTCGCGTCCTTCGGCGGGCGGGGCGCGAACACGGGTAGCGGCCTGCGCGGTCGAGGGCGATCCGTCCGCTCCCGGAGTCAGAGTCTTCCTGTCCACACCCCTGCTGGGAGGCCTGCCGTGCTCTGGTTCATTCTGCTCGTCATCTTCGCCGTCGCCGTGATCGCGGGCTGGTGGATGATCTTCACCAAGGCCGGCGAGGCGGGTTGGAAGTCGATCATCCCGATCTGGGACGTCCTCGTCCTGCTCCGGATCGTGGGGCGCGACTGGTGGTGGATCCTGTTGATGCTGATCCCGTTCGTCAGCATCGCGGTGTGGCTGATCGTCTCGCTCGATCTCGCCAAGAGCTACGGCCGGGGCACCGGCTTCGGGATCGGGCTCTTCATCCTCGGGCCGATCTTCGCGCTGATCCTCGGCTTCGGCAGCGACACCTACCGCGGCCCCGCAGCCAGAGGCGGTGCTCCGGGCGCCGTGGCCTGAGCGAGAGGGATGGTTCCCGAGGGCTTCCCGGGGCAATGACCGTCGAGCCGACTGCCTGATCCCACAGCCCACCTATCCCCCGGCGGGTATAGCCTCACCTCCGGAGCGGCATGGGCCCGGTGGCCCAGCAGGTCTTCAAAACCTGTGCGGTGTGGTAGCCCCACGCTCGGTCGGTTCGACTCCGGCGCCGCTCCGCTGCCGTGAGTGATGCGTCCTGGCTTGCACGTGCGATCGAGCTCGCTGCCGCGAACGCAGACGCGGGCGGGCGGCCGTTCGGGGCGGTCGTCGTGCTCGACGGTCTCGTCGTCGGCGAGGGCGTCAACGCCTACGTGGCAGAGAACGACCCGACCGCTCATGCAGAGGTGGAGGCGATCCGGGCTGCGAGCCGCCGGCTCGGGACGTCGCGGCTCGACGGAGCGCTGCTCGCGGCGAGCACGGAGCCGTGCCCGATGTGCCAGGCGGCAGCGCTTCTCGCGGGCATCACGCGCGTCGTCTTCGCCACCACGGAGGCGCAGGCGGCAGAGCGCGGTTACGACGCGCGCATGCTGCTCGCGGACCTGAACCGTCCCCTCGACGACCGGCGTGTGATGCCGCTCGAGCACCTCGACGCAGCCGACGAGGCGGAGCCGTACCGACGGGCAACTCCGCCCGACGGCTGACCGTCAGCGCGGCTTCCGCAGCACGAGCGCAGCGGCCGCCAGTGCCTCCGCCGCGAGGCTGAGGACGCCGACGATCTTCAACCAGCGCGGAGCATGTGCCATACCGGACATATCGGCTCCCGGGCGTCGGTTCTGCAGGGTTCGTGCCGGAGTCAGATCCGCCGGGCGGCGGCGACGGCGACGAGCGGGCAGAGCAACACCGTGGCGAGTACGAGCGTGAGGGCGATCTGCAAGACCATGTGACCCATGAAACACCGGCGTCATGTGGGCCCGATGTGGCTGCTGTAAGGCGTGCGTAAGAGCGCGTCAGCCCGGCTGCGGAAAGCGCACGTGGAAGTGATTCTCGTGATTCGTGTACGGGATCACGACACCGCCCGGCCCGTGCAACCCGGCATGGAAGCCGACGAAGATCATCTGGGCGCCGGCGGCGACGAACCGGTCAACGAGGTCCTGGGCCCGCCCGGTGTCGATCTGATCGACGGAAACGGGCGCCTTCAGCGCCCGGTCACGACGCGGGTAGTAGATATCGACGTCGAGGCCGTTCTGATGGGAGGCGTGCTCGTCCATGGGGCCGCCGCCCTTGAAGCTGATGTCGCCGATCACGACGCGCGGCGCCCGCGGGTCGTGCTCGCGATAGGCGGCGAGGACAGCCAGGATCGTGCGGATCGTGCGCTCGTTGCCGTACAGCCGGTGAGGCGCGTTCGGGACCGAGTCGGTGACGGGATTCCAGGTGACCCAGTTCGGCCCTTCCACCGGGAGCTGGGTGCCGTCGACGAGGCTGCCGCCGTAGGGAAGGCCGCGGGAGCTCGCGTGATGCCAGGCGATCGTCGGCTGCTGCGTCCCCGCGAGCGTGCGCGCACGCCTTCGGGCCGCCTCGGGCGGCAGCGCCAGCCAGGTGGGGGAGAAGCGGAAGGTGAGGCTCGGTGGGTCCTCGGCCAGCGCCCTTCCTCCCGTCCCGATCCCGTAGCGGTGCACTGCAAGCGGGATCACCGCCGCCGTACCGACGACGAGCGCGGCCGCACCGGCCCGCCGGGAGCGCTGCCGGTTGCGCCGGTTCGCACGCCGCAGCCGCGAGGCCGCAAGGCCGTTCGGGATCGGCGGCCCGAGCAGCGCCGGCGCCGTCCCCGCGAACGCGAACGGCGGCCGTACGCGCTCGCCGAACCACGCCACGTCGGCCTCGAACCAGACCTCGCCCCGTCGCCAGCCCATTGCCCGCTCGTTCGCCCGCGTCGTCCCGTGTCCTGCGAGGAGGTGACAGGGACCGCGGTGCCTGTCATCCTGTGTGGCTCGGGCAGGACGAACCGCGGAGGTAGACGATGATCGAGTCGACGAGAGCCCCGGACGTGGAGGCAACCGAGACGCTCGAGGAGGTGGTCCGGAGGCGAGCCGACCTCTACGAGGCGATCCTGTCACTGGAGCGGGCAGCAGCACGACCGGCGCTCGAGCGCGAGGAGGAGTGGCGTACCGACCTGCTGGAGGCGCTCGACGAGCTGATCGCGCAGATCGCAGACCACATCGACGTGACAGAGCGACCCGACGGGCTCTACGCCGAGATCGTCACGGCGGCGCCGCGGCTGAGCGGCAGGGTGCATCGGCTCAGAGACGAGCATCCCGAGATGCAGGCAGCGACGGCCGCGCTTCGCGAACGCGTCGAGGAAGACGACCCGCTCGACGTGGACGAGATCCGCGACGAGACACGGCATCTCCTGGGGCGGCTCGTGACGCACCGCCAGCACGGAGCGGATCTGCTCTGGCAGGCCTACAGCCTCGACACGGGTGGCGCCGAGTAGCTGCGAGCCGATCAGGCTCCCTGCTTGTGGCGCCAGCTGGTCAGGTCGAAAGTCTTGTTGAGCTGCGCCAGGATGGCACGCGCGATCATCTCGCCGCCGGCCGTGTCGAAGTGCGTCCCGTCGCCCGCGCGCACCTTCACCGTGTCGCCCTTGTCGTTCTCCATGTACTCGGTGAAGCCGCCGTTGTCGCCCGCGAACATCGTGTAGGTGTCGATGTAGATCGCCTTCCGGGGGCCGCGTCGCTTCACCTCCTTGACCACGATCGCGTTGAGCTTGTCGAAGTCGGCGGTGACGGAGGGACTGCTGACGATCGGCAGGCCGATCCACACGACCGTCGCCCCGGCGCGGTTGATCGTGTCCATCACGATCCTGACCCGGCGCAGGTACTCCTTCGACCAGGACGGCCCCGCGAAGTCGCCGATCGACGTGCCGGAGGGTAGCCCGGTCATGTAGTTGTGGTTGTCGTTGCCGCCGAAGTTGAGGACGACGACGTTCGGCTTCAGCTCCTTCACCTTGTCGCTGATCTCCTGGAACCAGTTGAAGACGTCCGGGCGGGTGAGGCCGGTCGCGATGTGGCCATCGACGCCGCCGACGGACTCGATCACCGGGCTGCCACCCGCCGCCCGCACGAGCGCGTAGCCGGGCACGATCACGAGCGAGTCCCCCGCCACCCAGAGGCGGAGCTTGTGCTTCGGCGTGAACCGCTCTCTCGCGGGCGGCGGCTTGGGTTTCGTGGTCGGCGTCGTCGTGGGCGAGGTGGTGGTCGGGGTCGTCTGCGGTGGCGGTGCTTCGATCGCCACGTTGATCCGGTCGGCGTCGCGGCGGCCCATCACGGACTGCACGGCCTGACGGGGACGGTCGAGCAGGAGCGCGTGGCTGACGTTCGAGAGCGCCGCCGTGATCGCGAGCGACACGTCCCTCTTCGTGCCCGGCTGGCCGTTGTAGGCAGCCTTGTGCATCCCGGGTGCGAGGAGGAGCGCGCCGATCACGAGCGCGAGCACGGCGACGACGAGCGCGTGCCCGGCGGGGAAGAGCCGGCGGCCGTCGTCGCCGACCGGCGGCCCGCCCCGTCTGGCGCCGCCGTGACGACCGTCCTGGCCGCTCGGCACCACCTGTGGAGGCTCGACCGCGGGTGGTGGGGGGCTCGCGACCGGTTCGGTCGTCCGCCTCGTACGGCGCTGTTCCTCGCGGGCCCGGGCACGCGCCTGCGCGGGCGTCTCAGAGACTCCGTCGCGAACGGGCTCGAGATCGGGCTCCGGCTCGGGTGGGGGAAGGGCCTGCTCGGCCGACTCGCGGATCGGTGGCAGCCTCGGCAGCTCGGGTGGGTTCTGGGACGACATCAGAAGCGGAAGTAGATGAACGGGGCGACCCCCTCGGGCCCCATCGTGTTCGTGAGCATCAGGGCGAACGCGAGGACGGCCGCCTGGCCCAGCACCGGCAGCCTGCCGAAGCGGTCCATGAGTGCGTACGGGAAACGGGCAGGCAGGTACTGCGAGCCGATCCCCACCGCGATCGCAAGCAGGACACCGCTCGTGACGAGCGGGGAGGCCTCACCCCAGCCCGTGAACAGCCCCGTGAGGAGATCCCAGGCGGCCGAGAAGCTGTCGGCGCGGAAGAACACCCAGGCGAGGCAGACGACGTTGAAGGTGATGAGGCGTGCCACGATCCGCCGTCTGCGCGTGTCGGGGGGTGCGACATAGCCGGGACGGTCGCGGCGCCAGCGTTCGAGCGCGAGGCCGACCCCGTGGATGCCGCCCCAGACGATGAACGTCCAGCCTGCGCCGTGCCAGAGCCCGCCGAGCAGCATCGTCAACATCAGGTTGCGGTAGGTGACGACCGTGCCCTTGCGGTTGCCGCCGAGCGGGATGTAGACGTAGTCGCGCAGCCAGCGCGAGAGCGTCATGTGCCAGCGCCGCCAGAAGTCCTGCAGCGAGACGGCAGCGTAGGGCGAATCGAAGTTGCGTGGGAACGAGAAGCCGAGCAGCAGCGCGATCCCGATTGCGATGTCGGTGTAGCCGGAGAAGTCCGCGTAGATCTGGACCGCGTAGGCGTAGATCGCGATCAGGATCTCGAGCGACGAGTGCTGGTTGGGGGCGCCGAAGACCTGGTCGACGATGGACGAGGCGAGGTAGTTCGCAATCACCACCTTCTTGAAGAGGCCGGTGGCGATCAGGTAGAACGCCCGGCTCGTGTCGACGCGACGGGGGTTGCGCGGTACGTCGAGCTGGGGGATGAGCTCGCCCGGCCGCACGATCGGGCCGGCGACGAGATGGGGGAAGAAGGAGAGGTAGACCGCGAACTTCTCGAGCGTCGTCGGCACGAAGGTGCCGCGGTAGGTGTCGACGACGTAGCTGATCGCCATGAAGGTGTAGAAGGAGATCCCGACCGGCAGCACGATCGTCTTCAGCGAGACCGGCAGGTCGAGGCCGACGATCGTGGCGGCGTTCTGCGTCGAGCTGACGAAGAAGTCGTAGTACTTGAAGTAGCCGAGCACGCCGAGGTCCCCGGCCAGCGCGAGCCAGAGGAGCGCCTTCTTCTGCGCCTGCGTCGGCGCCCGGTGGATGCGGACCGCGAGGAGCTGGTTCCAGATCGTGCAACCCGCGAGCAGGAAGATGAAACGCCAGTCCCACCAGCTGTAGAAGACGTAGCTGGCGACGATGATGAACGGCCGCCAGTGGTGCACCTTCGGCATCGCGAGCCACGAGAGCGGCAGCACGATCAGGAAGAAGATCGCGAAGGTGGAGGTGGGGAAGAGCACTGGGAGCGGATGGTGCCAGCAACCCGGGAACGGACGCGGCCGTTCGGGCGCTACGCCTCAGGGTTCGAGCGCGACCAGGGCGGCAGTCGCGATCGCCGCCGCGTCGATCTCGTACTCCGCGTACAGCTCGGGCTGGCTGCCCGTCTGGCCGAACCGGTCGACGCCGAGCGCCACGCCCGGCACGCCGAGGGCGGAACCGACGAACGAGAGGGCGTGGCTGGCGCCGTCGAGCACCGTCACGACCGGGAGGCCGTGCTCGTCGGCACGGAGCAGGCGCTCGAGGTGCGATGGGTGCGGGCTGGCGCCCCGGAGGGCGGCCGTGCGGCTCCGCTGCCAGTCGCGGTAGAGGCGGTCGGGCGAGGAGAGACAGAGAACGGTGGCCTCGACCCCCTCCTCCTGCGACAGCACCGTCGCGGCTGTGAGCGCCTCGGTCGTGATCGCCCCGCAAGTTGCGACGATCACCCGATCCTCGCTCGTGCCCGGCTCCCGCAGCCTGAAGCCGCCGGCGACGACATCCTCTCGCAGTCGCTCTTCGCCCTGCCGTTCGGCGGCAGCCGCGAACGGCGCCTGGTCGATCGGGGTCGTCGAGAGCCGGAGGTAGAGCGCCTCGCCGTCGGGCCGCTGCATCCGCGCGAGGGCATCGAGGAGCAACCATTCGAGTTCCCGCGCATAGCAGGGCTCCGCATAGGTGAGTCCTGGTGTCTCGATCCCGATACCCGGCGTCGAGCTCGACTGGTGGGCGCCTCCCTCGCGCGAGAGCGAGATGCCCGACGGCGTGCCGGCGAGGACGAACCGCGAGCCGGAATAGGTGGAGTAGACGATGCCCTCGAGCGCGCGCAACACGAACGGGTCGTAGAGCGTGCCGACGGGGAACAGCCGCTCGTGCTGGAAGTCCCAGGTGAGACCGAGTTGGCCGAGCAGCAGGACGAGGTTCATCTCGGCGATGCCCATCTCGATGTGCTGCCCCCGCGGCCCCACGCGCCACTTCAGCGGCGAGTCCTCCATCGCGTCGTAGACGGGCTCGTGGGCGGGGCCCCACACGCCGGTCTTGTTGATGAAGCCGCCGAGGTTCGTGGAGGTGGACACGTCGGGTGCGACGGTGACGAGTCGCTCGGCGACGGTCTCGACGCGTGTGAGGTCGAGCAGCGTCCGGCCGAATGCGGCCTGCGTCGACGACTCGCGCGGATCTCTCGTGGAGAGAGTCGCCGGCACGGGAACGACGGCTGCGGGCGTCCGCTCACCGCGGTCCAGGCGAAGGCGCGCCGCAGCGAGCAGGTCACCCTCGGGTGTCCCCGGCTCGTATCGGTCCCACTCGGACTCGAGCGTGAGTCCGACCGTCGTACGCAGACGGTCGATCTGCTCGCCCGTCAGAAGGGCGGAGTGGTTCTGCGGCCGCCCCGCGATCTCGAGCCCGTACCCCTTGACCGTGTAGGCGAAGATCACCGTCGGCCGCTCTCGCGTCGACCGTGCGCGATCCAGGGCGGTGAGCACGTCTGCGAGATCGTGGCCGCCGAGATCCCGCACGAGCGTGGCGGCGTCCCCCTCCCAGTGGTCGAGGAGCCGGGAGAGCGCAGTTCGGTCGGACCCCGACAGACCGTCGCACAGGGTTGCACAGACGACGTCCTCGGTGGCACCGAACAGCGACTGGTACTGCTCGTTGCGCATCTCGTCGATCCGTTGTCTCAGCACCTCGCCGCCCTCGCGGGCGAATGCCTCGCGCAGGCGGCGGCCGTACTTCAGCTCGATCACCTCCCAGCCGTTTGTGTGGAATTGCGCCTCGAGCTCTGCCGCCCGGATCCCCGGGATCACGCGGTCGAGCGACTGACGGTTGAGGTCGACGATCCAGAGGACGTTTCCGAGCCGCCGGGTCAGCGGATCCGCGATCGCCTCCCAGACGTTGCCTTCGTCGAGCTCGGCGTCGCCGAGCAGGGAGATGAACCGACCACCGGTCGACCTGCCGAGCCTCGTCTCGGTGAAACGATCGGCGAGGGCGCCGAAGAGCGGTGCTGCCGACCCGAGCCCGACCGACCCCGTCGAGTAGTCGACGGGATACGGATCCTTCGTGCGCGACGGGTAGGACTGCAGGCCGCCGAAGTCGCGCAGACGTGTCAGGTAGGAGCGGTCGAGACGGCCGAGGAGGTACTCGATCGCGTGCAGCACCGGCGAGGCGTGCGGCTTCACCGAGACGCGGTCCTCGGCGCGGAGGCTGCCGAGGTAGAGAGCCGTCATCAGCGTCACCATCGAGGCGGACGAAGCCTGATGACCGCCGACCTTGAGGCGGTCGCCCCGCGGCCGCTCGCGGTTCGCGTAGTCGACGATCCGGACTGCGAGCCAGAGGATGCGTCGCTCGATCGTCGCGAGCGTCTCGAGGAGCTCGTCCGCCACCGTCGCGCCGTCCCTACACGTCCACCGGATCGAGCACGGAGCGGTCGAGCTCGACGCCGAGCCCCGGGCGACCGGAGAGCGTCACGCGCCCATCCTGCGCGCGGGGTTCGTCGGGGAACGCGACCCAGAAGATCTGATCCTCGTCGGCCTCGGCCGGAGACGGCGGCGGCGGCATGTACTCGAGCAGCGGCGTCGCGAGACTGGAGACGGCGAGTTGCGCGTTGTGGGCGAAGCCGAGATGCGGGATCACATCGAGCCCGAATGTCTCGCCCAGGGCCCAGACCCGGCGGGCCTCCGTGATCCCGCCGAGACGGTTGACGTCCGGCTGGAGTACGTCGACGGCGCCGGCCTCGACGAGATGACGGAAGCCGTGACGCGTCGCCTCGTGCTCGCCTGCCGCGATCGGGGTCTCGACGGCGGCGCGGATCCGCGCCAGCCCTGCCACGTCATCGGGGATCGTGGGCTCCTCCAGCCAGCGCAGACGGATCCCGGCATCCTCGATCGAGCGGATGCAGCGGATCGCGTAACCCGGCTCCCAGCTCATGTAGGCGTCGGCCATCACGTCGACATCCGGTCCCACCGCGTCGACGACCGTCCGGACGAGCTCCACGTTTCGGCGGATGCCGGCCTTGCCGTCGCGTGGCCCGAACGGGAGCCTCTGCTTGACCGCCGTGAAACCCTGGTCAGCCCAGCTCCGCGCCTCCTCCCCGAGCGCGTCCAGGTCGTCCGTCGCGTAGAGCCAGCTCGCATAGGCGGTGAGCGACGGCCGCATCGCACCGCCGA
The DNA here is from genome assembly GCA_964581085.1 of uncultured Gaiellales bacterium. Classification (GTDB taxonomy): domain Bacteria; phylum Actinomycetota; class Thermoleophilia; order Gaiellales; family Gaiellaceae; genus Gaiella. Next base: position 242,179 of record CAZOMP010000001.1, on the reverse strand, counting down.
GGAGCTCGTAGACGGGGACCCCCAGCCGGCGCCCGAGCAGATCCCAGAGCGCGATGTCGACGGCGCTGATCGCGTGGAGGACGACGCCGCGGCGGCCGACGTTGAGCGTGGCCCGGTACATCGTCTCCCAGACATGGCCGATCTCCGTCGGGCTCCTGCCGACCACGAGCGGCTCGAGCTCCCGCAGCACCTCGACCGCTGCCGGGTGACCGAAGCCCGCCGTGCCGACACCGACGACGCCTTGGGCGTCCTCGAGCTCGACGACCACGAGCCACGTTCGAGCAGGAGGCAGGCCGGCCGAGGACGCGCCCCGTGCGTCGACGACGCCCTCGAGGAACGTCAGCGGCGTGCCGACGCTCCGCCCGACTCCCTTCGATGCGGGCCGGGAACGGGGCGCGACCGTCGAGACGCGCATGCCGACGACGGGCGCCGTCATCTCGAGCCGGCCCCAGGGGTGCCGGGGAGCAGAGGCGCCGCCTGCATGGAGCACGATCGTAGCGAGTTGGTCAGACAAGTCAAGCCCGCTGACATGGAGAGCAGACCGTCTCCGCCGAACACTTGACTTGTTGGTCTGACCAAGCCAGACTGTACGCCATGTCCGAGACATCCACCCGGCCCGCGGGCCGCGACCTCCACGAGGCGGCTCGCCACGTGATGGTCGACTTCAACCAGATGCAGACGTTCACCGCCGACCCGCTGATCATGGTCGAGGGCGACGGGATCACGCTCACCGACCACGAGGGACGACAGTACGTCGACGGCCTTTCCGGGGTCTTCGCCGTCAGCCTCGGGCACGGAAACGAGGAGATCATCGACGCGATCGTGGCGCAGCACCGCCGCCTCTCGTTCTCGTCGCCGATCATGACCACGACCGACCGCGCGCTCGAGCTCGCCTCCGAGCTGCGCCGGCTGACCGGGTGGCGCTACGACGTCGTCAAGCAGCTGTCGAGCGGCTCCGAAGCGGTCGAAGCGGCGTTGAAGATGGCGCGCCAGTACCACCGTCAGAGCGCCAGCCCCGAGCGGTTCAAGACGATCTCGTTCTACCACTCCTACCACGGTGCCACGATGGGCGCCCTCACGCAGACCGGCTGGCCCCAGCTCCGCGGCCCGTACGAGCCGTTCCTGACCGGAGGGATCCACGCGCACGCACCGATCCCTGGCGCCTGCCGTGCCTGTGCCGGTACGTGCACGCTCGAGTGCCTGGCGCAGTTGCGTGACGTGATCGAGCAGGAGGGCCCCCGCACCGTCTCTGCCGTGATCGTGGAGCCGGTGATGCTGACCGCCGGTGTGCAGCCGCTCTCCCGGGAGTACCTGCGCGGTCTGCGCGCGCTCTGCGACGAGACGGGCGTCCTTCTCATCTTCGACGAGATCGTGACGGGGTTCGGTCGACTCGGCGACTGGTTCGCCGCCGAGCAGGTGGACGTCTGGCCGGACATCCTGTGCGTCGGCAAGGGGCTGACGAGCGGGTACGCCCCGCTCTCGGCCGTGCTCCTGACCGAGCGGGTCGGGCGTGCGTTCTGGGGCCCGGCGGCCGACGGCCTCCAGTACCAGGCGGGCCACACCTTCGCAGCCAATCCCGTCTCCGCCGCGTGTGGGCTCGCGGTGATCCGGTACTTCGAGACGCACGGCGTGCTCACGAACGTCCGCGCGCGCGGTGCGGAGCTGAAGGAGCGGCTCGCAGCGATGCACGAGCGCTACGCGATCGTGGGGGCGCTGCGCGGGCACGGGCTTCTCTACTGTCTCGACTTCGTCGATCCCGCGACCGGTGGCCCGCTGCGGGCCGACCAGCCGGTGGGGACGGCGGTCCAGCGTGCGGCCAGGCAGCGCGGCCTGCTCGTGAGGGCGTCGCCCCACAACACGACGCTGGCGCCGCCGCTCGTCCTGACCGCAGCCGAGGTGACGCAGATGGCCGACGTGCTCGAGGAGAGCATCGCCGAGGTCGACGCACAGATGGCTGCAGGCGGCATCCAGCTCGACGTGGCGTTCGGGCTCTGATCGTGGCGATAGGGCTCTCGGCCGGCGCCGCGAGCGTCCCGATCACGCCGCCCGTGGGTGTCGACCTGATGGGCTACCTGCGCCGGTCGGAGCCGACCCGTGGCTACGGCCAGCCGATGGAGGCGACGGCGCTCGTGCTCGACCGTGGCGACGTCCGCCTCGTCCTCGTCGGTGCCGATCTGATCGGGGCGTCTGGCGCCTGGGCACAGGAGGTGCGCGAGCGGATCGGGAGCACCGTCGGGACACCGGCCGACCACGTTCTCCTCAACTCCCAGCACACCCATGCCGCTCCACCGACGCCGGGATGGGCGAAGATCGGCGGTGACGCCGAGTGGAACGGCGAGGAGATCAGGTACGGCGAGGCTGTCGGCGACCTGCTCGTCTCGGCCGCGGCCGAGGCTGCCCGGCGCCTGCGGCCCGCACGGATCGGCTTCGGTCGCTGCGAGGCCGAAGAGATCACGGTCAACCGGCGTCAACGCCACGAGGGGACGACCATCCTCGGCTGGAACGCCGACGAGGCCTGCGACCGCGACGTCGCCGTGATTCGCGTTGACTCCGAGGATGGTGCTGCCATCTGCACCGTCGTCGCCTTCGCCTCGCATCCGGTCGTCGTCGGGCCCGATGTCGCCGAGGCCTCGTCCGATTTTGTCGGGCCGCTGCGCGAGCGGGTGCGCGCCTGGACCGGAGGCGAGTGCGTGTTCCTGCAGGGCTGTGCCGGCAACATCATCCCGTTCGCCTCCTTCCACGAGGCGCGCGGCCCGGAGCGTGACTTCGGCGAGCGTCTGGCGCTGACGGCGCTGCGGGCCCGGGCGGCGGCGCCGCTTCGCCCCATGCGCCGCGAGGGCACGCTCGCGGGCTCGGCCGTCCCCTGGGTGATGTGGCGGGAGGTGCCAGACGGGGAGCAGGACACGACGCTCGCCGCGGTAGAGCGCCGCGTCGCCTTGCCGCTGCTCGAACCGCCGACGCTCGACGAGATCGTCGCGCTCCGCGAGGAGCTCGAGCACCGGGCCGCCGAGCTCCAAGCTGCCGGGGAGCCTCGGACGGTGTGGAATCCGGTCGTGCTCCACGTCCGCTGGGCGAAGGCGGTCGAGGAGCGCGTCGCCGACGGCACGGTCGAACACGAGGTGGAGGTTCCGCTGCAGGCAGTGCGGATCGGCGGCGCCTGCATCACGGCCTGGCCGTGCGAGCCGTTCTGCGAGCTCGGGCTCGAGGTCAAGGAACGGTCGGGCGCACCGTTCCCGGTCACGCTCGGCTACTCGAACGGCCTCGTCGGGTACGTCGCGACGCGACCCGAGTACCCGTTCGGCGGGTACGAGCCCTCGCTCGCGCAGCGGCATTTCGACCGCCCGGCACCGTTTGCCCCCGAGGCGGGCGAGCTCCTCGTCCGCGTCTCCCTCGAGCTCACCGACGAGCTCTTCCCGTCTTCCGCCCCGTGACCGACGCTTCCCGGGCGATGGCACGGAAGGACGGCACGCTCGTCGAGGCGGCGACGGAGGCGATCGGTGCACGGATCCTGCAGGGCGACCTCACAGCCGGCGACCGGCTGCCGACGGAGCGTGAGCTCGTGGGCGAGCTCGGTGTCTCGCGCACGGTGCTGCGGGAGGCGCTCTCGAGCCTCGAGGCGCTCGGCCTGATCGAGACGCGCGGCACGCGCGGACGGTTCGTCGCGGTCGGCGGCTCGCACGACCGCAGCGAGGCGCTCGTCCGCGCGTGGCTCTATCAGCACGCGCAGGAGATTCTCGAGGTCGACGAGATTCGCTCGGTGCTCGAGGCGCACGCGATCCGGGTGATGTCCGAGTGGGACGCGATCGACGCGGCGGCGGCGGCGGCGGCGATCGTCCGCGACCAGACCGAGGCGGTCGCGCGGGCCGACGCCGTGGCGGCCGCCGATGGGGACGCACGGTTCCATCGGCTCCTCACCTCCTACACGAAAAACCGCGCGCTCTCCTCGCTGATGAGCGGTCTGATCGACGCGAGTCGCAAGGGTGCGTATGCGGCCTACTCGCTTCCGGAGACCGCGAGCTGCTCGCTCGAGCAGCACGCCGGGATCGTGGCGGCGCTCGCCGGCTCCGACGTCGAAGGGGCGGCGCGCCTGGCACAGGAGCACATGCTCGATGTTGCGCGGCGCTACGCGACGTCGCAGCACAACGGTGAGGAGCCGGGGTGATCCGCCGCTTCAGCCTCGTCCGCAAGCGACCCGAGCTCACGCGCGAGGAGTTCCTTGCCGCATGGACCGGCGAGCACGTCGAGATCGCGCGCCGCCTGCCCGGCCTGCGCGGCTACGTCATCCATCTGCTCGAGAGCGACGATCTGCCCTACGACGCGATCGCGGTGACGACGTTCGACTCACGCGCCGACGCCGACCGCGCCTTCGCGACGCCGGGCCTGGGCGCCGAGCTCGCGCGGACGCGTGACGACTTCGCCGCGTCGGTGGCTGTCTGTTTCGGAGAAGAGCATGTAATCGTCGAGGAGGAGAGATGAGCACGACGGATCGGGGGCGGCGACGCAGCCTCGAGGTCACGGGTGGGCCGGCGCAGGCGGCGGCCCGCTCGATGCTGCGCGCGATGGGTTGGAGCACGGAGGAGCTGCAGCTGCCGCAGGCGGGCGTGGCCGCGACCTGGAATCGCGTCACTCCCTGCAACATGCACCTCGACGAGCTCGCCCTCGTCGCGGCCGACGAGCTGCGCAAGCTCCAGGTGCTGCCGCTCGTCTTCCACACGATCTCCGTCTCGGACGGGATCGCGATGGGGACGGAGGGGATGCGCGCGTCGCTCCCGTCGCGCGACTGGATCGCCGACTCCGTCGAGCTCGTGATGCTCGCCGAGCGAATGGACGCCCTGTTTGCGATCGCGGGCTGTGACAAGAGCCTGCCCGGGATGATGATGGCGATGATCCGGCTCGACCTGCCGGCGGTCTTCGCCTACGGGGGCTCGATCCGGCCGGGTTGCTTCCGCGGCCACGACGTTTCGATCCAGGACGTCTACGAGGCGATCGGCGCCCAGGCGACCGGGAGGATGAGCCTGGAGGATCTGACAGAGCTCGAGTGTGTCGCTCTCCCTGGCAAAGGCTCCTGCGCGAGCATGTACACGGCGAACACGATGGCGAGCATCTCGGAGGCGCTCGGCCTGACGGTGCCGGGCATGGCATCTCCGGCGGCCGAGGATCCGGCCCGGGAGGAGGTGATCCGACGTGCGGCCGCCGCGCTCGTGGACGCGCTCGAGAACGACCGGACGCCGTCGCGCATCCTCACGAAGGGCTCCTTCGAGAACGCGATGACCGTTGCCGCCGCCCTCGGCGGCTCGACGAACGCGTGCCTGCACGTCCCGGCGCTCGCGGGGGAGGCGGGGATCGACTTCGGGCTCGCCGACATCGATCGGATCTCTCGCCGCACGCCACAGATCGCGGAGATGCGGCCCGCGGGTCGGTTCATGATGCAGGACCTCCATGTCGAGGGAGGCGTGCCCGTCGTGATGCGCGAGCTGCTCGAGGCGGGCCTGCTCGACGGCGAGGCGATGACCGTGACCGGGCGTACCGTCGCGGAGAGCCTCGCGGACGTCGGCCGTTCGGCGGAGCCGCAGACGCCCGTCCTCCACACGGTCGGCGAGCCGGTGAAGCGCACCGGTGGTTATTCGGTGCTCTGGGGCAATCTGGCCCCGGACGGCGCCGTGATCAAGGTGGCAAACCAGCAGTCGAACCGCTTCCGTGGCCCGGCGCGCGTCTTCCACACCGAGCAGGAGGCGTTCCAGGCCGTCTCCGACGGTCGCATCGCGGCCGGTGACGTCGTCGTCGTGCGCTATCAGGGGCCGAAGGGCGGACCGGGCATGCCCGAGATGACGCACCTGAGCGCAGCGATCGTGGGTGCCGGCCTCGTCGAGCAGACGGCGCTCCTCACGGACGGGCGTTTCGGCGGCGGCACCCAGGGCATCTCCGTCGGGCACATCTCCCCGGAGGCCGCCGTCGGCGGGCCGATCGCGATCCTGCGAGACGGCGACGTCGTCGAGATCGACGCGGAGGGAGGCCGACTCTCGGTCGAGCTTGCCGCCGACGAGGTCACGTCACGGCTCTCGGCGGTCGAGCATCCGGCCCCCCGCTATCCGACCGGCGTTCTCGCGAAGTACGCACAGCTCGTGGGATCGGCGGCGAGCGGTGCGCGGGTAGGAGCCTGAGGCGTGAGCGGGACCCGGATCTCCTGCAGCGAGTACTCCTTCCCGGCGGTCGCCGACCAGCACGAACGGATCGGCATCGTTCGCGCGCTCGGCTTCGGGCTCGTCGATGTGGCGCTCTTTCTCGCCGACGGCTCCGATCTCGTTGCCGATCCGGCGGGCACGGCCGCGGCGCTGCGCTCGTCACTCGAGGCACACGAGCTCGCCTGTGAGGATGTCTTCCTCTCGATCGGGACGACAGTCGAGGAGATCGCTCCGAACCAGCGTGACCCACTGCTTCGCGAGCGCGGCCGCCGCGAATTCGCGGCAGCGGCGCGGGTGACGGCGGAGCTCGGCGTTGCCGGGCTCACGATCCTGCCCGGGGTGACCTGGGCCGAAGACCCCGACGGCGCCTGGGACTGCTGCCTCGAGGAGCTCGGCTGGCGTGTCGAGGAAGCGCGGACGCTCGGCGTCGAGACCCGGATCGAGGCCCACGCCGGCTCGATCGTCCCGGTGCCGGAACTGACGACCCGGCTCTGCGGGGACGTCGACGGACTCCGTCTAACGCTCGACCTCTCCCATCTCGAGCTCCAGGCGGTCACGGAGGATCGCTCGCTCACGCTCGTGCCGCTGGCATCGCACCTGCACGTCCGCGCTGCACGACCGGGCGCGATCCAGGTGCGTTGGCGCGACAACGAAACGGACCTCGCCGCCCTGGTTCACGCGTTGCGGGCTTCCGGGTACGACGGCGCGTACTGCGTGGAGTACGTTCCGATGCCGAAGTGGAGGTGCGACGAGCTGGATGTCGTCACTGAGGCGCTTGCGACCCGCCGGGCGCTCGAGCAGCTGGGGGTGAGTTGATGGAGCGGTTGTGCCACGTCTTCCGGGTGGTGGAGGGCCGTGAGGAGGAGTACGTACGAAGGCACGTCGAGATCTGGCCCGAGATGGTGGCGGCGATGAAGGAGGCCGGCTATGCGAATTACACGTTGTTTCGGCGAGGCCGGGAGGTGATCGCGTACTGCGAGTGTCATCCCGACGTCGACACGTGCTCGCGTCGCTTCGCCGCGCTCGGCGTCGGCGAGCGCTGGCAGGCGTCCATGGACGGCCTGGTGCTCGATCTGACCGACGTCGCGGGCAACCTCGTGCGCTACGAGGAGGACTGGCATCTTGGCTGAGTTCCGTCCCAGGGTCGCGGTGGTCTCGGCCTACTTCCCCCTGTTCGAGGCACAGATGCCGGCCGGCTTCCGCGACGACCGTGCCCGCGTGGCTCGCACCCTCGCGGAGTCGCTCCGCGGCGAGTTCGAGATCGTCGATGCCGGTATGCTCGCCTCGGAGGCCGACGGCGACCGTGTGAACGCGACGCTGCGGCAAGCACGACCGGACGTCGTCGTCTATGCACCCACGATGGCGGTGCCGCCGAGCTATGCGATGCATGCCCTCGCAGCGATCGACGCACCTCTCGTCGTCTGGAATGCGCTGCTGATCGACCGGCTTCCGCCGGGGCTGACTCAGGCGCAGGCGACGGTGAACTCGTCCCAGGTTGCGGCCGTGATGTTCGCCAACCCGCTCGTCCGTGAGGGCAGGCCCTTCGCCACGGTGACCGCTTCGCCGTCGGATCCGGAAGGGGTGGCCACCGTCGTCCGGACGGTGCGGGCCGCGGCGACGGGCTCGTCGCTGCGTGGTGCGACCGTGTTGCGCGTCGGGCGGTGGTTCCCCGGCTACCTCGACGTCGAATCGACGGCGGAGGAGCTCGGGCGACTCGGCGTGAACGAGCACGCCGTCTCGATTGCGGAGTTGAACGACGCCTTCGCCGCGGTGGCGGCCGACCGGCTCCAGCCCGGCCTCGAGGAGCTCGCCGCTCGCGGCTGGGCTCGGCGGGCAGGAGACGCCGACAGACGGAGCATGAGACTCGCGCTTGCACTCGACGATCTCGTGCACGCGACGTCCTCGGTCGCCGTGACCGTCAACTGCCACTCGGAGACGCTGCGCTGGAATCCCACGATCGGGATCACGGCTTGCCTGGGAGCGTCGCTCTTGACCGGGAACGGTGTGCCCGTGTCGTGTACCGGCGATCTGCCCACCGCCCTCGCCTGCGTTCTCGCCCGGCGGCTCTCGGGCAGGGCGCTCTACTGCGAGTTCTACACCCCGGAACGCGACACCGGCCTGATGCTGCTCGCCGCCGGCGGTGAGGGCGACCCCGCCTGGGCCGATCCGGCGTACCCGGTCGTGGTGGAGCCGAACGATCACTATCCCGGCGACCAGGGGGCGGGCACGTCACTCTCGTTTCGCCTCCAGCAGGGACCGGCGACGGCGCTGTCACTGTCCCCGGCCGGCGACACGTGGCGCCTCGCATGGGCGACGGGCGAGATCGTCGAGGCACGCTACGACGGGATGGGCGGGCCGAACGGCATGTTCCGCTTCGACTCCGGCTCGGCGTTCGAAGCCGGCACAGGCTGGATCGCCTCCGGTGCGACCCACCACAACGCACTCGCGTACGGGCGGCTCGACGTCGAGATCCCGGTCGTCGCCCGCGCCCTCGGGATCGAGGAGTGCCGAATATGACACGCGTCCGGTCGGTGACGCCCATCTCCGTGCGCTACCCGGAACCGAACGACGCGGATGCGTTGCGCCACCTGACGTTGTGCCGGATCGAAGCCGACGACGGCACCGTCGGCTGGGGCGAGGCGGTCACGTCGTGGCCGGACGCCTGCCGTGCGACGGAGGCGATGATCGACGGAATCGGCGCGGAGCTCCTCGTGGGGCAGGATCCGCTCGACAACGTCGAGCTCTGGCGCCGCTGCAGGCACCGTGCATGGTGGTATGGGAACCGCGGAGGCATCTCCTCCTTCGCCCTGGCCGCGATCGACATCGCGCTGTGGGATCTGAAAGGAAGGCTGCTCGGCGTCCCCGTCACCCAGTTGCTCGGCGGCGCCCACCACGACCGCCTGCCGGCGATCGCGAGCACCCATCCCCGGGCCGCCGATCTCGAGGCGGAGGCCGACCGCCACGCCAGCTACGTGAACGAGCTCGGGTTCCAGGGGTGCAAGCTCGGGCTGGGGAAGCGGGGCGACGCTCGCCTCGGCGTCGAGATCGAACGCGACGTCGAGCTCCTTCGGCTCCTGCGCGAGCGGATCGGGCCGGCACCGATGGTGATGTGGGACCGTGGCGTCAACACGCTCACCTGGGACACTGCTTTCGCACTGCGCCTCACCGTTGCGCTCGAGGAGCACGGACTGACGTGGCTGGAGGAGCCGTTCGAGCCTGGCGACCACGAGGCGTTCCGGCGCCTGCGGGCGCGGAGTCGCACGCTCGTCGCCTCCGGCGAGCGGGAATGGAACGTCGAGGGCTACCGGAGCTTCATCGCCGCGGAGGTTGCGGACGTGATCGGCTTCGACCCTGGCCGTGCCGAGGGCATCACCGGCGGCCGGCGTGTGATCGAGCTCGTCGAGGAGGCGGGCGTCTGGTTCAACGCCCACGCATGGTCGAGCGCGATCGTCTCGGCGGCGAGCCTGGCGCTGTCGCTGACGACGCCGCGTGTGCTCGTGTTCGAGCTGAAGGCGGACGAGAACCCGATGCAGCACGAGCTCGTGCGAGAGCCGATCGAGCAGCACGAGGGGTGGGTCGAGCCGCTGCCGGGTCCGGGTCTCGGGATCGACGTGCGTGAGGACGTCGTCGAGAAGTACCGCTTCTGACGAGTTCGACCACAGAACGACGAACGGGATTGACAGCAGCAGTGACGCTGCCTACAGTGGCTGGAACCGTTACCACCCAGGTGGGGAGGATCCGTGACCGAGCTCGAATTCGATCTGCAGCGCACCCAGCCCGCGAATGCGACGACGCTGACGATCGCCGCTGTCGAGACGATTCCGATTCGCGTCCCGCTCGCGCGGACCTACCACGGCAGCAAGTACAAGATGACGCACCGTTCGACGATCGTGACCCGCGTCCATACCGAGGCGGGGATCGTCGGTGAGGCGTACTGCGGTGACGAGGATGCGGGCCTGCTCGAGATCGACGAGATCATCCACGCGGAGGTCGTGCCGCAGCTGATCGGGGAGGACGCCTTCCGCGTCGAGCGCTGCTGGGAGCGCACCCGCCCGGCGACCTACGACATCCTGCGCGACCGCCGCCTCGGGCTCGTCGCAACCGCCTGTGTCGACGCGGCCATCTGGGACGCGGTCGGCAAGGCGCTGGGTCAGCCTCTCCATCGCCTCTGGGGCGGGTATCGCGAGTCGCTTCCCGTGATCACGATCGGCGGCTACTACGGCACGCTCGAGATCGCCGACGAGGTCAACTCTCTGCGCGAGCAGGGGCTCGCCGGGATGAAGTTCAAGGTCGGCGGCCTGACGCCCGAGGAGGACGCCGTTCGGTTCCGCGCCGCGCGCGCCGCGGCCGGGGACGACTTCGTCCTCTGCGCCGATGCGAATCAGGGCTGGACGACCGCGCAGGCGATCCGGTTCGCCCGTCTCGTGGACGATCTCGACCTGTTCTGGTTCGAGGAGCCGTGCATCTGGGCCAACGACCGGCGCGCGATGCGAGACGTCCGCTTCGGCGCCGGCGTACGGGTCTGCGCCGGGCAGACGGAGCTCTCGGCGGCCGGGTGCCGCGACCTGATGGTCGAGGGAGCGATCGACTTCTGCAACTTCGACTCGTCGTGGTCGGGCGGTGCAACGGAGTGGCGGAGGGTCGCGGCAGCCGCCCACACCTACGGCATCTCGATGGCCCATCACGAGGAGCCGCAGGTCGCGGCGCATCTGCTCGCCTCGATTCCGCACGGGACGTTTCTCGAGATCTTCAGCCCCGAGCGCGACCCGATCTGGTGGAACCTCATCGCCAACCGGCCTCCGATCGTGGACGGGCAGATCGCCCTGCCGAGCGGGCCCGGTCTCGGGTGGGAGTACGACGGCGACTACATCGACGCCCATCGCGTCCGACTTCCCGCGTGAGCGAGCCTCCCTCCCCACGACGGCCACCGCTCGGAGTCGGGCTCGACGGGAAGGGCGTGATCGTCACGGGTGCCGCGGGCGGGATCGGAGCCGCCGTCGCCCACGCCTTTGCCGAGTCCGGCGCGCGGGTGGCAGCGGTCGATCTCTCGGCAGACGCCGCCCGGAAGGTCGCGGAAGCGCTTCCCGGGGGAGGGCACTGCGGCATCGGATCCGACCTCACGGACGTCTCAGCTCATGCGGCGCTCGTGCAGGGAGCGGAGGACTCGGTCGGGCCGCTCGTCGCGCTCGTCCACCTGGCTGCACTCCTGCGCCGCCGGCTCGAGATCCGGGATGTCGACGAGGACGACTGGAATGCGCAGACCGACGTGAATCAGAAGTCGACGTTCTTCCTCGGTCGAGCATTTGCGGAGCACCTGCGCAGCGCCGGTAGACAGGGCGCCATCGTCAACTTCAGCTCGCAGGGCTGGTGGACGGGTGGCTTCGGCGGCTCCGTCGTCTACAACGCGACCAAGGGCGCGATCGTGACGATGAGCCGCGGTCTGGCGCGGACCTATGCGCCCGCCGGGATCCGGGTCAACACGATCGCCCCGGGGCTCGTCGACACGGGGATGCTGCGCGACGGCCTCAGCGACGAGGCCCTCGACCGGCTCGTCGACCAGGTGCCGCTGGGACGGATGGCCACGGCCGCGGAGTGCGCTCCCGCGGCGGTCTTCCTCGCCTCGGACAGCGCCGCCTACATCACGGGCGCGACCCTGAACGTCAGCGGCGGCTGGCTCATGTACTGAACCGGGATCCACCGCTCTCTGGGGGGCTGTGGTGCATTGTCTGACCAAGACTTGACAAGACAGTTGGGATCGTCTTCAATCGCTGGCCACGGGCATCATTTGTCAGACCAAGAGCGTGACAGGTGAGATCCGGTGATGGCGGTCGTCCGCGGGGATCGATTCTCGAACAGTACTTGGAATCGATCCCAGAATCCAGACCAGGAGGGAGCATGGAGGACAACACGCAAGGCATCACTCGCCTCGATCTGATCAAGCGCGGCGCGGCGGGCGCCGCCCTCGTGGCCGGGGCGGATGCGCTCGTACGGTCAGGGGGAGCATCGGCGGCGCTCGCCGCACCGAAGCCGGGCGGCAAGCTCGTCGTCGGGATCGGCCAGGTCTTCGAGGACATCAACGTCCTCACGGCGTTCGGGTACCGCTGGGGCCAGCTGATGGCCTACGCGATGTACGACACGCTCGTCAAGTACAACAACGCTGGTCGTGCGGTGCCGCTCCTCGCGGCGAAATGGTCGACGCCGAACCCGAAGACGACGATCGTCACGATCCGCAAGGGCGTCAAGTTCCACAACGGCAAGCCGATGCGCGTCGAGGACGTCGTCTGGAGCCTCAACCGCATCCACGACCCCGTCAAGCCGGCGTCCAACAACTTCCTCGCCCTGCCGAAGGACATCTGGGGCAAGGCGGTCAAGCTCAACGACTCGCAGCTCCGGATCACGACGAAGAAGCCGACGCGGATGATCGAGAACTTCCGCTTCTGGTTCATCATGCCCGAGAACGCCGACAACCTGAACCTCGGCGTCCGGCCGATCGGCACGGGCCCGTTCCAGTTCAAGAACTTCGTCAAGGGCGACCGGCTCGAGCTGGAGCGGTTCCCCGACTACTGGAAGGGCAGTCGCCCCTACCTGAACGAGCTCACCTTCCGCTTCCTCGCCGACGAGTCGGCGCAGGTGGCGAACTTCCTCTCGGGTGACGTCCAGTACCTCCACGATCTCTCGGTGGCAACGCTGCCGCAGGTCGAGGGCAGGAAGAACTCGAAGCTGATCCCCTCCGGGATCTTCTTCGAGTGGTGGCAGCCGCAGATGTACAAGGGGCCGCTGAAGGACGTCAAGGTACGGCAGGCGCTGATGTATGCCTTCGATCGCAAGACCGACAACAAGGTGGCTTGGGCCGGTAAGGCGATCGATACCTGGAACCCCTTCCAGAAGACCCCGTACTCGATCGGCAAGGCGTGGCCGGGCGGGGGGCCGGTCCCGAGCTACGACCCCGAGAGGGCGAAGAGCATGCTCGCGGCCGCCGGGCAGCCCAACCTCGCCCTGAACATGATGACCCTGAAGGAGCCGGGCCCGTGGAAGCGCGAGGCGGAGGTGCTCCAGCAGGGCTTCAAGAAGGCAGGCATCAACGCGACGATCCAGGTGCTACCGGGGACCCAGTGGTTCGACCGCCTCTACACGAAGCGCAACCACGACGGCATCGCCGTGAACGCCGGCACGCTGCCGTTCCCGTGGGCGCTGATCGCGAACTACATGATGAAGGCGTCCCTGCTCTCCGACCCGTCGAAGGGCCTCAAGCCGCCGGCGATCCCGGCGCTCGAGAAGGCCTACAACACCGCCTTCTCGTCTGCCAACGAGGCGCAGTACTCGGCGGCCCTGAAGGCCGTGCAGCGGCTGATGCTCTCCCAGGCAGCCGTCTACCACACGATGATGGCGAACAACCAGAACGTCGCACCGAAGAACCTGATGGGCGTCGAGTCGACGCTGATCGGCGACCAGCGGTTCGACGGTGCGTACTTCGCCTGAGTGACGGCGCGGCTCGCACGACGAGGTGACGACCAGGCGGGGAGCGTCGAGCTCCCCGCCTCTGCGGCCTGATGCGGTACGTCACGCCGCTCCTCTCCCTCGTCGCGGTCCTGCTGGCGATCGCCGCGATCACGTATGCGATCGCAACCGCGCTCCCGGGCGACGCGGCGGAGGTGCGTGTTGGTAAGCGGGACGACCTCACCTTCCAGGAGCGCGAGGCTCTCGTCCAGGCCGAACGGAAGCGGCTAGGGCTGGACAAGCCGGTTCCGATCCAGTTTGCGGTCTGGCTGGAGAAAGCGGTACAGGGCGACTTCGGCAGCCAGGAGGGCGGCGGTGCCGTCGGCTCCGCGGTCGTCGACCGCATCGTCCCGTCGCTCGAGCTCGCGATCGTGACGCTGCTCGTCTCGCTGCCGCTGGCGGCGCTCCTCGCGGTCCGTTCGGTGCGCAAGGGCAAGCGGGTCTTCTCGACCGTCACCGGCCAGCTCTCCACCGTCGGCTTCGTGATCCCGCAGTTCTGGCTCGGGATCCTGCTCGTGATCCTGTTCGCCGTGAAGCTCGGCTGGCTGCCGGCAGGCGGCTACTACTCGTTACGCGAGACCCCGGTCGATCACCTGAAGCGACTCCTGCTGCCGCTCGTCACGCTCGTGATCCCGACGACGGCCGTCTTCTTCCAGTTCATGCGGCAGAGCCTCCGGGAGGCGCTGCAGACGCAGTACATCCGCACCGCCCGCGCCAAGGGACTGAGCGAGAGCGCCGTGCTGTACAGGCACGCGCTCCCGAATGCGCTCATCCCCTCGCTGACGGTGCTCGGCGTCCAGTTCGGGACGCTCCTCGGTGGAGTCGTCGTCGTCGAACGCATCTTCAACTGGCCCGGCGTCGGCGGCCTGCTCATCTACTCCGTCGAACGCCAGGACTTCAACACCCTGATCGCCTGTGTGATGGCGATCGCGGTCGCCTACGTCGTCGTCTCGACGCTGATCGAGATCTCGTATCGGATGGTCGACCCCCGCATCCGCCGGGGTGACGCATGAGTTGGCTTCGCCGCAACCCGCGCCTCCAGATCGGGCTGATCCTGCTCGCCCCGTTCCTGCTCGCGGCACTCGTCCCGGGTCTGCTCGCGAACCACGCGCCCGACCAGCTACTCGACGCGCCGTTCGCATCGCCGAGCCGTACGCTCTGGCTCGGCAGCGACGAGGTCGGTCGCGACATCTACTCCCGGCTCGTGTACTCGGCGCGGACCGATCTCAAGATCAGCCTCGGGGCGACGCTCATCGCGACCGCGATCGGAGTCTCGATCGGTCTCCTGGCCGGCTATCGCGGCGGCGTCCTCAGCACCGTCACGCTGCGGATCACCGACGTGATGCTCGCGTTTCCCTCGATCCTGCTCGCCCTGTTCCTCGTCGCCGTGATCGGGCCGAGCGACTACATCGTCATGCTCGCGCTCACGATCCTCTACATCCCGGGCTTCACACGGTTCGCGCGCGGCATGGCGATCAGCCTGCGCGAGCGTGCCTTCGTGGAGGCGAGCGTGATCTCGGGAGGGCGGCCGTTCTATGTCATGCGGCGCCACCTGCTCCCGAATGCGATCGGACCGCTGCTCGTGGGCGTCTCGCTCACCGCTGCCTACACGCTCCTCGCCGCGGCGACGCTCTCCTATCTCGGCCTCGGCACGCCGCCTCCCGCGCCGAGCTGGGGAAACATGCTCCAGGCGTCGTTCAACTACGTCTTCCAGGACTGGCAGTACGGGATCTGGCCGGGTCTCTGCATCGTGATCGTCGCCCTCGCCTACGTCCTCATCAGCGAGGGGATCGAGGTCGCCGTGCAGCGGAGCGGGAGCGCGGGCGCGGCGGCTGCGGTCGACACGCCCGGCTCGACGCCGATCACGGCCGGAGGCACGACGGCGAGCGCGACGTCGTCATGAGCCAGGACCTCTTCGAGAGAACCGCCGGGCGAGCGGAGCCACTCGCACCGATCCTCACGATCGACGATCTCGTCGTCGACTTCCCGCTCGGTCCGCGTACGGTCCGTGCCGTCGACGGGCTCTCGTTCTCGATTCGCCCCGGACAGCGGCTGGGAGTCGTCGGCGAGTCCGGCTCCGGCAAGTCGACGGTGGCGATGGCCGTGCTCGGGCTGCTCGAGCCGCCCGGGCGCGTGGGGGGCGGCACGATCAAACTCGGCGACCTCGAGTTGACCGGAGCCGACGACGACGTCCTCCGCTCCGTCCGCGGCGGCCGTATCGCCATGATCTTCCAGGACGCACTCGGATCGCTGAACCCCGTGAAGACGATCGGCTACCAGCTGATCGAGGCGATCCGCCTGCACACGCCCGCCGGCAAGCAGGAGGCAGTCGAACGCGCCGTCGAGCTGCTCGCCGAGGTCGGCGTGCAGACCCCGCGGGCACGGCTCGACCAGTACCCGCACGAGTTCTCGGGAGGGATGCGGCAGCGGGTCATGATCGCCGTGGCGCTCGCGTCCGACCCGGAGCTCCTGATCGCCGACGAGCCGACGACGGCACTCGACGTGACGACGCAGGCGAATGTCATCGATCTGCTCCACGGACTGTCCGTCGAGCGGCAGATGGCGGTGATGCTGATCACTCACGATCTCGGCGTCATCGCGGGCTTCGCCGAGGACGTGCTCGTCATGTACGCGGGCGCACCCGTCGAGTACGGGGCCGTCGACGAGGTGTTCGAGCGTGCGGGCCACCCGTACACGCAGGCGCTGATCGCCGCAGTCCCGCATCTCGACGACCCCCGCGCAGAGACGCTGCCGTCGATCCCGGGCGTCCTTCCGAGAGCCGACGCGATCCCACCGGGCTGCCGGTTCGCGCCGCGCTGCCGCCTCGGCCATGATCGCGAGCTCTGCCGTACGACCCGCCCCTCGTTCGACATGTCCGACCCGGCGACTCGGACCGCCTGCCACTTCACGGAGGAGTCGCGAGCCACGGCGATCGCCGCGCGACGGGACGCGACTGCGCTCGGCGCAACGGCCGTCGGCGACGAGCTGTTGAGCGTCCGCGAGCTCGCGAAGAACTATCGCGTGCGTGGCGTCAGCGGGTCGCGCAAGCGCTTTCTCCGTGCCGTCGAGGACGTGTCGTTCTCGATCCGTGCCGGTGAGTCGCTCGGTCTCGTCGGCGAGTCCGGCTCCGGAAAATCGACCGTCGCCCGTCTGCTGCTCGGACTGACGCCGCGAATGCAGGGCGAGGTCGACTTCGAGGGGCGATCGCTCGAGGCACGCAAGGGTGGGCTCGCAAGGGAGCAGCGTGGCCGGGTCCAGATGATCTTCCAGGATCCGGGGGACTCGCTCGATCCGTTGATGACGATCGAGCAGATCATCGCCGAGCCGTTGCTCCTGCTCGACCGCCGTGAGGCCAGGCGGCAGCGCGGCCGCGTGCCCGAGTTGCTGGAGCTCGTCGGCCTCGAGCCGGACTACGGCAAGCGAAGGCCGCTCCAGCTCTCAGGCGGCCAGCGGCAGCGCGTCGCGATCGCACGAGCGCTCGCAACCGATCCGGCCCTGCTCGTCTGCGACGAGGCGGTCTCGTCGCTCGACGTCTCGGTACGAGCGCAGATCCTCAACCTGCTGATGTCGTTGCAACGGCGCCTCGGCCTCTCGTACCTCTTCATCTCCCATGACCTCTCGACGCTCCGGCACGTCTGCGACCGGGTTGCGGTGATGTACGGAGGACAGTTCGTCGAGGTCGCCGAGGCAGACGAGATCTTTGCGTCACCACAGCACCCGTACACGATCGCGTTGCTCTCGGCCGTGCCGATCCCCGATCCCGTGCGCGAACGTGAGCGGCATCGGATCCGGCTCGAGGGCGAACTGCCCGACCTCACGCAGCCGTTGCCCGGCTGCGTGTTCGCGTCGCGGTGCTTCAAGGCTCAGGAGAAGTGCAGAGTCGAGCGCCCGCCGCTGCTCGAGCGCGGGGGGAACGGACACCTCAGCGCCTGCCACTTCCCGGAGGGAGTGTGAAAGTGACCCTGGCGGCAATCGCCTGCATCGGGCGTGCTGCGACCGGACGATCCCGCCCCGGCGCAGCCGTCCCACCTCGTGATCCGATCCCCACGGCCCATCCTCGTCGACGGAGGTAGACGATGACGACGACCGACCATCCCAAGTACCGCGCCCTCTGGCCGCCGTACCAGAGCATCCCCTACAGCCCGGGGACGGAGCCGCAGCCGACGCTGCTCGCGGCCGGCGACCACCGCTTCGATGCGTGGGCGCCTGCCCCGGGCAATGCGACCCCGGGGTGGACCTGGGTCTCGACGCCGCATATCAACGCGGGTGTCTTCGTCACGCCCGCCGGAGGTTGGTTCGACCCGGGCGACCACCCGAATCCGGAGCCGTACTACATCCTCCGTGGCACGCTCCATCTCTCGAACCCCGACACCTCGGATGTGATCGAGCTGCGGGCGGGAGACGCCTCGAACATCCCGGCGTGGTCGCACCATCACGGCTTCAACTTCGGAGACGAGGACTGCTACATCGCGTGGTGGGTCCCCGGCGAGATGCACACGGATCTGTTCAAGGCGAAGGTCGAGAACGACACGCTGTACGAGCTCGGCTGGTACGAACGCCGCCCCGTCGTCCTGAACGGCGACCACGATCGCAACGAGGGCTTCCCTTCCCGGCTCGACCAGCTCGCCCGCTGGCCCGGCGAGCCGAAGAGCGCCGTGGACATGATGAAGCTCGACCGGGCCGGCTGGCTGCACCTGATCACGGGCGACGAGCCGCGGCAGGCGTACCTGACGTCGTTCTTCTACTGCGACGACAGGATTCGCGCCGGCGAGATGAGGCTCCCGGCGCGCCGGGACACACGACCGGAGTCGGTGCCGTTCGAGAAGGTGATCCACGTCACGTCCGGGACGCTCGTGGTGGCGATCACGGGGACGATGGACGTCCTCAAGGCCGAGATCGGTGACGTCGTCTTCCTGCCGGCGAACGTCGAGCACAGCTTCATGAGCATCGGCGAGACGGGTGCGACTGCGGTGTTCGGTATGGCGAGGGTCGCCTGAGGTGGCCTCGGACCTGGTGACGAGCGTGCGTCTGAGCGAGGCCACGCGCGGCTCGATCCGCGAGCGCGCCGGCGCCGGCGCGGTTTGCGTCCTGCCGGTCGGCTCGCTCGAGCAGCACGGCGAGCACCTTCCCGTCGGCACCGATTCGATCCTCGTCGACGCCGTCTCGGTACGGGCCGCCACGCTGGCGCGACGCGACGTCCTCGTCGCTCCGGTTGTCTGGACAGGGCTCAGTCCGCACCACGTGCGACTCGGGCTCACCGTCACGATCGAGCCCGAACTGCTGCTCGAGTTGACCCGTTCGATCGTCCGCAGCCTGCGTGGCTGGTTCGGTCAGGTCGTCGTCGTGAACGGGCACGGCGGCAATCGCGGCTGGCTCGAGTCGCTCGGCCTCGCCGAGGCGTGCCCCGTGATCAGCTACTGGGAGGTCGTGGAGCCGACGCTGCTCCGCGACCTCTTCCCGGTCGACCTCGGCTCGATCGGTCATGCCGGCGAGGCGGAGACGTCGGCCATGCTCGTCGTGGCGCCCACGCTCGTCCACGACGTCGGGGGGCAGGGGTTCGAACCGATCCTCCGCGCCAACGACGCCTTCCGCCAGCCCGACATGGGCGCGAGCGGGGTGCTCGGCGACCCGTCTGCGGCGTCCCTGGACGCCGGTGAGCGGTTTCTCGAGGCAGCGGCGACGGGTCTCGCCCGATTCCTCGACAGCGTCCCTTCGACCTCTGACAAGGAGACCGTATGACCACCGAGTTCCGCGCCGGTGCGGCGTCGATTGCCCTCGAGCCGCCGCTCGGCCTGCCGATGGTGGGGTTCATCCGCCAGCCCTGGAACGCGAACGGCTACGGCCTGCCGCTCGAGGCGGGAGCGCTTGCGTTCGAGCGTGACGGCCGGCGGGTCGTGCTCTGCGGCGTCGACACAGTCGGGATCATCCACCCGCAGATCGAGCCGCTGATCGCGCGTGTCGCGGCCGCAACCGGGGCCGATCCGTCCGGCGTGCTCCTGAACTGGAGCCACACGCACCTCGCCCCGCCCGGCGGCGTCCTGAACGGAGCCGTCTACGGCGACGTGGACGACGACCTGGCGGAGTCGATTGCGGCGTTCTCGCGCGTGCTCCACGACAAGATCGTGTCGGTCTGCCGGCTCGCGGTGGGACGGCTCGAGCCTGCAGGCGTCGTCTGGGGCCAGGCGGACGTCGACCTTGCCGTGAACCGGCGTGAGCGGACGACGGACGGCTACAACGGCGGCTCGATCCTGGGCTGGAACCCGGACGAGCTGGTCGACAACCAGGTGACGGTGCTCCAGGCGCGGCGCCCCGACGAGTCCGTGGTCGGCACGCTCGTCGGTTACGGCTGCCATCCGGTGACGACAGGCTACGACATGGACATCTATTCCGCGGACTTCCCGGGCCCGCTGCGGAACCTCGTGCGGACTGTGACAGGCGGCGAATGCATCTTCTTCCAGGGCGCCGGCGGCAACGTGTTGCCGAAGTTCGCATTCACTGCCACCGAGGCCGAGGCGCATCGGATGGGGGAGCGGCTCGGGCTCGCTGCCCTCGAGGCGGTGGCCGACCGCTTCAGCCGGCCGATCGAGGTCGTCACCGAGAAGGAAGGCTCGGTGACGCCGATCACGCGCTATCGCAGGCAGCCCGCTGCGATCGACCCACCGGCACTCGCTTCGGTCGCGGAGACGGTCTCGATCCCGCTGCAGCCGCATCCTCCGCTCGCCGAGATCGAGGAGGAGCGGCGCGCGTTCGACGCGGCGCTCGAGGAGGCGCGTGCCTCCGGCGACCGCGGCAGGGTCAAGTTGGCCTACTACCAGGCGTCGTGGGCCCGGAGGATCGAGGCGCAGCTGCGCGACGGGACGGCTCCGACGGCGGTCTCGGCCCCGGTGCATGCGGTACGGATCGGGGACGGCGTGATCGTCACGGGCCCCGGCGAGACATTCACGGAGTACGGCATCGCAGTCAAGGAACGCTCGCCCGGCGCGCCCACGCTGTACGCCGGCTACACGAACGAGATCATCGGCTACCTGCCGACTGCGAACGAGTATCAGTACGGCGGCTACGAGGCCGGCTACGGCTACAAGAGCGTCGGGCTGCCGTCGCTCTTCGATCCGAGCGTCGAACGGACGCTCGTCGAGACCGGTGTTCGCCTCGCCGAGCGACTGTTCCCCGAGGCCGAGCCTTACGACGGCGCCGACGGTTGGCTCGCGCGTGGCGAGGTTCCCCGGCTGGCGTCGGCGCCGCTCGAGCATCCCTCGCGCGCCGCCGCGGGAACTCCCTCGTGAAGACAGCGCGCATCGGCGTGATCGGAGCAGGCTTCTGGGCGTCGTACCAGTACCTTCCCTTCTTCCGCGATCACCCGGATGTCGACCTCGTCGGGGCCGTCCGCAAGGACGCTATCGGGCTGGATGCGTTCCGGCGCGAGTTCGGCCTGGAGATCGCGACCACCTCGGTCTCGGAACTGCTCGCAGCCGGGCTCGACGGTGTGGTCGTGTCGTCACCGCACCACCTCCATCGCGAGCACGCGGTGGCGGCGCTCGACGCCGGTGCGCACGTGCTCGTGGAGAAGCCGATGACCGTCACCCTCGACGACGCGCACACGATCGCGCGTGCCGCGGCGGCTGCAGGACGGACGGTCGGCGTGGCGTACGGCTGGAACTACCAGCGTCTCACCTGCTGGGCGAAGGAACTGCTCGGCCAGGGCCGTCTGGGTCGGGTCACGTCGCTGACCGGCTACATGTCGAGCTGCCTGACGGACCTGTTCAGCGGCCGCTCCGGCTACGGCATCCTCGACGTGGGAGGCTTTCCCGTCGAGGCGGAGACCGACACCTGGGCCCGGCCGGACGCCGGCGGCGGCTACCTCTACGGTCAACTCACCCACCTGATCGGTCTCGGTCTCTGGCTCGTACCGGACGACCCGGTCGACGTGTTCGCGCGTGCGAACCTGATCGGCAACGGCGTCGACCTCGACGTGCAGGTGTCGGTCGCGCTCGCGGGAGGTGCGATAGCCACCTTCAGCGGACACGGCCACGAGCCGTGGGGGAGGCGCCACGCCTGCGATCTGCGGATCGCCGGAGAAGATGGAGTCCTCATGCTCGACTACGACCGTCCGCAGGCCCAGTTCCTGCTCACGGGCGACAAGGAGCGGGCGGAATGGATCACGCTCGAGCCCGGTCCAGCCGCCGCAGAGCCCGACGCCGACTACACGTGCGACGATGCTGCCCGGTTCCTCGTCGACACATGCCTGGGACGATCCCCGGTCAACCGGGCCCCCCTCGAGGTGGGTACCCGGACCGTCGCCGTCATGGAGGCGGCGTGGCAGTCGATCCACACCGGCGCACCGGTCGCCACCGGCAAGCTCGTCCGCACGCGGTGAGCTCGGCCGGTCCCGCCCCGGCTCAGAGGCGCGCGATCAGCTCCAGGCTCGCCTCGACCGCCCGCTGCGCGGCGTCGGAGCGGAGGATCACGGGCATGCCCCAGGCTTGCGGGATCAGGTCCGGTACGGCGTAGCTCTCGTCGATCCGCCAGCCACCGGCAGGGTAGTCCTCCGCTCGAGGCAGGTAGCCGAAGCAGCCGTTCGTGTAGCCGAGCACGAGCGTGTCTGGCAGCGGCGATCGCTCCCTGATCTCGAGCCCGGTCTCGCAGAACACCTCCATGCTGAGGGCGCAGAGGACGACGTCGTTGACGCGGATCGCCTGCAGCCGCAGCTCGTGCAGCGGATCGCCCTGCTCGACGGCAGCGACGAGCCGCTGTCCCCAGTGTGCGTACTTGCGCGCGACGCGGATCTCCCAGTCGAGGGCATCCGCCGCAACGCGCTCCTCTACGAGGCGCTCCCAGTGCGTGAGGATCGACCGCGCCTCCTCGCGCGAGGGGAGGTCGTCGTAGGAGAGCTCGACCGTCGTCTCCACCGCTGCGAGTCGCGCACCCGTGTCTCCCCTGACGGGCTCCCACGGCGTGAACAGGATGTTCGGCACGTTGCCGAGCGGCCGCCGCTCGCCCGCCCGGGTGGCGGTCCGGATGCGAGCAGCAACCCTCAGCGCCTCGGCGCCGAGTTCCAGGCCGACACGATCCTTCGTGTCGCGACAGTCGACCTCGTAGCCGATCCCGACGCGTGGATTCACGTTTCCGCCGCAGCCCTGCACGAAGAGCGCGAGCCCGCCGAGATTCTGCTCGACGACGTCGCGGGCGGGCCCCGGGTAGTCGGCCGAGGCGACGAGGGAGCGTGGCCCGACCGTGACCGGGTGAGCCGAGTAGCGGAAGACCGTCGCGATCGGGTCGCCGTCGAGGTCGTCGAAGCGGAGTACGCCGACCGAGTCGTCGATCTGCCTGTCGGGAACCTCGCCCAGCACGTCGCGGCCCTCCCGCAGCTCGCGCCGGTAGACGCCGACGTCGCTCCTGCCCCAGCCGCAGCCGACTCGGATGGGCTGGCGGAGGGCGTCGGCTTCCCGCGCCGCCTCGACGAGCCAGCGCGTCAGGTCGCGCTCGTAGCGGGTACGAAACGGAACGTCTTCGGGCGCGTCGGTCGTCGCCATGAACTCGGGCAGCGCGGGAGAGCTGTGGTTGTGGCTCAGGTTGAGCAGCACGTGCGAGACGGGCGTCCCGATCGCCTCCGCGACTGCGCCGCGCAGCCGGTCGGCCTCCGCCAGGCTGATCACGCACAGGTCGATCGCGATCAGCGCGACCTTCGTCTCGCCCTCGGAGAGGACGAGCGCCGTCGCCGTCAGGTCGCTCTCGATCGCCTGGATCGGCGAGCCGAACAGCCGCAGACCGGCCTTTCCCGTCCCGAGCAACGGGTTGATCGTGCGACGGGCGGCGCCGGCCTGGAGGGTCCCTGTCATGGAGGCGAGGAGAGGGGCGCCACCGTGGCGGCGCCCCTCCGTCTCGAAGTCGCCTCGCTACGAGCTCAGCCAGGCGGTGCGCAGCCCGGTGTTGAAGTCGCTGAAGGCGACGTACATGTTCTGCACCCGTGAGGTGAAGACCTGGTACTTGCGGATCGCCACCAGGGGCATCTGGATCGGGTTGAGCCAGAGCTCTTGCTGCGCCTTCTTGTACATCGGGATCCGCTTCTTCTCGTCGAGCTGGATGCGGCCGTTGCCGATGTACTTCCACGCCTTCAGGTTCCGGTAGGCCGGCGTCTGGATCCGGAACGTCGCCGAGGCAGGGTGGAACTCCTGCACGAAGCCGTCGACGTCGCCGCGCATCCCGCGGCCGTTCAGGAACCAGTCGTAGCTGCCCGCGTTGTAGATGGCGGCGAAGGTGCCGATCTCGGTCGACGTGATGTTGAGGTCGATGTTGATCTGTTTCATCTGTTGCTGGAGCAGCTGGGCGACGGCAGGGTAGTCCTGCAGGCCGACGATCGTCATCGTGACCGAGAAGCCCTTCGACGCGCCGGCGGCGGCCATCAGCTTCTTCGCCGTCGGGAGGTCGAACTTCGCGTACTTCTGCTTGAGGTCGGCGTTGCTGAGCGGCCACGGGCCATAGCCGGGGGGGACGTACGACGTGTACGCCGCCTGGCCGCTGTAGACCGTGTTGATGATCTGCTGGCGGTTGATCGCGAAGTTGACGGCCTGCCGGACGCGCTGGTCGGCCCATGGTTCGTTCCGGCCCGGCTTCAGCGACATCTGCAGCTCGCGGAAGGCCACGTTCAGGTTGCTCAGCACCTTGAGCCCGCTGACGCCCTGGAGCGACCTGGCCGCGTCGACCGAGAGGGTCGCGCCGTCGATCGCGCCCGCGCGGAGCGCCGAGACCCGTGCCTGTTCGTCCGTCATGACCTTGAGGGTCATGGCATCCATGTAGGGCTGGCCTCGCTTCCAGAAGCTGTCGTTGCGGACGAGCTCGACCCGGTCGAGCGGGATGAAGCCCGTCATCTTGTACGGGCCGGTACCGATCGCGTTGCGGCTCACGTTGATCTGGTCGTAGAGGCCCTCGGGGACGATGGGCGAGTACCGCTGCCAGGCGAAGAACCCGGCGATGCGGGGGTCGGGGGCGGACTGGCTGAGACGCACGACGTACTTCGAGACCGCGGTCGCACCCGTGATCGTGCCGGGGAAGTTCGCGGCGACCGCGGCGCTGCCGGGCGGCGGCGGGTTCTTCATCAACTTCAAGGAGTAGATGACATCGTCTGCCGTCATCTCCTTGCCGTTGTGGAACTTGACGCCCTTGCGCAGCTGGAACGTGGTTCCCTTCTTGTCGGCTTTCCACGACGTCGCGAGCGCCGGCCGGATGTTGAGGCCCCTGTCGAACTCGGCGAGCGAGTCGTAGGTGTGCTCCTTGCCCCACATCGCCGCTCCCGGCGCCATGCCGAACGGCGCCACGGCGACGGGATCGGACTCGAGGCCGAAGATGAGCCGGCCGCCGTAGCGGATCTTCGGAGTCGCGAACGAGTACTTCGTCGACTTGCGTGACGCACTCGCGGCACCTGCGAGCGAGCCGGCCGCGACGGCACCGGCCCCGACCGCGCCTGCCTTGACGAGCAGGTCGCGACGCGTGAGCTCGCCCCCCGCCCTGGTGTCAGGCATCTCGTCTGCCATGGAGCTTCCTCCTCCTCGTAGTGAAACCCTCTCGACGCCGAGGACACCCCTCGGTCGTCTGCTTACTTCGACGGGCAAACCGTGCTGGATGTTGGTGCCGATCAGGAATCGGTTCAGGAATCGGTTCTAGGAAACGCGATCGAGGCGTTCTTGTCAAGTCGGAGTCGCTCCGAGCGGCCGGCGGGAGGGGCGTATACCACTCGCCATCAGTACGCAGTCGCTGTGAGATCGACCATCGTGCCCGTGACGAGGTCGCCGAGCCCGCCGGCGAGGAGCAGTGTCGTCCGGGCCACCTGGGTCGGGGTCGCAAGGCGTCCGAGCACGTTCAGCGATTTCACGAACGCGCGCTGCTCCTCGGGTAACGACCGCTGCATCTCGGAGTCGAGCGAGGGCGGTGACAGCGCGAACACGCGGATCCCGTAGGGGCCGTACTCCCGCGCGACCGCCTTCGTGAGCACGATCAGGCCCGCCTTGGTCATCCCGTAGGCGCTCACGGTCGCGATGCCGCCCGAGACGCCCGCGGTGGAGACGACGTTCACGATCGCGGGCTCGGACCCACGGCGGAGGTGCTCGAGGCTCTCCTGCATGATCAGCGCCGGCGCGCGCAGGTTCACCTGCCAGGCAGCGTCCAGCTCGTCGAGGTCGAGCTCGCGGAACGGACGCCGGACGAGCGTGGCCGCGTTGTTGACGACGATGTCGAGGCCGCCGAGCTCGCGCGCCGCGGCGTGCACGAGCCCCCGGCACGCATCCGGGTCGCGGAGGTCGGCGTCGAGCCGGATCGCCGCCTGCGGCAGCTCCGCGTGCTCGATGCCGGGGACCCGACCCGCCGCGACGACTCGAGCACCGCGGAGGTCGGCCTCGGCGACGAGCGCTCGTCCGAGGACGCCGGCGGCGCCCGTGACGAGCAGGCGCCGTCCTTCGAGCCAGCGTGCGTCCTCGCTGCTCACGTCGGTTCCCCGAGCAGGCGGCGACCCTCGGCGATGCAGCTCTCGGTGAGCGCCGGCAGGGCACCGGCCGCGAACGGGGTCTGCCAGACCTGGTACCGGTCCGACCCCTCGAGCTCGGGCGGGTAGAGGTAGCCGAGCTCGGCGGCACCGCTCGTGTTCATGACGATGACGGTCCGGCCGGGAAACGCGGCCCGCAGGTCCTCCTGGAAGCATGAGTAGGCCTCGTTCGGGTGCGCCACGAGGAGGCTGTCACCGAGCCGCCAGATCCAGGCCGGGAACCCGCCGCGGCCGTCTCCCAGCGCACGCACGATCTGGAGCTTCCTGAAGAGGCGCTCCGCGAGCGCCCGATCGGATGTCGACTCGATCTCCGCCGTGAGCTCTGCCTCCGTCGGCAGCGGCTGCAACGGGAGGTCGACGTCGACCATCCCGCCGCTGAGCACGGCCGGCGGCTGAAACGGCGCCGGACGCCAGACGGCGAGCGGTGCGCCCGACTCGGTCACGCCCTCGTAGGCGAGCGCGTAGCGGGGTGACAGCATCCCTTCGAGCGCGGCCAGGGCGCTGAACCCGAGCCGGCGGCCGTGGCCGTCGGCGACCGCCGGGTCGCCCACGTACTGGTGGGCGGGGCCCAGGTCGCCGGAGGCGCCGTGGAGGAACAGGCACGGCGCGCCGCCCGTGTGCGCCTCGACCACCTCGCGCATCGCCCCGATGTAGTCGGGTGAGATCAACGTGTTGTCCCACGCCAGCGTCGTCGGATGGCAGGCGTAGTTCACGACCGTTGCGGTCACCGCGCCGTCGACGTCGCGCGTCACGCGTCCGACGACGAGGGTGTCGTCCGCGTGGCCGAGCGGGTTGTAGCCGCAGATCACGCGGCCCGGATCGTCCGGGTCCGGGAGGTCACGGTTGGCGGCGAGGTCGCACGAGCCGGTCGCCCAGGTGAGCGTCGCCGGCTCGAGTGCCGCCACCGCATCGAGCGCGGCGTCGCGGATCGCTTCGCCCAGCTGATCGAGGTAGGGGGCGATCAGGTGTCCGCCCGGCATCTCGCTCCGACTCGTCGCCGCCCACGGCGCCGAATGCGTGTGCGAGCAGTTGACGACGAGGCGGGAGTCGTCGACGCCGACCACCTCGCGCACCGGTCCGAGGATCCGGTCCGCATCCGGCGCGGCCCCGAAGTCGCCGAGCAGCGCCAGGTCGATGCCGACGACGAGGCGGAGGGGTCCGTCGCCGCTTCGAAGCGCGAGGACGGTCGTCGACAGCGGTCGATGCACTCCCTCGGCCACGTCGTGCGACGCGGCGCCCCACATGCGGGCATAGATTCCGCTGGGCGGCGTCGTGTCGCGGCGTCCGACCCCGATGAGGCCGGCGAAGGCGGAGGGTGCGACGACGGGCCGTTCGGATGCGGTCATGGGGGAGCCTCCGGGAGAGAGATGGAACGGGACCGGGCGGGGCGTCGCGACGGGCGCTCGCTCGTCGCCACGCTGCGACCGTGAGCTGGCATCGGTTCCAGCGATTCTAGCGTTCCTTCGGCTCCGGTGTGGTAGCGTCCCCTGGAATCGGAACCGGAATCGGTACGCGAACCTGTACGCGAAGGATGGAGCGGAGATGACGACCACCGAGCTGGCGACGGGTGTGACGAGCCTCACGATGAGCGAGGCACTCAACCTCGCCCTGCGTGAGGCACTCGACCGGCCCGAGCCGATGATGCTCCTCGGTCAGGATATAGGACCGTACGGCGGGACGTTCGGCGTCACGCGCGGCCTCTACGAGGCCTACGGCGAGGAGCGCATCCGCGATGCGCCGCTGTGTGAGTCCGGCACCGTCGGCTTCGCGATCGGACTCGCCGTGACGGGTGTCCGCGCCGTCTGCGAGATCGAGTTCTTCGACTTCGTCGGTGTTGCCATGGATCAGATCGTGAACCAGGCGGCGAAGCTCCACTACTTCACGGGCGGCAAGCTCTCGGTGCCGCTCGTGATCCGGACGCCGATCGTCTCCCGGATGGGCATGGGCCCCCAGCACTCGCAGAGCCTCGAGTCGTGGTTCATGCACGTGCCGGGGATCAAGCTCGCGATCCCCTCCAATGCGGCGGATGCCTACGGGTTGCTGCGGACTGCGTTGCTCGACCACAATCCGGTTCTCTTCGTCGAGAACGTCCGTCTCTACGGCCGCCGGGCAGACGTCGAGACGGGCGGCGATCCGATCCCGTTCGGGTCGGCCCGGATCGCTCGCGAGGGGTCAGACGTCACCGTCGTCGCACTCTCAGGGATGGTCGACGAGGCCCTCGAGGCCGCCGACCGACTCGACGGCCGCGGGATCTCCGTGGAGGTGATCGACCCGCGCACGCTAGCGCCGCTCGACATGGAGACGATCCTCACCTCGCTGCGCAAGACGATGCACCTTGCCGTCGCGCACGATGCTCACCGAACGCTCGGGTTCGGAGCCGAGATCGCGGCCCGCTGCATGGAGGAGGCGTTCGACTACCTCGATGCGCCCGTCGCGCGCGTCGCCGGGCTCGATGTGCCGATCCCGTGCACGCCGAGCGGCATCGAGGCGGTCTACCCCGGTACCGACGACGTCGTCGCCGCCGTGGAGCGCCTGCTGGCATGACGACGCTGACGGTTCCGCAGCTCTCCATTTCGATGGAGGACGCGAAGGTGGCCCGCTGGCTCGTCGCCGACGGCGACGCAGTGGAGGAGGGCGACCCGATCGTCGAGGTCGAGACGGACAAGGCGACGATGGACGTCGTCGCGCCGTGCGCCGGCGTCGTCCGGATCGTCGCGCCCGAAGGCGCCGTGGTGCCGGTCGACGGCGTGCTGGCCGACATCGGCGAGGCGTCGCCGATCCCGTTTGCCGGCGCCGCTACGAGGACAGCCGCTGGTGCAGCCGCGCCGGAAAGCAGCGGCAGGGCAGCGGTCGCTGCCGCGGCTCCTCCGTCCCGGCGAGACGGCCCGATCGCCTCGCCCGCGGCCCGGCGCCTCGCCCGCGAGCAGGGTCTCGATGTCGGGGGACTGATCGGCACCGGCCCCGGCGGCCGCATCGTCGCGCGAGACGTGAGCGCAGCCGTGGCAACAACGCCGGCCGTTGCGCCGGACGCCAGGGACGGCCTGGGTGGCATCCGCGAGGCAGTCGTACGAAGCATCACCGCCAGCTGGCAGCAGGTACCCCACGTCCATATCGGCGGCGAACTCGCCGCCGCCGGTCTCGTCGAGGCTCGAGCCGCCTTGCGAGCGAGCGGTGGCGGCGCCATCACCGTCACCGACCTGCTCGTCGTCGCGCTCGCCCGTGCGCTCGTCGACGTGCCGGAGCTGAACGCAATCAGGCGTCCCGACGGGAGCGTCGAGCGCTCCCGGGCTGTTCACCTCTCGCTCGCAGTCGCAACCGCCGCAGGCGTCGTCGCGCCGGTGCTCCGCGATGCCGGCCTGCGAGCGCCGGCCGAGGTGGCGGCCGAGCGCAGCCGCCTCGTCGAATCGGCCCGGAGCGGTCGTATCGACGGCAGGGATCTCGCAGGCGGCACCTGCACTCTCTCGAACCTCGGTGCCCTGCCGGTCGACTTCTTCGCGCCCGTCATATCGAGCCCTCAGGTCGCGATGGTCGCGACGGGGCGCGTGGCGGAACGGGTCGTAGCCGAGCAGGGGCTGATCGGCGTTCGCCCGCGGATGTGGGTGAATGTCGCCATCGACCATCGCGCCGCCGACGGCGAGGCAGGCGGACGCCTGCTCGTCGCGCTCGAGCGCCAGATCGCGCTGCTGCCGGGAGGCCTTCGATGACCATCGCACCCGTCCCCGTCGACGAGGCCGTCCCCGGCCTGCGACCCGCCGACAGCGACGACGCGGCGCTCCTCGATCTCTATCGCGAGATGGCGCGGGTACGCGCCTTCGAGGAACAGGTGATCGATGCGTTCGCGAAGGGTCTCGTGCCGGGCTCGACCCACCCGTGCATCGGGGCCGAGGGGATCAAGGCGGGCGCCCTCTCGACGCTCGAACCCGACGACCTCGTCTTCGCGACCTACCGGGGCCACGGCGAGGCGCTGATCAAGGGAGTGGACCCACCCGCGGTGATGGCGGAGTTGATGGGGCGGGCCACGGGCGTCTGCAAGGGCAAGGGCGGCTCGATGCACCTCTCGGATCCGTCGGTCGGTCTCGTCTCGACGAACGCGATCGTCGCCGGTCACATCCCGATGGCCGGCGGCGCGGCGCTCGCCTGCCGGTTCCGCCGGACGGGCCAGGTCGTCCTCTGTTTCTTCGGCGACGGCGCCTCGTGCGAGGGCGAGTTCTTCGAGTCGCTCAACATGGCGATGCTGTGGAAGGTGCCGCTCGTCTTCGTGTGCGAGAACAACGGCATCGCGATCTCCGTTCCCACCTCGAAGAGTCAGGCGACGCCCGACATCGCCGACCGTGCCCGCGGCTTCGGCATGCCCGCCGTGATCGTGGACGGCAACGACGTTCTCGCGGTCCGGTCGGCCGTCGCCGACGGCGTTGCTCGCGCGCGCTCGGGCGGAGGCCCGTCGTTTGTCGAATGCAAGACCGTTCGCTGGGAGCGCCACTCGGCGTTCTCGGCCGGGGGCAGCGACCCGGGCGAACAGCGGCGAGCGTGGCAGCGTGTCGACCCGATCCCCCGTTTCGGCAATGCTCTGCGCGCCTGGGGGGTTGCAACGGACGACGAGATCGCGCGTCTCGACGAAGAAGCCCGGCAGGAGGCGCTGGCCGCCCGTGAGGAGGCCGAGTCGGCGCCGATTCCGTCCCCGGAATCCGTTCACGAGGACATCTATGCGCCGTAGGGAGTGGCTATGAGCGAGACTCCTCCTGTCGTGCGCGACCGCGCCAGCATGCGCGATGTCGCGGACCGCGCCGGCGTTGCGATGTCGTCGGTGTCACGCGTGCTCTCGGGCCATCCCGACGTCAGCCCGGCGATGGCCGAGCGGGTCATGCAGGCGGTCGAGGAGCTCGACTACCAGCCCGACATGCTCGCTCAGAGCCTCCGTCGCCGCGTGACGCTGACGGTCGGCTTCGTCGTCGGGGACATCTCCAACCCGCTCTTCGCGGAGATCATCACGGGCTTCGAGTCGACGCTGAATGCGAACGGCTACCTGATGCTGCTGACGAGCTCGCTCGGCGATCCACAGCTCGAGGTGTCCCATATCTCGCTGCTGTCGCAGCGGCGGGTGGACGGGATGGCGATCTCCGTCGTCGACGAGACCAATCCGGAGTCGATGGGTCGGCTGCGCACGCTCGACGTTCCCGTCGTCGTACTCGATCGCGAGGTTCCCGCGGATCTGCACGTGAGTCGCGTCCTCTCGGACCATCGCAGCGGGATGAGGGCTGCGGGCCTCCATCTGCTCGATCTCGGGCACCGCCGCATCGCGCTGATCGGCGGCTCCGACTCACGTCCCGGTCTGGAGCGGCATGCGGGCCTCGACGAGGCGTTCGCGGCGCGGGGGCTCGCACCGGACTACGTCGTGGAGGAGGGCTCGTTCCTCGTGGACGCCGGTGCGGCGGCGATGCGGCGTCTCCTCGAGCTGCCGGAGCCTCCGACGGCCGTGATCGCGGGCGGCAACCAGCTGACCCTCGGTGCCCTGCGGGTCATCTCGGAGCGCGGGATCCGGCTCGGCAGAGATCTCTCCTTCGTCGGCTGCGACGATGTTGCGATCACGGATCTCTACCAGCCGGCAGTGGCAGTGGTACGCCGTGACACTTTCGCGATCGGTCGTACCGCGGCGGAGTTGCTGCTTCGGCGGATGCGGGACGGAGCACCGCCGAGTGACGTGGTTCTGCCGACCGAGTTCGTGGGACGCCCGAGCTGCGGTCCGCCGCCGGGGTGAGCAGGATGCGCGCCGGTACGGGACGCGTCGACATCACGCCGCCCGTCGGCATCCCTGCCGGAGGCTGGGGGAACCAGCTGCACGAGGTCTCCGACCGCAACGACCTCGAGCTCTGGGCGACCGTGCTCGTCGTCGAGGATGGTGACGGCGCGCGTGCGGCGATCGTCGACCTCGATCTCTGCCTGCTCGAAGACGCGCAGGCACTGCGGGCGCGTCGCGTCGTCAGCGAGGCAGCGGGCGTCCCCGAGCAGCGGGTCGCCGTGGGGACGACGCACAATCACTCCGTACCGGTGACAGCCGAGCTCGGCGGCGCCTGGATTCGCCGCAACCGCGAGCTCGTGGCACCGTATCTCGAGTCGGTCTTCGAGGCACTCGCGGAGGCCGCCGCGGCGGCCACTGCCGCCCTGCGGCCGGTGCGCGTGGGCGTTGCGGCCGGCAGCTCGCCGCTCGCCGTCAACCGGCGGATGACGAAACCCGATGGAAGCGCCGCGGTCGGGATCAACGGGGACGGACCGGTGGATCGCACGCTCACGCTCGTCAGGTTCGACGGCGACGACGACCGGCCGGTCGCAACGATCGTCCATTACGCCTGCCATCCGATCGTCCTCGGCCCCGACAACACAGCGGTCACCCCCGAGTACCCGGGTGTCGTCAAGCGCATCGTCGAGGCAGCGCACGGGGGGCGGTGTCTCTTCGTCCAGGGCGCCTGCGGTGACGTCGGCCCGTCCGAGCTCTTCGTCGCAGAGCTCGCCACGTATCGTCGGCTCGGCTCGATGGTCGGGCACGAGGCGGCCGCGGTCGGCTTCCGCGCATCCTGGCGTGCTCACCGACTGCGCCTGCGGGAGGGCGAGAGGTCGGCCTGGATCGCATCGTTTGCCTACGAGCCGGACCGCGAGCCCGACGGCACCGTCGCGGTCGCGTGCGAGGAGCTGCCACTGCCCCTGCGCGACGACCTCGGCGACGCCGGCGCGTGGCGTGCGGAGGCCGACCGCTGCGAGAACGAGGCCTATGCTGCCCGGGAGGCGGGGGCTCCGGGCGACGAGATCCGGGAGCTCACCGTCCGGACGAAGTTCGCGCGGATGCGAGCAGAGCGCGGAGCGGCGCTCGCCGGGCTGCGCGCCTATCCCCTCCCCGTCCAGGCGATCCGGCTCGGCCCCGTCGCGCTGCTGGGAGTGCCCGTCGAGCTCTTCAGCGAGATCGGCGCAGCGATCCGCGACCGCTCGCCGTTCCCGACGACGCTCGTCTCGGGCTACTGGAACGGGTACCGCAACTACCTGCCGACCGACGCCGAACGCCCGCGCGGGGGTTACGAGATCGACATCTCGCCGTTCGCCCCCGGTGGCGATGCGCTCGTCACCGCCGCGGCCGGTCGCGTGCTCGAGGCGCTTGTATGAGGCGGCCGCTCGAGGACGTGAGGGTGATCGCGATCGAGCAATACGGGGCTGGGCCGTTCGGGACGATGCAGCTTGCAGACCTCGGGGCCGACGTGATCAAGATCGAGGACCCGACCGTCGGCGGCGACGTCTCGCGTTACGTCCCGCCCTACCGCGTCGGCACGGACTCGCTCTTCTTCGAGAGCTTCAACCGGAGCAAGCGGTCTGTGACCCTCGACCTGCGACATCCGGCCACGCGCGAGGTGCTCGAGGATCTCGTCCGGGTCGCGGATGCGCTCGTCTCGAACCTCCGCGGCGACCAACCCGACAAGCTCCGCATCCGATATCGCGACCTCGCCCGCGTCAACCCGCGGCTCGTCTGCGTCTCGTTGACGGGATTCGGCACCACGGGCCCCCGGGCAGGAGAGGGTGGCTACGACTACACGATGCAGGCGCTCGCGGGGTGGATGGAGCTGACGGGCGGCCCCAACGAGCCGCCGACCAAGAGCGGGCTCTCGCTCGTCGACTTCTGTGGAGGCTACGTGACGGCCCTCGCGACCCTCGCGGGCGTCATGCAGGCACGTCGGGACGGCCGTGGCTGCGACGCCGACCTGTCGCTCTTCGAGACGGCGCTCGCCCAGCTGACCTACGTCGGGACCTGGGTCGCGTCGGAGGGATTTGCACCGCGCCGGCTCGCGGACTCGGCCCACCAGACGATGGTTCCGTTTCAGGCCTTCCCGACGGCGGACGGCTGGGTGATGGTCGCGTGCCCCAAGCAGGGTCTCTGGGAGCGCTTCTGCGGGGCGCTCGGCCGGCCCGAGCTGCCGGCGGACGAACGCTTCGCCGACTTCGCGGCGCGTGATCGCAACAGAGACGTTCTCGTGCCGCTCCTCTCGGAGATCTTGCTGACGCGGTCGACGGACGAGTGGCTCGTCGTGCTGGGCGAGCACGGCGTCCCCAGTGGACGCGTCAACGACGTCGCAACGGCGCTCGCGGAGCCGCAGGCGCTCGCGCGCGGCGACGTCGTCGCATACGAGCACCCCACTCTTGGGGTCGTTCGCGGCCCCGCCTCGCCGCTTCGCCTCGACGGCGAGCCGGGCCCGGCACGACGTGGCCCGCTGCTCGGGGAGCACACGCACGACGTGCTCCGCGATCTCTGCGGTTACGACGAGGAGCGGTTGCGAACGCTTGCGGAGGCGGGAGTATTCGGCGTCGATGCGAAGGAGATGGGATGACGACCCAGTGGCGCGGCCGCTTCCTGGAGGACTTCCAGGTCGGCGATGTCTACCGGAGCCGGCTCGGGAGGACGATCACCGAGACCGACAACATCTGGTTCACGTGCCTCACGATGAACACCAACCAGATGCACTTCAACCGCGAGTTCGCTGCTCGTACGGAGTTCGGGCAGCCGCTCGTCGTCTCCACCCTGACGCTCGCTGTCGTGATCGGGCTCTCGGTCGCAGACACGTCCGAGAATGCGGTGGCGAACCTGGGCTGGGGCGACATTCGGCTGCCGAAGCCGGTCTTCGCGGGCGACACGCTCTGGGCCGAGAGCGAGGTCGTCGGCCGGCGGGAGTCGCGTTCGCGACCGTCCTGCGGGATCGTCTCGATCCGGACCCGCGGAGTCAATCAGCGCCGCGAGGTGGTGATCGAGTTCACCCGCAGCTTTATGGTGTTCAAGGCCGACGCGCCCGAGGTGGCCGACACGTTCCCGCAGACGACCGAGCCGTGGACGGTCGGTGACTGATGACGGGCTGCTCCGGGCTCAGGTCTCGTCCGGCGCCCGCTCCATCGTCGCCTCGAGATCGACGACCGTCGACTCGACCGGCGGCGGCAGCCGTGTGACCGCAGTCGGTGCGTCGGCGCCCCCCTCGACCAGCGTGTGCTCCACGGGCGGGATGAACCAGGCAGCGTCCGCCGGAGCAGGACCGGTCGCCGGGGGAGGGCCGGCGTAGAGCCCGGGTACCTCGTCCCGGCGCCGCGCGGCACGGGAGGCGGCCCATTCGATCAGGGCCACGAGCACCCAGGCGGCGGCCATCACGGCTGCGATCTGGGCGGCGTCGAGCTTCGCGATCGCGGCGGCCGTCGCGACAGCTGCGAGGAAGAGAAGCTCGAGCAGGAGGCGCGGGACGCCGGGGCGGCGTCGTACGGGAGCCGGAATCGAGCCGACCCAGGCGTAGGAAGGGCCGGGCTGCGTTTGCTCCTCCGCGCCCTCCCAGCCGGGTTCCACCGCAGGCAGACCCGGCCCGCCGAGACAGCGGACATCGGCCTGCAGGGCCTCGATCCGGTCGGACAGCTCGCGGACGACGCCGGCGAGCTCCTCCTCCCGGGATGACGGGGCGCCGTGTGCGGTGTGCTCGGTCGCGCTCACTGCGTCTCGCCGCCGTTGCCCATCGCGTCGATCGCCGCCCGCGCCTCGGCGTGCACGCGCCGGCGGCGTTCGTCGAGCGTCTCCTCGCCGGCCGACGAATCGCCGCTTGCCGTGCCCGGTCCGCGTGACTCCGCGAGCTTGCGTCGCAGCTCACCGGCCGGATCCTCGGCGGCAGCCGTGGCGTCTGCGGGCTCTGCCTGCGCCGACGGCGCGACGGGCTCGAGAGGCGTCGCCTCCTCCGGCGGCCGCGAGCGCCGTGCGAGCCAGCGGCCGAGGGCGGCGATGCCGGCGAGGCCGGCGAACCAGGCGATCATGCGCTTCACGGGGATGCAGGGTATCGCGGCGGCCGCACGGCCCGCACGGTCCCGACCGCAAAGGCGCCGCGTCAGCTACCGTTCACGAGCTTCCTGCCTCACCTCGCCCGGGCCATTCCCCGTCCGTGCTTGCCGGTGAGGCCGCCTAAGACCGAAGGAAGGAGAGCGAGGGAACCCGTGATCGACTACGAGATCCTGCTGTTGCTGGACCCCGACCTGAGCGAGGACGCCCAGGCGGAGGTCGTCGCCCGCGTGCGCGACCTGATCGAGAAGGGTGGCGGCACGTTCACGCGCCACGACGTCTGGGGCAAGCGCAAGCTCGCCTACGAGATCGACAAGAAGGCAGACGGCAACTACCACCTGCTTCTCTTCAGCGCCGAGCCCGAGACGCTCGACGAGATCTCGCGCGTGCTGAAGATCGACGACAACGTCATGCGTCACATGGCGACACGTCGTCCCGCGGGGGGTCCGGGTGAGCCACTTCCCGTGGGCGCTCCGGCCAGTCACGATGCCCTGGTCGACGATCTCGCAGAGGAGGATGAGGACTGATGGCCGGTGACATCAATCGCGTGACGCTCGTGGGCCGCCTGACCCGCGATCCGGAGCTGAAGCATCTCCCGTCGGGGAGCGCCGTGCTCGAGCTCGGCCTCGCCGTCAACGGCCGCAAGCAGGACGCAGGCGGCCAGTGGGTGGACAAGCCGAACTTCTTCGACGTGAAGGTGTTCGGCGGTCAGGCAGAGATGCTCTCGCAGCATCTCGCGAAGGGCCGCCGGATCGGCGTCGACGGCCGCCTCGACTGGTCGTCCTGGGAGTCGCCGGACGGCGGCAAGCGCTCGAAGGTCGAGGTGATCGCGCAGACCGTGCAGTTCCTCGACAGCCGCACCGACGGCGGCGACCTCGGCGGCGGCGGACAGTTTGTGCCGGCAGGCGCCGGCCAGCAGAACGCCGACTTCCCGACCTCGCCGAGCGACGACGACATCCCGTTCTAGGAGACAGATCAGACATGGCCCAGAAGACCCCGCCGCGCAAGCGGCCGAGCTCCAGCTCCGCCCCCGGGCGGCGCAAGAGCTGCCACTTCTGCAAGGACAAGGTGCAGGAAGTGGACTACAAGAACGTCAACCAGCTTCGGCGCTACATCTCCGAGAAGGGCAAGATCCGCAACCGCCGGATCACGGGCGCGTGCCGCCGGCACCAGCGTCAGGTCGCGGTCGCGGTGAAGCGGGCCCGTGAGGTCGCGCTGCTGCCCTACGTCGCGAGCTAGGAGAAAACCGTGAACGTGATCCTGCTCAAGGACGTGGAGAAGCTCGGCCTCAAGGGCGACGTCGTCGACGTCAAGCGTGGCTATGCCCGCAACTACCTGCTGCCGCGGCGGCTCGCCGAGCTCGCAACCGACGGTCGCGTCGCCGAGGTGAAGCGGATCGAGGCACGGCGGGCTGCGCACGAGGCGCGCAGTGCCGACCAGGCCGCCGAGATCGCCGGGACGCTCGGCAAGACCGTGCTCCGCTTCGACGTCAAGGCCGGCCCGAGTGGCTCCCTGTTCGGCTCGGTGACGACGACGGAGATCGCCGACGAGATCTGGCGCACCCGCAAGATCCGCGTCGATCGACGCAAGGTCGGGATCGACCACATCAAGCGGATCGGGCGCTACGCCGTCCCGATCGACGTCTACGAGGGCGTCACCGCCGAGATCAAGCTGCTCGTCGTGCCCGAGGGTGGCGAGCTGCCGCCGGAGGAGGAGCTCGCCGCGATGGAAGCCGCCGAGGCGGCCGCTGCAGCGGAGGCGAGGGCAGGGGCCGAGGCCGCAGCGAGCGCCGCGGCCGCCGAGCTCGAGGCTGCCGTCGCCACGGACGCGGTCGAGGAGCCCGAGGACGAGGCTGCTCTCGCGGAGGCCGGCGAGGAATAGATCGTGGTGGTCGGTCCCGGTGCCCTCCCGGCACCGGGCCGGCCGTCTCGCCGGCCCGACGGATCCCCAGAGGGTTCCACACCCCTGTGGAGGGGGCGACGAACTTCCCGCTCGGAGCGGGAATCGAGGGTGGAGAACCGGGTGGACGGCTGGGGAGAAGGTGTCCGGCCCGGGGGATATGATACGAACAGATGTTCTCTTTCCCCTGCACGACGCCGGCTATCTGCGCGAGTCGCCCCGTCCCCGGCGGACAGGTTTGATGCACCCGTGACCATCGCGCCCACGCCGCCTGCGGCGCTCGTCCCGCCGCAGAATCTCGAGGCCGAGGAGTCGGTGCTCGGGGCGATGCTGCTCTCTGCCACGGCGATCGGAGTCGTGACCGAGATCCTCGAGCCCGGCGACTTCTACCGTGAGTCGCACGGCCTCGTCTACCGTGCCGCACTCGGCCTCTACGGCAAGGGCGAGCCCGTCGACGCGATCACGCTCGCCAACGAACTCGACGAGCGCGGGGAGCTCGAACGGATCGGCGGCAGTGCCAAGATCGCCGAGCTCGCCGCGGTCGTGCCGGCCACCTCGAACGCCGAGCACTACGCGCGCATCGTCAAGGAGATGGCGACTCTGCGCGGGCTCGTCCGCGTCGGCCAGGAGATCCAGCGCCTCGGCCAGACGCGTCCCGGCGAGACGACCGACCTCGTCGACCGGGCCGAGCAGATGGTCTTCGAGCTCGCCCAGGAGCGAGTCAGCGGCGACTTCGCGCACATCAACGACCTGCTCAAGGACAGCTTCGCCCGGATCATGACGCTGTACGAGGCGGGCGCCGACATCACCGGCATCCCCTCCGGCTTCCGGGAGCTCGACAAGCTCACCTCGGGCTTCCAGCCCGGCAACCTGATCATCCTCGCCGCCCGGCCATCGATGGGCAAGTCGGCGCTCGCGCTCTGCACGGCCGCGAATCTCGGTGTCCGCCACGAGACGCCGGTGGCGCTCTTCACGCTCGAGATGTCGAAGGCGGAGGTGACCCAGCGGCTCATGTGCAGCGAGGCGAAGGTGGAGTCGCAGCGGCTGCGCTCGGGCCGGCTCGCCCAGGACGACTGGCCGCGCCTCACGGCTGCCTGCGACAAGCTGATGAAGGCCCCGATCTACGTCGACGACACCGGCTCGATCACGATGATGGAGCTCCGCTCGAAGGCCCGCCGGCTCAAATCGCGCGAGCCGAAGCTGGGCATGATCATCGTCGATTACCTCCAGCTGATGACCTCTGGCTCGAACCCGGAGAACCGCGTCCAGGAGGTCTCGCAGATCTCGCGCCAGCTGAAGGTGCTCGCC
Organism: uncultured Gaiellales bacterium; assembly: GCA_964581085.1. Classification (GTDB taxonomy): domain Bacteria; phylum Actinomycetota; class Thermoleophilia; order Gaiellales; family Gaiellaceae; genus Gaiella. Next base: position 202,926 of record CAZOMP010000001.1, on the reverse strand, counting down.
CGCGATCTCGAGGTGCCGATCCTCGCCCTCTCGCAGCTCTCCCGCGCCGTCGAGCAGCGCCACGACAAGCGCCCGATCCTCTCCGACCTGCGCGAGTCGGGCTCGATCGAGCAGGACGCCGATCTGGTCGCGTTCGTCTACCGCGACGAGTACTACAACGGCGAGGAGTCCGATTCGCAGGGGCTCGCCGAGATCATCCTCGCCAAGCACCGCAACGGGCCGACGGACGCGATCAAGCTCAGCTTCCTGAAGCGCTACGCCAAGTTCACGGATCTCGCCGCGACGGCGTGACGCCCGGCGGCCGCCAGTCGCGGTCGCACACGAGCCGGCGGAGAGTCGAGTCGGCCGGCGAGACGGGGTAGGAGACCGGAACCCTGACGATCTCGCTGAAGTCGCTCTTCACCGGTGAGGAGTACGCGTACTGCACCTGGTAACGCGGTGTGACGGGGTTGCGGCTGCCCATATGGAAGCACGCGGTTGAGTCGATGAAGAGCGTCGTACCCGGCGGACCAACCAGCACGTGCACCTCCGAGGGATCGACGACGGAGAAGATCTGCTCGTCGGTGATCCGGTAGGAGCAGTGGCGCGATCGGTACCGGAACGACTCCGACACGCGCTTCGAGGCCGAGGCGGAGATCCAATGCAGCGGGCCGCAGTCCTCCGTCACGTCTCGAATCAGCGTGATCACGTAGAAGGTCGGCTCGATGTGGTAGTCGCGGTGCCAGAACTGGCTGTCGCGCCAGACCAGCGGGGTCGGGTCGTGCACGACACTCGACTCCTGCAGCCGGATTCCGCGCGGGAGGGAGGTGGAGAAGTGCGGCACGAAGCCGTAGGACGGTGCGACGGCGGCCAGCACCCGCGAGGAGGTGCCGAAGTCGAGGAGCGACGGATAACGTCGGGCGGAATCCTCCGGGAGGATGTTCTGCAGATAGGGCTTGCCGAGGTCCTCCCATTTCTGCAACCCGCGCTCGTCGATCACGCCGTCCATCTCCTCGATCAGTGATTCGAGGTACGGCAGGCTGTGGGAGGTGTCCAGCACGAACCCGTCCTCGAGGGTGAGTCGGACCTCGCCGTTGGGCCACCCGTTCTCCTCGAGCAGCTCCTCGAAGCGCTCCTCGTAGAGGAGGGTGCGAAGCTCGACGAGCGGCCGCCGGCCGCGATTCCACCAGCGGGCGATCTGCGAGGTGCGGTCGATCCCGAGCCGCTGCATGTCGTCGTGCTCGAGAGCCTTGGCGATTGGTGTCAACGCTCGCTGGACGAGGGAGGCGGGCATCGGCAGGCAACGCTAGCGCAGCAGCCGGATCGGGGCGGCGCGGCTACTGTCGCGCCGTGCTGCTCGTTCCAGATCCCGAGGGCGTTGTCGTCGTCTCCCAGCCCGATCACGGGCGCATGTGCGCCCAGCTCGGTCGTGCCTGGGGGAACGAGCTCGTCGGCGAGGTGACCCCGAGGGAGGAGGTGATCCGTGCCGCCGAGGTGCACGACGACGGCTGGCTCGAGTGGGAGCGCTCACCCGTCCTCGATCGTGCCACGGGGCGGCCGTACACCTTCGCGACCGCGCCCTACACCGTGCATCTCAGCATCCATCTGCGCTGGGCGCGCGAGCTCGCCGCACGGGAGCCCTACCCGGGCCTCCTCGTCTCGCTCCACCACGCCTCGTTCTTCCCGCGACCACGCCGTCGGGGCCGGCTCGGGCCGGGCGGTCGGCGGATCGGTGCGTTCCGGGACGAACTGGACGAGTCGGCCGCTCGCACGCGGGAGCTGATCGATGCGAGCGATGAGGAGATCGACCGCAACCGCCGCCTCGTGCGGACGTGGGACGGGGTCTCGCACGACCTGCTCGTCAACGCACTGCCACGGACCCGTCCGGGCGTACCCGCTGCCGGCAGAAGCTCGATCGACCTGACCGTCTCGCGCGTGGCCGACCGCCATGTCGTCGCTCCCTGGCCGTTCGCTTCCGACGAGCTGCTCGTGACCGTCCCGGGCCGTCATCTCAGCCCCACGTTCACCGACGAGAGAGCACTTCGAGAGGCGTTGGCGCAGGCCCCGCCCGTCGAGCTCCGCTACGTGTTACGGCCGGACTGAGCCGTGGCGCGCTCGGCGAGCTCGCGACGGCGGGCGTGGTAGCGCTCCGGCACCGAGTGCTCCACGCCGCTCGCATGGAAGCGGAGCGCAAGGCCGCGCTGGAGGGCGAGCGACACGTCGGCGGGGACATCGCCACGGTAGTGCGCCTCGAGCCTCGAGGCGGCCAGGCGGCGGGCGCGGCCCTCGACGGCGATCCCAAGCCGGCCCTGCAACGGCAGTTCGAGCAGCGTCTGGAGTACGCCGCGGCGGCGCGTAGCCACCGGCTCGGCGGGTGGAAGGTTGGGGAACATCTGCTCCACCCAGGTGTTTGCACGCCGCAGCGCGACGGCGTCACCGGCGAGCGGTACGGTCTGACCGAGCTCGTGCCCCACGTAGACGTCCTGCGTCTCGAACGTGAGTGCCTGCTCGCAGAGGTAGAAGTTGGGGCAGAAGAGCCGCCTCCCCAGCAGACGTGAGACGGGCGCGAGCAGAGCGAACACCGTCCCCACGCGCTCGGTCGCGACGATCACGAGCAGATCGACGTCGGCATCCGGCGGCGCCGCTCCGGCGGCGACGGATCCCGTCAGCATGATCCCCCGCACGAACGGCACGTGGTGCAGCACCCGTGCAACCCGGGTCGCCCGGCGCCTCAGCCGCGCAGCATGATCGACCGCCGTCTCGTAGCTCGCCGCGAGGTGCTCGCGCCCCCGGAGGGTGACGGCGCCCGTCGGGGCCCTTGACACGAGCAGCGAGGCAAGGCCGTCTCCCTGGAGCGCCTGCTCGAGCGCACCGGCGTCGGCTCGCACGCGCGCGAACCGCAGCACGCTCTCCCCGTCGGCGGCCGTGTCGAAGACGTCGGCATAGACGACTGCGTCGACGAGGCCGAGCGCTGCCTCGATCTCGGCCGAGTCCGTCACCGGCGCTCCAGCACGAAGCGGAGGTCTGGCGCGCCCGGCACCGGTGGCCGCTGTTCGCCGACGGGCCGCAGTCGCCAACGCCGGGCGACAACCGCGAGCGTCACCTCCATCACGAGGCGGGCGAACGCCTCACCGATACAGGTATGCGGCCCAGCCCCGAACGGAAGATAGGCGCCGCGGGGACGCGACCGGCTGGGCGCGTCGAGCCAGCGCTCCGGCACAAACGCGGCCGGGTCGTCCCAGAACCGCGGGTCGTGCTGGAGGACGAGGGGGCTGACGAGCACGTTCGTGCCCTCGGAGATGGTCCGCCCGCAGATCGGCTCGGCGGCTGCCGGACAGCGGTCGATGTGACGTGCCGGTGGGAGAAGGCGGAGCGCTTCGGCGAGGACGGCATCGCGATAGGGGAGCTCGTCGGACTCACGGTCGGTCGCTGTGAGCTCCGCATGCAGACGACGGTCGCGTTCCTCGTCGCGGCCGAGCAGCCACCAGGCTGCGGCGAGCCCGCTCGGTGGCTCGTCGGCCGCTGCCAGCAGGAAGGCGGTCACCTCACCGACCGACACACGCTCCGGCAGCCCCGACGCGCGCAGAAGCGCGAGCAGCGTCTCGGTCCCCGTGGGCAGCCCATCGACTCGAAGCCGAGTGCGGACGGTCGCATGCACCCGGCGCAGGGCCCGTTGCCTCTCGGTCCCCGGCAGTGGCGGCAGCAGCCGGGGCATGGTGCGCATCACGATCGCGAGGTCGGCGGCGAGCCGCTCCGCCTGATCCTCCAGGTCCGTGCCGAGCACCATGTCGCCGGCGAGTACGACGCAGAGGGGATCGAGCAGGGCTCGCAGCCCGATCTCGTCTCCCTCGCGCCACGTGGACTGGAGCCGCTCGACGCGCTCGTTCACCCGCGCCGCAGAAGCGAGGATGCGCCGCCGGTCGAGGGCGGGCTGCAGCAGGATTCGTCGTTCACGGTGCTCGCCCCCGTCGAGTGTATTCAGCGTCGGTCCGTAGAAACGGCGGGCGCGCCGCTTCCACTTTCCCTGGCGGAAACGGCCCGCGTCCGTGACGAGGATCCGCCAGGCCTCGTCTGGATCGGCCACGAGTGCTGCGTCTCCGGTCGCAGCCCCGAGTTCGACGATCGGCTCCGGGTGGGCTGCAGCAAAGCCCACGGGATCGGCGAAGAACGAACGCGCGGAGGGGGTGCGGGCGGCCATCGTGGGATCAGACGAGCGCGAGCGCCGCCGCTTCGATCTCCTCCTCGGAGAGCAGGACGAGGTTGGCAGCGTCCCCGAGCGGGATGAACGAGTCCTTGCTCGTGACGCGAGCGAGCTGGCCGTCGAAGCCTGCGTCGATCAGCGTCGCCACGATCCCCTCGGAGACACCTCCGGTCCGTCGCGTCTCGTCCACGACGAGGACGCGCTGGGTCGCGACGGCCTCCCGGGCGATGTCCTCGATCGGCAGCGGCGACAGCCAGCGGAGATCGACGACGCGCGACTCGACGCCCTGCGCCTCGAGCCGCCGCGCCACGCGCAGCGACATGTAGAGCCCGTTCCCCCAGGTGAGGATCGTCAGGTCACGCCCGTCACCGTAGGTTCTCGCCGAGCCGAGCGGAACATGCTCCGCCCCCGGTGTCGCAAGCCAGCGTCCGTCCCCCTCCTCATAGAGGTCGCGGGTGTGGTAGAGCGCGATGGGCTCGAGATACGCACAGACGCTGCCGTCGATTCGGGCCGCTGCAGCGCAGGTGTGCAGCATCGCGGCAGCGTCGTCGGGCCGCGCCGGAGACGCGATCACCATCCCGGGGATGTCGCGCAGGACGGCGATGGAGTCGTCGTTGTGGAAGTGACCGCCGAAGCCCTTCTGGTAGCCGTAGCCCGCGATGCGCACCACCATCCCGTTGCGATAGCGGCCCTGGGAGAAGAACTGCAACGTCGCGGCCTCGCCACGAAGCTGGTCCTCGGCGTTGTGGAGGTAGGCGAGGTACTGGATCTCGGGAATCGGCAGGAACCCACTCAGAGCGGTGCCGAGCGCGAGCCCGAGAATCGACGTCTCGTCGAGCAGCGTGTCGAAGACCCGGCCGGCGCCGAAGCGGGCGTGGAGCCCACGGGTGACGCCGTAGACGCCGCCCTTGGCCGCGACGTCCTCGCCGAAGAGGAGCGACTCCTGGTGGGCGGCGAGCTCGTCGCCGAGGGCGGCGTTGATCGCGAGCGCAAGCGTGAGCGGTTCATCGTGTGGATCCCGTCCCTCGGCGTCGCGCGCGACGAGCTCGGCGACCGCCGCGGGCGAGTGCGCGACGATCGGGCGCATCACCTCGGATGCGGTCTGGAGCTGTGGGCGCCGGGCGGCGTCTCGCGCAGCGGCGAGCACTCGCGTACGCGACGCGTGGTAGTCGTCGACGAGCTGCTCCGGCGTCCGTTCTGCCGCCGACACGAGCCAGGCCGCCGTCGCGAGGAGCGGGTCCCGCTCGGCGTCGTCGCGGAGCTCGCCGGGGGTCCGGTAGGCGGCCTCGACATCGGCGCCGGCATGGCCCAGGTAGCGCACCGTGCGGAGGTGGAGGACGGCTGGCCGCCGTGTCTGCCGGACCCAGTCGGCCAGCTCCTGCGCCGTGGCGAGCGCCGCGGCCGGGTCGGTTCCGTCTGCCGTCTCGTACCGCAGCGCGGGGCGCGCTGAGAGCGACGCCTCGACCCAACCCGCGGGCGTGCGGACGCTGATCCCGAGACCGTTGTCCTCGCAGACGAAAAGGAGCGGGATCGGCAGGTGCTGGTGGGCGGCGTGCGAGGTCGTGTTGATCGCCGCCTGGGCGGTGGCGTGGTTCAGCGACGCGTCGCCGAAGCTGCAGACGACGACCGCATCCGTCGGCCAGGCGCAGGAGATGCCGAGCTTGCGAGCCCGGTCGATCGCGATCGCGATGCCCACGGCGCGGGGTAGATGGGATGCGATCGTGGACGTCTGCGGGATGATCGCGAGCTCGTGGTGGCCGAAGACCTTGTGCCGCCCACCGGCGATCGGCTCGTCGGCCGCGGCCGTAACGCCGAGCATCACGTCGGGTACCCCGTCACGACCCACCTGCGCGGCCCGTGCCAGGTAGAACGCGCCCGAGCGGTAATGGAGCAGCGCCGGGTCGCTCGGCCGCAGCGCCAGGGCAACGACGGCGTTGCTCTCGTGCCCGGCGGATCCGATCGAGTAGAAGCTCCGTTTCTCGCTCTGGAGCAGCCGGGCGGCGAAATCGCACTGGCGACTTGCGACCTGCGCCCGCCAGAGAGCCTCGGCCCGTGGTGCTGCGGTGCCGGTCGAGTCGCCGGTCTCGAGCGCCCCGATCGCTGTCAGTAGCTGTTGCTCGAGGGGATCGAGCTCGTCTCGCATCGGCCAGCCGGGCGCTATCCGAAGAAGGCGAAGGGGCGAACGAGATCGGAGTCGATTGCCTCCTCCCAGACGACCGCGCCGCCGGGCCCGACCTCTCCGTGCACGCGCTCCGCGAGGGCGTTTGCGTCCTCGCGCGTCGTCGTGCCCACGATCAGGTGCTTCCAGTGGCGGATGGGCCGATACCCGTCGGACTCGAGCTGTCGTTCGAGTTCGATCGCGTCACCGCGCGACCGGCACGTCACCCGCACCTCCCACGGCGCGTAACCGAGGTCGCTCACCTCGTGCTCCCAGGTGTCGCCCGCCGGCTCGTTGTCCCATCGCTCCTCGTCTGCGAGCCAGTGCTCGACGTCGCTCGCGGTCGCGGTGACGCCATGGTGCTCCAGCTCGGCGACGATCACCGCGTGCGCCTGATCGGCCTGCAGCTGCGAGTCGGCGTAGACGAAGAGGTTCTCGTCGTCGCCGGAGATCGAGACGTGACCCCCCTGGAGCTGTTGCGCCAGATCCGCCCCCAACGGGCTCAGCCCGTCCTGGAGCAGCTGCGTGAACTCCTTCCGGGCGCCCTCGCTCTCGAGCTCGACGCGCACTCTCCAGTCCTCGGCCACGGTAGGAGCATAGTCGGGCGGCGCGGGGGAGCAGCTCCACTCCGGGTGCCCGCGCCGGGTCCTCAGAGACGGTCGAAGAACGTCGCCAGCCTGGCGACGACGAGGGCGGCAGCCGCGACGGCCTCCGGCTCGAGATCCGCGAGCTCGCGAGCCCACGCCTCCCGCAGCCGTGCCTGCTTGGCGTCGTAGACCCGCCGGCCGCGGCTCGTCAGCCGGACGTGAACGAGCCGCCGATCGCGCTCGTCTCGTTGTCGCTCGACGAGGCCGCGGTCGACGAGCGTGTCGAGCATCTCGGTCACGGTAGCGGGGGAGAGCTCGGCCGCGGCCGCGAGGGCAGACGCCGTCAGCGAGCCGTGGCGGCGAAGTTCGGCGAGAAGACGGAGATGGGCGAAGCCGCTGCCGCTGGAATCACGGCTGTCGCGGCTGCGCAGGCGCCCATGTGCCCGGAGCATCGCCTGGAGCGAGAGCCGCAGCTCCTCGAGGGTGTCCTCGCGGATCGACCGCTCCGTCGTGACACTCATGCGGCTGCCTCGAGGCGTGCCTCGGCAGCCGCCTGTCCGTGGGCGCTCGACCGTTCACGACGGTTGCGCCGCTCGGCCCGCATCAGCACGGCGGCGGGCAGGAGCCCGGCGAGTGCGATCCAGAACGCCCACCAGTAGGCGGAGGCGAACGCGTCGGCGGTGGCGGCTGCGCTCGTCGCGCCCGCGAGTCCGGCACCGAGGACGACGGCCAGCATCGCCGTGCCGATGGAGCCACCGACCCGCTGCACGACGTTGAGTTGCGGTGTCGCGTCGGCGATCTGCTCTGGCCGCAGCACGGCGTAGGCGGCGCTGAAGGCGGGCATCATCGCGAATCCGATCCCGATGCCGCGAACGAGCAGCGCCGCCTCGATGAAGGGGATGGACGTCGAGTCGGTGACGAAGGCGAAGGGCAGCGTGGCGATCGCGGTGACCAGGGTCCCCACGAATGCAAGCGGGCCGCCGCCGATCCGGTCGGCGAGACGACCGGTGAACGGCATCGCGACGGCCGCCCCGATGCTCTGCGGCGTCAGCAGCAGACCCGTTTCGATCACGGAGGAGCCGCGGACGACCTGGAAGTAGAGCGGCAGCAGGATCATGGCGCCGAACAGAGAGGCGCCGAGACAGAACGTCGTCGCCGACGCGGCCGCAAAGGCACTGTTGGCATACATCCGGACGTTCAGGAGCGGCCGCGTGGTGCGCAGCGAATGGACGGCGAAGGTTGCCGTCAGGGCCAGCCCGAGCAGGATCGGAACGAGCGAGCGCGGCGAGCTGAAGCCCGCACCGCTGCCCGCCTCTGCCAGCCCGTACGTGAGGATCGGCAGGCCGGTAGAGAGGAGGGCGACGCCGAGCCAGTCGAGCGGCCCTGCCTCCTCCGCCTTGCCGGCGGGGAGGAGACGCCAGGCGAGCGAGACGGCGGCGATCCCGATCGGGAGGTTGACGAAGAAGATCCAGCGCCAGCCGACATGCTCGACGAGGACGCCGCCGATGATCGGCCCGAGCACCGGCCCGAGCACCATCGGTACCCCGACGATGCTCATGATCCGGCCGACGCGGTGCGGGCCGGCGGCGCGAGCGAGGATGATCATTCCCGTCGGCATCAGCATCCCGCCACCGAGGCCCTGCAGGATCCGGAACAAGATCAGCGAGTCCATCGACCAGGCGAGACCGCAGAGGGCGGAGCCGAGCGTGAAGAGGACGAGCGAGATCAGGTAGAGGCGGCGGGTGCCCACTCGCCGTGCTGCCCACCCGGTCACGGGGATTACGGCGGCGAGCGCGAGCATGTAGCCCGTCACGACCCACTGCACCGTTCCGACCGGTGCGTGGAGGTCGACCGAGAGCGTCTCCAGTGCCACGTTGACGATCGTCGTGTCGAGGATCGACATGATCGATCCGGTCACGACGACGGCCGCAAGCGGCCAGATGTGGCGGGGAATCGGGTCGACTGCGGTTTCTCCCATTCCATTAGCATACCTAAAGATTCGTGCCCGAAATGTCAACCGGGATCACCCGGCCGCCGCACCTGCAAGAATCGGGTCCATGCCCGCCACCGTGATCGTCGGTGCGCAGTGGGGCGACGAGGGGAAGGGCAAGATCGTCGACCTGCTCGCGCAGGACTCCGACCTCGTCTGTCGCTACCAGGGCGGCCCCAACGCCGGGCACACGATCGTGGCCGACGGCGAGACCTACAAGATCCGACAGATCCCGTCTGGGATCGTGGCCGGCAGGGCATCGGCCATCGGTGCCGGCTGCGTCGTCGACCCACGGGTCGTGATCGCCGAGCTCGACGACCTCGAGGGCCGGGGCCACGTGACAATGGGCCTCGTCTTCATCTCGGGCAACGCCCATCTGATCATGCCGTGGCACGTCGCGCTCGACGGCGCCCGCGAGCGGAAGCTCGGCAAGCTGCAGATCGGTACGACGCGCCGCGGGATCGGGCCAGCCTATGCCGACAAGGCGACGAGGATCGGCATCCGCGTCCAGGATCTGCTCGACCCGAAGATCCTGCACCAGAAGATCGAGCTGGCCGTGAACGAGAAGAACGTCTGGTTGGAGCGCGTCTACGACATCGAGCCGTTCGATGCCGAAGAGGTGCAGCACACCTACGAGGAGTACGCGCAGCGGCTGCGACCCTACGTCGCCGACACGTCTCTCCTCGTCGACCGTGCCCTCCGCGAGGGGCAGAACGTCCTCTTCGAGGGAGCGCAGGGTACGTTGCTCGACCTCGATCACGGCACCTACCCCTTCGTGACCTCGTCGAGCCCGATCGCGGCGGGGGCGGCAGTCAGCTTCGGGATCGGCCCGAACCGGATCGATTCGATCCTCGGCGTCTCGAAGGCCTACGTGACGCGTGTCGGGGAGGGCCCCTTTCCGTCGGAGATCGAGGGTGAGGCGCAGGAGCGCGTCCGCGAGCTCGGAGGCGAGTTCGGCACCGTCACCGGCCGGGAGCGGCGCTGTGGCTGGCTCGACCTGCCGGCGCTGCGGTTCGCCGTCCGGGTCAACGGGATCACGTCGCTCGCGCTGACGAAGCTCGACGTCCTCTCGACCTTCGCCGAGATCCCCATCTGCGTGCGGTACGCGCTCCCCGACGGGAGCGAGACGGACGACTTTCCTGCCCACCAGTCCGACTTCCACCACTGTCGGCCGGTCTGGGAGACGCTCGCGGGCTGGGAGGAGGAGCTCGACGGCGATGCACTGCCGGCAGCGGCCGCCGAGTACGTTCGCTTCGTCGAGGACGCGCTCGACGTCCCGGTCTCGCTCGTCGGCACCGGCCAGGGCCGCGAAGCGGTCCTCACCCTGAGATAGGACTGGCCCGACGCGTGCGGGTACTTCTCGTCGGCTCCGGTGGGCGTGAGCATGCGCTCGCCTGGAAGCTGGCGCGTTCGCCGCTTCTGACCGAGCTCCATGCGGCTCCCGGCAACCCGGGAATTGCGGCGCTCGGACACTGCCACCCCGTGCGGGCGGAAGATCACGAAGCCGTCGTCGGGCTCGCACGTGCGCTCAGGGTCGAGCTCGTCGTCGTCGGGCCGGAGGTGCCGCTCGTGGCGGGGCTCGCCGACGAGTTGCGTGCCATGGGGATCCCCGTCGTGGGACCGTCGCGCTCGGCCGCCGCGATCGAGGGCTCGAAGAGCTTCGCGAAGGAGGTGATGGCAGCAGCTGGCGTCCCGACGGCGGCGCGGCTCGCCGAGGCGCAGGCCCCGTGCGTGCTCAAGGCGGACGGCCTCGCTGCGGGGAAGGGCGTCGTCGTCTGCCGGTCGCAGGACGAGGTCGAGGCCGGGCTCGCCGCCCTGGGCGCCTTCGGCGGCCCGGTGCTCGCCGAGGAGCTGCTCGAGGGGCCCGAGGTGTCGGTGTTCGCGCTCTGCGACGGAGTCAACGCGCATCCGCTCGCCGCCGCCCAGGACTTCAAACGGGCCTTCGACGGCGATCTCGGTCCCAACACGGGCGGGATGGGCTCCTTCACGCCCGTGCCCGGGATCGGCCCCGACCGCGTCGACGAACTCGTCGAGCTCACGTGCCGGCCGGTACTCGCCGAGCTCGCGGTGCGGGGAGCACCCTTCGCAGGAATCCTGTTCGCCGGGCTGATGCTGACCGCAGACGGGCCGCGGGTGCTCGAGTACAACTGCCGCTTCGGCGACCCCGAGACGCAGTCGTTCGTGCCGCTGCTCGAGGGAGACCTGCTTGCCGCCCTCGCCGCGGCGGCCGCCGGAGACGTGTCGCACGTCGTGCTCGCCCCGGGGTCCGGGGCGGCGGTGACGGTCGTGCTCGCCGCGGGCGACTATCCGGCGAGCGGCGACCGCGGCTCCCCGATCGAGGGCATCGAGGCGGCCGGGGTGTCCGGGGCTCTCGTCTTCCACGCCGGCACGGCGCTCCACGACGGGGCCGTCGTCACGAACGGCGGTCGCATCCTCAACGTGACCGCGCTGGCCGACGATCTCGCGGGCGCTCGTGCAGCCGCCTATGCCGCCGCCGACCTGATCGGGTGGGAGGGGGTGCGCCGCCGGGACGACATCGCGTCGGCGGCGGTCGCGAGTGCGCTCAGCGTGACGCCTCCAGGTAGGTCAGCACGGCCCTGACCCGGCGGTTCTCGTCGTCACTCGGGAGCAGGTCGAGGCGGGAGAAGATCGAGCCGATGTGTTTCTCGACGGCTCCGACTGTGAGCCAGAGCTTCCGGGCGATGGCGTTGTTCGAGAGCCCTTCGGCCATCAGCGCCAGCACCTCGCGCTCGCGCGGGGTCAGCTCCTCGAGCGGATCGTCACGGCGTCGGCGCCCGAGTAGCTGCGCGACGACCTCCGGATCGAACGCCGTGCCACCGCCCGCTACGCGGCGCAGCGACTCGACGAAGTCTGCAACGTCGGCCACGCGCTCCTTCAGCAGGTAGCCGATCCCGGCACCGCCGGCAGCGAGGAGGTCGCTCGCGTAGCGCTCCTCGACATACTGGGAGAGGACGAGGATGGCCATCTCCGGCACGCGGGCGCGAGCCTCGACGGCGGCGCGGAGACCCTCGTCGGTGAACGTCGGCGGCATCCGGACGTCGACGACCGCGAGGTCCGGGCGTTCGCGCTCGGTGGCGGCGAGGAGTGCCGAACCGTCGCCTACGGCGGCTACGACCTCCACGCCCTCGTCCGCCAGCAGGCGCACGAGTCCCTCGCGTAGGAGGACCGAGTCCTCTGCGATCACGACCCGCACGGCAGCTCCGCACGGACGACGGTCGGACCGCCCTCGGGGCTCGAGATCGACAGACGCCCGTCGACGGTCGCGACGCGTGTCGTCAGCCCCTCGAGGCCGCCGCCGGGCTCGAGCTGCGCCCCGCCGACGCCGTCGTCCCACACCTCGACGAGCACGGTGTCGACGTGGCGCCAGGCGCGCACGCGCAGGTGGTTCGCGGCGGCGTGCTTGGAGGCGTTCGTGAGCGCCTCCGCGGCGACGAAGTAGGCCGTCGACTCGATCGCGGCGGTTGGCCGGGCAGTGAGCTCCACCGAGATCTCGACCGGGACGGCGCTCCTCGCCGCGAGCGCCGAGAGGGCCGCGTCGAGGCCGCGGTCTGTGAGGATCGCCGGGTGGATCCCGCGGGCGAGGTTGCGGAGCTCCGCCAGTGCCTGCTTGGCGTCCTCGTGGGCCTGCTCGACGAGATCGCGCGCGCCTTCGGGATCGGACTCGAGCTTCGCCCGGGCCCGCCCCAGGTCCATCGCGAGCGCGGTCAGCCGCTGCTGGGCGCCGTCGTGCAGATCGCGCTCGATCCGGCGGCGTTCAGCGACGGCCGCGTCGACCGCCTCGCGCCGCTGCCGTGTCAACTCCTCGACTCGCTCGGCGCTGCGGGTGCCGAGCAGGGAGCGAACGGTCCAGCCGTGGAGGGCGGCCATCATGCCGAGCAGCCACGGCGTCAGGGCGAGGACGACGAGGCCGAGCGCGAGGCCGCCGAGCGCCACGGGGAGGGTGTCGAGCCTGAAGCCCCCGAGCGTCACCTCGCCCCCGAACCGGTAGGTGAACGGCTGCACCACGAGCGCGAGGCCCGTCGCCCACAGGCACACCGTTGCGACGAAGGTCGCGAGCGCGAGCGGGAAGAAGACGAGCAGGAGGTAGACGAGGTCGCGCCAGACGGCAACGTCCTTGAGCCGCTCCCAGACGATGCGAGGAGAGAAGACCCGGCGGAGGATGTCCGGGGCGTCGAGACGCCGGTGCGGGTCGCCGACGTCGAGGCCGAGGAACCGCTTCGCCCGCCATCGCTCCGTGTCGGCGATCCGCGTCCAGAGATACATCGTCGCGGCCAGGATCGGCAGCCCGACGAGGGTGACGACGGTGCCGGTGCCGGCGGAGATGAGCGAGACGAGCAGCGCCCACCAGGTCACGGCGAGGACGAAGCCCGAGAGGATGTACGCGGTGTCCACGAACGCCTGCCGCCAGCCGCGATAGAAGCGGCCGCGGTGGCCCAAGAAGCTCCGACGGCGAGCTGTCGTGGTGGGAGCGGGAGAGGCGCTCGAGCTCATCGTGTCCGCACGGTAACGCGGCTCCGAGCGTTGCGACAGCCGGGAGTCCGGCAGGGCGGGGTGGGGATTCCCCTACCCCGGTGCCGCCGGGGGCCGTTCTAGAATGGTGGCGTGATCTCTCGCTACTCCCGCCCGGCCATGAGCCAGATCTGGTCGGAGGAGGAGAAGCTGCGCCGCTGGCTCGAGGTCGAGCTCGCGGCGCTCGACGGGTGGGTCGAGGTCGGCGTCGTCTCGCGCGAGGCGGCAGACGCAATCCGCGCCCGCACGACTGTGCCGACGCCGCAGCGCGTCGCCGAGATCGAGCGCGAGACGAACCACGACGTGGCCGCATTCGTCGACGCCGTCGCCGACGGACTCGGCGAGGAGGGCCGCTGGCTCCACTACGGGCTCACCTCGTCGGACGTGCTCGACACTGCACTCTCGCTCGCGGTGCAGGACGCCGGCGCACTCGTCCTGGCGGGCGTCGAGCGTGCGTTCGCAGCGGTCGTGGCACGGGCGGAGGAGCACCGTGAAACCGTCTGCATGGGCCGGACGCACGGGATCCACGCCGAGCCGACGACATTCGGCCTCAAGCTGGCGGGCTGGGCGTTCGCGCTGGAACGCGACCGCGAGCGGCTCGTGCGCGCCGTCGAGGGGTTGCGGGTGGGCAAACTCTCGGGCGCCGTCGGCACGTACTCGGCCACCCCCCCGGAGGTGGAGCGCCTGGCCTGCGAACGACTCGGCCTCGAGCCTGCACCGAGCTCTACCCAGATCCTCCAGCGCGACCGGCACGCCGAGCTGCTGACGGCGCTCGCAGTCCTCGCCTCCTCCCTCGAGCGCTTTGCGACCGAGATCCGCCACCTCGCCCGGACCGAGCTGCGGGAAGTGGAAGAGCCGTTTCGGCCCGGACAGAAGGGCTCGTCGGCGATGCCGCACAAGCGCAACCCGATCACCGCCGAACGGATCTGCGGGCTCGCCCGGGTTGTCCGCGGCAACGCTCTCGTCGGGCTCGAGAACGTCGCGCTCTGGCACGAGCGGGACATCTCCCACTCCTCGGCGGAACGTGTCGTGATCCCCGACTCGTTCCTCGCCGTCGACTACATGCTCGACCGCTTCGCGTGGCTCGTCGAGGGGCTCGTCGTCCACGTCGAGCGGATGCGCTCGAACGTGGATGCGAGCCTGGGGCTGACGTTCAGCCAGCGACTCCTGCTCGGTCTCGTCGAGTCGGGGCTCTCACGCGACGACGCCTACCGGCTCGTCCAGCAGCACGCGCTGCGGGCCTCCGACGAGCAGATCGCCCTCCGCGAGCTCGTCGAGGGCGACACGTCGATCGCCGCTCGCGTCGACCTCGACGCGATCTTCGACCCGGACGCGTTCACGGCGAACGCCGGCGTCGTCTTCGAGCGACTGCATGCCCTCGTCGCGACGCGCCGGGAGGCGGAGCATGTCTGAGCTGCGCTCCCATCTCGCGAGCGGGAAGGTGCGCGAGATCTACGCGCTCGCCGAGGAGCGGTTGCTGCTCGTCGCCTCGGACCGGATCTCGACCTTCGACGTGATCCTGCCGACGCCGATCCCGAACAAGGGCCGTGTCCTCACGGGCATGTCGGCCTTCTGGTTCGCCCGCACGCGCCACATCGTTCCCAACCACCTCCTCGACCTCGGTGACGACGGCCGCTCGACGGTCTGCCGCCGCCTGGAGATGCTCCCGGTCGAGCTCGTCGTCCGTGGGTACCTGTCCGGCTCGGGGTGGGTCGACTACCAGCGTTCCGGGGCGGTCTGCGGGCAGCCGCTGCCCTCGGGGCTCGTCGAGTCGCAACGGCTGCGGGCGCCGATCGTCACGCCCGCCACGAAGGCGCAGGCCGGTCACGACCTCAACATCGACGAGGACGAGGCGGCCGCGCTCTGCGGCCACGAGGCATACACGTCGGCGCGTGAGGCGGCGCTACGGCTCTATGCGTTCGCGGCGGAGTGGGCCGAGGCGCGCGGCATCGTCGTTGCCGACACCAAGTTCGAGCTCGGGGTCGACGCGGACGGCGTCGTCACTCTGGCCGACGAGGTGCTGACCCCCGACTCGTCCCGGTTCTGGCCCGCTGACGAGTATGCGCCGGGCGGCCCGCAGCCGTCGTTCGACAAGCAGTACGTGCGGGACTTTTGCCTCTCGACCGGCTGGGACCGCACGGACCCGGGGCCCGAGCTTCCGGGCGACGTCGTCGCGGGGACACGCGCGCGATACGTGGAGGCGTTCGAGCGACTGACCGGAATCCCGTTCGACCGCTACCTCTCCGATCCGAAGGTGGTGCTGTGAAGGCGACCGTGTTGATCCGGCCCAAGGAAGGAATCCTCGATCCGCAGGGCGAGGCCGTGGGTGAGGCGCTGCAGCACCTCGGCTACGACGTCTCGGCGGCCCGTGTGGGGCGGCTCGTCGACGTCCAGCTCGCGACCGACGACCCGGCGGAGGCACGCATTGCGCTCGAGGGGATGTCGCGGGAGCTGCTCGCGAACCCGCTGATCGAGTCCTTCACGATCGAGCTGGAAGCGACCCCGTGAGCGACGGCCCGCGGATCGCCGTCGTCACGTTTCCGGGCTCGAACGATGACGGCGACGCACTGCTCGCACTCGAGTCGCTCGGGGCGGACGCCGTCGCGGCCTGGCACGCCGATCCGGTGTTGCCCCCGAGGACCGAGGGCGTCGTGCTCCCCGGCGGGTTCTCGTACGGCGACTACCTCCGTTGCGGGGCGATCGCCCGTTTCGCGCCGATCATGCGGAGCGTCGCGGAGTTCGCGGCGGCGGGCGGCCCCGTTCTCGGCATCTGCAACGGCTTCCAGATCCTCTGCGAGGCGGGGCTGCTTCCCGGCGTGCTCCGCGCCAACCGACAGCAGCAGTTTCTCTGCCGTGATGTCGCCGTCACGGTCGAGAGCACGACGAGCCGGTTTGCAGCCGACTGGAGCCTCGGCGAGGAGCTCGTCATCCCGATCAAGCACGGCGAGGGCAACTGGTACGGCGACGAGGTGCTCGTGGCCGAGCTCGAGTCGCGAGCTCAGATCGTCTTCCGCTACGCGGAAGACGTCAACGGGGCCGTCGACCGGGTCGCAGGGGTGGCGAACGAGGCCGGCAACGTGCTCGGCCTGATGCCGCATCCCGAGCATGCGGTCGACCCGCTGCTCGGCTCGACCGGCGGCGTGCCGGTGCTGCGGGGGCTGCTCGACGCGGCTTTGGCCGTGACGACAGCGGGCTAGCGGGTCGGCTCTATGCGAGCCCCGCGAGGAGCTCCCGCACCCGTTCCTTCGGCCGTCCGATGATCCCCCGTTCGGGCGTCACGACGAGCGGCCGCTGCAGCAGCTGCTTGTGACGGACGAGCACGTCGACGACCTGATCCTCGGTCGCCAGGTCGGCCTCGGTGAGACCAAGCTTCGTCCAGAGACTGTCCCGCCGGACGAGGTCGGCGGCCGGATCCTCGAGGCGCGCGATGATGGCGCGCAGCGTTGCCGCATCCGGCGGCGTCTTCAGGTACAGCACGATGTCGACGTCGACGCCGAGCTCCCGCGCAATGCTCACGGCATTGCGGCTGCTTCCTCAGTTGGGGTTGTGGTAGATGGTCACGTCGGCCATCGGCCCCACTACTATCGCTGATCTCGCTGAACCAGTCGCGCTGGTAGCCGCTCCGAACCTCGACTGGCATCGATCGGCACACGAGCTACCGCAATGCGTTGCCGCAGCTGGGAGACGCCGTGTTTCCCTCCGACGGTGGCCTCGAGACGTGGCTCGTCTTCGACGAAGGCTTCGAGCTGCCGTGTATTGAGGAGACGGACGACGGTGCCGAGTCGACACATGGCCAGAGCGCCTCACGGAGCGCCGGCGTCTTCTGCAGCAGCCCCCGCAGCCGCTCGAGATCCTTCGCGCGCAGCGTCGCCGGCCCGCGCCGTGAGACGCCGTCGGTCGTGTAGGCGAACCGCACGAGTCGCTCGCCGTTCGCCATCTCGAGCAGCTGCACAACGGTCGCGAACCGTCGCTCGCCGGCCCGCTGCGGGACGCTGATCTGTTCGACGGAGGTAGCGGTGCCCCACGGTGTCGCGATCTTCTTCATGAGCGCACGGTAGGCGGACAACCGTGACGCGTGGGTGCCGGGACCGTGTCGGTTATGTGACTGCCGCGTGGCAGCCGTCGAGGTGATCGTCGACGAGCCCGGCCGACTGCATGAAGGCGTAGACGACCGTCGGCCCGACGAAGCGAAAGCCGCGGCGACGGAGCTCCGTCGAGAGCGCCTGCGACTCCGGGGTCTCGGAGGGGACCTCACCGCCGCGCGGCCGTGCGGCGCGGGCCGGCGGGGCGAAGCTCCAGACGAGCTCGGAGAGGCCGCCGTCGAGCTCGAGTGCGGCAGCGGCGTTCCCGATCGTCGCCTCGATCTTGCCGCGGTGCCGCACGATGCCCGCATCCCCGAGCAGCCGCTGCACCTCGGGCTCGCCGTAGGCGGCGACCCGGACGAGCGAGAACCCGTCGAAGGCAGTCCGGAACGCCTTCCGCTTGCGCAGGATCGTCAGCCACGAGAGCCCGGCCTGGAAGCCCTCCAGCGAGAGCCGCTCGAAGAGCGCGTCGTCCCCGTGGAGCGGCCGGCCCCACTCCTCGTCGTGGTAGGCGCGGTAGAGCGGATCCTCGCCGCACCAGGCGCAGCGGGCGACGCCGCGGTCGTCGACGAGAAGACCCTCCACGCGACGATTCTGACGCCTCCGGAGCCGGCGCCGCACCTGCCGGCTTGCGTCGATCCGCCGGGACGGCAATGATCGTTCCCGCGGATGAGCGCTCAGCCCACGTCAGAGACCACTGCAGCCGTGCGCAACGGCGCCGAGCCGATCATCCGCGCCGACGGCGTCTGGAAGATCTTCGGCCCTGGTGCCGAGAAGATCATCGGCACGGCGGACGCCGAGCTCTCTCGCTCCGAGCTGCGTGCGAAGACCGGTTGCGTGGCGGCCGTGCGCGACGTCTCGCTCGAGGTCTTCCCGGGCGAGGTCTTCGTCGTGATGGGCCTCTCGGGCTCCGGCAAGTCGACGCTCGTCCGGACGCTGATCCGCCTGATCGAGCCGACCGCCGGCACGATCGAGCTCGCCGGACAGAACGTGACGGGGGCGAGCGCGGGGCAGCTGCGGACGTTGCGCCGTCATTCGGTCTCGATGATCTTCCAGCATTTCGGGCTTCTCGCGCACCGGCGTGTCGTCGAGAACGTCGCCTTCGGACTCGAGATCCAGGGTGTCTCCAAGGCGGAGCGGCTCGAGCGCGCACGCCAGATGCTGCAGCTCGTCGGCCTCGAAGAGGTGGAGAACCAGTTCCCCGACCAGCTGTCGGGCGGCATGCAGCAGCGCGTCGGCGTCGCCCGCGCTTTCGCGGCGGACCCGAAGGTGATGCTCTACGACGAGCCGTTCAGCGCCCTCGACCCGCTGATCCGCCGGGACATGCAGGACGAGGTGATGCGGCTCCAGCAGGAGACGGGAAAGACGATGGTCTTCATCACCCACGATCTCCCCGAGGCTCTTCGGCTCGGCGACCGGATCGCGATCATGCGCGACGGCGAGATCGTGCAACTCGGCACCGGCGAGGATCTCGTCGGATCGCCCGCCGACTCCTACGTCGAGAACTTCGTCCGTGACATCCCCCGCAGCCACGTGTTGACCCTGCGCTGGATCATGCGCGACCCGGAGCCGGGCGAGGAGACGGGCCCGACGGTCGACGTCGGCACGACGATCAAGGACGCGATCTCCCTGATCGCCTCGAGCGAGCGCCCGCTCGCCGCCGTCGCGGACGGCGCCGTCGTCGGCGTCGTCGACCGGGTGGCAGCACTGAAGGCGATCGCCGGGGAGGGCTGATGTCCGTCCTCACGGACGCTCCCGATGCGACACCGCTCCTCGTCGAGCATCGCCCCTGGTGGCGCAGCCGCGTCACGCTCACCGCGGCGATCGTCGGCGTCATGTTGCTCGCCTACTTCGGCTGGAAGTCGAAGTACCCGTTCCCCGCCGAGCTGACGTGGAACACGCTGCCGACCTACCTGAACGACTTCCAGAACTGGCTGGTCGGCCAGCGCAACGCCGACAGCCCCGGCATCGTGATCCGCGCCTTCAACGGTTTCGCCAACTTCCTCGACAGCATCGTCAACTGGTTCACGAGCCTGCTGGGGTGGATGACCTGGATCGGTGTCACCGTCGCGGGGGTGCTCGTCTCGCTGCGGTTCGGCGGGCGCCGGGCGGGCATCTGGGCGCTCGCGGCGTTCATCTCCTTCGGGGCCAGCGGGCTCTGGCTCGAGAGCATGCAGACGCTGGCGCTGATGCTCGCGGCGGTCGGGCTCTCGCTCCTCGTAGGGATGCCGCTCGGCGTCTGGGCCGGGCTCTCCGACCGCTTCGACCGCGCGATCACGCCGGTGCTCGATGCGATGCAGATCATCCCCGCGTTCGCGTACCTGATGCCGATCGTGATTCTCTTCTCGGTCGGCCCCGGCGCCGCCGTGATCACGACGATGATCTATGCGATCCCGCCGGCGATCCGGATCACGGCGCTCGGGATTCGCGGCGTCCCTGCGAACACGGTCGAGGCGGCGGAGGCGATGGGGTCGACGTCCCGGCAGGCTCTACTCAAGGTGCGGCTGCCGCTGGCGCGTCGGATGCTGCTCCTCTCGGTGAACCAGACCCTGCTGTTCGCGCTCTCGATGGTCGTGATCGCCGGGCTGATCGGCGGCCAGGGCCTCGGCGACGTCGTCACGAGCGGTCTCAACTCGTATCCCGCGCTCGCGCTCCTCGCCGGGCTCGTGATCGTCGTGATGGCGATGGCGCTCGACCGCGTCACGGAGTCGGTCGCCGAGCGCACCAACCCGGCCAAGCGCCACCTCACCGACGACCTGCGCCGACGGCTGCGGCGCGCCTCGATCGTCACAGGCGTCGCGATCGCGGCCACCATCCTCGTCGCGAAGCTCGTCGGCGTCGGCGCCGTCTACTCGCGCACGACGGCACGCGACTGGCTCCTCGCCCGGATCCAGTCGGTGCTCGACTACGTCCAGAACCCCGACACCCTGCTCTTCCAGGTCACGAGCTGGATCGGCGACCACATCGTCCAGTACGGGCTCGTTCCGTTCGGGAACTTCCTCGCCGAGACGCCGTGGCCCGTGATGCTCGTCGGGATCGCGTCGATCGCGCTCGTCGTCAGCGGCCGGCGGGCGGCGATCACGACGGGCCTGATGCTCGTCGCGATCGGGATCATCGGCGAGTGGGACTCGGCGATGGACACCGCCTCGCAGGTGCTCGTCGCGACCGTGCTCACCGTCGCGATCGGCTTCGGGCTCGGCGTCTGCGCCGCCGAGAGCAGGACGTTCTCGCGAATCCTGCGCCCGATCAACGACGTACTGCAGACGTTGCCCCAGCTCGTCTACCTGATCCCGCTCATCTACCTGATGCCGGTCTCGGTCGTTCCCGGCGTCGTCGCGGGCGTCCTCTATGCCTTCCCCGTGGTGGCGCGACTCGTCGAGAACGGCGTCCGCGGCGTCGAGGCGAACACGGTCGAGGCGGCCGAGTCGTTCGGTGCCACGCGACGACAGATCCTGCTCAAGGTGAAGATCCCGCTCGCCCAGGACGCGATCATGCTCGGCGTCAACCAGGGGATCATCATGGTGCTCGCCGTGGTCGTGATCGGCGGCCTCGTCGGTTCGCCCGGCCTCGGCTACGAGGTAGCCCAGGGACTGGCCCGCTCCGACTTCGGCCTCGGCGTGCTCGCCTCGGTTGCCATACTTGCGCTCGGGATCGCACTCGACCGGGTCACGCGCGGTGCCTCCCGCAGCAAACAACGGGGCGACAGATGACGTCAGTAGGAAGGCCCGCGGGCCGCGGTCCGGGGCACAACATCGAAGCAAGGAGGAAGTGGATGTCCGCAAGCAGACGGTCGCTGCGCTGGATCGTGGCGGCGCTCTCGGTCGCCATCCTGGGCGCGCTCGGGGTCTCGGGCAGTGCGTTCGCCAAGAGCGGCGCGTCGTGCGGCTCGTTGACGATGGACGAGAACGCGTGGGCCGGCGCGACGGCCAACGTCTACGTGCTCAAGTACGTGCTCGAGAAGAATCTCGGCTGCACCGTGAACATCGCGAAGCTGCCGGAGTCGACGCCGCTCTTCCAGGCGATGGCGGACGGCAAGGTCGACGTCGTTCCGGAGGACTGGAACAACATCGACCTCAAGGTCAACCAGAAGTACATCAAGAGCGGCAAGGTGATCAACCTCGGCTCGAACGGCGTCATCGGGCACATCGGCTGGTACATCCCGACGTACCTGATGAAGCAGTACCCGCAGTTCAAGACGTGGCGGGGCCTGAAGGGCAAGGAGTCGATCTTCAAGAGCCCGGAGTCGGGCTCGCAGGGGATGTTCCTCGGCGGCGATCCGTCCTACGTGCAGAAGGACGCGCAGCTGATCAAGGAGCTGGGCCTGAACTTCAAGTTCGTCTCGGTCGGTGCGGAGCCGGCCCAGGTGGCCCGCTGGGAGCAGGCGTACAAGCAGAAGAAGCCGATCATCTTCTACTGGTACACGCCGCAGTACCTGAACACGGCCTACCAGCTCTCCGAGGTGAAGCTGCCGCCGCGCGGCAAGAACTGCGTCGACTCGTACTCGCCGAAGCTCGGCAGCAACTGGAGCATCTACAAGTGCGGGTACATGGACACGATCATCGACAAGGTGATCTCGACGAAGTTCGCGAAGAGCGGCTCGCCGGCCGTCGGTGTGATCAAGCGCTGGAAGTGGACGGCGAACGACCAGAACACGGTCGCCAACATGATCGCGGGCAAGCACATGGATCCCGCGAAGGCGGCGGCGGCCTGGGTGAAGGCGAATCCGGCCAAGGTCAAGGCCTGGCTCGGCAAGTAGTCCGGGCGGAGCGGTCGGCGGCAGAGCTGCCGCCGACCGCCCCCGTCCCGGGGACTACAGGACGCGTGCGCGTTCGTGAGGCCGCCGTGGCGGCCGTCGTCGGGTTGGCCGCCGCTGCTGCGGCGCTCCCGGTTTCTGCGGCTGCCGCCGTCCCCGCCCGGGTCTGGCCGGGGACGACGCTGACCGTGGCCGACCTGACGGGAGGGAACGGGTACCACGGCGCCGTGCGAGCTGCGGTGGGTGCCTGGAACCGGGCCGGCATCGGCGTCCGGCTCGTTCTCGGGCCGGACGGGCCGGACGCCCTGCGGATCTCCGTCAGCCGCGGCAGATGCCTCTCTGCCACCGCCGGCCGGGCGCCGGACGGCTACACGACAGCTGCAGCGGGCGTCGTCGTCCGCCCCTGCCCGCAGGCCCTGCGGCCACTCCTGCTCGCCCACGAGCTGGGGCGGGCACTCGGCGTGCCAGTCTCCGACCGGGGCTGCTCGCTGATGAACAGCGGCGGCACGATGAACGGCGACATGTTCGCCGTCCCCTCCCGTTGCTCGCCGTTCTCGCCGCCGGCGTGGCTCTCGGCGCTCGTCGATCCGCGCACCGTGGCCGTCGCTCGAGCGCTCTACGTCTCGCCTGCGGGACCGACGGAGGTCGAGCTCGTCGCCGGAGCGGTACCCGAGGTGACCTGGCGGACGGTCGTCGCCTCGGGGGCGGCCGAGACGGTCGTGCTCCGGGGGACGCCCGACTGCCCGACGGAGTGGGATCTCGCCCGCGGGACGGGCACGGTCGTCTACCGCAAGCGCGCCTACGCCGGGCTGCACCGGCTGGTCGACAGTACCCTCCCGCCCGGCACCGGTTCGGTCTGCTACGGCGTCTTTCCCATCTCCGCGAGCGGCCGTGCGTCGCGGCAGCCCGGCATCGCCGTGTCCCGCCCGGCGGCCTCGTTCACCTTCCAGCCGGCGCAGCCCGTGGCGGGAGCGCCGGTCGCCTTCCGCGACGGCAGCACCCCCGCGGGCGTGTTCGTCCGCTGGCAATGGGACTTCGGCGACCCCTCGAGCGGTGCTGCGAACACGGTCGACACGACCGACCTGGCGGCGGGCACACAGCCGCAGCACACCTTCGCAACCGCCGGCTCCTACGCGGTCGTGCTCACCGTCACGGACGCCGCGGGGACCCGAGCGACGACGACCCAGACGTTGACCGTGGCGGCGCCGTGAGCGGTCTCGTCCTCCTGCCGCCGGTCACGATTGCTGCCCTCCTGCTCGTCCTCTCGGCGCTGACGATCGTCCGCGAGCCGGGCACGTTTCGTGCTGCGCTGACGGAGCTCGGCCTACCGTCCGGCCGTCTCCTCGTCGCAGTCGTCGCCGTCGGAGAGCTCGCACTCGGCACCGCAGGCGCGATCGCTCCCACGAGAGCCGTCTGCGCGGGGATCGCCGCCGTCTACGGCGTCTTAGCCGTCGTCGTGATCGTGCAACGGCGCCGGCCGGAGGTGAGCGCCTGCGGCTGCCTCGGCGGCACCGCGCCGCCCTCGCGCGTCCATCTCGTGCTCGACGCAGTGCTCGCGGCGGCGGCGCTCGCGGCGGTCATGGCGCCGCCGGCGTCGCTGTGGGAGCTCATCCAACAGAGCCCGGCGGCGGTGGTCGTCGTCCTCCTCGGCATCGTCGCGGCGACCCTGCTGGCCGCGTTCACGATCCGCGAGTTGCCCGAGCTGCTCGACCTGACCCGGGGGACGGCGTGAGCGTGCTCGGATTGCTGTCACGTTCGCTCGAGCGACGAAGCTCGCGCAGCGGTTTCCTCGTCAAGACCGCATACGTCGGCTCGGCGCTCGCCGTCGCGCCGCTGCGCTTTCTGCTGCGCCCGCAGTCGGCGCTCGCCACGATCGTCTCGCCCGAGCACTGCGCCGGCGGCCGCTGTACCGACGGCTGGACGGAGTTCTGCTGCAAGATCACCGGCGGCCGGAACATGTGCCCGCCGTACTCCTACGTCGCGGGCTGGTGGAAGTGCACCGACTACCGCGGCCGGCGGCTGTGCCAGGACGAGGGCGTGCGCTACTACATCGACTGCAACCGGACCCCGGGCATGACGATTCCGGGCGGCTGCCGCTGCGCCGGCGACGACTGCCGCAACCGCCACATCGGCTGCACGCACTTCCGCTACGGCCAGTGCAACACGCACGTGCCGGGGATCACCGAGGTCGTCTGCCGCGTGATCGTCTGTGAGCACCCGGCCGGCATCCCGAGCCTGAACTGCAACGCGACCTACAAGGAGGACAACCGGACCTGCGGTCACGACGCCGCCTGTCTCGAGGGCCAGGAGCTGGCGGGGTTCCGCTGGTGAGCGAGGTGCTGATCGCAACCGAGACGGTGCTGCTCGTCCTGCTGAGCGGGCTCGTACTCGCGCTGCTGCGAAGCCATGCCGAGATCCTGCGGCGGCTGGAGGCGCTCGGCGACGGGGCGGCGGTGCCGAAGCCGGCCCGGCGGGCGGGCGGGACGAGCGCCGCTCCGGTGGCCGGCACCTCGCCTGCGGGAGATGCCCTGCTGCTCGCGTTCGAGCCGGGTGGACCCGAGAGCCTGCTCGCGTTTCTCTCGAGCGGCTGTGCGAGCTGCCGCCACCTGCTCGAGACGCTTCCCGGCGCACCCCGGGCGCTGCCGGGGATCGAGCGGTTGATCGTCGTCACGAAGGGCGCGGAGGAGGAGATCCCGGCGCGATTCCGCGACGTCGCCGCCGCCGGCCTCGTCGTGATGTCGTCGCAGGCCTGGGAGCGGTACAGCGTGCCGGGCAGCCCCTACTTCGTGCACGTCGACGGGACGACCGGGACCGTCGTCGGCGAGGGCTCGGCGCCGACGTGGGAGCGCGTGGCAAGCCTGCTCGGAGACGCCTCCGACGATGCCCGCGGCGGTCGCGATGCGCCGCACAGGGTGGATGCAGAGCTCGCCGAGGCGGGGCTCGAAGCAGGCGATCCGAGCCTCTACCCGAGCAGGTCGGGATGACACTCGAACCGCTGATCGTGCTCGTGCTCGCCCCGATCGCCGCCGTTCGCTCCACCTGGTCTCCCTGAGGAGAGTCGATGCTCTCGAGCATCACTCCGCTCGGTGAGCGGAGCAGGGGGCAGCGATGGGGCGTGACGGTCGCGGCGCACGCGGCCGCGGCCGCGCTCGTCGGCGCCGTGCTCGGCGGGCTGCTCGCGGCTGCCGGCAGCGTGCTCCCGCTCGGCACCGACGGCCGTCTGGCTCTGCTCGCGTGCCTGCTCGCCGTCGCCGTCGTCGCCGACGCGCGTGTCGGGGTCTTTCGGGTGCCGACGATCACACGGCAGGTCGACGACCGCTGGCTGCGCCGCTATCGCGGCTTCGTCTACGGCGCGGGGTTCGGGGCCCAGCTCGGGGCAGGTGTTGCCACGATCGTGACGACCGCAGCCGTCTACGTCGTCGTCGCGGGCTCTCTGCTCGCACCGTCGCCCGTCTGGGGGTGTGCGATCGGAGCGGTCTTCGGCTTCGCCCGTGGCGCGGCGCCGATGACGACCGCCGCCGTCCACGACCCGGCCGCCCTTGCTGCGTTCCACCGTGGTTTCGTCCGGCACGGGCCGCTCGCAGCCCGCGCCACGGTCACGACTCTCGCGGTACTCGCTGCCGTCGCGCTCGCGGGCCTCGCGCTTTGACTGCCCTCGCTGCACATGCGATCCGCGTCGTCGCTCCTCGCGGCTGGGAGCTGCGGATCTTCCAGCACGACGGGGGCGAGCCGACGCTGCACGCCGCGAGCTTCGCGCTCCCGCGCTCGCTCGGCGAGTTCGGGACCGCCGCCACGGTGGCGATGCCCGCCGACGGCGTCTTTCTCACCCTGACCGAGTACACGGTCGACGCGCGGCTGCAGCCGGACGAGGGCCTGTTCGCCGGCACGCAGCCGCGACGGCTCTCGCCGGGAGCGTTCCGGCCCGAGGCCCTGATCGTGCAACGCCCAGGCCAGCTCGGCGTGCAACGGTTCTTCACCGCCTCCAAGCGTCCGTTCTGCCTCTTCGCCGTCGTCGGCTCGCGGCGTGCCCTCGCCCTCCGCCACCGCCAACTCGACGAGCTGCTTGCATCGCTCGAGATCGACCGCCGCTAGAGCGGCGGCGTTGTCTTGCGGCGATGTTGGTCGATCGTCGCCATGGCCGATCGTCCGTCCTCGATCGAGACGAGGACGATGCGCATTTCGGGTTCGCGGTAGAGATAGACGATGATCAGCCAGGGCCATGGTCCGATCAGGAAGCGCAACTCGCTGCCGTCGGAAAGCTCGCGGAGGGCGGGGCCGATGCGCGGGAAGCGTACGAGTGGGATGGCGGAGTTCTCGATCCGCTGGCGCGTGTCGGTCGGCAAGCTGTGGCTGAACACGAGCTGTTCGAGGCCGCGGAGGGCCTGCTCGCTCCACTCGAGCTGGATCACCGTCAGCCCGGATGATCGAAGGGAACAGTCCGACCGGCTCGCGCGTCGGCGACTCCGACCTCGATCCGTTCCCAGGCACCGGGGATGCGGTCGAGCAGCGCCAGGATGTTGGCGGCGTCGGGATCGGCGTCCTCGATCGCCTGGCTCAGCAGTGAGCTAGCCAGCGTCCCTTCGCGGATGTGCGCCCGCGCCGCGATCCGGCTCAGCTTCTCCCCCTGCTCGGCCGGGAGGGTCACGTTCAGACGGATACGCTCCTCAGCCATGCTTGATCATACACGTCACGTGTCACAACGTGGAGTTTCAGACCAGGCTGGATCTCCATCGGGTAGCCGATTGGCTCCCGGGACACTGACGGATGTCGGTGGCGTTGATCGGGCAGATCCACCGGGCCCGCCCCGGCGACGAACCCGTCGCCCAACGGCGTGCTTCTGCCCCGGTGTGATACACACCTGATATATCACCGCTTGCCCCGAACGCAGCTGTCGTCTTCCACCCCGCCTCGGACGAGGCGCTCTCGCTCAGCGAGCAGGCGACGCAGCGGATCCGGGAGCTGATCGTCACGCTCGAGTTGCCGCCGGGCAGCCCGATCAGCGAGCGGGAGCTGACGGAGCGGCTCGAGCTCGGCCGCACACCGGTACGGGAGGCGCTGCGGACGCTGGCGCAGGAGCGGCTCGTCGAGGTCTACCCGCGCCGCGGCATCGTCGTGGCGCCGGTCGACGTCGGCGACCTCGCGGCGCTCTCCGAGTCGCGGGCCACGCTCGAGAGCCTTGCCGCCCGACTCGCGACCGAGCGCTCGAACGATGCCGACCGCGCGGTCGCGCGGGCGCTCCTCGCCGAGCTCGCCACGGTCGCCGCGGCCGGGGGCGAGCGGGGCCTGATCGACCTCGATCAGCGCATCCACCGGTTCGTCTACCGCTGCGCGCGAAACCCGTTCGTGGAGTCGACGCTGAACCAGTGGTACACGCTCTCGCTCCGGATCTGGTTCCTCGCGCTCGAGCGGGTGACGCGGCTCGACGATGCCGTGACCGAGCACGGCGAGGTCCTCCAGGCGCTCGTCGACAGCGACGCGAAGCGCGCCGAGTCGGTGATGCGCCGACACATCCATTCCTTCGAGCGCGCGATCCGCGCGGTTCTCTGACCACACACGACCCGGTGACACACGACCCGATGACAGGAGCACGACCATGAGCAACGATTTCCCCGCCAAGGCCCGCTGTGTCGTGATCGGCTGCGGCATCGTCGGCAACAGCCTCGCCTACCACCTGACCCGGCTCGGTTGGACGGACGTCGTCCAGATCGACAAGGGCCCGCTGCCGAATCCCGGCGGCTCGACCGGCCATGCCTCGAACTTCATCTTCCCGGTCGACCACTCGAAGGAGATGACCCAGCTGACGCTCGAGTCACAGCGCCAGTATCGCGAGATGGGCGTCAACACGGAGTGCGGTGGCATCGAGGTGGCCCGCACGGAGGAGCGGCTGGAGGAGCTGCGCCGCCGGATGGCCTCGGCCGTCTCGTGGGGGATCGAGGCCTCGCTCCTGACGCCGGCCGAGGTGAAGGAGAAGGTGCCGTTCCTCGACGAGAGCATCATCCTCGGCGGCTTCTACTGCCCCACCGTCTCGGTCGTCGACTCGCTGCGCGCCGGCACGATCATGCGCGAACGCGGGATGGAGAGCGGCGGTCTGTCGGTGTTCGCCAACACCGAGGTGACGGGAATGGAGGTGGAGCACGGCAGGATCAAGGCCGTCCATACCTCCAGGGGCACGATCGAGGCGGACACCGTCGCGATCGCCTGCGGGGTGTGGAGCCCGATCCCCGCGAAGATGGCGGGCGCGCACATCCCCCTCACCCCGGCCGTGCACCAGATGATGGACATCGGGCCCGTGCCCCTGTTCGAGACGAGCGAGCGTGCGATCGAGTACCCGATCGTCCGCGACATGGACGTGTTCATGTACGAACGGCAGGACGGGACGTCACTCGAGATCGGCTCCTACGCCCACCGCTCGATCCTCCACGACCCGGAGGAGATCCCCTCGATCGAGGCGGCGGCGCTCTCCCCGACCGAGTTCCCGTTCACCCAGCAGGACTTCGGGCCCCAGTTCGAGCACGCGCTCGAGCTGATGCCGGAGATCGTCGGCGACGAGTCCGTGGGGCAGCGCTACGCGATCAACGGCCTCATCGCCCTCACACCCGACGGGATGCCGATCCTCGGCGAGACGCCCGAGGTGAAAGGCCTCTGGTCGGTCGCGGCGGTGTGGGTGAAGGAGGGCCCCGGCGTCGGCAAGTCGGTCGCCGAGTGGATGGTGCTCGGCGAATCGCACATCGACCTTCACTCCTCCGACGTGGCTCGCTTCCACGACCACCAGAAGACGCGCGCCCACACGAAGGCGCGGGCCTTCGAGGCATTCCCGAAGACGTACGGGATCATCCACCCGGCAGAGCAGTGGAACGGCGAGCGTGGGATCCGCAAGAGCTCGATGTACGAGCTCGAGCGGGAGCTCGGCGCCGTGTTCTACGAGGCGATGGGCTGGGAGCGTCCGCACTGGTACGAGGCGAACGCGCCGCTCGTCGAGAGGTACGGCCTCGAGCAGCGCGCCGCCGAATGGGACGCCCGCTGGTGGTCGCCGATCATCAACGCCGAGCACCTCGCGATGCGCGAGAACGCCGGCATCTTCGACCTCTCCTCGTTTGCCATCTTCGACGTCAAGGGAGCGGGCGCGCTCGCTGCGCTGCAGGGCGCCGTACTGGCGCAGATGGACGTCCCCGTCGGACGCGTCGTCTACACCCCGGTGCTGAGCCAGGGCGGCGGCTTCAGGTCCGACCTCACGATCATGCGCCTCGGCGACGACTGGTTCCGCATCGTCACCGGCGCCGCGCACGGCATGGCCGACCGGAAGCTGTTCACCGACGCGCTGCCCCCGGACGGGTCGGCGTCGATCGTGGACGTGACGACCGGCTGGACGACGATCGGCCTCTGGGGGCCGCGGGCCCGCGACATCCTCGCGAGCGTGACCTCGGACGACGTCTCGCACGAGGGCTTTCCCTTCGGCCGCTGCCGCGATCTCGAGCTCGGGTCGCAGATCGTGCTCGCCTCGCGGATCTCGTACGTGGGCGACCTCGGCTGGGAGTTCTACGTGCCGATGGAGCAGGGCGCCCGGCTCTGGTCGACGCTGTGGGAGGCGGGCGAGCCGCACGGCCTCACTGCCTGTGGAATCGGCGTCTACGGAACGACGGGACGGCTCGAGAAGGCCTACCGTGCCCACGGCGCCGAGCTCGAGACCGAGTACAACGTCGTCGAGGCTGGGATGCAGCGGCCGAGCGTGAAGGAGGAGGACTTCGTCGGCAAGGAGGCGCACCTGCGCCACCGCGAGGAGGAGCCTGCTGCCGTGCTCTGCACGCTGACGGTCGACGACCACACCTCAGCCGCCGGCGTCAAGCGCTACCCGCTCGGCCGCGAGCCGATCGTGACGCGGGCGGGCGAGCCGCTGACCGACCGCAAGGGACGCCGTTCGTACGTGACGAGCGCCGGCGCCGCCCCGTCGCTCGGCTCCTTCCTGCTGCTCGCCTACCTGCCTCCGGAGCACGCGGTCGAGGGCTCGCAGGAGCTCGCCGTCACGTACATGAACGAGCGCTACCCGGTCACCGTCTCCGTCGTCGGCGCACGGGCGCCGTTCGATCCCGAGAATGCAAGGATCCGCTCGTGAAGATCCTCGTCTGCATCAAGCGTGTACCCATGACCGGCGGCCGGATCGTGCTCACCGAGGACGCCCAGGCGATCGAGACACGCCATCTCGGCTTCGCCGTCTCCCCGCACGAGGAGTGCGGCGAGGAAGAGGCGGTCAGGCTCGTCGAGGCGAACGGTGGCGAGTCCGTCGTGCTGGCGCTCGGCGTGCCCGAGGCCGAGGAGCAGCTGCGCGACGCGATGGCGATCGGCGTCGATCGCGGGATCCTGCTCGAGACCGACGGTGAGGAGTGGGATCCCGAGGCAACCGCCGACGCGATCGTTGCCGCGATCCGCACCGACGAGTCGGCCTCGGGGCCGTTCGACCTCATCTTCTTCGGCAACGAGTCGGCCGACTCGGGTGGCTACCAGGTCGGCGTCCGGGTCGCGCACGTGCTCGGACGGCCGTGTGCGACGGGGATCAAGGGCATCGCCGTCGAGGGCGGCACGGCCCGGTGTGAGCAGGAGATCGCCGGCGGTCGCGACGTCTACGAGCTGCCGCTGCCCGCCGTCGTGACGGTGCTCGAGGGGCTCAACCTGCCGCGCTATCCGTCGGTGCCGGGCCGGATGCGCGCCGGGCGCAAGCCGCTCGAGCGGAGCACGCCGACACGGCCTGCGGCGCGGCTCGAGCGCAAACGGCTCGTCGTGCCGGAAGGCGAAGCGAGCCAGACGGTCGTGCTCGGCAACGGCCCTGACGCCGCCGCCGCCGTCGTCGATCTGCTCGAGCAGATCGGGGTGGCATCGTGAACCTCGTCCTGATCGAGCATACGGACGGCACCGCGACCGAGGTCTCTCTGCAGGCGCTCGCCCTCGCACGCGAGCTCGGCGGCGAGACACAGGCGCTCCTGCTCGGCCCCGGTGCTGCGGACGCAGCAGCGGCGGTGCCAGCGACCGTGGCACACGTGGCCGAGGACCCGGCGCTCACGACGTTTGCGCCCGACGCCTGGGCTGCCGTCGTCTCCGCGCTCGCGCGCCGGGTCGATGCCACCGCCGTCGTCGCCCCGGGAACCCCGCGGGCGACCGACGTGATGGCGCGCGCTGCGGCGCGGCTCGGAGAGCCGCTCGCGGCCAACGTGACCGCGGTGACGCCGGGCACTCCGCTCGTGCTGACGCGGGTCCGTTGGGGCGGGAGCCTGCTCGAGGAGGCGGCGTTGCACGGTGGCCGGGCGCTTCTCACCGTCGCGCCCCACACGGTGACGGCGGTGCAGGCCGGTGCCCCCGGCGCGGTGGAGACCTTCACGTCCGAGCTGTCCGACGCGGACCTCGTCGTGTCGGTTCGCGAGCACGTGGCCCCCCCGGCGGGCGGCGTCTCGCTCGCCGACGCGAAGGTGGTCGTGACGGGCGGCCGCGGCGTCGGCTCGGCCGAGGGCTTTGCCCCGGTGGAGGAGCTCGCGGAGCTGCTCGGCGGTGCCGTCGGCTGCTCCCGCGCGGTGACGATGTCCGGCTGGCGACCGCATACCGATCAGGTCGGCCAGACGGGCACCAAGATCGCGCCCGAGATCTACATCGCAGCAGGGGTCTCCGGGGCGACCCAGCACATCGCAGGTGCCAAGGGAGCGAAGCGGATCCTCGCAGTCAACATCGACCCGGAAGCGCCGATCATGACGATCGCCGACTACGCCGTGATCGGCGACCTGCACGAGGTGCTGCCCGCGGTGTCGGCGGAGCTGCGGAGACGGCGCGGGTGACGAGGGAGCAGTGAGCG
This sequence comes from uncultured Gaiellales bacterium, assembly GCA_964581085.1. Lineage (GTDB taxonomy): Bacteria > Actinomycetota > Thermoleophilia > Gaiellales > Gaiellaceae > Gaiella. The sequence goes on along the minus strand of CAZOMP010000001.1, from coordinate 170,814 downwards.
TCGCCCTCTCCGCAGTCGCGCTCGTCTGTCTCATCGCCGCGGCGGGCGCATTGTTCGCCCGCCGCGCGCTCGTCCTCGTCGGGCTCGTCCGGCTCGCGAAGCCGGTGCGCCGGTTCGACGACGTCCCGGTTCGGGTCCGCAACGAGGCGGTCGTCGTGCTCGGTCAGCGGAAGCTGCTGCAGCGGTTGGGCCCGGGCCTCATCCACGCGTTCATCTTCTGGGGCTTCCTCGTCCTCCTACCCACGATCGTGATGGCGATGGTCGGGGCCGTCGACGAGGACGCGTCGCTGCCCTGGCTCGCCGGCCAGGGCTGGTTCGCGTTGCTCGTCGACGTCTTCTGCCTGCTCGTCCTCGTCGGCGTCGTGTGTGCGTTCTGGATCCGCAAGGTGCAGCGCCCGAGCCGCTTCGACGGCAGCCACATGGGGGAGGCCGACCTGATCCTGGTCTGGATCGCCGGCATCGTCTTGACGCTGCTCCTCTGGCACGCCTCCCGGATCGCGCTCGGCCTGAACGAATATCCGGCCGGCTGGTCGCCGCTCGCGAATGCGATCTCGAACCTCTTCGGTACCGGGTCGACGACCGACGCGCTCGAGCGTGTGTTCGTCTGGGCCCACCTGGTGCTCGTCTTCGGCTTCCTGGCCTACCTGCCGCGCTCGAAGCACCTTCACATCATGACCGCCGCGATCAACGTCTGGTTCGGCCGCACCCGCGCTCGCGGCCGCCTCGAGCCGCTCGACTTCACGGTCCCGGACGAGGAGATGCGGTTCGGCGCCAACACGATCGCCGACCTGACCTGGAAGCAGATGGTCGACACGATGTCGTGTACCGAGTGCGGCCGCTGCCAGGACGTCTGCCCTGCCTACGCGACGGGCAAGGAGCTCTCTCCCAAGCTCCTGATCATGGGCCTCCGCGACCAGCTCTTCGCCGAGGGCCCGAACCTCCTCGCCGACGACGGCTTCCAGCCGAGCCCCCTCGTTCCGAACGCGGCCAGCGACGAGGTGGTGTGGGACTGCGTCACCTGCGGTGCGTGCGTCCGGGAATGTCCGGTTGCGATCGAGCACATCGACCACATCGTCGATCTGCGCCGCCATCTCGTCATGGTCGAGGGCCGCTTCCCGGCCGAGGGCGAGACGATGCTGCGCGACGTCGAGCGCGCCCAGAACCCCTGGGGCAAGCCGCAGACCGAGCGCGCCGACTGGGCGGAGGGGCTCGACGTCCGGATCCTGCAGCCCGGCGAGCCGGCACCCGAGGTCCTCTACTGGGTCGGCTGCGCCGCCTCGTTCGACGAGCGCGCCCGCGTGACCGCGCGGTCGACGGCGAAGCTGCTCGCCGCGGCCGGCGTCGATTTCGCCATCCTCGGCCCGCGCGAGAGCTGTACCGGCGACCCGGCCCGGCGGATGGGCAACGAGTACACCTTCCAGTCCTTTGCCGAGCAGAACGTCGGCACCCTGAACGGGGCCGGCGTGACGAAGATCGTCGCCAGCTGCCCGCACTGCTTCAACACGCTCGCCAACGAGTACCCCGACTTCGGCGGCCGCTACGAGGTGGTCCACCACAGCGAGCTGCTCGCGCAACTCGTTGCCGAGGGCCGGTTGCAGCCCCAGGCGGGCGCCGAGGAGATCACCTATCACGACTCCTGCTACCTCGCCCGCCACAACGACGTGCTCGCGGCACCGCGGGAGATCGTGCAGCGGATCGGCAAGCCGCTCGAGATGGCCCGCAGCGGCAAGCGCGGGTTCTGCTGCGGCGCAGGCGGCGCTCATATGTGGCTCGAGGAGCGGGGGAACCAGATCAACCAGGAGCGTGCCCGCGAGGCGGTTGCGACGGGCGCCTCCACGCTCGCGGTCGCCTGCCCCTTCTGCACCGTCATGCTCGACGACGGCATCCGTCAGAACGGAGACGAGATGCGGGTCGCCGACGTGGCGACGCTGCTCGCGGAGGCCCTGCCGGATGAGCCTCGTACCTGACGGCCGGAAGCGGCACGAGGTCGTCGTCGTCGGCGGCGGCATCGCGGGGTTGACGGCCGCCTATGCGCTACGGGACCGCGACGTCGTCCTTCTCGAGGCGGATGGGCGCGTCGGCGGCCGGATCCGGTCGGAGCCGCGCGGCGACAACTGGATCAACTTCGGCGCCCACGTCTTCGGTGGCGAGAGCTCCGTCACGGGGCGGCTGCTGAGCGAGGCCGGCGTAGGGGTGGAGCCCGTTCCGGGACGGCTGGCAGCGGTTTCGCTGAACGGTAAGCTCGTTGCGAGCGGCCCGGTCGAGAGCTTTCCTGCGCGGCTGCCGATGCCCCTGCGGTCGCGCCTCGAGCTTGTTCGGACCGGCTTCAAGCTCCGGCTCGCGGTGCGCCGCTACGCGGAGATCGCGCGGCCCCGTGAGGGAGAAGACCCTGCAGCACGGCAGCTGCGAATGCTCGAGTTCATGGACGACCGCACCTTCTCGGAGTTCGCCGGGCCGCTGCCCGAGGACGTCGATCTGCTCCTGCGCTGCACCCTCACCCGCTCCTCCGGCGAGCCGGAGGAGCTCGCCGCCGGCTACGGCGTCGGGTACTTCCACCTCGTCTGGGACAAGAAGGGCGGCCTCTCACGAAACATCGTGGGAGGCTCGGCCGTCTTCACCGACACGCTCGCCGCCGCCCTCGGCGACCGCGTCAGGACGGGCGTCCGCGTGACGCGCGTCGCGACGACGGACGACGGAGTTCGCGTCGAGGTCGAGGGCGGCGACGCGATTCTCGCCCGTACTGCGGTTGTTGCGACGCCGGCCTACGTGACACACGATCTCGTCGAACGTCTGCCCGCCGATACCGAAGCGGCGCTCGCAGCGATCCCCTACGGGCCGTACGTCGTCTGTGCCATGCTCACGAACGAGACCGGTCCGCAGGCGTGGGACGATCTCTACGCGATCGCGACGCCGAAGCGGGCGTTCAGCATGCTCGTGAACACGACCAACGTCCGGCGGGCGGCTGAGTCGACGCGTTCCCCGGGTGGTGCCTTCATGGCCTGGGCCGGGGCCGACCTGGCACGGCGGCTCGACGGGCTCGACGACGCGGCGGTGCGGGACGCGTTCCTCGCCGATCTGCACGCGGTCCTCCCGGGCACGCGAGGGATCGTCGAGGAGGTGGTCGTTCATCGCTGGGAGCGAGGGCTGCCCTACCCGCGCGTGGGGCGCTCCCGCCTCCAGGCCGCGCTGACCCGCGACCTGGCACCGGTCTTCCTCGCGGGCGACTACCTGGGGACGTGGTACACCGAGACAGCCGTCTCGACCGGGCTCGCCGCAGCGGCCGGGGCGCGACTCCAGCTCGCAGACGCCTCCGCGAGCTCGTAGTTCTCAGCCGCGACGGCGGTTGCGGCGACGCTGCGGGCTCGCTCGCCATCCTGGAGGAGGCGAAGCGGATTCTCAGCGAGGTCGGCGTCGAGCTACGAGGAGAGGCGCAGCAGGAGCGTCTTCTGGGGGCCGGGTTGTGCGCGTCCTCGACGACGACCTGCGAGGGACGCATCCGCGGGAGTCTCTCAGAGATCCGGACGCGGCTGGCCCGGCGGTGCCAGGCGCCGTTCGATCACGCCGGCGCAGGCGAGGATCTCGCGTCGCAGGGCCACCCGGCGTGCCGTTCCGAGCCGAGCGCTCGGGCCGTTGATCCCCACCATCCCCGCGAGAGCGCCGCCGCTGTCGCGCACCGGCGCCGAGATCGAGGTGAGCCCGTTCTCGAGCTCGTCGACGAGCTCGGCGACACCGGTACGACGGACAGCCGCGAGCTCGGTTCGCAGTCGCCTCCGGGACGTGATCGTGCGGCGCGTGAACCCGGTGAGCTCGTCCTCGGCGAGCCACTCCGAGAGTCGCGGCCCGTCGAGCTCGGCCAGCAGGAGCTTGCCCGGCGCCGAGGCGTGCAGGGGCACCGTCTTCCCGACCCAGTTCGTGACGCCGACGAGCCGCGGCCCGTCGAGCTGGAGCACGATCTCGAAGTCGGAGTCGCCGCGCGGCACGGCGAGGAGCGCCGACTCGCCGCAGGTGTCTCGCAACTTGGCCAGCAACGGCTGCGCCACCCTGATCAGGTGCGCGTCGGGGTCCGCCGCACGACCGAGGCGGACGAGGTCGTAGCCGAGCACCCAGCCGGCTTCGGTCTCCTCGACAAGGCCTGCGTCGGCGAGCGTCCACAGCGTCCGCGCGACGGTCGCCCGCGGGATCCCCGTCTCCCGTGCGAGCGAGGACGCAGAGCGAGGTCCGCTCGCGAGGGCGTGCAGAAGCACGATCGCCTTGTCGAGCGAACGGGTCCGGGGAGTTCCGTCTGCGCTCACGATATGAGCAGTCTAGCGCGAAAGATGAGCATGATCTACCATCGCTTGCATGCGCGTCGTCGTGATCGGTGGTGGAGTGGTCGGGCTCGCCTGTGCCTACGCGCTCGTCCGGGACGGGCACGAGGTCGACGTCCTGGAGGCGGGGGAGCCGGGCCGGGGCGCAAGCGCAGGGAACGCCGGCTGGGTGACGCCGACGCTCGGGACGCCGCTCGCCGCACCGGGGATCCTGAAGACGGGCCTCCGCTCCATGCTCGACCCGCAGGGCGCACTCGTGATCCGCCCCCGGCTCGACCCGCTCTGGATGCGGTGGCTGCTCGGGTTCGCGCGGGCCAGCCGTCCTGCAGCCTTCCGGCACGGTGTCGAGGCGCTGCTCGGGCTCACGCGCCGGACGCTCGCCGAGCTCGACGGGATGCGCGAGGCCGGCGTCGTCTTCGAGGAGCATCGGGCCGGGCTTCTCTGCGTCGCTCGTAGTCCACACGGGCTCGACTGGTTCGACCTCGTCTTCTCGGAGCTGCGCCGGCTGGACTTCGAGGGTGGGATCGTCGACCTCGGGCCGACGGAGGCGAGAGAGCTCGAACCGGCACTCGCGCCCGGCCTCCAGCGTGCCGTGCACGCGACGCTCGACCGCCACGTCGACCCGCTGAGCCTCAGCGGCGGGTTGCAGGCCTTCGTCGGACGTGCCGGCGGGACCGTGACGCGGGGCCTTGCCGCGCGCGCGGTGGCACGCAACGGGCGTGGTTGGCGCGTCCACGGTCCCGAGGGACGGTTCGCGGACGGCGACGCCGTCGTCGTCTCCGCTGCCCAGGCATCGGCCGAACTCCTGCGCCCGCACGGCCTCCGCGTACCGCTCGTCGGAGCGAAGGGCTACTCGGTCACGGTGCCGCACGCCCCCAGCTCGCCCCGGCTGGCGCTCTACCTCTGCGAGCCGAAGCTGGGCCTGACGCCGCTCGCAGCGGGACTCCGGATCGCAGGCTTCTTCGAGCTGGGAGCACGGGATGCGGCACCGAGCCGGGCCCGGGCGGAACAGCTCGTCGCGGAGACGCGGCCGTTCCTCGCAGAGCTCGACGGCTCCCGGTTCGCGGAGGGCCCTGCGGGTTGGGCCGGCTTCCGCCCCTCGACGCCGGACAGCCTGCCGCTGCTCGGTGAGCTGCCGGGCGCACCCGGGCTGATCGTCGCCACGGGGCACGGGATGCTCGGCGTCACGCTTGCGCCCGTCACCGGTGCCGCCGTCGCGGCGCTTCTGCGCGGCGAGCGGCCGCCGTGGCTCGCCGCCTTCGCCCCCGAACGGTTTGGAGGTTGAGCCCATGTTCGTGAATCGGATCCGGCCGGTCGAGGTGCTCTCCGAGGAGGCTCTCGAGACGCTCGACCGCGGCTGGCGGCGGCTCGTCGTCGAGCTCGGGGTCGAGTTCCTGCATCCGAAGGCACTGGCGCTGCTGGAGCATGCGGGCCAGCGGGTTGAGGGGAGCACCGTCTTCTTCGATCCCGACTTCGTCGCGGAGCAGGTCGCCCTGGCGCCGTCGTCCTTCACGCTCCAGGCCCGGAATCCGGAGCGAAACGTCGTCGTGGGTGGGGAGGGGATGGTCTTCGCACCCGTGCAGGGGCCCCCGTTTGCCCGTCGCGGCGACGTGCGCCGGGTGGCGACGATCGAGGACTTCGACGACATCTGCCGCATCGCCCAGGCGGTCGACGATCTCGACTCCGCGGGCGTGCTCCCGTGCGAGCCGTCGGACATCCCGCTCGTCCCTCGGCATCTCGAATGTCTTCGCTCCCTGATCACGCTGACCGACAAGCCCTTCCTCGGCTCTTCCGTCTCGACCGAGTCGGTCCAGGATTCGCTCGCCCTCGCAGAGCTCGTCTTCGGGGAGCGCTTCCACGACGGTGTGGGGCCCTCCACGTGCACGAACGTCAACGTCAACTCGCCCCTGCGCTGGGACGACCGCATGCTCGAGGGCCTGCTCGCGTACGCGGAGGCCGGCCAGGCCGTCGTGCTGACGCCGTTCCTGCTGATGGGCGCGATGGCCCCCGTGAGCCTGCCGGCGGCGCTCGCCCAGCAGCTCGCAGAAACGCTGACCGGCATCGCGCTCGCCCAGCTCGTGCGCCCCGGCACCCCGGTCGTGATGGGCGGCTTCCTCTCTGCGACCGACATGCAGTCCGGGGCCCCGAGCTTCGGCGGCCCCGAGTCCACGCTCGGGATCCTCGCGTCCGGCCAGCTGGCGAGGCGCTACGGGCTCCCGTGGCGCTCCGGCGGCGGGGCGCTGACCTCGAGCCCGGCCGTCGACGCTCAGGCGGCCTACGAGGGAACCGCGACGATGACCGCGGCGTTCATGGCGGGGGCGAACCTCATCTTCCACGCGGCCGGCTGGCTCGAATCAGGGCTCGTCGCGAGCTTCGAGAAGATCGTCGTCGACCTCGACGTGCTCGCCACGCTGCGGCGGTCGTTCACGCCGCTCGAGGTCGACGAGGCGAGCCTTGCCTTCGACGCCCACGTCGAGGTCGGACACGGTGGCCATTTCTTCGGGTGCGCGCACACGATGGAGCGCTTCCGCGACTGCTTCCACCGGCCGCTACTCGCCACGACGTTGAACGTGGAGGCCTGGCAGGAAGCCGGCGCGAAGGACGCAAACACACGCGCGGGAGAGGTGTGGCCCGCGCTCGTCGACGGCGCCGAGACGCCGCCGCTCAACGAGGCGCTCGCCGCTGCAGTCGACGGGTTCATCGAGCGACGGACGGTCGAGCTGACCGGGCGTCCACCTGAGCCACGGCCGGAGCGGACGCGGCGGCAAGCGGTAGCCGAGACGCGGGAGCGCCGACGGGGCCGGCGTGGCCGTTGACGGACCGGCACGTGCGTACTAGACTCACATCGTGGAACGAGTTGTTCCACATTATGGGATGACGACCACCGCCCCTCCATCCGGTACCCAGTCGATCGACCGTGCGGCGCAGCTGCTCGTGCACGTGATCGAGACGGCCGAGGCGCCGACCGTGGGTGAGCTCTCCGACCGCAGCGGGCTGCCCAAGAGCACGACCTCCCGACTCGTCGCCGCGCTCGAGCGCCAGGGCCTCGTGCAGCGGGACGCTGTGCGCGGCAGCCTCGTACCGGGGCCTGTCCTCCACGCCTTTGCGCGACGCGAGATCTCGAGCCCGGGTCTGATCGCGCTCGCCGCCGACACGCTCGACCGGCTCGCGATCACGAGCGGGGAGACCGTCAACGTCGGTATCGCCACCACGTCGGGGGCGGAGATGCTCGACCAGCGCGACAGCCGCCACTTCCTCGGCTCGACGAACTGGGTCGGGCGGCGCGTTCCGAGCCACACCTCGGTGGTGGGCAAGGTCTTTCTCGCCGAGGGAGCGGTGCCGCTCTCCGAGCATCCGCTCGAGCGGCTCGGCCCGCGAACGATCACGACGCGAGCCGCACTCGAGCGCAACCTCGCCGTCGCCCGCGCCCGCGGTTACGCCACCGCCGTCGACGAGCTCGAGCCCGGCCTCTGGGCCGTCGCCGCCCCCGTGCGCGACGCCCGCGGCACCGTCGTCGCGGCGCTCGCCATCTCCGGCCCCACCGTCCGCCTCCGCGACGGGCTGCTCGACGAGCTCGGCGCGCTCGTCTGTGAGGAGGCGTCCGTCCTTTCGATCCGTAACGGCTACGACGACCAGAAGCGAGGTGCAGCATGAGCGACGAAGAGATCGACCTGAAGTCCCTCACCGACGACGAGCTCGTCACCCAGATGCACGACGATCTCTACGACGGTCTCGCGCCGGAGATCGCCGAGGGGACGCAGATCCTGCTCGACCGGGGCTGGGAAGCCGACAAGGTACTGAGCGACGCTCTCGTCGAGGGGATGCGCATCGTGGGCATCGACTTCCGGGACGGGATCCTCTTCGTGCCCGAAGTGCTGCTCGCCGCGAACGCGATGAAGGCCGGAATGGAGCTGCTGCGGCCGCTGCTCGCCGAGACCGGCGCCGAGCGCGTCGGCACGGTCGTGATCGGCACCGTCAAGGGCGACATCCACGACATCGGCAAGAACCTCGTCGCGATGATGCTCGAGGGCGCCGGTTTCGAGGTGATCGACCTCGGCATCAACACGCCGGTGGAGCAGTACCTGGAGGCGCTCGAGGAGCACAAGCCGGAGATCCTCGGGATGTCGGCTCTCCTCACGACGACGATGCCGTACATGAAGGTCGTGATCGACACGCTCGAGGAGAAGGGGATCCGCGACGACTACATCGTGCTCGTCGGCGGTGCCCCGCTGAACGAGGAGTTCGGCATGGCGATCGGCGCCGACGCCTACTGCCGCGACGCGGCCGTCGCGGCGGAGACCGCTCAGGCGCTCGTGATGGCCCGTCGGGCTGCGGCCAGGAACTGACGCGGTGCGCGACCCGTCGACGACGGAGCTGCTCGAGTCCGAGGTCGACCTCGCCGCCGACGAGCGGCCCGACACCCTGATCCTCGCCTGCGGCGCGGTCGCGCGCGAGATCCTGGCCCTGATCCGGCTCAACGGCTGGACGCACGTCGACCTCCGCTGCCTGCCCGCGAAGCTCCACATCTGGCCGCAGCGGATCGCCGGCGCCGTCGACGCCAAGCTGACCGAGCTGGAGGGCAACTACGAGCACGTGTTCGTCGCCTACGCCGACTGCGGTACCGCCGGGGCACTCGACGAGGTGCTCGCACGTCACGGCGTCGAGCGCCTGCCCGGTGCTCACTGCTACGGGTTCTTCGCGGGCAACGACGCCTGGGAGGCGATGCAGGAGGAGGAGGCCGGGACCTACTACCTGACCGACTTCCTGGCCCGGCACTTCGAGGCGATCGTCGTGCGGCCCTACAAGCTGGACACGATCCCCGGGATGATCGAGCTCGTGTTCGGCAACTACGTGCGGCTCGTGTACCTCGCCCAGACGGACGACGCCGAGCTGCGTGCCAAGGCGCAGGCGGCCGCTGCCTTCCTCGGGATCGCCTACGAGGAGCGGCGTACCGGCTACGGCGAGCTGGGGTCGTCGCTGACCCGCTTCGTCGAGAGCCGCGAGATGAGGAACGTTGCCTGAGCTGACGGTGATCTCCTGGCGTGCGATCCCGGCCCAGGTGACGGCGGGCAAGGGCCGCGCTGCGGCGCGGGTCCAGCTCAGCGACCGCTTTCAGGAGGCGATCGACGCCGCCGCGATGCGGGCCGGCCTGATCGGCACCGACGCCTATCTGGAGGAGTGGCGCCGCGAGGCCCGGCCCTGCGGGGCCGATCTCGCCGCCGAGGTGACGGCTGTTGCGGCAGAGATCGAGAACGAATACACCGACGAGAAGCTCGCGCAGCTCGTGCGCACGAGCGGGGAAGAGGGGTAGAAACCTTGACGGAAACGCTGCTGTCGTCGCCGACGAAGGACGTCGTGATCGGGTTCGACCGGCCGTTCGTGATCATCGGCGAGCGAATCAACCCGACCGGCCGCAAGAAGCTTGCCGAGGAGATGCGCTCCGGGAATTTCGAGACGGTGATCGCCGACGCGATCGCCCAGGTCGAGGCGGGCGCGCAGATGCTCGACGTCAACGCCGGCATCCCGCTGGCCGACGAGCCCGCGATCCTGCGGCACACGGTCGAGCTCGTCCAGTCGGTCGTAGACGTGCCGCTCTCGATCGACTCGTCGATCGTGGCGGCGCTCGAGGCGGGGCTCTCCGTCTACCAGGGCAAGGCACTCGTCAACTCGGTCACCGGCGAGGACGAGCAGATGGAACGGGTACTGCCGCTCGTCGCCCGGTACGGCGCCGCCGTCGTCGCGATCTCGAACGACGAGACTGGGATCTCCGAGGATCCGGACGTGCGCTTCGAGGTGGTGCGTAAGATCGTCTCCCGCGCCGCCGACCACGGGATCCCGAAGGAGGACATCGTCGTCGATCCGCTCGTGATGCCGATCGGTGCCGTCGGCACGGCGGGCCGCCAGGTGTTCCGGCTTCTGCGCCGGCTCAAGGAGGAGCTCGGGGTCAACTCGACCTGCGGCGCCTCGAACGTCAGCTTCGGGCTGCCGAACCGGCCCGCGTTGAACGCCGCGTTCCTGCCGATGGCGATCGCGTCCGGCCTCACCTCCGCGATCACGAGCCCTCTGCATGCGGAGGTACGGCAGGCGATCTGGGCGGCCGACGTGATGAACGGCAACGACGAGTACTGCGCCGCGTGGATCGCGCGCACCGGCGACGGGGACGACACTCCCGCGGGCGGTAGGCGGGGCGGCCGCGACTCGCGCCGCAGAGTCGCCACCGCCTGAGCCCGGCCATGAGCGAGCACCGAGTCGTCTTCACCCCCTCCGGCCGGCGCGGCACGTTCGCCGACGGCACGACCGTGCTCGACGCGGCGCGGCAGATCGGTGTCGACATCGACTCCGTCTGCGGGGGCCGCGGCATCTGCGGCCGCTGCCAGGTCGAGGTGAGCGAGGGCGAGTTCGCCAAGCACGGCATCGCCTCGGCCGCCTCGCACCTGTCACCGCCCGGCGAGGTCGAACGCTCCTATGCGGGCGAGAGGAGCCTCGCAAGCGGTCGCCGGCTCGGCTGCACGGCGCGCATCGAGGGCGACCTCGTGATCGACGTCCCGCCCGAGAGTCAGGTCCACCGCCAGGTCGTCCGCAAGGAGGCCGACGCGCATCCGATCCAGATCGACCCGGTCGTCCGGCTCCACTACGTCGAGGTCGAGGAGCCCGACCTCGCCTCACCGACGAGCGACCTCGGCCGGCTGCGCGACGCGCTCGAGCGGGAGTGGGGGCTGACCGGGCTCTCCTGCGACCCGCACGTTCTCACCGTGCTCCAGAAGGCGCTCCGCTCGGGCGGCTGGCACGTCACCGTCGCCGTCCACGAGGGGCAGGCGATCACCGGTGTCTGGCCCGGCTTCCACGACCGCTCCTACGGGATCGCCTTCGACATCGGCTCCACCACCGTGGCCGGACATCTCTGTGACCTGCAGACGGGCGAGGTGCTCGCTTCGGCCGGAGAGATGAACCCGCAGATCCGCTTCGGCGAGGACCTGATGAGCCGCGTCTCCTACGTGATGATGCACGCCGGCTCCGAGAAGGAGCTGACGCGCGCCGTGCGCGGGTGCCTCGCCCGGCTTACCGCCGAGCTCGCGAAGTCGGCGGGCATCGACCGCAAGGAGATCCTCGAGCTCACGGTCGTCGGCAATCCGATCATGCACCACCTCTTCCTGGGGCTCGATCCGACCGAGCTCGGCGGCGCGCCGTTCGCGCTCACGCTCGACGAGGCGTGGAGCGCCGAGGCGACCACCCTCGGTCTCCCCGTCCATCCCGGCGCGCGCGTCTACGTCCTGCCCTGCATCGCCGGCCACGTCGGTGCCGACGCGGCGGGTGTGCTCCTCTCGGAGGCACCGCACCGCCGGGACGAGGTCGAATTGATCGTCGACGTCGGTACGAACGCCGAGATCGTGCTCGGTAACCGTGACCGGCTCCTCGCCGCCTCCAGCCCGACGGGACCGGCGCTCGAGGGGGCGCAGATCAGCTCCGGCCAGCGTGCCGCTCCCGGGGCGGTCGAACGTGTCCGGATCGACCCCGAGACGCTCGAGCCCCGCTTCCGCGTGATCGGGACGGACGCCTGGTCGAACGAGCCCGGGTTCGAGGGGACGCTCGTCACCGGCGTCTGCGGGTCAGGGATCATCGAGGCGATCGCGGAGATGCACCTGGCGGGGATCCTCGCGACCGACGGCACGATCGACGGGCAGCTCGCCGCGCGGTCGCCGCGGATCGTGCCGGACGGGCGCACCTTCTCCTACGTGCTCTCCGACACCCAGCCGGTGCTGACGATCACCCAGAACGACGTCAGGCAGGTCCAGCTCGCCAAGGCAGCGCTCCACGCGGGCTGCATGCTGCTGATGGAGCACTACGGCATCGACCACGTCGACCGCATCCGTCTCGCGGGTGCATTCGGGAACCACATCGACCCGGTGCACGCGCTCGTGCTCGGCCTCGTTCCGGACTGCAAGCCGGACCAGCTCACCTCGGCCGGCAACGCCGCCGGCACGGGCGCGCGGATCGCGCTGCTCGACCGCTCCTCCCGCACCGAGATCGAAGCGCTCGTCCGGCGGGTCGAGAAGATCGAGACCGCCGTCGAGCCGCGCTTCCAGGAGCTCTTCGTGGGCGCGATGGCGATCCCCCACGACACCGATCCCTACGAGCGGCTGCGCGCCGCCGTGACGCTGCCCCCGCGCCGCGTCGTCGAGAGCGCAGACGGCGGCGGTCGCCGTAGACGCCGCGCTGCCCGTTCCGAATCCCCGCCGCAAAGGAGCCCCGCATGACCGAGACCACAGGACGCAGAAGCGGCGGCCGTGCTGCCCGCCAGGCGGCCCGTACTGCCGCCAGCACCGTCACCACGCCCTACATCACCCGCACGCTGAAGCCGTTCGAGGTGCTCGACGAGGAGCAACTGGCGCTGATCGAGTCGAACGCCGACACCGTCCTCGAACAGGTCGGGATCGAGTTCCGCGACACCCCGGACGCACTGCGGCTCTTCGCGGAGGCAGGGGCCGACATCGACGGCGAGCGCGTACGGTTCCCGCGCGGGCTCGCACGGCACCTCGTCCAGTCGACGGCGCCCTCCACCTTCACGCAGGTGGCGCGGAACCCGGCCCACAACGTCGAGATGGGTGGCATGAACACGGTCTTCGCGCCCGCCTATGGCTCGCCGTTCGTGCGAGACCTCGAAGGCGGCCGCCGCTACGGCACGATCGAGGACTTCCGCAACTTCGTCAAGCTGACCTACATGACGCCGTTCCTGCACCACTCGGGCGGCACCGTCTGCGAGCCGGTCGACCTGCCGGTCAACAAGCGCCACTACGACATGGTCTATGCGCACATGCGCTACTCCGACAAGCCGTTCATGGGCTCGGTCACGCATCCGACGCGCGCGCAGGACACGGTCGAGATGGCGCGGATCCTCTTCGGACGCGACTTCCTGGAGCAGAACACCGTCATCGTCTCGCTCGCGAACGCCAACTCGCCGATGGTGTGGGACGCGACCATGCTCGGCGCCGCGCGCGCCTACGCCGAGGCGAACCAGGGCGTGCTGATCACCCCGTTCATCCTCGCCGGCGCGATGAGCCCGGCGACGGTCCTCGGCGCCGCGACGCAGACCCTGGCCGAGTCGCTGGCCGGGATGGCGTACTGCCAGCTCGTGCGTCCCGGCGCCCCCGTGATCCTCGGCTCGTTCGCGTCGTCGATGTCGATGCAGTCCGGCGCCCCCACCTTCGGCACCCCCGAGCCGGCCCTGATCCTCTACGTGATGGCGGCGCTGGCGCGGCGGCTCGGCGTCCCCTTCCGCTCCGGCGGCGGGCTGACGGCATCGAAGGTCGCCGACGCGCAGGCCGCCTACGAGTCCGCGAACACGATGCAGCCGACCATGCTCGGCGGCGTCAACTTCGTGCTCCACACCGCCGGCTGGCTCGAGGGTGGGCTGACGATGGGGTACGAGAAGTTCATCCTCGACGTCGACCAGGCGGCTGCCTGGCACGCGTTCGCGCCCGGCGTCGACGTGAGCCCGAACGGCCAGGCCCTCGACGCCCTGCTCTCGAACGACCCCGGCACGCACTTCCTCGGGCACCCCCACACGCTCGCGAACTTCGAGAGCGCCTTCTGGCGCTCGACGAACGCCGACAACGGCAGCTTCGAGCAGTGGGACCTCGACGGCGCCAAGGACGCGAACGTCCGTGCGCATGCGACCTGGAAGAGCATGCTCGCCGCGTACGAGCCGCCGCCGATCGACGACGCCGTCGACGCGGAGCTGCTCGAGTTCATCGCGCGCAAGAAGGCGTCGTTCCCGGACGCGAACGCATGAGCCTGTCGGATCTGATCGGAGCCTCGCGCTTCGAGATCATCCCGCTGCAAGGCGCAGAGGAAAAGGTGCTCGAGTTCGTGCCCAAGGACGTCCTCCTGACGGTGACGGTCTCGCCCGTGAAGGGGCTCGAACCCTCGTTCGAGCTCGCCGAGTCGTTCGCGCGAGCGGGGTACGCCGTTGTGCCGCACCTCTCGGCCCGGCTCGTACGCGACCGCACGCACCTGGCCGAGATCGTCGACCGCCTGCGCGGCTTCGGCGCAACCGACGTCTTCGTCGTCGCAGGCGATGCCGAGGAGGCTGCCGGTGCCTACGAGGGAGCGGCACCGCTGCTACGCGACCTGCGGGAGCTCGGAGATCCGTTCGACCGGGTCGGCATGACCGCCTACCCCGAGTCGCATCCGATCTTCGACGAGGCGACGGCGTGGGCGGCGATGGCGGAGAAGGCGCCCTATGCGAGCTACATGGCGACGCAGATCTGCTTCGATTCGAAGCTCACGATGCGGTGGCTGCGCGAGGTCCGGGCCCGGGGCGTCGAGCTGCCGCTCTACGTCGGCATCCCCGGTGCGGTCGAGCGCGCCAAGCTCCTGCGTGTCTCGACCCGGATCGGGATCGGCGAGTCGATCCGCTTCCTGCGCAAGCACGGCAGCTTCGTGACCCGCTTCTTCCAGCCGGGCGGCTTCAGCCCCGACCGGCTGATCAAGGGACTCGACATCGCCGATCCGAGCGCAGGAATCGCGGGCTTCCACGTCTTCACGTTCAACGATCTCGAGGACACCGAGGCCTGGCGGCGGCAGCACCTCGACGGACGATGAGCGAGCGATTCGACATCGTCATCGTCGGCGGCGGCTCGGCCGGATCGGCACTCGCGAACCGGCTCAGCGCCGATCCCTCGACGCGTGTGCTCGTGCTGGAGGCGGGCAGGCCGGACTACAAGTGGGACGTCTTCATCCACATGCCTGCCGGGCTTGCGACGCCGATCGGGAATCGCTTCTACGACTGGAAGTACGAGTCCGAGCCGGAGCCGTACATGAACGGCCGCCGCATCTACCACGCCCGTGGCAAGGTACTCGGCGGCTCGTCGAGCATCAACGGGATGATCTTCCAGCGCGGCAACCCGCTCGACTACGAGCGCTGGGCCGCCGACCCGGGGATGGAGACGTGGAGCTACGCCGACTGCCTGCCCTACTTCAAGCGCATGGAGGACTGCACCGCCGTACCCCCCGACGAGGTCTTCCGTGGGCACACGGGGCCGCTCGGCCTCGAGCGGGGCCCTGCCCGGAGCCCGCTCTTCGACGCGTTCTTCGAGGCGTGCCGCGAGGCCGGCCATGTCGTGCACGACGACGTCAACGGAGTCCGCCAGGAGGGCTTTGCGAAGTTCGACCGCAACATCCGCCGCGGCCGCAGGCTGAGCGCGGCACGCGCCTATCTCCATCCGGTGCTGAGCCGGCCGAACCTCTCCGTGCGCACCCGCGTCCAGGTCGCCCGGGTCCTGCTCGAAGGGACGCGTGCGGTCGGTGTCGAGACGGTCAAGGGAGAGCGCATCGAAGCCGGCGAGGTGATCCTCTGCGGTGGGGCGATCAACTCGCCGCAGCTGCTGCAGCTCTCGGGAATCGGGGCCCCGCAGGTACTGCAGGCGGCCGGGGTGGAGCCGCTGCACGAGCTTCCCGGCGTGGGGGAGAACCTCCAGGATCACCTCGAGGTCTACGTCCAGTACGCCTGTCTGCAGCCGGTGACGATGCAGCCCTCGCTCGAGAAGCGCCGGGCGCCCTGGATTGGCTTCCAGTGGCTCTTCCTGCGCAGGGGGCCCGGCGCCACGAACCACTTCGAAGCGGGCGGGTTCATCCGCTCGAACGACGAGGTCGCCTATCCGAACCTGATGTACCACTTCCTCCCGCTCGCGATCCGCTACGACGGCTCCCAGCCGGAGGGCGGCCACGGCTACCAGGTACACGTGGGGCCGATGTACTCCGACGCACGCGGCTCGGTTCGGATCACGAGCTCCGACCCGCTCGCCAAGCCCGCGCTCCGCTTCAACTACCTCTCGACCGAACAGGACCGGCGCGAGTGGGTGGAGGCGATCCGGCGGACGCGCGAGCTGATGGAGCAGCCGGCGCTCGCACCGTTCAACGGCGGCGAGACCTCACCGGGCCCGTCGGTGCAGACCGACGAGGAGATCCTCGACTGGGTGCGGGCGGACGGCGAGACGGCCCTACACCCCTCGTGCACGTGCCGGATGGGCGTCGACGAACTGGCCGTCGTCGACCCGCTCACGATGCGCGTACGCGGTCTCGACGGCCTCCGCGTCGTCGACGCCTCCGTCTTCCCCTACGTGACGAACGGCAACATCTAC
This sequence comes from uncultured Gaiellales bacterium, assembly GCA_964581085.1. Lineage (GTDB taxonomy): Bacteria > Actinomycetota > Thermoleophilia > Gaiellales > Gaiellaceae > Gaiella. The sequence goes on along the minus strand of CAZOMP010000001.1, from coordinate 154,367 downwards.
GCACCGACGATGATGGTGGCCGAGAAGGCCGCCGACCTCATCCTCGGCAATACGCCGCTGCCACCCGAGCACGTGGCGTTCTACCGCCACACGCGCTGATCGACTAAGCTCCTCCCGGGATGGGGAGCGATCTGAACGGTGGCCGCAAGCGTCGGCTGCCCCGCCGCTCGGTCACGCACTGGCTCTGGCTCTTTGCGATCGTCCTCGCCTGCAGCATCGCGATGACCGCCGCGATCAGCCACGTGTAGTCGCTCGACGATCAGGCAGCCGACACGGCTGTGAACCGGAAGCGCCGGATCACGACGATGCCCCCGAGCGCGATCGCACCGGCGACCGCGAACGCCGCGCTCCAGCCGGCATCGGCAACCACGAAGGCGAAGACGATCGGCGCCGAGAGCGATCCGAAGGAGAGAACGGTCTGCTGGATCCCGATCGCGGCTCCGGCACGCTCCCCGCCGATCTCGGCTACCGCGGTGTAGGAGAGCGCGGCCCACGACATCGAGAGGATGGTCGCGAACATGAGCGGCGGCAGGACGAGCGCGAGCGACGCGCCGGCAAGGGCGGCGGACGCGAACAGCCCTGCCGAGAAGCCGGCGGAGACGAGGAGGAGCGGCTCGATCCGGAGGCCGCGGACGTCCGACCAGCGACCGACTGCGAGCCGGACGGCAGCACCCGTCAGCTGGGCGGCGGCGAAGATCGCAGCCGCCGAGCCGCCGCCCAGATGGTGGCGCTCGTGCAGGAAGACGATGAAGAACGAGAGAAGGCAGCCCTGAGCCAGAATCAGTAGGCCGCTGCCGCCGCTGATCCCCCAGATGCGGACGTCACGGCCCGGGTGCGGCGCACCGGCGTCAGCGTCGGCGCGCCCGTGGACACCGCCTGGCAGCAGGATGCCGGTGGCGACGGCCGCGAGGGCGATCATCGCTGCGACCGCGGTGAGGGCGGGCGTCGCATCGGCTGTCGAGGCGACGTGGGGGAGCGTCAGGGCGGCGAGCGCGCCGGCGACGAGGTTCGCGCTGTGCCGGATCGCGAGCGCGATACCGCGTTCGTCCGCGTCGAATGCCGCCGTGACAGCGCGGCCGGTGGCGGTGTAGACGCAGCATCCGAGCGCGCCCGTCACGACGAGGAGCAGCGCGAAGGGCACGAAGGACGAGGCGTGCGCTGCACCGAGCAGGGCGGCTGCGGCTGCTGCGAGGCCGACCGTGACGACGGGTCGCTCACCGACGTGGTCGGCGAGAACACCCCAGCCCATGAGGGCGGCAGCCGAGCCGATGTCGATGCACGCGAGGAGCAGCCCGAGCTGTCGGACGCCGAGGCCGTACTCGTCGATCAGGACCGGCGCGAGCACGGGGATGCAAAAGAACGCGGCCACGAATGCTCCCTGGGCGAGGGTCGCGACCGCCAGCGTCAGCCAGCGGCGTCGGGGACGCTGGACGGCGGTACTTTCCGGTTGCGTCCGCTATCCCTCCGCGTGTGATGCCGCGAGCACTGCCCGCACGATGCCGTCGTAGCCCGTGCAGCGGCAGAGGTTGCCGGAAAGGGCGACCCGGATCTCGTCCTCGCTCGGCGACGGGTTTGCCGCCAGCAACGCCGTCGCCGACACGAGCATGCCGGGCGTACAGAAGCCGCACTGGACGCCACCCTCCTGCAAGAACGCCTCCTGGAGCGGGGCGAGCGCGTCGCCCTCGCCGAGGCCTTCGACTGTCGTCACCTCGCTGCCCTCGGCCTGGAGGGCGAGGTAGGAGCAGGAGTTCACGGGGCGCCCGTCGAGCAGCATCATGCAGGCGCCGCACTCGGAGTCGTCGCAGCCCTCCTTGGAGCCGGTCAGGCCGATCACGTCGCGGACGGCGCTGAGCAGCGACGTGCCAGGCTCGAGCTCCACCGGGTACGCGGTTCCGTTCACGGTCAGCGTCGCCGAGATCGTCATGCGGTTCCCTCCCTGGCGCGGGCGAGCGCCCGTTCGATCGCCCTCGTCGTGATCACCGAAGCCATCGCCCGCCGGTAGGCGGCCGACCCGCGGACATCCGAGATCGGCGTCGCAGCCTCGGCCACGGCCGCTGCCGCCGCGCCGACGGCGGCCGGGCCGCCGTCGCTGCCGCGGAGCGCGGCCTCGGCGTCGGGGACGCGTCGGATCGTGGGTGAGAGAGCGGTCATCGCCACCCGTGCCTCGGCGACCGTATCGCCGTCGAGCGTCACGACCGTCGTCGCCCCGACGACGGCTATCTCCATCTGGCGGCGGTACTCGAGCCGCAGGTAGGCGCTCCCCGTCCGGGCTGCGGGCGCCGGCAGGTCGACGGCGACGAGGAGCTCGTCCTCGCCGGCGGTCGTCCGCCCCGGGCCGCTCCACAGTTTCTCGACCGCCACGGTGCGGATACCGGAGGCCGACCGGAGCGTCGCCGTGGCGTCGAAACAGACGAGCGGCCCACCGGTCTCCATTGCGGGCGAGGCGTTCATGAGGTTGCCGCCGAGCGTCCCCTGGGCGCGCGTCGCGTGCGAGCCGACGATCGCGCACGCGTCGGCCAGCGCCGCGAAGCGCGAGCGGATCTCCGCATGGGCTGCGATGTCGGTGTGATGGGCGAGCGCACCCAGCCGGACACTGCCGTCGGGCAGCGCCCCGAGTCCCTGCAGCTCGTCGACCCGGTGGATGGCGACGAGCCTGGCCGGCAACGGAGCCTTGCCCGAGCGCGCCGCGACCACGATGTCGGTTCCGCCTGCGACCGGTCGGGCCCCTGCCGCGAGCGCCGCAAGCGCGTCGTCGAGCGAGCGGGCGGTGACGAACGTCGGCGCGCTCATCGTCCCGCCTCCCAGACGCGCTCGGGTGTCATCGGCAGATGCTTCACCGGGGCCCCGAGGACCTTCGCGATCGCGTTCGCGACCGCACCCGCCGTCGGGACGCAGGGCGGCTCGCCGACGCCCTTCGACCCCTTCGGCCCGGCGTTGGGCGTCTCGGTCTCGATCCAGGCGACGTCGATCTGCGGCGCGTCGGAGGCGGTCACGAGCTTGTAGTCGGTGAGGTGAGGATTGCGGTGGCGGCCCTGGTCGTCGAGCTGCGTGCCCTCCGAGAGAGCCTGGCCGATTCCCATCACGACGCCGCCGTACACCTGGCCGTCGGCGCCGAGCCGGTTCAGGATCCGGCCGCAGTCGTGCGCGGCCGCTACCTGGAGGACGCGGACGACGCCGGTGCCGCGGTCGACGCGCACGCGCACGGCATGGGCGATCAACTGCGGCGCGTGGAACGACTCGAGTCCGAGCCGTCCGACACAGCCTTCCGCGGGCTCGGCCGGCGGCGCGTCGGGGACGACGTCGTCGCTGCGGCCGTGGAAGGTGCCGCCCCCCGCGAGCGAGGCGATCGAGACGGACTTGTCGGACGAGCCCTTGACGGCGACGAGCCCCTCGCGAAGCTCGAGATCGTCACGCGCCGCCTCGAGCTCCTCGGCCGCCGCGTCGAGCAGTTGCTCGCGGAGGTTGACGGCCGCCGAGATCACGGCGCGCCCGCTGTTGAACGTCGTCTGCGAGCCGCACGAGCCCATGTCGAACGGCGCGGCGTCGGTGTCCTGGTAGAGGATCGAGAAGTCCTCGGGGCGCATTCCGAGCGTCTCGGCGACGTACTTCGGCATCGCCATCACCGCGCCGGTGCCGTTCTCCTGGGCGCCCGTGACGATCGTGCCGGTGCCGTCTCCGTTCAGCTTCACGTAGGCGCCGCTCGGCGAGGCAAAACAGGGCCACCAGCCGATCGAGACGCCGATCGCCTCGTCCTCGGGCAGATCCTGTCCATACCCGATCAACTCCACTGCCTTCTCGAGCGTCTCGTGCATCGCAACCCGCTCCAGCACCTGGCCGGTGGCCGTGACCGAGCCCTCCCTGATCGCCGTCCGCCGTCGCAGCTCGACCGGGTCGAGTCCGAGCGCTCCCGCGAGCTCGTCCATGTGCTGCTCGAGCGCCCAGCACACCTGCGGCGCCGTCGGGGCGCGGATCGAGGAGGAGGGCTGGTTGTTCGTGTAGACGAGCGAGGACTCGACGTGCACGTTCTCGAGCTCGTACGGACCGAGTGCGTGCATCGCAGCCATCTGCGCGAAGAAGCCGCCCTCGCCGCAGTAGGCGCCCTTGTCGAGCACGAGGCGTGCCTTGCGGGCGACGAGAGTGCCGTCGCTGCGGGCGCCCGTCTCGAGCTCGATCACCATGCCCTCGCGCCGGTGGCCGACCGCGACGAACTCCTCGCGCCGTGAGAAGACGAGCTTGACGGGGCGGCGGGCGGCGCGGGCGAGCGCCGCCACGTGACCCTCGAAATGGAAGTCGCACTTGGCGCCGAAGCCGCCGCCGAGGAGCGGCACGATCACGCGCACGTTCGAGGCCGGCAGCTCGAGGGTGCGCGCCACACCGTCGCGCGCTGCGTAGGGAACCTGGGTCGACGACCAGACGGTCACCTTGTCGCCGCTCCACTGGGCGAGCACCGCACGAGGCTCGATCGGCACGCCCTGCACGGGGTCGGTCACGTAGCGGCCCTTGACGACGACGTCGGCCGAGGCGAGCGCCACATCGGCGTCGCCCTTCACGATCGTCGAGTAGCCGAGGGTGTTGTGATGGCTGCCGAGTGCCTCCTCGCGCTCGTAGCTCTCCCAGTCCGGATGGACGAGCGGCGCGTCGTCGGCGAGCGCCGCCTCGAAGTCCGTCACCGCCGGCAGCGGCTCGTAGTCGACCTCGATCAGAGAGGCGGCAAGCTCTGCGATCTCGGCGCTCGTCGCGGCGACGCCGGCGACGATGTCGCCCTCGAAGCGCACCATCTCCTTCGCGAACAGTCGCCGGTCCTGGACGACGCTGCCGTAGAGCACGTCCGGCACGTCCTCGTGAGTGACGACGGCGAGCACTCCCGGCACCGCGCGCGCCTTGGCGGTGTCGATGCGCGTGATCCGGGCGTGCGTGTGGTCTGCGTAGCGGAACTTCGCGATCAGCTGGCCGGCGAGCACGAGGTCGGCGGTGTAGCGCCCCGTGCCGGTCACCTTCTCCTTGCCGTCCGGGCGGACGAACGCCCGCGGCTCCTCAACTGCCGTCATGCGGCCTCCCTGTCGCGTTGCCGCTATCCAATCAAAGAGCCGGGTGTCGTCGCAGTCGCGAGCAGCGTCTCCACCCGAGCGGCGATCTCTGGGCCGCCGATCCCCCGGGCCGCGAGCGACGTCCGCCGCCGGAGGACGTCTTGCACGTCGACGGCCCATTCCTCGCGGGCGGCGAAGACGACCTGCGCGGCGATGTCGGGCGCCCCCGGATGGAGGCGCTCGAGCAGCTCCGGCTGCTGTGCCGCAAGATCGACGACCCGGTCGGCCCGCGAGCCGTAGAAGTGCGCGAGATGTGCTGCGACCTCGGAATCCAACTCCCGGTCGACGGCGAGCCGGGCGGCGACCGGATCCGGATCGCTCGCACCGGGAAGCGGCCGCGGGCGCCCGTCGAGCTTGCCGACCCCGAGCTCGGGCGCGAGGCGGTGCAACGCTTCGAGCGCGATCCGCCGGTAGGTCGTGAGCTTCCCCCCGGCGACCGTCAGCATCCCGCCGCGGCCGACGAGGAACGCGGTCTCGCGGCGGGCGTCGACCGTGGAGCCGTCGCTCTTCGGCAGCACCCGCAGGCCGGCGAAGGTGGTGAGCACCGTCTCCTTGCGAAGCAGGGACGGGTCGACCGCGACGGCGGCCTCGGAGAGCACCGTCTCCACGTCCGCGTCGGTGGCGGCCACGTCGGCGGGGTCGCCCTCGTAGAGCGTGTCGGTCGTTCCGAGCAGGAGCGTCCCCTCCCAGGGGTAGGCGAAGGTGACGCGAACCTCGTCGTGGGGGATCGTCAGCGCCGCCGACCACGGCTGCTCGAGCGGAAGCGTGACGTGGACGCCCTTCGAGAGGCTGCCGTAGGGCGCAACACCCGGCTCCTCGAGCCGACGCAGCACGTCGAGCCAGGGGCCGGTCGCATTCAGCACGGCCTTCGCGTCGACGGAGACGGTGTCGCCCGAGAGCCGGTCGTGGATCTCCGCACCCCGGACGCGGCCGCCGACGTTGCGGAGCTCGACCGCCTCGGCGTGGTTCAGGACCACGGCACCCGCCTCGGACGCCGCCGTCACGTTCGCGAGACAGAGGCGGCCGTCGTGCGTGGAGGCATCCTGGTAGAGGCCGCAGCCGAGCAGGCCCTCGAGCCGCAGGCCGGGCACCCGCTCCCGCGCTCGCTCCGGCTTCGCGAAACCTCCCAGGCGCTCGCGCGCGAGTGTCGAGTACGTCCACAGTCCGAGCCGGATCGTGGCCGGGCGATAGGGCCCGCCGCGGTAGACGGTGAAGAGGAAGGGAAGCCTGCGGACGAGGTGCGGCGCGACGACGTGCAGGAGGGCGCGGCGCTCGGTGTGCGCCTCGCGCACGAGCTTGACGTCGCCGAGCCGCAGGTAGCGGAGTCCGCCGTGGATCAGCTTCGACGACGCGCTCGAGGTGGCGTTGCCGAAGTCACCCCGGTCGACGAGCGCCACCCGCAGCCCGTGCCGCGCCGCTTCGTTCGCCACCCCTGCTCCCACGATCCCGCCGCCCACGACGAGCAGGTCGAACGGTGCGCGTGTCAGCTCCGCCCGGGCCGCTTCGCGCCAGGGGGCTACGGTCACAGGGGATTCGTCCAAGCCTTGCCGCCGCGGGCATCGGTGATCTCGACGCGTGCATAGGCCGCCGTCCCGGGCACCGTCAGCCGCGCTGCGGTGACGAGCCCGTCTGAGGTCGCGTCGAGAATCTCGCCGCCGTAGCGGTAGCCGAGCCGGCCGGCGTGGACACCCGCCCCGCTCGAGACGCCGTAGACGACGTTGACGGAGCGGCAGGGCTCGCACTCGATCTCGACGGCCTCCTCGACCCGACGGACGGCCGAGATACGGGGGCCGGTGCTGCCGTAGAAGCAGCCGTTGCGGAGCGCCTCGAGCACCGCCTCCTGCGTCCGCTCGGCGCGCACCCACGTCCACGCGAGGTCGGAGTCGAAGCCGGGATGGTGGCTGTCGTCGGTCGCGAGCGCGAAGCACGTGCGTCCTGCGTCGAGCAGCTCGTCCCAGTGGACCGTCGAGGTTCCGCGGCCGAGCTCGAGCTCGCAGCCGGCGTTGAACACCTCGATCCCCGAGACCGTCTCGGGCAGCTCGAGCGTGCCCGGCGACGCGCCCGTCCAGTAGGGGTGGGCGAGGAAGGCGACACCGCCGTTGGCCACGATCCACTCTGCCGTACCGGCGAGATCGCGCCGCTCGCCCTCGAGCGACCCGAGCGTGTCGTCGATCCCGAGCGCGAGCACGTGCCCGTCGCGGGGGCCGGGAAGGACGCAGTTGAGCTCGGCGCTCGCGATCACGAGCAGGCGCTCCGTCGACGGCGCCGTGCTGCGGAACCAGTGGTCCGTGATCGCGAGCACGTCGTAGCCGGCACGCTCGTAGTGCTTCACGAGCATGCGCGGCGCGAGCTCTCCGTCGGAGTTCGTGGTGTGCGCGTGCAACGCGCAGCGCAGCCAGGGGGCGTCGGTATGGAATGGATCGGTCACGTTTCGGGTGTACTCTTTCAGCCGTTGCTGACAAGGTAACCGCCAAGTGGCAAACTGGTGGCCGCAGATGACGTCATAGTGGCCGGACGGCTGCGACGAAGCGTCAAACGTACGACGACGAGGAGGGTCGGATGGAAGACTTTCAAGAGCAGGAATACGAGTTCCTGCGCAGGCTCGAGGAGGAGAAGATCGGGCGCCGGTCGCTCGTGAAGCGGGGTCTCGCCGCGAGCGCCGGGCTCACCGTGCTCTCGCTCTCGCCGGCGGCGCTCGCGGCCCGCAAGCAGGCGGCCAAGAACGCACCGATCGCGGGCCGGCTCGTCTCGGTGGCCGAGATGGTCAAGGAGGCGAAGAAGGAAGGGAAGCTGAACACGATCGCCCTGCCGCCCGACTGGGCGAACTACGGCGAGATGCTCTCGACCTTCCAGAAGAAGTACGGGATCAAGATCACGAACGACAACCCGGACGGCAGCTCGGCGCAGGAGAACGAGGCGATCCGCTCCCTCAAGGGCGACTCGCGCGCTCCGGACGTCGTCGACGTCGGCGTCTCGTTCGCGATCCAGGGCGCCAACGAGGGGCTCTACGCGAAGTACTTCCCGCGGACGTACAAGACGATCCCGCGGGCGATGAAGGACACGCGCGGCTTCTGGATGGGCGACTACTGGGGTGCGATCTCGATCGGCTACAACCAGAACCTGATCTCGACTCCGCCGAAGACCTGGAAGGACCTGCTGAAGCCGGAGTACAAGGGCAAGGTGGCGCTCAACGGCTCACCGCTCTCGTCCAACTCGGCCGTGTCGGGTGTCTTCGGGGCCGCGCTCGCCAACGGCGGCTCGGCGAGCAACGTCCAGCCCGGGATCGACTTCTTCGCGCAGCTGAAGAAGATCGGCAACTTCATCCCCGTGCAGACGACCCCGCAGACGGTCGCGTCGGGCCAGACGCCGATCTCGATCGACTGGGACTACAACAACCTCGCCTACGTCACCGGCTTCCCGTCGGCGCGCTGGGCCGTCTCGGTCCCGTCGGACGGCGTCTACGGCGGCTACTACGCCCAGGCGGTCAACGCGACGGCGCCGCACCCGTGGGCGGCACGGCTGTGGGAGGAGTTCCTCTACTCCGACCAGGGTCAGCTGATCTGGCTCAAGGGCTTCGCCCACCCGGCCCGGTTCAACGACCTCGCCACCCGCAAGGTGATCCCGGCCAAGCTGCTGAAGGCTCTGCCGTCGGCGGCGATCTACCAGAAGGTGAAGTTCGCGAGCATCGGCCAGCAGACGAAGGCCAAGGCGCTCATCGCGCAGCAGTGGCCGACGGCCGTGGGGGCCTAGCATCGCAACACAGGCAGCAGTGGGGAACCTCCGGCCGGACACGACGTCCGGCCGGAGGCGTTTTTCCTGGGCGTGGATCGTCACGCTCCCGTTCTTCGTCTACGCGGCCGCCTTCCTCTTCGTCCCGGCCGGCGCCGTCATGCTCGGCGCCTTCCAGGACCGCCACGACGGCTGGACGCTCTCGAACATCCACCTCCTCTTCAACGAGCCCTACAGAACCGCGTACTGGACGAGCATCAAGATCAGCCTCATCTCGGCCTCGCTCGGCGGGATCGGCGGCTTCTTCATCGCCTACGCCGCCGTCCGGGACGGGACGCCTCGCTGGATCCGCGCCGCGATCATGACCTTCTCCGGGGTAGCCGCGAACTTCGGCGGCGTACCGCTCGCGTTCGCATTCATCGCCACGATCGGGCCGCTCGGGCTCGTGACGGTGTTCCTGCGGGATCACGGCTTCGACATCACCGAGCACGGGATCACGCTCTTCTCCCAGTGGGGCGTCGTGCTCGCCTACCTCTACTTCCAGTTCCCGCTCATGATCCTCGTGATCGCGCCCGCCATCGACGGGCTGCGCCGCGAGTGGCGCGAGGCGGCGCTCAACCTCGGCGCCACACCCGTGCAGTTCTGGCGTCACATCGGCATCCCCGTGCTGATGCCGTCGCTGCTCGGCGCCATGATCCTGCTCTTCGGGAACGCGTTCGCCGCCTACGCGACCGCCTACAGCCTCACCGCCGGCTCGATCCCGATCGTGCCCAACCTGATCTCGGCCTACTACACGGGCAACGTGCTCGACAACCCGCACCTGGCCCAGGCGCTCGCCTTCGGGATGTTCTGCGTGCTCGCCGCCGCGATGATCGTCTACATCCCGCTGCAACGCCGCTCGGCGAGGTGGGCGAAGTGAGGACCGGCCGCCGCTTCACCGTCTCCTCGTTCATCTGGCTCTCGATCGCGGGGCTCTACTTCCTCGTGCCCCTCATCGCCACCCTCGACACGAGCCTCAAGTCCCCGCAGACGGGCAAGTGCTGCGTGATCGCGAACTACAGCTGGGTCATCCACAACGGCGACTTCTGGAACACGCTCAAGGTCTCGTTCCTCCTTGCGCTCGAGACGATGATCCTGGCGCTGATCCTCTTCGTGCCGACGATCTACTGGGTGCACCTGAAGGTGCCGCGCCTGCGGCCGGTGATCGCGTTCCTCGCGCTGATCCCGTTCGTGGTGCCGCCGATCGTGCTGGTCGTCGGCCTCCTGCGCACCTTCAAGGGGACGCCGGACTGGTTCTACCAGGAGCCCTGGGGCTTCCTGGCGACGGGCTACGTGATCCTCGCCTTCCCCTACATGTTCTTCACGCTCGATGCGGGGTTCCGTTCGATCGACGTGCATACCCTGACCGAGGCGGCACAGAGCCTCGGCGCCAGCTGGCGGACGACGATGTTCCGGGTGATCCTCCCGAACATCCGCGCCGCTGCCCTCGCCGGCTCGTTCCTGACGCTCGCGATCGTGATGGGGGAGTTCACGATTGCGAACCTCGCCGCTTTCCACACCTTCCCCATCTTCATCCAGTACGTCAACGAGTCGCAGGGCTTCCCGGCCGGCGCGCTCACGCTGCTCAGCTTCATCATCACGTGGGTCGCGATGCTGATGCTGGTCTTCGTGGGACGCAAGCGGGGCGGCTCCGGCGGCACTGTCCTGGGAGCGCGCTGACGAGATGTCCTACCTGACCCTCGAGAACCTCCACCGCCACTTCGGCCCCGTCAAGGCATTGAACGGCATCGACATCGCGCTCGGCGAGGGCGAGTTCCTCTCTCTGCTCGGACCGTCGGGGTGCGGCAAGACGACGGCGCTGCGCCTCGTCGCCGGCTTCGATCGTCCCGACGCGGGGCGGATCCTCGTCCAGGGCAGGGACATCTCCGGGCTCTCGCCCAACAAGCGGGACATGGGCATGGTCTTCCAGGCGTACTCCCTCTTCCCGAACATGACCGCCTCCCAGAACGTCGAGTTCGGGCTCAAGATCCGCAAGCGCGACAAGGGCGACCGCGGCAAGCGGGTGGAGGAGCTGCTCGAGCTCGTCGGGCTCGCGGGAGCCGGCGGTCGCTACCCGCACCAGCTCTCGGGCGGCATGCAGCAGCGGGTCGCGCTCGCGAGAGCGCTTGCGATCGAGCCACGCGTGCTCCTCCTCGACGAGCCGCTCTCGGCGCTCGACGCGAAGGTGCGCGTACAGCTGCGCGAGGAGATTCGCCGCATCCAGCTCGAGCTCGGGATCACGACCCTCTACGTGACCCACGACCAGGAGGAGGCGCTCGCGATCTCCGACCACGTCGCGGTCATGTATGCGGGCGTGATCGAGCAGATGGGGACGCCGCACGAGATGTACACCTCGCCCGCAACGCCGTTCGTGGCGCAGTTCATCGGCACGATGAACCGGTTGCCGGGAACGGTCGTCGATGCCGCGAACGGCGAGCTCGATCTCGGGCCGACGCGCCTACGGGTCGACGCAGCGCGCGGCCACCGCAACGGCGAGCGGGTGCTCCTGCTCGTGCGGCCGGAGGCGCTCGGCGTGGAAGCGCGTACGAACGGCGCCGAGCCGAACGCGTTCGCCGGTGAGGTCGTCCAACAGACCTTCCTCGGAGCCGTCACGCGTGTCCGGATCTCGGCGGACGGCACCCAGCTCGTGTGCGACATGTCGGCTGCTCGCGCGGCAGCCCTTCCGGTCGGCGCCCAGGTGATCGCCCGGGTTCCCGCGGACGACGCGAAGCTGCTCAGGTTGCCCGACGACGGCCCAGAGCTGCCAGAGCTCGATCCGGACAATCCGTGAACACACCACCGACGCCGAGGCTCTCCAGCTCGAGCAGCCGTGCCGTGTCGTTCACGGTGTAGACGGTCGTCTCCAGGCCGAGCCGGCGCGCCAGCGCCAGCCCGCGCGGGCTGACGCGGGAGTCGTCGAACCCGGCCGCCCAGGCGTCGTGCGCGGCGGCGCGGATCGACGTTCCGTACCCCACGTGCTGCACCGTGCGCAGCTCGGGCCGGTGTCGTCGCGTCTCCCGGATCGCGCGGCGCGAGAAGGAGACGACGACATCGTCGGGGCGCAGCAGGTCGACGGTCCGTGTCACGATGTCGTGGCGGCGGTAGAGCCACGGGTTCTTGAGCTCGGCCATCACCCGGATCCGTCCGGCCGTCAGCTCGAGCACGTCCTCGAGCGTCGGGAGTCCGAGCGCTCGCAACTCGGAGAGGGTTCGCTGCCGCAGCGGACCGGTCGCGTCGGTGAGACGATCGAGCTGGAGGTCGTGAAAGACGACGAGCCCACCGTCCCGGGAGCACTGGACGTCGAGCTCGACGAAGTCGGCGCCGAGTTCGATCGCCCGCTCGAACGCCGGAATGGTGTTCTCCTTGCGCTCCGACGATGCCCCCCGGTGGGCGATGACGAGCATCACGCCATCATCGCCCGCTGCAGAGCCCGGCGCCACCCGTCGCGACGCGACTCGACCTCGTCGCGGCACAGCATCGGCTCGTAACGGGCGCCGCGATGGAGCAGTGGCAGGAGCGCCTCCGTTCCCGGCCAGATCCCGACTCCAAGCCCCGCCAGGGCGGCGGCGCCGAGAGCCGTCGCGTCGGTGTCGGCGCTCACCTCGACCGGGACGCCGAGCAGGTCCGCCTGGAGCTGCATCAGGAACGTGTTCGCGGTGGCGCCGCCGTCGGCGCGCAGAGCCTCCGCCGCCACGGGCAGCACGTCCACGATGTCGGCGACCTGGTGGGCCATCGCCTCGAGTGCTGCGCGGACGAGGTGTGCTCGGGTCGTACCACGGGTGATGCCGCTGATCAACCCCCGCGCCTGCGGGTCCCAGTGAGGTGAGCCGAGACCGGTGAGCGCGGGCACGAACGTGACGCCCCCGGTGTCACCCACCTCGCGTGCTAGTCGCTCGCTCTCGGCCGCGTTCGCGACGATCCCGAGCCCGTCCCGCAGCCACTGGATGGCGGAGCCGCCGACGAGCACCGAGCCCTCCGCCGCAAACGCGGGCGCGGCGCCCGGCGGGACGGCGGCGGCCGTGCGAAGCAGGCCCGGGGCGGTAGGAGACCGGTCGGCGCCGGCATGTGCGAGGACGAAGGTCCCGGTGCCGTAGGTCGCCTTGGTGGCCCCGGCCTCGAAGCAGCCCTGGCCGAAGAGCGCGGCCTGCTGGTCGCCTGCGATGCCGGCGATGGGGATCGTGGCGCCCAGGAGATGCGCGTCGCCGACGATGCCCGACGAGGGGACGACGGTGGGGAGGAGGCCTCCATCCAGAGCGAAGAGCGCGAGCAGCTCGTCGTCCCAGGCGCCCCCGTCGAGGCCGTACAACATCGTCCGCGAGGCGTTCGTCGGGTCGGTGACGTGGGCGCCGCCGCGAGTCAGCTTCCAGACGAGCCACGAATCGACCGTCCCGAACGCAAGCTGCTCCGGCGCGAGCTCGGTGCGGGCGAGGATCCACTCGAGCTTCGCGGCGGAGAAGTAGGGGTCGCAGACGAGCCCGGTGCGCTCCCGGACGAGATCCTCGGGCAGCTCTGCGCAGCGCGCGGCGCAGCGGCGGTCCTGCCAGACGATGGCGCGCTGGACGGGACGCCCGCTCGAGCGCTCCCAGACGACGGTCGTCTCGCGCTGGTTCGTGATCCCGATCGCTGCCAGGTCCCGGGCGTCGATCCGTGCGGCGGCGAGCGCCTCCTCCGCCGTCACGAGCACGCTCGCCCAGATCTCCTCCGGGTCGTGCTCCACCCAGCCGGGCTCGGGGAAGTGCTGCCCGATCTCCCGGTAGCCACGGCCGATCGTCCGCAGCTCCTCGTCCACCACGAGGCACGTCGTGCCGGTCGTGCCCTGGTCGATCGCGAGGAGCATCGGCAGGGACTAGCCCAGGAGCCGTTCCATCAGCGCGAGGTCGATCGAGTCCACGATCTCGTCCGCCCGCGCGAGCCGTTCGTCCGGGAGCGTGCCGCGGACGGCGACGCAGTGGACGCCCGCCCCGGTCGCGGAGGCGACCCCGGCTTCGGTGTCCTCGAAGGCGACCGCCTCGGCCGGCTCGACGCCGAGCAGCCTGGAGGCACGCAGGTAGCTCTCGGGATGCGGCTTCCCGTTCGTGACGTCGTCGGCGCAGACCATCTCGACGATCGCCTCGCCGAGCCCCGCGGCTGCGACGACGGGCTCGATCTCGACCCGGAAGGCACCCGAGACGATCGCGACGGGCACACGTGCGGCGGCATAGCGCACCGCCTCGCGGACCGGTGCCGTCACGGTCGCTCCGTCCGCCTCGGCCGCGTAGGTCGCGATGCGTTCCTCGACGAGCGCCTCCAGCTCTGTTCCCTCGACTCCGAGCCACGTCCCGATCAGCGCCTCCTCCGAGAGCCCGGCCAGCTGGGCGAAGTAGTCCTCGGGGCGGAGCGGCCGCCCGTGACGGGCGAAGAGTCGCTGGTAGATCGAGAGAAGGACGGGCTCGTCGTTCGAGAGAGTCCCGTTGAAGTCGAACATGAGCGCGCGGACGGTCATCCCGGTCAGCCTACTGACGGGCGTGGCCGCGCGTCCGCGTAGGCTCGGCTCATGGCGCCCGTCGCATTTGCCCTCGCGCTCGCGGCCGCGTTCGTGCACGCGTTCTGGAACCTGCTGTTGGCCCGGGCACGCGATCCCGAGAGCGCCACCGCCGTCGCGCTCGTCGCCTCCGTCGTCGTGTTCGCGCCGGTGACCGTCGTCGGCTTCGACGCCGAGTGGTCGGTATGGCCGTTCATCGTCGTCACCTCGATGCTCCAGCTCGTCTACTTCGCCCTGCTCGCAACCGCCTACCGCAAGGCCGAGCTGTCGTTCGTCTATCCGGTCGCCCGCGGGACGGCACCGGCGATCGTGCTCGTCGTTTCGGTCGCTCTGCTCGGCTACGCGACGTCCGCCGCCCAGGTGGCGGGGGTCGTTCTCGTCGGGATCGGCGTCCTGCTCGTCCGCGGGCTGGCGCGGCCGCCCGACTCGCAGGCGCTCTGGTTCGCGCTCGGGATCGCCTGCGTGATCGCGTCCTACACGCTCCTCGACAAGCGCGGGATCACGCATGCGAGCCCGGTCACCTACCTCGAGCTGAGCATGATCCCGGCGGCGGCGGGATACGCGACCGCGGTGCTCGTGACGCGTGGGCCGGCGCGGGTGCGCGCCGAGCTCGGCCTCTCGGCGATCGTCGCCGGCTGCGCCTCGTTCTTCGCCTACGCCCTCGTCCTGGCGGCGCTCGACCGCGCTTCAGCCGCGTCGGTCGCCGCCGTGCGCGAGACGAGCGTCGTGATCGCGACTGCCTTCGCCGCGGTCGTCTTGCACGAGCGGGTCAGCCGCTGGCGCGTCGTCGGCTCGGTCGTCGTCGTCTGCGGGATCGCGCTGCTGGCGCTTCGCTGACCGCCTCGGCGACGGGCTGCGTTAGAAGAGCGAGCGTACCGCCGCCGCCACGTCGGCGGGGCCGGGCAGCGTCGCCAGCTCGAGATCCTTCTGGTAGGGCATCGGCCGGGAGGGCGCGCCGACGCGCACGACGGGCGCGTCGAGATCCCAGAAGCAGTGCTCCCCCACCCAGGCGGCGATCTCGCCACCGAAGCCGCCGAAGCGGACCGCCTCGTGGGCGACGACGACGCGGTGGGTCTTCGCCGCCGAGGCCGCGATCGCATCCGTGTCGAGCGGGACGAGCGTGCGCGGGTCGACGATCTCGACCGAGATACCCTCGGCTGCGAGCTCACGGGCCGCACGAATGGCATGCGGTACGAGCGCCCCGAGCGCAACGACCGTCGCGTCCGTCCCTTCCTTGACGACGCGGGCGCGGCCGAGCTCGATCAGGTACCGCTGCTCCGGCACGGGTGCGGGATCCGAGAAGAAGAGGAGCTTCTGCTCCAGGAAGACGACCGGGTTGTCGTCCCGGATCGAGGCGGCGAGAAGGCCCTTGGCGTCGTAGGGGTTCGAGGGCATCACGACGACGAGGCCGGGGATGTGGGCGAAGAGCGCCTCGAGGCTCTGCGAGTGCTGGGCGCCGAGCCTGACGCCGCCGCCGCCGACCATCCGGATCACGAGCGGCAGCGTCGGCGTGCCGCCCATCATGAAGCGGAGCTTGGCGGCCTGGTTCAGGATCTGGTCGAACGCGACGCCGGCGAAGTCGGAGAACTGCAGCTCGACGACGGGCCGGAGCCCGGTCAGCGCCGCCCCGATCCCGCAGCCGACGAAGCCGCTCTCGGTGAGCGGCGTGTCGCGGACTCGCTCGGCCCCGTAGCGCTCGTACAGACCCTCGCTGGCGCGGAAGAGGCCGCCGATGCGGCCGACGTCCTCTCCGATCACGACGACGTCCGGATCGGCGGCGAGCTCGAGGTCGAGCGCCTCGCGGATCGCCGGGACGAACGCGAGTGCCCGCTCGCCGGCGTCGGGAGGTGACGGGTGCCGGGCAAGCGGCGCGAGGACGGCGCCGGCGAGGTCGTCGGCGCCCGCGTCGTCGTCGGCGAGACCCCTCGCCACGGCTGCCTCGACCTCCGCTGCGACCGCGGCCTCGACCGCGGCCAGATCGTCGACGTCCGCTTCCCCGAGCTCGAACAGAAGAGCTGCGAGACGGGGGAGCGGGTCCCGCCCCTCCCACTCGGCGACGAGGCCGGGATCGCGGACGTCCGGGAGGTTGGCGCGCATCGAGTGCTGCAGGCGCCGGAATGTCTTCATCTCGAGGAAGCTCGGGCCCTCGCCGGCGCGCGCGCGAACGAGCGCCTCCTCGACGGCGTCCTCGACGGCGACGAGGTCGTTGCCGTCGACGATCGCTCCCGGCATCCCGTAGCCCTCGGCGCGGAGCGCGAGATCCTGCACGGCGCGCTGGGCGCGCCATTCGGCCGACAGCGCGAACTGGTTGTTCTCGCAGATGAAGACGACCGGAAGCTGCCAGGTGGCGGCCAGGTTCATGCCCTCGTGCGCCGCCCCCTGCCCGGCGGCGCCGTCGCCGAAGAACGAGAGGACGGCCCTGCCCGTGCCACGCAGCCGGGCCGTCAGGCCGGCCCCCGCGGCGTGCGGGATCCCTGCTCCCACGATGCCGTTGCAGCCGAGGATGTCGAGCTCCAGGTCTGCGATGTGCATCGAGCCGCCGAGGCCCCGGCAGTAGCCCGTCCGCTTGCCGAACATCTCCGCCATCATCCGATGCAGGTCGGCACCGGCTGCGATCAGGTGGCCGTGCGAGCGGTGGTGCCCGACGACGTAGTCCCCCTTCCGCATCACGCCGGCCGCCCCGACTGCGATCGCCTCCTGGCCGACGCAGCTGTGAGCGGTGCCGAGGATCGCCCCCTGCTCGAAGAGCTCCTTCGCCCTGTCCTCGAAGGTGCGGATCAGGCACATGCGGCGGTACTGCTCGAGCAGCGGCGGCCGTCCGGCGCGGCCGCTCGCCGCGATCGGTGGCTCAGTTCGCATGGGGAGGACGCTGGTGGACCTCGACCACGTAGCCATCCGGGTCGAGTGCGTAGAGGCTCAGCCCGCCCTTGTTCGAGCCGCCCGTGAGCTCGACCGGCCCGTCCGAACGGAACCGGACACCCCTGGAGGCGAGGTCGCCGTGGAGCGCTCGCACGTCGTCGACGAACAGGCAGAAGTGGCCGGTGCCGTGGTGCGAGGGCGGGCACGCGCCCGAGACGGGTGCCGGGCCGTGATAGCGGAGTAGCTCCACCTCGGTGTCGCTACCCGGGATCCTGAGGAACGCGATGTCGAAGGCCGTGGCCTCGGGCACGCCCACGATCTCGGCGATCGCGCGCTCCTCGAAACGGCGTCGCCACAGCAGTTCCAGTCCGAGCAGCCCGCAGTAGAAGTCGAGCGAGCGGTCGAGGTCGGAGACCGTGATGCCTGCATGGCGCGCGCCGATCACCTGCCAGGTCGCGGCCCGGTCCCGTCGCTCCGTCACATCGGCGATGCTACTGGCGTCGATCGGTCGAGAGGAGGGAAGGCACGTGATCCTGAAGGGAAAGGTCGCGGTGGTGACCGGTGCCGGCAGCGGCATCGGACGCGAGGTCGCGGAGCTGTTCGCGTCCCAGGGCGCGAGCCTGATGCTGCTCGATCGCTCGGAGGAGGCGGTCCGTGAGGTAGCTGCGACGCTTGTGGGAAATCCATTTGCGGCCGTGGTCGACGTACGGGATCCCGCGCGCGTCGAGGCGGCGTTCGCCGCGGCTGTCGCAGCATGGGGGCGCATCGACGTGCTCGTCAACTCCGCCGGGATCCGTGAGATCGGCGACGCCCACACGCTCCCGGCGCAGGAATGGGAGAACGTGATCGCCGTCAACCTGAGTGGCACGTTCTACTGCTGCCAGGCGGCGGCGCTGCGGATGCGCGAGACGGGCGGCGGCTCGATCCTCAACCTCTCCTCCGTCGGCGGTCTCACGGGTCTCTCGCACCGGCCGGCGTACACCGCGGCAAAGCACGGCGTCGTCGGGCTCACGAAGAGCCTCGCTCGCGACCTCGCGGCCGACGGGATCAGGGTCAACGCGCTCTGCCCCGGTGTCATCCGTACCCCGTTGACGGAGCAGTACTTCGCCGACGAGAGCTTCGAGCAGGAGCTCGCCCTGTCGGTGCCGCTGCGGCGCGCCGGGACGCTGGGCGATGTCGCCCAGGCTGTGCTCTGGCTCTGTTCGGACGCGGCGTCGTACGTCACCGGGGTGGCGCTACCGGTGGACGGCGGCTTCCTTGCCGAGAAGAGCTTCGTCTCGGGACAGGGCGGCGCCTCGTTCCTGGCGCCCAACGAGACGAGCTGACGCGTTCTACGAACCGAGCTTCGTGACCGGGTCGCCGACCCGGATCGCGCCGGGTGTGACGACGCGGGCGTTCAGTCCGCGCAGCCGTAGCTCACGTCCGGGCGGCTTGTTGACGAACTTGACGGCGTCGGAGCCGAAGCGGGCGCTGAAGCGGGCGCAGCCCGTGTGCGGCTCGGCCGTCACCTCGATCACCGATTCGCCGATTGCAAGCCGCGAGCCCGGCGGCAGGTTGGTCTCGCTGAGGTCGAGGTCGACGTAGAGCTGGTCGCCGGCGAGCGCCCGCCGCTCGGGCGCACCCGCGACCGCCGCGATCACCCGGGCGTTCATCAGGGTCAGCTGGGTGTCGAGACTCGGCGTCCCGGTAGCGTGCCAGCGGTCGCCGACGAGCCCCTGCTCGACGTCGAGCATCGCCTCCCCGAGCTCGTCCCGCGCACCCTCGGCCGGGAGGCGACGTACGATCAGCTCGAGCCGGCCGTGCTCGGCCGGCGAGCGGCGGATGTCGTCGAGCGCGGCCGTGAGCTCTGCGAGTGTTCGCTGTTCCATCCGCGCAAGCCTAGACGTCGTACGGAGAACCGCTGCGCTTGAACTGTCGCTCTCCGCGGGGCCTGCCGGTGAATCGGTTAGCGTTGCCGCGATGCGCGCCGCCCTTGTCGCTCTCACGGCCGTTGCCGCGCTCGTCCTCGTGGCTCCCGCACTCGGGAGCCCGGAGAACGAGCTCGCGCAGCGCTACGCCCCTGACGTCCGCCTCGTCGAGCAGCCGAAGGAGTGCGGTCCCGGCGAGCCGTACGAGCCGACAGACGTCGACGCGCTCTTCGACAACCACGACGTCGCCTTTCGTGGTCCCTGGAATCGCACCGATCTCGTCAAGATCGCGCCGCTCGCGACCGACCTCAGGAACCGCTACGAGTATCACCTCGACTTCCCCGGGGACCCGCTCAGCCCCGGCTGCAGCTACGAGCTGTGGTCGCGTCGGATCACGAAGGGCAAGCAGCCGACGGTGTACGCCCACGTCGCGACCGACCCGGCGTACCCCGGCAAGCTCGCGCTGCAGTACTGGTTCTTCTACGTCTTCAACGACTTCAACAACACCCACGAGGGCGACTGGGAGATGATCCAGCTCAACTTCGAGGCGAAGGACGCGGCGGAGGCGCTCACGAAGACGCCGTACGAGGTCGGCTACAGCTCCCACGAGGGCGCCGAGCGGGCGAGGTGGGGCGACGACAAGCTCGAAATAGTCGACGGCACCCATCCGGTCGTCTACCCGGCCGCGGGCTCACATGCGAACAAGTTCACCTCGGCGCTCTACCTCGGCAGCTCCGCGGATGCCGGCGTCGGCTGCGACAACACCGTCGGCCCGCATCGGGAGCTGATGCCCCGGGTGGAGACGATTCCGAGCGACCCGACGGCCGCCACCAGAGCGTTCCCGTGGATCGACTTCGAGGGTCGCTGGGGCGAGCTCGAGAAGGCGTTCTTCAACGGGCCGACAGGCCCGAACATGAAGGAGCAGTGGGCGGCGCCGCTCACGTGGGCCTCGCAGTGGCGCGACACGAGCTATGCGGTGCCTGCGGGGGGAATCCTCGGCACGCATGCCACCGACCTCTTCTGCAACGGCGTCGCGCGAGGATCGAAGGGCCTCGCGCTCCTGCTGCGCAGCCCGAGCTTCACCGTGCTTGCGATCCTCGCCGTGATCGCGCTCGTCGCCTTCGCCGTGATCCGCGCGACGTGGCACCCGGCCGCCCCGCTGCGGCTGGCCCGCCGGCGCTCCTGGGGCCAGGTGCTCGCCTCGTCGGTGAGGATGTACCTTCGTCGGCCGCTGCTCTTCCTCGGGATCGGGCTCCTGCTGATCCCGGTCGGATTCGTGATCGGCCTCGTGCAGTGGCTGCTCTACCGTGCGATCGACCTGCTCGGGGTCGTCACCGGCCAGGGTGCCGGGACGTTCGCGATCGTGGCGCTCTGGATCGGCATGACGCTGACCCTGCTTGGCCTCGCGCTCGTGCAGGCTGCGGTCGCGTGCGCCATGCGAGAGCTCGATGCAGGGCGGGATGTCGGTCCGTTTGCCGCCTACCGGTTCGCGCTCGTCCAGATTGCGCCACTCCTGCGCACCGTCGGCGTCTTCGTCGTCGCGTGGATCCTGCTCACGGCGACGACGTTCCTGATTCCGGTTGCGATCTGGCTCGCCGTACGCTGGTGCCTGCTCGCGCCGGCGGTGGAGCTCGAAGAACGGCGAGGGCTCTCGGCGCTGCATCGCAGCGCCACGCTCGTACGAGGGCACTGGATCCGGGTCGGTTCGCTCGTCGGCCTCAGCGCCGCGGTGGCGCTCGCGATCGGCCCGCTCGTCGGCGTTGCGCTCATCTTCACCACGAGCATGCCGTTCGCGCTGCTCAACGTCGTCGCGGGCATCGTCTACACGCTCGCGTTCCCGTTCGTGGGGCTCGTCACGGTGTACGTGTACGCCGATGCGCGAGTGCGCGAGGCGGTCGAGCCGGCACCCGACCGGCGCCGTGAGCTGCCCGCCGAGGCCGAGCTCGGACCGGCCTAGGCTGCGTTCTCGATCAGCTCGATCCGGTAGCCGTCCGGGTCCTGGACGAAGCAGATCAGGCTGCCGCCGGCACGGAGTCGGTAGGGGGGTTTTTCCGGCTCGATCCCCTTACCTGCGAGCTCCGCCAGCGTGGTGTCCATGTCGTCGACGCGGATTGCGATGTGCCCGTAGGCGGAGCCGAGCTCGTACGAGCGCCCGTCGGTGTTCCAGGTCAGCTCGAGCTCGACCTCCTCGCCCGGGAAGCCGTAGAAGTACAGCGTCGCCTCGTGGTGGCCGTCCCGAACGATCTCGCTCTCGCGCCGGAACTCCAGCCCGAGCGTCTCGTAGAAGGCGCGGCTCCGCTCGGCGTCGGTGATGCGCAGCATGGTGTGGAGAAGTCTGGTCATGGTGCGACTCTATCGGCCGGCGGCGTTCGGCCCCGGGGCGGCGGCAACGGCGGTCGCCGTCGCCCAGACCGGGTTGGCGGCGGC
This sequence comes from uncultured Gaiellales bacterium, assembly GCA_964581085.1. Classification (GTDB taxonomy): domain Bacteria; phylum Actinomycetota; class Thermoleophilia; order Gaiellales; family Gaiellaceae; genus Gaiella. The sequence continues at coordinate 132,798 of CAZOMP010000001.1, read as the reverse complement.
GGCGAGCTCGCCGCTCTCGGGGTCGCGCGTCACCGCTGCCACCCGGCCGAAGTGGTAGACGCCCGGGTCGTCTGCAACGACGACGATCTCGTGGCCGAGCCGGCGCAGCTCCTCGACGACGGCCGGCGGTACGCGCGCGTCGACGAACGTCGCATCTCCCTGGCAGTGCACGCGAGGTGCGTCGACCGCGGCCTGCAGCGGGTAGCCGTAGTCGATGGCGTGGACGGCCGTGTGGACGACTCCGGAGAGGATCCGGTAACCGCCGGAGCCGGCGACGGCCAGGACGCCGACGCCGTCCCGGGCGGCGACGAGCGCCGGCGCGGCGAAGATCGGCATCTTCCCGGGCGCGATCGAAGCGGGCCGGCCGGGCCGTGGGTCGTAGTTGAGCATGGCATTGTTGAGGAACACGCCGGTGCCGGGGACGAGCACGCAGGAGCCGAAGGAGCTCGTGAGCGTCGTGATCAGCGAGACGACGTTGCCGTCGGCATCGGCGGCCACCATCTGGCTCGTTCCCATCACCGGGAGCCGCTTCGCCGTCTCGTCGAACGGCCGTGGATCGGCGGCCGCGATGGGACGTGCCTGGGCCCGGTCGAGCCGGAGCTCGGCGGCGCGGGAGAGGGCAAAGGCGGGGCTGGCGAGGCCGGCGACGGGGCTGTCCACGACTGCGGGATCGCCGTAGTGGGTCATGCTGTCGACGAACGCCGTACCCATCGCCTCGGCCATGAGATGACGGAAGCCGACGCTGTTCGGCCCGAGCGCAGCGAGGTCGAAGGCCGAGAGGATCCCGAACGTCTCGTAACCGACCTGGTCGAACGCCGTCACGAGCTCGAGATCGCGGTAGCGGCACGGTGCCTCTCGCAGGATCCGGGGCCGGTAGGCGGCAAGGTCGGCCGTCGTCAAGATGCCGCCCGTGGCGGCGACCTCGTTCTCGATCGCCGCCGCAACCGGACCGAGGTAGAAGCCCGCTGCTCCCTCGGCGGCGATCCGCCGGAGCGTATGCTCCAGGTCGCCGAGATCGAACCTCGACCGCACCCCATGCTGGTCGGGCCGCTTGGGCAGAATCCCGCCGGGAAGGAGCAGTGCCGCGGTTCCAGGGAGTTGCCGGATCTCCGCCTCGCGCTCTGCAATCGCGAGGACGAGCGTCCACGTTGCCGCGAGGCCGCTTGCAGCCGCCTCGATCGCGGGCTCGAGCGTCTGCGCCAGCGGCAGCCTGCCCCAGCGCTCCTGCGCGGCGCAGAGCCCCGCAACTGCTCCAGGCACCGCAACCGAGAGGCCGCCCCATTCGTTGCGGCGCTCCCTGACCGGCGGCCAGCCGTAGTAGAGGGGAACGTCGCTGTCGGCGGGCTCGAACATCTCCGGCGTCGCCGCAGCGGGAACACGCGGTGCGTGGTCGACCGTGACGAAACCGCCGTGCGCGGGCAGGAAGGCTGCCAGGTGCCCGTAGCCGCCGAGCCCGCAGCTCGCGGGCTCGACGACGAAGCCCGTGAACGCGGCCGCGACGACGGCGTCGACTGCGTTCCCGCCCTGCTCGAGCATCGCCGCGCCGGCCGCCGCCTCGGCGGGATGACCGGCGGCGACAACGCCTCGCCCGGCGACGACCGGGTCCGTGGCGCCGGTTGGGTCGGTGCCGTTCATCGGATCCAACCTACGCGGCGCGGCATCGACGCGCCAGCCTGGGGGCAGCGACGACGCGTCCGGTGCCGACCCGGCCCCTGGCGTGACTGGTAGCGTCGCGACGATGTCGTCGCGAACGAACCCGTGGCTCGTGCTGGTCCTCGTCTGCCTGGCGCAGTTCATGGTCGTGCTCGACGCGACGATCGTGAACGTGGCGCTGCCGACGATCCAGAAGGACCTGAACTTCTCGGAGACGGACCTGCAGTGGATCGTCAATGCCTACACCCTCACCTTCGGCGGCTTCCTGCTGCTCGGCGGCCGCGCGGGCGATCTGATCGGCCGCAAGCGGGTCTTCCTCGTCGGCGTCGTCCTCTTCACCGCCGCCTCCGCGATGTGCGCCCTCGCCCAGAACGACACGTGGTTGATCCTCACCCGCGGCGTCCAGGGTCTCGGCGCGGCGCTCGTCTCACCGGCCGCCCTCTCGATCGTCACCGCCACCTTCCGGGAAGGGGCCGAGCGGACGAAGGCGCTCGGAGTCTGGTCGGCAATCGCCGTCGGCGGCGGTGCCGTCGGCCTCCTGCTCGGCGGGGTCCTCGTCGAATACCTCTCCTGGCCGTGGATCTTCGTGATCAACGTCCCCGTCGGGATCGCGACCCTGCTGCTCTCGCTGCGCTTCGTGCCCGAGTCGAAGGACGAGCATGCCCACCGCAGCTTCGACCTCGCAGGGGCGACCGCGGTCACCGGCGGCCTGATCGCCCTCGTCTACGGCATCGTCCGCTCGGCCGAGCTCGGCTGGGGCTCCGGTGAGGTGATTGCGATCCTCGCCGTCGCCGCCGTGCTCCTGATCGGGTTCGTCGTGATCGAGCACCGCTCGTCCGAGCCGCTCGTCCGCCTCTCCATCTTCGCCGTCCGGACCGTGCGCGCCGCGAACGTCTCCATGTTCGTGGTCGCCTGCGGGATCTTCTCGATGTTCTTCTTCAACACGCTCTACGTTCAGCGCGTGCTCGGCTACTCGGCGCTCCAGGCGGGCCTCGCCTTCCTGCCCTTCACGGCCGGGATCATCATCGGCGCCGGTGCCTCCCAGAAGCTGATCGCCCGCCTCGGCGCGCGCGAGGTACCCGTGATCGGGCTCGCGTTCGCCGTCGTCGGGATGCTCCTCTTCCTTCGCCTCAGCACGGATAGCTCCTACCTCCCCGACATGCTGCCGGGCATCATGCTCGCCTCGGTGGGGATGGGCCTGACGTTCGTGCCGGTGACGCTGATCGCGACGAGCGGGATCCCCGTCGACGACGCCGGCCTCGCCTCCGGGTTGTTCAACACCTCGCAGCAGGTCGGCGGCGCCCTCGGGCTCGCGCTGCTGTCGACGTTCGCGGCGAACAAGACCGACGCCGTGATCGCCGATGTCGGCGGCCGGCCGAGCGCATCGCAGACGGCTGCCGCGCTCGTTGACGGGTTCCACATCGCCTGGATCGGTTGTGCGGTCTGTCTCGCTGCCGGCGGGATCCTGCTGCTCCTGCTGCTGCGGCGGGAGGACGTCCTCGTGGCCGCGCACGGCGACGTCGAGATCGTCTCTCCCTGAGCGATCGACGAGCGGCCGCGCCGTGCAGATCTCCCCGTTCCGGATCGAGCAGTACTACGCGGTGCACGAGTTCACGGCGCCGTACATGCTCTCCTCGAGCGACGCCGAGTCTGTCTCGATCGCGGACCTGCTCGCGCTCGAGCCAGATGCGGAGGAGAGGCTCCAGCAGCAGCGGCTCGGCTACACCGAGTCGACCGGCGCACCCGAGCTGCGAGAGGCGATCGCTGCGATCTACGAGACGGCCGAAACCGACGACGTCCTCGTCGTCGCGGCGGCCGAGGAGGCGATCTTTCTCGCCTACCACGCCCTCCTCGAGCCGGGCGCCCACGTCGTCGTCGAGACTCCGGGCTACGAGTCTGCGCTCACGGTCGCGCGTTCGACCGGCGCCGAGGTGACGGAATGGCGCCACGTCGCCGCAGACGGCTGGGCGCACGACCTCGATGCGCTCGAGCAGGCCCTGCGACCCAACACGCGGCTCGTCTACGTCAACACGCCACACAACCCGACAGGCCGGCTCATGGAGCGGGGGACGCTGCAACGGATCGTGGAGCTCTGCGCCGAGCGCGGCGCCTGGCTCCTCTGCGACGAGGTCTACCGGGAGCTCGAGCACGACCCCGCCGACCGGCTCCCGGCCGCGTGTGACCTCTACGACCGCGCGTTGTCGCTGGGATCGATGTCGAAGACCTACGGTCTGCCGGGGCTCCGGCTCGGGTGGCTCGCCTCGCACGACCGCGACGCCCTCCGCCGCATCGTCGATCTCAAGCACTACACGACGATCTGTTCGAGCGCCCCGAGCGAGCTCCTGAGCGCGCTCGCGCTCCGTCACCGGGCCGTCCTCGCCGACCGCAACCGCCTGCTCGCGCTCGACAACCTTCGCCTGCTCGATGCGTTCTTCGAGCGTCATCCCGACGACCTCAGCTGGACACGGCCGGCGGCGAGCCCGATCGGGTTCGCCCGTGTCTGCGGCGTCGAGGACACGACCCGCTACTGCGAGGCGCTCGTCGCGGACACAGGCGTCCTCGTGCTCCCGGGCGAGGTCTACGACGAGCCGGGCCACGTCCGGATCGGATTCGGCAGGGCGAACATGCCCGAGGCGCTCGCCCGTTTCGAGGACTGGGTAACGAGCGGCCGCTTCGAAACGCGTTCTTAACGCGTCTGCCGATTTCACCGAAACGACTCCGCAAGGTTTCCGAACAACCTGCCGATACACCTTGTCGCAGACGACGAACCCACCTTCCAGTGAGGCGCTGCGATGAGTGAACGACGGATGCTGACGACGTGGATCGAGTGGTACAGATTCGCACGCCGCACTCTGGAGCTGAGCCATGCCGAGGCGTCTGCCTATGCCACGGCCCGGTACGTCGAGGAGCAGAATCGCGCCCTGACACGAGAAAGGACTGCGGCATGAGCGGCGAGCCCACACTTCAGGCCGTCGACGGGGAGGAGTCCGTCGAGCCCACCCGCGACACCGCGGGCCAGGTGCTCGGCTGGCGGCTGGAGCAGCTCCTGGCCGTCGGCTACGACGGCGAGGCGGCGTTCTCGCTCGCCCTCGACCGAACGATCGATCTGCACGACGCGATCGACCTCGTCCGTCGCGGCTGCCCGCCGCAGACGGCCGTCCGGATCCTGGTCTAGCTCGTGAGCTCCTAGTTTCCCGGCCCCGGCCGGGAAACGGTCACCGCCTCCGCCGCCCCGCGGCGGAGGCGAATCGCGCCCGCACCGAGGGCAACGCCGACGAGGATCAACGCCAGCCCGACGAGCGCCCAGACCCCGACGCGTTCGTCGAGGATGACGGCGCCGTAGACGAGCGCGAAGCCCGGCATCAGGTAGGTGACGAGGCTCTGCCTGCGGGCGCCGAAGAGCACGATGGCGCGGAAGAGGATCAGCTGGGCAAGCGCCGTGCCGAGAACCGCGAGTGCGAGGAGGGATGCGACGGCCCCCGGCGTGGGCGCCGTCGGCGGGCGGACAACGGCGAGCGGCAGTAGCATCACCGAGGCGGCGAGCATGCAGCCGGTCGCGAGCACCGGCCCCGAGAGGCGCTCGCTGAGGTGGAGCTGACCGTAGATCCCGGCCGACGCGTAGAAGACGGACGCCAGGATCACCGCGAGCGTCCCCGCGACGCCCCAGATCCCGCCCCCCGGCTCGCCGCCGACGATGAGCGCCACGCCGACCAGCCCGAGCCCGAGCCCCGCCCAGCGTGAGGGGGCGATCCGCTCGTGGACGAGAAACGGGAGCCCGATCACGAACGAGAACAGGGGCACCGTCGCCTGCGCGATGCCGGCGAGACCCGAGTCGATGCGCGTCTCGCCCCAGGCGACGAGCCAGAACGGCGCCGCCGCGTTCAGGAAGCCGAGCACGAGGCATTGCAGCCAGCCCTCGCGGATGCGGGCCAGGCTCGAGCGCACGCCGATCGTGGCGAAGACGTACGCGAGCAGGCAGGCGCCGGCGATGACCGTGCGGCAGAACATCAGCGAGCCGGGGGAGAAGCCGCCGTCGACGCCGACCTTGATGAAGAGGTAGGACGCACCCCAGACCGCCGCGAGGACGAGGATCAGGGGCCAGTAGCGGCTCGTCATGCCGCGACGCTCGCCGGTCGCAGCCGGGCCATGCCGGTCGCGAGAGCTGTGCCCGCAAGCACGAGCGCGAGGCCGGCGAGCGCGACGGCCGTCACGGCCTCGTCGAGGAAGACGGCACCGTAGACGAGCGCGAAGGCAGGCACGAGATAGGTGACGAGGATCGTGCGCGCTGCACCGACCCTCGCGATCAGCGCGAAGTAGAGCAGGTAGGCGATTCCCGAGCCGAGGAACCCGAGTGTCGCGACCGCGAGCAGGGTGTTCGTGGGCGGCATGCTGGAAGGGGCCTGGAGGAGCGCGATCGGCGCCATCATGATCGCGGCGACGCCGAGCTGGCCGAGCGAGACCTGCAGGGGCGGGATGTCCTTCACCGTCACGCCCGCGAAGAGGACGGAGCCGCCGTAGCAGAGAGCGGCCCCGATCACGGCGAGCGCGGCCACGATCTGTCCGCCGCTCTGGACGCCGACGAGCATGATCACGCCCACGAAGCCGATGCCGACCCCGAGCAGGCGGGCGCCGGTCACCCGCTGGCTCGCGTCGATGCGCGACGCGAGGAGCACCGTACAGATCGGGGCCGAGGCCTGGATCACCGCGGTCAGCCCGGAGTCGAGCCGCGTTTCCGCGAAGCCGAGCAGCCAGAAGGGCAGCGCGTTGTTGAGCGCCGCGAGCACGACGACCGGACGGAGCTTGCCCCGTAGCGGTGCCAGCCCGCCCTTGCCGGGCTGGGCCACGAGGAGGACGAGAAGGAGCAGCGCACCGAGCAGCAGCCGCGCGAACGCGACGACCGACGGGGCGAGCTCGTCGACGCCGAGCTTGATGAAGAGGAACGACGACCCCCAGATCGCCGCGAGCAGCAGCAGCAGGGAGGCGTCGCGACGTCGCATCCCGCGCACGGTAGAGGAGGAGCACGCGCCAGCGAGGAAGGAACTGGACGGATCACCCGCGACCGGGGCGACGTCGGAGGGCGGGGGTAGGATGAGGCTCTGAGCTCCGTCGCGGAACAACCGCTGTACCGTCGACTCGGCCTCACGGACGGGGAGCACGACCGTATCCAGGAGCTGCTGGATCGCGAGCCGAACCACTTCGAGCTGGCCGTCTTCTCCCTGCTCTGGTCGGAGCACTGCGGCTACAAGCACTCGGCCCTGCTCCTGAAGCGGCTGCCGAGCAGCGGCCCTCGCGTCCTCCAGGGGCCCGGCGAGAACGCCGGCGTGCTCGACCTCGGCGACGGTCTCGCCGTCACCTTCAAGTGCGAGAGCCACAACCACCCGTCGGCGGTCGAGCCGTTCCAGGGTGCGGCGACCGGAGTCGGCGGGATCCTCCGCGACATCATCGCCATGGGCGCGCGGCCGGTGGCGCTGCTCGACGGGCTCCGTTTCGGCGCCCCCGACGCCCACTTCTCGCGCGCCGTCGCCGGGATCGGCACCTACGGGAACTGCGTCGGCGTGCCGAACGTCGGCGGCGAGGTCGTGTTCGACGAGACGTACGCCTCGAACTGCCTCGTGAATGCGATGTGCGTGGGGCTGCTCCAGGCGGACGCGGTGATGAGCGCCCGCGCCGATACGGCAGGCGCCGCGATCGTCCTCTACGGGGCGACGACAGGCCGCGACGGCATCGGCGGGGCGTCGGTGCTCGCAAGCCAGGAGCTGGGCGAGGAGGCACTCGACAAGCGCCCCTCGGTCCAGGTGGGCGACCCGTTCACGGGCAAGCGGTTGATCGAGGTCTCGGTCGAGCTCGTCGAGCGTGGGCTCGTGCTCTCGCTGCAGGACTGCGGTGCGGCCGGGCTCGCATCGTCGCTCTCCGAGATGGCTGCCGACTACGGCATCGACGTGCACCTCGACCGCGTCCCGCAGCGCGAGGAGGGTATGGAGCCGTGGGAGGTCATGATCTCGGAGTCCCAGGAGCGGATGGTTGCCATCGTGGCGCCTGAGCGACTCGCGGAGGTCGAGGCGGTGATCGACCGCTGGGAGCTACACCGTGCCTGCATCGGCGAGGTGACGGCGACCGGCGAGCTGCGCGCGCTCTGGAACGGGGAGCCGGTGGGGGAGATCCCGGCGCGCTTCCTCACCGAGGACTGTCCGCGCTACGTCGTTGCTTCGAAGCGGCGCGAGCCACCCGCGGAGCTACCGCTGCGGGAGCTCCCGTCGGCACTGGAGATCCTCCTCGACCTGATCGGCTCCGACAACCTGTGCTCGCGTGCGTTCGTCTTCCGCCGCTACGACCACCTCGTCCAGTCCCGCACCGTCCGGCGGCCCGGCCTGGACGCCGCGGTCCTGCGGCTGCGACCCTCCTTCCGCGGGCTCGCCCTGACGCTCGACGGCAGTGGCCGGCTCGGGTCCCTCGATCCGTTCACGGGCGGTGCAAGCGCGGTCTTCGAGGCAGCCCGCAACGTCGCCTGCGCGGGTGGCGAGCCGATCGGGTTCACCGACTGCCTCAACTTCGGCAATCCGGAGAAGCCCGAGATCGCCTGGCAGCTGGAACAGGCGATCGAGGGGATGGCGCGGGCCTGCGAGGCGCTCGGCGTCCCCATCGTCTCGGGCAACGTCTCGCTCTACAACGACACCGACGGCCGCTCGATCCAGCCGACTCCCGTCGTCGGCTGTGTCGGGCTCGTGCCGGACGTCCGCCGTGTGCCGGGCCGCTGGCAGGCGGGGGACGCGATCGTGGTCGTCTCCGCAGGGACGCCCGCGCTCCCGGGCTCCGAGCTGCAGGCCCGCTTCGGCACCGTCTCGGGCTCGCCTCCGATACTCGATCTCGCGGCCGAGGCGGCGCTCGTACGCCACGTCGCCGCCGCGGCGCCCCGCTGCACCCTGGCCCACGACGTCGCCGAGGGCGGCCTCGCGGTCGCGCTCGCCGAGGCGACGCTCCACTCCGGCATCGGCGCTCGGCTCGATCTGCCGACGGATCCGGTCACGCTCTTCGGCGAGGGCTGCGGCCAGGTGATCCTGGCGTTGCCTGCGAATCAGATCGAGACCGACCCGCTCGGCTCCGACGTGGCCGTGCGCCGGATCGGCGAGGTCGGCGGCGACGAGATCCTCGGTGTGGCAGTCGAGCGCCTGCGCGCAGCGTGGGAGCGTGATCGCTGAGTGTGCGGCGTCTTCGGCATCCGCTCCGCCGAACGGGACGTGGCCCGGCTGACGTACTTCGCGCTCTTCGCGTTGCAGCATCGCGGGCAGGAGTCGGCCGGGATTGCGGTCTCCGAGAACGGCCGCCTGACGGCGCTGCGAGAGATGGGCCTCGTCGCCCACGTCTTCAACGAGCAGCAGTTGCAGGCGCTGCCGGGCGAGGTCGCGATCGGACACACGCGCTACTCGACGACCGGCGGCGTCCACTGGTCGAACGCACAGCCGCTCGTCCACCATGGGCGCGCGCGCACGGTCGCACTCGGGCACAACGGCAATCTCACCAACACCGACGTGCTCCGGCAGGAACTGCTCGCCGACGGGATCCGGCTCGCTTCCACCTCCGACACCGAGGTGATCGCCGCCCTGATCGCCCGTGATCGGGCACCGCTGCCCGAGGCGGTAGCGAACACGATGGCCCGGCTCGAGGGCGCCTACTCCGTGGTCGCGATCGCGGAGGGGACGATGGTCGCGTTCCGGGACCGGCACGGAATCAGGCCACTCGTCCTGGGACGGATCGGCGACGACTGGGCCGTCGCCTCGGAGAGCTGCGCGCTCGACCTGATCGGAGCGGTGGTCGACCGCGACGTCCGCCCGGGTGAGGTGCTCTGGCTCGACGGGGCCGCGCTCCACTCGTTCCAGGGGCTACCCGAGGGGCGGGGGGCGGCCTGCATCTTCGAGCACGTCTACTTCGCCCGCCCCGACTCGCGCCTCGGCGGCAGCGAGGTCCACACGAGCCGCGTCCGGATGGGGCAGCGGCTGGCGCAGGAGGCGCCCGTCGAGGCCGACCTCGTGATGCCGATTCCGGACTCCGGCACGCCCGCTGCGATCGGGTTCGCGCAGGAGTCGGGGATCCCCTACGACGAGGGCCTGATCAAGAACCGCTACGTCGGACGGACGTTCATCGAGCCCGACCAGGAGCTCCGACGTCAGGGGATCCGGCTCAAGTTCAACCCGCTCGACGAGATCGCGGGCCGCCGCCTCGTGATCGTGGACGACTCGATCGTCCGCGGCAACACGATGCGTCAGCTGGTCTCGATGCTGCTCCAGGCGGGCGCGGCCGAGGTGCACGTGCGGATCTCGTCGCCGCCGGTTGTCTCGCCGTGTTTCTACGGTATCGACATGGCCGACGAGGAGGAGCTCGTCGCGGCCCACCGTTCGGTCGAGGAGATGCGAGAGCACATCGGCGCCACCTCGCTGCACTACCTCTCGGTCGAGGGCATGCAGGCGGCAACTCGCATGCCGGAGGGCTCGGTCTGCCGCGCCTGCTTCACACGCAGCTACCCGACGGCGATCCGCGGCGAGGGCAGCAAGCTGCGCTTCGAGGCGGTCGCCGGGTCGCCCTCGTGAGCGACGTGGGGCAGACATACGCCGCAGCGGGCGTCTCGCTGGCGAGCGCCGAGGAGGTCGTCGAGCGACTCCGTACCGCCGTTGCGTCCACCCGCACGCCGGCTGTGGCCGGCGCCTTCGGAGCCTTCGCGGGGCTGTTCGCGATCGACGAGCGCAGGTTGCTCGCCGCTTCCACCGACTCTGTCGGCTCGAAGCTCGTGCTCGGCCGCCGTGGCGACCGTCTTCGCTGGTGCGGTGCCGATCTCGCGGCGCACTGCATCAACGACGTCCTGACGACGGGCGCCGCACCGCTCTTCTTCCTCGACTACGTGGCCGCCAACGCGATCGAGGTGGAGCAAGTGGCGGAGCTCGTGGAGGGCGCCGCCGACGTCTGCCGCCGGGCCGGCTGTGCCATTCTCGGCGGCGAGACCGCCGAGCTGCCCGGCATCTACCACGAGGGCGAGCTCGACTTCTGCGGCACCGCCGTCGGGGTGATCGAGCGCGACCGTGTCGTCGACGGCTCCCGGATCGAGGCAGGTGACGTCGTCGTGGGATTCGCCTCGGCAGGGATCCATGCGAACGGCTTCTCGCTCGTCCGTCGCATCGTCGGCGACGGAGCCTTCGACGCCGATCTCCTGCTCCCGCCGACCGTGCTGTACCTCGACGACGTGCAGGCGCTACGCGCGAGAGCTGACGTCCGGGGGCTCGCTCACGTGACGGGAGGAGGCATTGCCGGCAACCTGGCGCGTGTGCTCCCGGCCGGCCTCGGGGCTGTCGTCGACCCCGAGAGCTGGGAGCGACCCGAGGTGTTCGGCTGGCTGGCCGGGAACGGGGTGCACGAGGACGAGCTGCGCCGGGTGTTCAACCTCGGAATCGGCTACTGCGCCGTGATCCCGGCCGCCGACGCCCGCCCCGGCGATCGCGTGATCGGGCGCGTCGTCCAGGGCAGCGGCGTCGCGTGGGGGTGACGACACCGCCGTCCGCCGCCGGTGTGGGTGTCGGCGTGCTCGTCAGCGGCGCCGGCACGAACCTGCAGGCGTTGATCGACGCGGGCGTCCCCGTTGCCGCTGTCGCCTCGAACGTGGAGACGGCCCCGGCCCTCGATCGGGCGGCGTCGCTCCGTATCCCGACGCGTGCATTCCCACTCGGCTCGTTTCCGGATCGAGACGCGCGCGATTCGGCGATGGCCGCATGGCTTGTGTCCTTCGGTGTCGAGCTCGTCGTCTGCGCGGGCTACATGCACCTGTTGAGGCTCACGTTTCTCGCCCGTTTCCCCGATAGAGTCGTCAACGTGCATCCAGCCCTGCTCCCAGACTTCCCCGGGGCGCGGGCCGTCGAGGACGCCCTCGAGGCCGGCGTAGCCGAGACCGGGGCCACCGTCCATCTCGTCGACGCGGGCGTCGACACGGGACGGATTCTCCGCCAGGAGGCGGTGCCCGTCTACCCGGGTGACACCGTGGCGACGCTGCACGAGCGGATCCGGGTGGCGGAGCACCGGCTGCTCCCGACGGTCGTGAAGGAGCTCCTCGCAACGTGAAGCGGGCGCTCCTCTCCGTCTACGACAAGACCGGCATCGCCGCCTTCGCGCGAGAGCTCGTGCGTCTCGACTTCGAGCTCCTCGCGAGCGGCGGTACGGCGAAGCTGCTCGCGGAGGACGGCATCGCCGTGACGCCGCTCGAGGAGCTGACCGGTTTCGCCGAGATGCTCGGACACCGTGTCGTGACGCTGCATCCGGCCGTGCACGGCGGCATCCTCGCGCGCAGAGACGTCCCGTCGGACCTCGTCGATCTGCAGGAGCACGGAATCGAGCCGATCGACCTCGTCTGCGTCAACCTCTATCCCTTCGAGCAGACGGTCGGCCGGCTCGACGTCGAATGGGACGAGGCGATCGAGCAGATCGACATCGGTGGCCCGGCGCTGCTACGGGCGGCGGCGAAGAACCATGCCGACGTGATCCCCATCTGCCGCCACGAGGACTACGAGCTCGTGCTCGACGAGCTCCGCAAGGACGACGACGTCGCCGTCGAGACGAGGCGGGCGCTGGCGGCGCGGGTGTTCACGCGTACGGCCTCCTACGACGCGGCCGTCGCCAACTGGATGCAGCGAGGGCTCGGTTTCCCCGACACCTACGTCCCGGTCTTCGACCGCTTCCTCGACCTCTCCTACGGCGAGAACCCGCACCAGCAGGCGGCCTACTACATGCAGCGCGGCCAGCGCACGCATGTGCTCGCCCGCGCCGAGCTCCTGCACGGGAAGCCGCTGTCGTACAACAATGTCAACGACCTCTCGGCTGCGCGGATGCTCGCGATCGAGCTCGACGGCGCCGCCTGCGTGATCGTCAAGCATGCGAACCCGTGCGGCGTGGGAATCGGCGAGACGGCGGCCGACGCGTACGAGAAGGCCGTTGCAGCCGACCCTGTCTCGGCCTACGGTGGCGTCGTCGTCCTCAACCGGCCTGTCAGCGCAGCCCTCGGCGAGCGGCTGGCGGAGCAGTTCCTCGAGGTGCTGTTCGCACCGGGCTACGACGCTGCCGCAGTGGAGGTCCTCGCGCAGAAACCGATGCTCCGCATCGTCAACGACACCGAACGGCGAGCGTTCAACCCGGCGGAATGGGATCTGCAACGCACGATGGGCGGGCTCCTCGTGCAGGAGCGTGACTGCGAGCCCGATCCCCTGGACGAGATGGACGTCGTCTGCGGCGGCGCCATCGCGACGGAGACGTGGGACGACCTCCTCTTTGCCTGGACGGTCGTGAAGCACACCGCTTCGAACGCGATCGTGATCGCCCGGGGCGGGCAGACACTCGGGATCGGTGCCGGTCAGATGAGCCGCGTCGACGCGGTTCGACTTGCGGTCGAGAAGGCTCGGGAGCTCGGGCATTCGCTCGAGGGAGCGGTGCTCGCATCGGACGCGTTCTTCCCCTTTGCAGACGGACCCGCGCTCGCGCTCGAGGCTGGTGTCGGAGCGATCATCCAGCCGGGCGGCTCCAAGCGCGACGACGAGATCGTCGCGGCGGTGTCGGCTGCGGGGGCGGCGATGGTGTTCAGCCGCCGGCGCCACTTCCGTCACTGACGCGAGCGTTCGGCAACGAGCATCCGCGAGAATGGCCGTGATGAGGGCGTTCGACAGCGAGTTCCGTGCCTGCCTCGAGCTCGTTCTCGGCGGCGACGCGCCCGAGCCCGACTACGACCCACCCGTCTTCTACCGGCAGTGGCTCGCGGAGCGGAACCTCGGGCTCGTCCCCGTCGCCGAGGCGGGCACGTTCGACTGGCCGGGGCCGTGGATCGCGCGCGTTCGCAGCGACGAGGACCACGCCGTCGTGATGTTCGGCTCGCCCTCCGGGGCGCTCCACGACCCGGCCGGCGCTTTCGCCGCGGGTGGCGCCGTCGTCGAGGGCTGGGTGCTCGCACGGCTCGACCCGCTGCTCCCGGACGATGCTCCCTACGGGCGGGTCGACGGCCTCGGCCGCGTCAAGGCCATCCTCGTGGCGCCGGCTGCCGAGGCTCCGCTCGTTCGCGTCGAGACCGCGCCTGCCGTGGCAGGACGCGGTCTCGAGGGCGACCGTTACCACCGGGGCGAGGGCACGTTCAGCGGCGTCGGCCGGGGCTACCAGCTCACACTCGTGGAGGCAGAGGTGCTCGACGAGATCGACTTCCCGTGGGAGCTGGCGCGGCGGAACGTCGTCACGGAGGGGATTGCGCTGAATGCGCTCGTCGGGCGGCGCTTCAGGGTCGGCGATGCCGAGTGCGTCGGTCGGCGGCTGGCCGAGCCCTGCCTCCACCTCGAGCGTCTCACACGCCCCGGGATCCTGCGTCCGCTCGTCCACCGGGGCGGCCTCCGTGCGGACATCCTCTCGAGCGGCGCGATCACGATCGGGGATCAGATCACGCCGTTGTGAGAGCACGCGACGCGCAGCCGCAGGTGGCTACGCGCCGCGCCTCGGCCGGGGCTACTCGGGCAGGCTCTCGCCGGAGCCGCCGAGCTCGGACGGGAAGTCCTTCAGCTTCGGCAGGCCGTCCTTCATCGGCAGCACCGTCGACTCGTAGTTGACATGCACGCCCGGCTCGAACGGATACGACGGGATCGTCGCCGCGTAGACGTCGACGAGGTTCCAGTGCGGATGGTTCGTGAGCACGTGCCCGCCGCATTGCGTGCACCACTGGCGGTAGCTGCGGTCGTTCGCGTTGTACTCGCCGATGTGCTCGGCGCCCTCGGTGATCTCGACTGCGTCGGTGGCCCAGAGCGTGAATGCGTTGACCGGGCCGGCCGACCAGCTCCGGCACGCCTTGCAATGGCAGTATCCCGCGCCGACGGCGTCGCCGGTCACGACGAGCTTCACCGCGCCGCAGTAACACTGCCCCTCGTACGTCCTCTCAGCTGCGCTCACAGCCGCCCCCTCCTTGTCTCGAGTGTGCATCGTTCCTCGCAGCCGCCGACGCTACACCCGGTGCTGCCCGGATCGGGTACGGCTAGCCGTACAAATGCTCACGCCCGGCCTCGAGCCTGCCGCGCAGCTCGAGCAGGAGCGCTGCCAGCTCGGGGCGCCCCTCGAGCTCGCTCTCAGCGCGGGCGAGGACGCAGCCGCGGTCCCAGAAGGCGCACGCCTCACCAGGACAGCGCTCGCCGTGCCCGTCCGCGATCAGCTCGATCGTGCACAGAGGCCGATGCGCGGGTCTCTCCGGGCGCATGGCGGCATCGTTGCGCTCCGATGACGCGCCGGCATCGGGGAAACCACGGATGGGCGCCTACCCGGCCGCGGCCGCGTAGTCTTCCGCCCATGACGCGGACCTACCCGACCCTGCTCGACCTCGTCGGCTCGACACCGATCGTTCGACTCGAACGCTTCGGAGCGGCCGTCCCGTCCAAGCTGCTCGCGAAGCTCGAGTTCCTGAACCCGGGCGGATCGAACAAGGACCGGATCGGGATGGCGATGATCGAAGCCGCCGAACGCGACGGCAAGCTCCGTCCTGGCGGCACGATCGTCGAGCCCACGTCGGGCAACACCGGCGTCGGGCTCGCGATCGCGGCTGCGGCGAAGGGCTACCGCTGCATCTTCGTGATGCCGGACAAGATGAGCCAGGAGAAGATCTCGACTCTGCGGGCCTACGGCGCCGAGGTCGTGATCACGCCGACCGCCGTCGAGCACGACTCGCCCGAGTCCTACTACTCCGTCTCGGACCGGCTCGCGGAGGAGATCCCGGGCGGCTTCAAGCCCGACCAGTACTCGAACATGGCCAACCCGGAGGCGCACTACCGGACGACCGGGCCGGAGATCTGGGAGCAGACCGACGGCGGCCAGATCGACGCGATCGTGATCTCGGTCGGCACGGGTGGCACCATCTCCGGCGTCGGCCGCTATTTCAAGGAGCATCGCCCGGAGGTACGGATCGTCGGGGCCGATCCCGAAGGCTCCGTCTACACCGAGGATGCGGCGCATCCCCTGGGGCCGTACCTCGTCGAGGGGATCGGTAAGGACACCTGGCCGGAGACCATGGACCCCGAGGTCGTCGACGAGTGGGTGCGGGTCAGCGATCGCGACTCGTTCTCGACCGCACGGACGCTTGCCCGTGAGGAGGGGCTGCTCGTCGGTGGCTCGGCCGGTTCGACGGCGTGGGCGGCGCTGCAGGTGGCGGCCCGGCTGCGGCCGGAGGCGAGGGTGCTGATGATCCTCCCCGACGGCGGCCGCTCGTATCTCTCGAAGTTCTACGACGACAACTGGATGATCCAGTACGGGTTCATGGAGCGGACGGCGCCGACGCCCACCCTCGACGAGGTGCTCCGCCACCGACGCGGCGAGGAGACGGAGTTGCCCGATCTCGTCACGATCGAGTCTTCGCAGAAGGTCGGCGCCGCGATCGAACTGATGCAGCGCTACGGGATCTCACAGCTTCCCGTCGTTCGCCACGGTACCGCTGCCTCGCTCACGGACATCGTCGGATCGGTCGAGGAGCGCAGCCTCCTCGACCGAGTGTTCAAGAGCCCGGACGCGCTCAACGAGGACGTCGCCGTGGCGATGCAGCCGCCGCTCTCCGTCCACGACGTCCGGGACTCGCTGGAGGAGGTCTTCGCCGATCTCTCGGGTCGAAGCGGCGCCGTCGTCGTCGGCGTCCAGGGCCGGCCGGCGGCGATCCTCACGCGCTCGGACCTGCTCGAGTTCCTCTCGCACCGCCGCAGCCAGGTCGAGGGGTAAGAGGGTCGTTCCGGAATCCGGTTCGTCGCTGGGACGGCCGGACAGGCGGACCGCTACGTGGTCGCGGCTGCGACGAATTCGCGCAGTTGCCGCAGGCTCCGGGGGTCGATCGTGTGCGGGACGGGCGACTCGAGCCAGAGCGGATCGGCGCCCGCCGCGCGCGACCGCTCGACCGCGAGCCGGCCGAAGTCGACGGAGATGACCGGGTCGAGCGTGCCGTGGGCCACCGCGATCGGCATCGTCCCGAGCCCTCTGAGATCGAGGTCGAGGCCCTCCACCTCGGGCATGAAGCCCGAGAGCGCCACGATCGCAGCCGGCCGCTTCGCGGCGCCGCGGCCGAGGCCGAGGGCCCAGCTCATCACGGCGCCCTGCGAGAAACCGCCGAGCACGATCCGCTCGAGCGGGACCGACAGCGCCTCGAGGAACGCGGACGCTGCCTCGAACGTGGGCCAGAAGCTGGTCGGGTCGGGCGTGGGAATGCCGCCGAGGCGGTACCAGTGGGCGCCGCCGGGGGGCAGCGAGAGCGGTCCCCGTGGCGTGACTCCGAGCAGGCGCCGCTCCGGGTCGAGCACGTCGAGCAGCGGGAACAGATCGTGCTCGTCGGCACCGCGGCCGTGGAGCAGAACGAGCGCTCCCTCGGGCTCGCCGGCCGTAGGCCGCTCGAGATACTGCAGCGTCACCGTACTCACGCGCGCGTCCAGGCCGCCCGTGGATCCGGCAGCGGCGTCAGCACCGGCTCGATCTGCGACCGGAGGTGCTCGAAGGCAGGCGGCAGGATCAGCGCCTCGCCCAGATGCTCGGGATCCTCGTCGACCGAGAAGCCGGGCCCGAGTGTTGCGATCTCGAAGAGCACTCCGCTCGGCTCGCGGAAGTAGATGGAGCGGAACCAGAAGCGGTCGATGACGCCGTTTGCGTGCACGCCTGCGCTGCGGAGGTCCTGCAGCCAGGCGTCCTGCTCGTCGATGTTCGACGCAAACGCGACGTGGTGCACGGTTCCCGCGCCGGGGACGCCCCGTGCCTCGACAGGGGGCGGGTCGAAGGCGTAGGTGCCGCCGCGCTGCGCTCCACGCACCTCCCAGCTTGCCTCACCGATCGGCTCGAACGAGAGGACCCGTTCGAACAGCTCCCGGCTCGCAGCCGGTGTGGCCGAGAAGGCCCGGACACCGTCGAAGCCCTGTAGCGCCACCTCCTCGCCGATCTCCGGGTGGTGTGCGACGAGCGGAGCATCGGGCGTCGAGGCGACGACAAGCTCGAGCCCGAGACCCTCCGGGTCCTGGAAGCGAAGTCGCCCCTCGCTGCGTTGCGTGGAGACGCCCTCCGCCGCGAGCCGACGCTCCCAGAAGTCGAGCGCGCCCTCGCCGGCAACCCGGAATCCGATTGTGTGCACCATCCCCGCGCCGGGGCGTCCACGCCGGGAACCCGGATACTCGAAGAACGTGATGTCCGCGCCGGGGCTGCCCGCCTCGTCGGCGTAGAAGAGGTGGTAGACGGTCGGATCGTCCTGGTTGACCGTCTTCTTCACCAGGCGCAGCCCGAGGACACGGGCGTAGAAGTCGACGTTCCCGGGCGCGTCGCCGGTGATGCATGTGACATGGTGGATTCCCTCGAACCTCATCGTCGGTCTCTCCTCGGTCCCTCTTGCCATTATTTGCGTTCTCAAGTAATATAGTTGCACATGCAAACACAACGGGTCAAGGGCAACTCGCTCGAGCCGGTCGAACTTGCCGCCTGGCGTGGATTCCTCCGCGCCCACAGCTCGCTGGTGCGCAGCCTCGACGCGCAGCTCCGCGAGGCACACGCCATCTCGTTGCAGGAGTACGAGGTGCTCCTCGTCCTCTCGGGCGCGCCGGAGCGCCGGATGCGGATGTCGGAGCTCGCCTCCGCGGTGCTGCTCAGCCAGAGCGGGCTGACGCGGCTCGTCGACCGCCTTGCCCGGGCCGGGTCGGTCGCACGTGTCCGCTGTGCGGAGGATCGTCGGGGTCTCAACGCGGAGCTGACCTCGGCCGGGTTGGCGCAGCTGCGGCAGGCGCGCCCGACGCATCTCGAGGGCGTGCGGGCAGGATTCCTGGCGCATTTCGACGACGCCGAGCTCGAGACGCTCGCGACCCTCTGGGAGCGTCTCGCTCCGGGCTCGACCAGCTGACAGAGGCCGCCGGACGTTTCTCACACGCTCGCCGCAGCGCATACGATCCCGCCGTGAAGATCGGCATCGTAGTGCCGTTCTCGTGGTCGTTCTGGGGCGCGGTCGTCGAGCATGCCGAGCTGCAGGCGGAGGCGCTCGAGGCGCGCGGGCACGAGGTCCGGCTCGTGATGGGGAACGATCCCCCGGGACAGTTCACCCGTGCGCTCCATCCACGTGTGGGGCGCCACGGTAACCCTCCCGAGCGGGTGGTGCCGATCGGCCGCTCCGTGATCGTCCCCGCGAACGGTTCGCTGCCCAACGTCATCCTCAGTCCGCGGGCCATCTTCCGCATCCGCCGCGTCCTCGAGCGGGAGCGGTTCGACGTCCTCCACCTGCACGAGCCGATGACCCCCGTTACCTGCATCGCGACACTCGCGATGGCGACGGCCCCGGTCGTCGCGACGCATCACGCATCGGGCGAGCTCGGGTGGATGAAGCTCGGCATGCCCGCGTGGGGCTTCCTGATGCAGCGGATCGACGCACGGATCGCCGTCTCCGAGCGGGCACGCGATTCGGCCGCCGAATGGCTCCCCGGCGAGTACGAGATCGTGCCCAACGGCGTCCTCATTCCGCCTGCAGTCGACCCGGGCAGTCGCGAGCACACCGTCACGTTCGCCGGCCGACACGAGTCCCGCAAGGGCCTGCACGTGCTGCTCCGCGCATGGCCGGAGATCCAGCGGCGGACCGGCGCGAGGCTTCAGGTCTGCGGCTCCGACCCGCTCCGGGTCCGACTCCTGCTGACCAGGCTGCGGGTTCCCGACACGGGCATCGACGTGCTCGGGTTTCTCTCCCAGGAGGACCTGACGGCGCTCCTTTCCCGCACCAAGGCGCTCATTGCCCCTTCGCTCGGCGGTGAGAGCTTCGGGATGGTGCTGACCCGTGCGTTCGCGTGCGGCCTTCCGGTCGTCGCCTCGGACATCGAGGGCTACCGCGAGGTGACGACGCCCGAGACGTCGGTGACCGTGCCGCCCGACGAGCCGGCCGCACTCGCAGAGGCGGTGACGCTGCTGCTCGGCGACGAGGAGCGGCGCGCTCGGATGGGGACGGCTGCCCGTGAGCTCGCGATCGAGCGCTATGCCTGGAGCGACATCGCCCGACGGCTCGAGGGCATCTACACCCGCGTGATCGAGCAGGCGGGACGGCGGGCGGCATGAGCACGCTGCGACGGCTGGCCCACAACCCGTGGGCACGGGGAGTGGTCGTGCTCGCCGTGCTCGGGGCGGCGGTGGCTGCGATCTGGTGGCGAGGACCGGACTGGAATGCCGTCGCGGATGCGTTCGACAGCGTCTCGTGGCGCTGGGTCATCGTCGGGGTGCTCCTCAATCTCCTCTCGGTGCTCGCCCGCTCACTCTCGTGGCGGCTGACGATCAACCAGGCACTGCCCGAGCCGCACCCGAGCTTCGGTCAGGTGTTCTCGGCCTTCGGCGTGGGTCTGCTCGGGAACGCCGTCCTGCCGGCGAGAGCCGGTGAACTGGCCCGCGTGGCGGTGCTCCGTCGTCACCTGCCCCAGCACGAGAAGGGAACGAGCGCGACATTGCTCGGAACCGTCTTCGCGCATCGGCTCTTCGACCTCTTCCCGGTCGCGATCCTCGTCGTCTGGGTGCTGCTGACCGCGAAGATCCCGCACTGGGCGGTGACGAGCCTCGTCATCTTCGGGCTCGTCGGAGTGACCCTCCTCGCGGTCGGCCTCCTGTCGGCCCGTACGGGTGGCGGGCGCGTCCATGACGGGATGGGAAGCATCCGCTCGCTCGTGCTGATGGCGCGCCAGGGTCTGGCCGTCCTTCGCAACCCGGTCGCCGCTGCGGGCGCAGCGCTCTTCCAGTTCGTCGGCTGGTTCCTGCAACTGCTCGCCGTGTGGGCCGTGATGGCGGCGTTCAACCTGGGTCTGCCGCTGCCGGCAGCGGGGCTCGTGCTCGTCCTCATGAACGTCGCGATCATCTTCCCGCTCTGGCCGGGCAACGTCGGGCTCCTGCAGGCGGCCGTCGCGCTTCCCCTCGTCCAGTACGGGGTCGCCTACGGCACCGGCTTCGCCTACGCGCTCGTGCTGCAGGCGGTCGAGATGTCGGTCGGAGTCGGTGTCGGGCTCATCTTCCTCGCCCGCGAGGGCCTCTCGCTCGCCTCCCTGCGGACGATGGAGGAGGAGCAGGAGGCCGAGGAGGAGGAGGAGCTCCTGTACGAGCTCGAACAGCAGCATCTCCCCGATCCCGAGCCGAAGCCCGAGCGAGACCCGGAGGTCAGGAAAGCAGCGGGCTGAACGAGCCGAGCCGCTCGGCGACGAGCGCGTCGGCGGACGCGTTCGCCGGTCCGTGACCGGTCACGGCGGGCAGGAAGACGCTGCGCTCGATCGCGACCAGCGAGACGTCCGTCGCAGCGGTCACCGACGCCGTGCGAGGGACGTCGCGCAGCAAGGCGATCTCACCGAAACACTCGCCGGGACCGAAGCGCCGTCCCAGGATCTCGACCTCACCCTGCTCGACCACGTAGAACCGGTCACCGTGATCTCCTGCTGCGAAGATCACCGATCCCCGTTCGGCGCGGACGGTCTCCGAGGCGGTGGCGAGAAACTCGAGCACGGGCTCGGGGAGCGGGGAGAGGATCGGGACGCGACGGAGGAGCCCTGCGCGGGTCGGGGCCGGCGCGTCGCGGTCGATCACGTTGAGGCGGTGTGAGGCGAGCAGTGTCAGGACGGGAAGCAGCGCCCCGGCCGCGATCAACGTCGCCCGCGTGCCGAGAAGCGAGATGCAGAGCGGCGCGAGGAGACCGCCCACGCCGATCGCGCCGAGGAGCAGCCCCTCGAGCACGCCCAGGACTCGGCCGAGTAGCTGATCGGGGACGATTCGCTGGAAGAGCGTCAGCGCGGCGATGTCGGCGACCGAGTTCCCGAGGCCGACCACCGCAAACCCGAGCAGTGCCATGGGATAGCTCGCGACGAGGCCGATCACGAGGAACGGAGCCCCGAAGAGGACGACGCCGATCCCGAAGTCGCCCGCCAGGCGGCCACGGGTCGCGAGCACGAGCGCCACGAAGCCGCCGACGAAACCACCGACTCCGAGCGCCGCGCTCAGGTAGCCGACGCCCGAGTTCCCGGCATCGAGGAGCTCGAGGGCGACGAGCACGACGAGCACGTTGAGGGCGCCGGCGACGAGCGCCTGAGCGGTGTAGAGGGTCGTGACGGTGGCGACACTCCGGTCGGCGACGACCGATCCGAGACCCTCGCGAAGGTCGGCGAAGAACCCGGACCTGTTGGTCGCCGACCCGTCGGGTGGCTCCGGAGGCGTCGCTCGGAGGCCGACGAGAATCGCAGCAGAGGCGAGAAACCAGAGTGCGTTGACCCCGAAGACCGCCGGCACGCTCCAGACCGCGAGCACGATCCCCCCGAGTGCGGGGCCTGCGAACGTCGAGACGGCGTCGAGTGTGCTCGCGGCGACGTTCGCCGCCGAGAGCTCGGCCGGGTTTCGCGCGAGGCCTGGCAGCAGCGCCGCCTGCGCGGGCCGAAACGCGACCCCGACGAGATTCGTGGCGACGACGACCGCGTAGACGACGACGGCCGGCCCGCCTGCTGCGATCACGGCCATGGCGGCGAGCATCAGGGCACCGCGGATCAGGTCGGTGGCCATCATCACGCGCTCGCGCCGGTAGCGGTCGGCGAGCGTCGCGAGGAAGGGCGAGGCGACTGCGGCCGGCAGCAGCCGCAGCACCGTGATCACTCCGACGGCCGTCGTTCCGCCCTGCTCGTAGGCGTAGACGGAGAGTGCCACGACGTACGTCCAGTGACCCATCGTGGAGCCGAGGAACGCGAGCTCGAGCCGACGTAGTCCCGGGTTACGAAAGACGCGCCCGAGGGCGCGGAACGATTCCGCCACGCGCAGGGTCAGGTCTCCCATTGGCCCTCCCCCACCATGAGTTGCAAGAAGATCAGATCCGCGGGAAGATTTCATCCTCCAGCTGCGTCATGTGGGGTGAGACGCCCATCCGGGCACAACGAGCCAAGGGAGAGAGTCACATGTCCGATCTGAACGAGAAGCTCGGCGCCACCGAAGAGCAGGATTTCGAGGGTCACAAGCTCGGCGCGCCCGAGAAGCTGGGTGGGAAGCTGGGCGGCAGGATCGCCGACATCAGCGACGAGAAGATCGCCGCCAACGACGAGCCCGACTTCGAGGGCCACAAGTTCGGCGCGCCGGAACGGCTCGCCGAGATCACGGACGTCAAGGCGTAACGACTCGCGTTACCGGATGGGTCGGGGCGCCTGCGGGCGCCCCGCTCTCGTTGTCGGGCTGTCAGGCGTCGTCCGGCCGTCAGTGCTCACGGGTTAGGCGAGCCAGGAGGCGGTCGAGCGCCTCGAGCAGTCCGAGCGCCTCGGTGTCGTCCTCGCCTGCATCCTCGAGCCGCTGGGCGAGCCGTGCCACGACTGCCCCGGGCCCCACACCGTCCTGCGCCACGGCGCCGGCGCGGCGGGCCGTCTGGAGCAGGTCGAGTCCGATCGCGGCCTGGTGGGCGAAGAGGATGAGAAGGTCGATCTCGCCGAGGCTGAGGGCGCGTTCCGTCGAACGGTCGAGCACCTGCAGCACACCGAGCGTGGTCTCGCCGTTCACGAGCGGCACCGCCATCAGACTCGTCGGGACATATCCCGTCTGTTCCGCCGCCTGGCGCGCATGTCGTGGATCCTGGCTGAGGTCGTCGATCACGATCGGCTGGCCGGTGACGAGCACCCAGCCCGCGATGCCGGTGCCGGACGGGATTCGCATCCCGATCAGCTCGCCCTCACCCTCGCCCGAGACCGCCTCGAACACGAGCTCGTCGGTGTCCTCGTCGAGCAGGAAGATCGAGGACGCCTTGGCGTCGAAGATGGCGCGAGCGACGTCGACGATCGACTGGAGCAACGCCCGGTGGCTCGCCTCGTTCTGGAGCATCCCTGCTGCGACCGTCTCCCGGTAGCTGCCGCCTTCGGTCATCGTGCCCCTCCCGTATTCGATGCGGTGAGATAGAGGACGCTCTTGAGCTGGAACGGCGTCAGGCCGGGGTGCTTGGACAGCGCGAGCGTGGAGATGGCGGCGATGTGAGGCGCCGCGAAGCTGTTGCCGGTGCAGCGGAGCGTGCTGCCGCCCATCCAGGCCACCTCGACGTCGACCCCGCGGGCGAAGAACTCGACCGGCGGCCTCGGGTTGGCGTACCAGGCCCAGGGGTCGGGGCCTTCGTGGCTGCCCACCGAGACGACCGACGAGAAGCGCCAGGGGTAGCTCTCGATCGGCATGTTGTGGGCCGACGCGACGAGGACGGTGCCGCGGAAGTAGGCCGCGTCCGCCAGCTCGTGCAGCATCTCGGCAAACCGCCGCTTCGTCGTCGACAGGCTGAGGTTGACGACCTCGAAGCCCTCCTCGATCGCGTGTTCGAGACCGGCGAAGATCATCTCGGCGCTGCCCGTGTTGCCTGCTCCGAGCACACGGACGCTGTGGATGCGGCAGTCGGGCGCGAGCGCGCGCACGATGCCGGCACACGCGGTGCCGTGACCGCAGACATCACCCACCTCGTCGGGGACGATCGTCGCCTCGTCGCCGTCCATCACCACCGTGACGGCGCTCTCGATCCCACCCACGAGCGGGTGGCTCCCGTCGACCCCGCTGTCGAGGATGCAGACGTCCACCCCCTCACCGGTCGCGCCTGCGAACGCCCAGTCCCGCGTCACCCGCTCGGGCCACTCGGCCGAGATGGCGATCCCGTCGGCCTCGGCGGAGGGGAGACTCCAGGCTGGGATCAGCCGCTCGCTCACGGCGATCCCAGTGCGCGCGCGCGCGCCGCAGCAGCCGCCGCCGCCAGCAGGGCCGCCTTCTCCCAGTTGCGGCCACCGGGAACCGTCGCAAGATTGATGTCGACGAGGTGGGTGGCTGCGCGTGTCGCCGCCTCGGCGAGCACGGCGGCGGCCGACGCATCCGCCTGGAGGTTGCTCGCGCCATGCGTCGCTGCGGTCGCCGCGAGCTCCGCCACGTCTGCGCTCGCCTCCGCGATCCGCAACGGCACCTCGGCGGCGAGGATGAGCGCCGTCCCGAGCGCGAAGTCGCGCTGCTCGGGAGTGCCGTCGTTCTCTCGCATGACCGACATGACGTGGCCGTACGCCTCGGCGTCCTCGTGTCCGAGCGCCACGAGTCGCGACCGCAGCGCTCTCGACTGCGATGCGATCCCTGGTGCGTCGCTCCATCCGGAGGAAGCGCGCGCGACCATCGTCACGAGCGATGCGGCCATCGCGGCGGCGACTGCTGCCGCCGTTCCGCAGCATGGCGACGGCGCCGGTGCTTCGAGCTGGTCGAGGAAAGCGTCGAACAGATCGACCGCCGGCTCGGACGACCCCGCGGGTGTAGCCTCGCTCACCGAACGAGGCGCCGGCGCAGGTGCTCTATGACGGCCGGCCGCGGCTCGACTCCAACGCCCCGGAGGGCGTCCTCGAGGTCGGCGACGAGCGTCGCGCGGAAGGCTGCGTCCTGCTCTGCCCGCTCGACGATCGCGTCGAGCCCGGCACGAGCACGCGGTAGCTCCTGTGCCGCCTCGACCCAGCCCTGTGGCGCCGGGGGGAGAAGCTGCAGCAACTCGCCGAGACGCTCCTCGCCGTACCGGGGGGCGTCGGATGCCGTGGTCGTATCCGTCATCTGTTCACCTACCCACACGACGCGGATCGTCGCTGGATTCTTCCCTCATGCTTCAAGCTCCATTCGCAGTCGGCCGAGGCAGCGCGAGATCCGGCTCGCGACCGTACCCGGTGGCAGGTCGAGCTCCTCGCCGATCGTGCGATAGCTCTCGTCGCGGGCGAAGAAGCGGTCGAGGATCTCGCGGCAGTCCGGCCCCAGCCGGCTCAGTCCCTCGCGAATCGCCATCGCCTCGTCGAGCTTCCCGATCACGTCGTCGTCCGGCCGTTCCTCGACATCCTCCACCGGCACCACACGTCCCGTCGCCCGGAGTAGATCGAGGCAGCAGTTCCGCGTCAGCTGCCCGATCCAGGGGCGGATCGCATCGTTGGAACGTAACGAGCCGAGGCGCTCGTAGGCGCGGAGGAAGACGGTCTGGAAGACCTCTTCCGCGTCAGGCGGAGACAGCCGGTAGGCCTGGAGCGCGATCGCCGATACATACCGCGAGAAGCGCTCGACGAGGGCGTTCCAGGCCTCGGCGTCGCCGTCCCGGCAGGCGGTGACGAGCTCGCCGTCCTCGAGCAGCGCCTTGTCCACGATCGTTGGCGTCGGAGTGGCTACCTCGTCTGGGCGGCTCGGAGACGCTCCGCGAGAATCTCGAGCAGCTTCCAGGCCAGCTCGGGGCGCTGTTCGACGAAGGGGCGGAAGCTCCAGATCGGGAGCGCGTAGGCCACCATGGGCGACGTCGCCGTGACCGTGGCCGACCGCGCCGACTTGTCGACGAGAGCTACCTCGCCGAACGAGTCGCCAGGGCCGAGCGTGCCGACCACCTCGCCTTGCACCGAGACGGCTGCGTCGCCGCTCGCGACGATGAAGAAGTTGAGCCCGTCGACGCCCTCGGTCGCGATCGCCGCTCCCGGGGGGAAGTGCCGCTCGATGAACTCGCCGGAGAGTCCCTCCACGGTTCTGTCGTCGAGGTCGGCGAAGAGGGGAACGCCCCTGATGAGGTCTGCAGATGGCTGTGGCATGGGCTGACCTTACAGCGCCGCCGAGGCGGTGTCATCTGGTCCCGCAAGCTCCTCGATCCGCCCCTGTGCGGCCTCGAGCAGCTCCCGGCAGCGGCGGTGCAGCTCCTCGCCGCGTTGCCAGAGACGGATCGCCTCGTCAACCCCCACCTCGCCGCGCTCGAGCGTGCCCACGATCTCCTCCAGCTCGCGGCGGAGTTCCTCGAAGGTGGCGGCTCCGGGCTCATCCGTCACGTGTGCACTCCCGTCACCGTCGCGCCCGCGCTCCCCTTCGCAAGCTCGATCTCGAGCGATGCCCCGGGAGCAAGCGTCGCGGCATCGCGGACTGCTGCTCCCCTGGCCCGGACGACCGCGTAGCCACGGGCGAGCGTTCCCCGAGGTGAGAGCGCCTGCAGCCGGGCTCCGGCACGATCGAGGTCGGCACGCCGACGCTCGAGCAGGAGCCGAGGGGCGCTGCGGAGACGGGCATGGTCGCGATCGAGCCGCTCCCGATCCCGCACGAGCGCACGTCGCGTACACGCTGCGAGCCCGTCGCGCAGGCGTGCCAGCCCGACGAGCAACTCCGCGAGGTCGGGGACGACGAGCCGGGCTGCGGCAGTCGGCGTCGAGGCACGCACGTCGGCCGCGAGGTCGCAGAGCGGCGTGTCCTGTTCGTGACCGACGGCCGAGACGACCGGCACCGGGCAGGCGGCAAAGGCCCGGACGACGATCTCCTCGCTGAAGGGGAGGAGATCGTCGAGGCTGCCGCCGCCGCGCGCCACGATGACGACGTCGACCTCGGGATGCCCGCCAACCCGGCTCAGCGTCGAGGCGATGCGACGGCCTGCTTCGCGACCCTGTACACGCGTTTCGGCGACCACCAGATGGGCGGCGGGGAAGCGCGCCTGGATGCCGGTGATCACGTCGCCGCGCGCCGCCGCGTCGGCACCGGTGACGAGGCCGATCGCGCGGGGGAAGCGGGGGAGCGGTCGCTTGCGCTCGGTCGCGAAGAGGCCCTCGGCCGCGAGCCTCCGCTTCAACCGCTCGATCGCGGCGAGGTGGTCGCCGGTCCCGATGCGCTCGATCGTCTGCGCCCTGAAGCTCAGTTCCCCGCGCGCCTCGTAGAGGTCCGCGGCGCCCTCGACCAGCACCCGCTCACCGTCGACGAGGCCGAGCCCGAGGTCGTCGAAGCGCCGCCGCTGCATGGTCGCGCGCAGGGATGCTCCGCTCGCAGGATCCTTGAGCGTGAAGAAGACGGACGCCCAGGCATCGTTGCGGCGAAGCTCGGTCACCTCGCCCTCGACCCAGAGCGTGGGCAGACGGCGCAGGTAGAGCGACACTCCGGCATTGAACGCCGTCACGCTGAAGACCTTGCGGTCGCCGCGCAGGGTGTGCTCGACCTTCATCCCGGCAGCCTACGCCGCGAGGACGGTACGGTCGGGAGCTACAGCAGGATCTCGGCCACGGTGGCCGGCGCGCACCCCTGCCGCAGGAGATCGACGCACGTGTGCAGGTCGGCGTCGCTTGCGGCCAGCCGCTCGGCGATCGGGAGCGGGAATCCCTCGCCGATCAGCACGTGCAGGCGCCAGCTTTCGACTTTCGCCTGTTCGCTCTCGCGCTCGATCGTGGTGTCGGTGATCTCGGCCATTGTCTGCGGAGGGTCGGGTGCGGGTGGATTCGTGATCGCTGAGACGATCCCTCCCACGGAAAGTTGTCGAATCAAGACGCTTCGTCAAGTCGCCGCACGAGCTCCTCGCGCGTGATCATCTCGACGGCACGGTCGAGCTCACGGGCGAGTCGGGTGGCCGCGTCCTCCCGGATCTCGCGCATCCGCTCGTCGAACGCGGCCGCGGCGAGCTGGGAATGACGTTCGACCTCGCGCTCGGCCACACGCTCGAGCCGCTCGGACTGCCGCCGCTCGAACTCGATCAGCGTCAGCTCGAGCCGTGCGCGGGCGTCGGTTTCGGCCTGCTCGATCCCCTCCGCGATGGCGGTCTCGCGGGCCCGCAGCCTCTCCGTGATCTCCTCGATCGAGCGGCGGCGTTCGATCGTCTGCGCCTCCAGCTCATCGAGTGCCTCGGTCACCGCGGAGGCGGCTGCGCGCTCGAGCTCCTCGCGCAGCCGGATCACCGCCCGCCGCTGCTCGTCGCTCGTCGAGCCGAGCTCGGCTGCGTCGCGTTCGATCCGTGCCTCCGCATCCGCAAAGGCCTGCTGCTGGCGCTGCGTCAGCCGCTGCAGCTGGGCGTCGACGTGCCGCTGGGCGCGCTCGAGGTCGTCGACGACGCCGCGAAGCCGTTCGTCCAGCCGGCGCTCGGTCTCGCGGAGGGCGTCGGTGAACGCCTCACTCGCCCTGCGCTCGCGTTCGGCGAAGGTCGCGGTTCGCTCGGTCGAGAGCCGCCGCTCCTCGGCGGCGAGCCGGGAGATCGTGTCTGCTTGCTCCCGGGCGAGCGTGTGGCGGATCTCATCGGTATGCGCCGCTGTCTCCTGCGCGATCGCCTCGTGTACCGCTGCGCGTGCTTCAGCGACGAGCGCGTCCGTGTCGGTTCCGGCGCGGCGGGTGCGCCGGAGCGCCACGACGAGGACGCTGCAGAGGACGGCGGCAGCGACGAGGAGCGCTGCAAGGATCCAGACGGCCACGGTCACACGCTACAGCCGCAGTGCGACGAGCATCCCGGCGGCGAGGACGGTTGCGAGCGCGAGCAGCCGCAGGGCCGACTCCGGTGCCGCAACGAGTAGTTCGCGGCCGAGGCGCTCCCGGTGCCCGTCGGCGAGCTCGATCTCGCCGCTGACCGCGACGACGTCACGGCGTAGCCTGCGGACGGGGGTGGAGAGGCGTCGCTGTGCGAGCGAGAGTGTGGTCGCCCAGGCCGCCGCGGCGAGTGCCGGCGCTGCGATCGTCTCGGCACAGGCGATGTACGCGGTCACGACCGGGAACGCACCCCAGGCGAGCGCGAACCAGAGGTCCGAATGGAAGCGGCCGCCGAAGAGCTCCAGGTTGTAGGCAGGGACGAGGAAGGCACCGAGTGCGATCAGGGGGAGGAGCCAGAGCGTCGTGCGAAGTGCAACGGCGATCCCGATCGCACACGCGGCGGCGAGCGAGCAGACGGCGAGCACGACGAGGGCACCGTTCGGGATCCCTGTCCGCAGCGGGCGGCCGCCGAGCTCGTCGAGCGCGTGCGCCCCGATCCCCATGGCGAGAAAGAAGGCGACGACCGTCAGTCCCAGCCGGCCCCACGGCACCTCGGTGACGAGGCAGCCGCCGACGACGACGTAGGAGAGGTGCCACGCCGTGTAGGGCGGGTGGAGGAGCGTCACGTAGTCCCGCCAGCGTCCCGGAGCAAGGGCGTAGAAGGCCGGTCTCACGACCGCGTGCCCCAGATCACGACGCCGCCACCGAGGCTCATCCGCGTTGCGCGGACGTCGTGGACGCCTGCCAGACGCCAGAGCGCGAGCTGGTCGGCGAGCGGGAGGCGGTCGTAGAAGCCCCGGATCGACGGCCCCAGGAAGCGGCCGACGTCGAGCCAGCCGTGCGAAACGAATCCGCCGGCGAGTGGGAGTCCGACGGCGACGTAGAGATCCCAGAGCGGTCGCCAGACCCCGTCCGGAACGGCGAACTCGAGGTTCGCGACCGTCCCACCCGGACGGACGACCCGTGCGAGCTCGGCCAGGGTGGCGCCGGGATCGTCGACGTAGCGCAGGAGGTACGTGAATGTCAGGTGGTCGAAGTGCGCGTCGGCGAACGGAAGCGCGGTCGCGGACGCCTCGACGAGATCGACCCTGTCACCGAAGCGCCGGCGGGCGACCGCGAGCATGCCGGCGCTCTGGTCGAGAGCCGTGACGCGATGGCCGTGGCGGAGCAGCTGGGCTGCCACGAGCCCGGTGCCGGTCGCGACGTCGAGGACGTGACCGCCGTCGTGCGGGATCCGTGCCACGAGCGCGCGTCGCCAGCGCGGGTCCTGGCCGAAGGAGAGGGTCGCGCCGACGCGGTCGTAGGTGGAGCCGAGCGGGGCGAACAGGCGCCGCGCGTGCGCCTCGCGCTCGGAGCTCGGGGGCATGGCGGTAACCCTGCCAGATCGGGTTCTCTATCCTGATGCGGTGACGCTGCCGACGGACCTCGAGCGGATCGCCGCGGTCGCCGCCGCGTCGGCGCCGGACGGTGCCTCGCTCGCGGCCGTCCTCGCGTCGGAGCCGACGAGCGGAGTGCGTCGCTACCTGTGTGCGTTCGAGCGCGAGGACGGATCGCGAGCCTGGATCGTGCTCGACGGCGCCGGCGATCCGGTGACAGATCGCCGGGAGGCGCGCGATGCCGTCGCGATCGCGGCTCTCTGCGAGATCGCCGAGGAGTCCGCCTTCGGCGGCGACCTAGACGAGCTGCTCTCCCAGCTCGTGGCGTTGCGGCTGACCGAGAGCCCCGTGGGGATCGACGAGGCCGAAGCAGCGGCGCGCGCGCTGCAGCACGAGATCGGCGCCCCGCCGACGCTCGCGACTCCCGCCCGGCTCGATGCGCTCGGCGCGGCGACGCGTCGGCTCGAGCAGGCGCTCGACCCGGTCGCGGCGTCGCCGTTCACGGCGGCTCTGAAGAGCTCGCAGGGAGCGATCGAGGAGCTCTGGAAGGACGTCGAGTCGGGCTACCTCGCATGTCTGCAGCCGTAGGGGAGGAACCCGCCAGGTACGCTGCCTGGATGGAAGGCGGCGGCTTCTTCCCCTTCGGCGGCGACCCCGACGACATGCTGCGTGGCCTGCGCGAGTTCGCGCAGGCGCAGTCGGAGAACGTCAAGGAGGCGCAGCGGGAGCAGTTCGCAACGCTCACCCTGAGCACCGCTGTCGAGCTCACCGCGGCGGCGCTGAAGCAGCTCAGCCCCGGCGGCGGCCCCGACGAGCAGGCGATCGCCCTGCGAGACGCGATGCGCGTCCTCTTCCCCGAGGCGGTGGCGCTCGTGAGCGCAGCGCGCCAGGGGTTCATGCGCGAGACCTGACCGGCTCCTGAGCGGGCCTGCCCGGCCGTGGATCGCGCCGGAGCAGCGGTACGATCAGGCGAGTGGGACTCTTCGACCGAGCCGTTGCGACGGTGCTTCCCGTCGTCCCGCGCTCCCTCGTGAAGCGGGTCTCGTCCGCCTACATCGCAGGCCCGACGCTCGCCGACGCACGGCGGACCGTCCGTGCGCTCAACGAGGCCGGCAAGCGCGCCACGATCGACGTGCTGGGCGAGGAGATCCATCGCGCCCAGGAGGCGCAGGCGATCGCGGCCGCCTACACGGACGTGCTGGAGGCGATCGAGGTAGACGGGCTCGACGCCAACGTCTCCGTCAAGCTCACCGGTCTGGGCCTGAAGCTCGACCGCGAGCTCTGTCACGAGCTGGCCGAGGGCGTCGTGCGTACGGCTGCGGCACGCGGCGGCTTCGTACGGATCGACATGGAGGACCACACCTGTGTGGACGACACGCTCGCCCTCTACCGGCGGCTGCGGGAGGGCGGCCACGACCGGGTCGGGCTCGTCCTCCAGGCCCACCTCAAGCGGACGCTGGAGGACATTGCCGATCTCCGTGATCTCCGGCCGAGCGTGCGCCTCTGCAAGGGCATCTACGTGGAACCGAGCTCGGTCGCGTTCCACGACGCCGAAGTGATCCGCCGGTCGTTCAGCTCCTGTCTGGAGGCACTCCTGGAGGGGGGCTCGAGTGTCGCGATTGCGACCCACGACGAGGTCTTGATCGAGGAGGCGCTCGAACGCGTCGCAGCGCTCTCCCACGCCGCCTACGAGCTCCAGATGCTGCTCGGGGTGCGGGAGGCACGCGCCACCGAGCTCGTCGCGGCAGGCCACCCACTGCGCGTCTACGTCCCGTTCGGCAGCCGCTGGTACGAGTACTCGTTGCGGCGCCTGCAGGAGAACCCCCGGATGGCGGGCGTGATCGCGAAGGCGACGGTCGGACGTGCCCTCGGTCGAAGCGGCTGACGGTGGCCGGCGCGCCGACATCCCGCGTCCGCTCGGCGGTACCGACTCTCGCAGCGGTCGTCGCGGCGGCGCTCGGTCTCGTCAACCTCCTCTCGGCACTGACGCCGAACGCGCGCTGGCGCGGTCACCTGCTGTTGCAGGTCGAGCCGATCGGCGTCATGCACGTCTTCCATGCGCTCGCCGTGCCCGCCTCGATCGCCCTGCTCGCCGGTGCGTTCTACCTGCGCCGGCGCCGCCGGCTCGCGTGGCAGATCTCCTTCATCCTCCTCTGCACGCTCGCGGTCCTCAACGTGGCGAAGGGCCTCGACGTCGAGGAGGCGTTGCTCTCGGCCGGAGGCGCGGCCCTCCTCTGGTGGGGGCGGGACGGGTTCACGGTCCGGGGCGATCCGGCCCGGCTCCGCTCTGCCCTCTGGCGGGTTCCCCTTCTCGTGGTCTCCGTCCTCGTGATTGCCGTGTCGGGCGTCGCTCTCGCAGCTCGCAGCGCAGGCTTCTCGGACTGGCTCCGCGACGCGATCCTGATGCTCACGTGGCAGCCGGCGAGACTCCACCTCGGGGACGAGATGTCACACCTGCCGCTCGTGCTCGGCGTGCTCGGCGCGACGACGCTCCTGGCGATCGCGTGGCTCGTCTTCCGTCCGCTCGCAGCGCCCCGCGCGCTGCCCGATCCCGAGGTACGCCACGCGGTCAGCGATCTCGTCCGCAGCCACGGCCACGACACGCTGGCGTTCTTCAAGCTGCGCGGCGATCAGCACTACCTGTTCTCCGACGACGGCGACGGCTTCATCGGCTACCGCGTCGAAGGGGGCGTCATGCTCTGTGCCGGCGACCCGGTGGGCCCAGCTGCGACGATCGTGCCGCTGCTCCACAAGGCGATCGAGTTCGCCCATGTTCGAGGGCTGCGGCTCGGTGCGATCGGCGTCAGCGCCGAGGTCGCGCCCGCGTTCGAGGAGCTCGGTCTGCGGCGGCTCTATCTCGGTGACGAGGCGATCGTCGACACGTCGCGCTTCACGCTCGAAGGCAGGGCGATCCGCAAGGTGCGCCAGTCGGTGACCAGAATCGAGAAGGCGGGGTACGCGTTCAGGCTGGAAACGCTCGCCGAGGTCGGGGCAGCCGAGTTGGCCGAGCTCGAGCACGTCTCCGAGGCGTGGCGGGCGGGTGCGGACGAGCGAGGTTTCACGATGGCGCTCGATCGGCTCGGGGGAGCGGAGCAGCACGACACGGTCCTAGCCGTGGCCCGTGATGCCGAGGGGCGCGCCGCCGCCTTCCTCCATTTCGTTCCCTCCTTCGGCCGGCCCGCAGTCTCACTCTCGTTCATGCGGCGCGACCCTTCGACTCCGAACGGGATGACGGAGTTCCTCGTCGCCCGGGCGCTCGAGGCGTTCCGTGGACGTGGTGTGGAGGAGGTGTCGCTCAACTTCGCCGCGTTCGCGCGGGTCCTGACCGAGCCTCGGAACCTGGTCGAGCGGGTCGCGGGACGGCTGCTGCGCTGGGCCGACGCCTGGTTCCAGATCGAGAGCCTCTACCGGTTCAACGCGAAGTTCGACCCCCGCTGGGAGCCGCGCTACGTGCTCTACGAGGGTCGGCTCGGTCTGGCCCGTACCGGCGTCGCGGCCGCCTGGGCCGAGGGCCAGCTGCCGAAACCGCTGGCGCGTCGCTGATGCAGTT
Source organism: uncultured Gaiellales bacterium (assembly GCA_964581085.1). Classification (GTDB taxonomy): domain Bacteria; phylum Actinomycetota; class Thermoleophilia; order Gaiellales; family Gaiellaceae; genus Gaiella. The sequence goes on along the minus strand of CAZOMP010000001.1, from coordinate 98,979 downwards.
GGCGCCGGTCGCAGTCACGCGCAGCCACGTCCTCCGGGCCGGTCTCGTCGTGCTGCTCGTGATGGCACTCTTCCTGCCCGCCTGGGCGCTCTACCTGGCCGTCGTGCTGCCCCAGAGGCACGTCACGACCGACTGGGACGTCGTCTGGGTCGGCTTCGACCTCGGACTTGCGGTACTCGCCGCCGCCGGCGTGGTGGCGCTGCGGCGGCGCTCCGACTGGACTCCCGTCCTCGGAGGCGCGCTCGCGGCAGCCCTCGTCTGCGATGCGTGGTTCGACATCATGACCTCGCACGGTGACGACCGCCTGGTCGCGATCGCGCTCGCGCTCGGCGCCGAGCTACCGATCGCCGTCGTCGTGGCAATCGTGGGGCGCCGCTCGGAGACTGTCGTGAAGCATGGCGCCCCGCCCGATGGAGCGGGCGTCAAGCAACCAGACTGAAGCCGCCGTCGACGATCAGCACCTGGCCCCGCACCATCTCGGCATCGGGGGAGCAGAGGAACGCGACCGCACCTGCCATGTCCTCGGGCGTCACGATCCGCCCCGCCGCGTTGCGGCCACCCATGTCGAGCATCTCGGCCCGGTTGGGGAAGTGCTCGAGCGCGCCGGTGTCGACGACGCCGCCGGAGACGGCGTTGACGCGGATCCCCTGAGGGCCAAGCTCGACCGCGAGATAGCGGACGAGCGACTCGAGCGCTGCCTTCGACGTCCCGACGAGGGCGTAGTTCTCGAGCACCCGGAACGAGCCGAGGCTCGAAATGGCGACGATCGAGGCGCCCGCCGGAAGCGAGGGGGCGAGCACGCGGGTGAGGGCGAGAAACGAGCGCGCGTTGGCGTTGAGCGTCCAGTCCCAGTGCTTGTCCTCCGTCTCGAGCGCGGGACGGATCACCCCGGTGGCGGCGTTGTGTACGAAGACGTCGACCGGGCCGAGCTCGCGGACCTGGTCGAGCACCCGCTCCGAGGTCACGTTGCCGCGGACGAGCACCGGCTCGGCCCCGAGCGCCCGAAGCTCCGCGGCGGTCTCCTCGGCGGCACGGTCGGAGCGCATGTAGCCGATCGCGACCCGGGTTGCGCCCTCGCGGGCCAGTCGCAGCGCGATCGCCTTCCCGATCCCACGCGAACCGCCGGTGACGAGGACGGATCGTCCCATCCGGCTCAGTGGGGGAGTGGGTGCGAGGCGGGAGCCGAGGAGGGGATCTCGTCCCAGCCGATCCGGTCGCGTGACTCGGTGCCGTGCTCGTCCTCCGCCTTCGAGGACGCGAACCCGAGGCGCTCCAGCAGCTCGATCTTCTCCTCGCCGTAGCGTCGTACGGGGTCGCCCGCGGGCAGCCCCTCGACGAGCTCGCGCACGCGCGCCCGGATCTGGAACGCGAAGTGGGGTGTCGCGGGGCCGAGGAGCGCGTCGATGTCGTCCCTCGTCGGCTGAGTCGGCTCTACCATCGGCGAGAGAAGCCTAACGACTACCGTCGCAGGCATGCGCAGGCCGACGTCGGTCGAGGTGATGCTGCTCTCAGCCATCGGGCTGTGGGCCTTCAATCTCACCTTCAGTCGCTACATCCTCACCCACGGCCTGCAGCCGCTCGCCTACTCGACCGTGCGCTACGCGCTCGCGTCGGCCGTCTTCGTCGCGATCGTCGCGGTGGCGGAGCGGTCCTTCCGCATGACTCGCTCCGACCTGCTCGTCGCGCTCATCGCCGGCATCGTGGTCTGGATCAACCAGATCGGGTTCGTCTACTCGCTGAAGACGACGTCCGCCTCCGTGATCGCACTGATCATGGGCTCGACGCCGATCTTCGCAGCCCTGATCGGCCTCGCTCTCGGTCGCGAGGTGCTGCCGGGGCGCTTCTGGCTCGGCGCCGCGCTCTCGCTGGCCGGGGTGGCGCTCGTCGCGTTCGGAACCCGGCAGGTGCTGAGCGGCGACGCGCCCGGGATCCTCTACGGGCTGATGACCGCGGCGACCTGGGCCATCTACTCGATCCTCGTGACACCGCTGATGCGCCGCTACTCCGCCTCCCGGATCAGCGCCATCGTGCTTCCCATCTCCTGGGTCGGGGTCCTCATCGTGGGGTGGCCGCAGACGAGCTCGCAGGACTGGAACCTGGGCTGGGAAGTGTGGCTGTTGCTCGTCGCGGCCACGCTCGGACCGCTCGTGACGACGAACATCCTCTGGTTCCGCTCGCTCGACCGGATCGGGGCCTCGCGGGCGACGCTCGCGACGAACCTGCAGCCGTTCCTGGCCGCGATCGTGGCGGTCGTGTTCCTCGGCGAGACGATGAATCTCGTTCAGGTGCTCGGCGGCGTCCTGATCGGCGTCGGCATCCTCGCCGCCCGGCGCCGCGCCCCGGTGTCGCCCGGAGAGTGACGTCCGGCCGCGCAGTACGCTGCGCGGATGAGCCCGCAGCGGCGTACGGCGCTCGTCTCCGTCGGTGCGGCGGTGGCGCTGATGACGGTGAAGCTCGCGACGGGCCTCGCGAGCGGCAGCCTCGGACTCGTCTCGGAGGCACTCCATTCGGGCACCGACCTGGTCGCGGCGCTGCTCACGTTCCTCGCAATCGGGTACGCGGTCCGACCGGCGGACACCTCGCATCCCTACGGACACGGCAAGGCGGAGCACCTGGCAGCCCTCGCGGAGGCCGGTGTCCTCCTCCTCGTCAGCCTCCTCGTCGGGGGCCTTGCGGTCGCGCGGCTGCTCGGGTGGATCGAGATCGACACCTCGACGGCCTGGTGGGTCTTCGCGGCGATCGCCGTCGTGATCGCGATCGACGTCTCGCGCACGGTCGTCTCGATACGCGCCGCACAGAGGTTCTCGAGCCCTGCGCTGGCCTCGAACGCCCTCCATTTCGGCAGCGACCTGGCCGGCACGTTCGCGGTCCTGCTCGGACTGATCGCGGTACGCGCGGGCTGGCCGGCGGGCGACTCGGTCGCAGCGCTCTTCGTTGCGTTCCTCGTCGTCGTCGCGGCCCTCCGGCTCATCCGCCGCAATGTGGACGTGCTCATGGACCGCGCCCCGCCGGAGGCCGTGCGGATCGCGAGCGAGGCGATTGCGACGCTCGACCCACCGGTCGAGGTGAAGCGGCTGCGGCTGCGCCAGGCGGCGGGCCGGACGTTCACGGACGTCGTGATCGGGGTGCCGCCGGGCGTCGCCGTCGGCCAGGGCCACGCGATGGCCGACCGTGTCGAGGAGGCGGTGGAGGAGGCGCTTCCCGGCAGCGACGTCGTCGTGCACGTCGAGCCGGAGCGCATCGAGTCGGCGCTTCGTGAGCGTGCCCAGGAGGCGGCGATGTCCGTCTCGCGGGTGCGTGAGATCCACAACCTCGCCGTGATCGAGCTGCCCGACGGGTTCCACGTGACGCTGCACCTGAAGCTGCCGGGAGACCTCCCGCTGGGCGAGGCGCACGAGGTGGCAGAGGCGGTCGAACGGGCCATCGTCACCGGTGTCCCCGGGGTCGTCGACGTCCAGACCCACCTGGAGCCGCTCGCCGAGCAGGCAGCGGGGAGAGAGGAGGTGGACGATCCGCACGCGATCCGGGCTCTCGTCCTCGCCGAGACCGGCGAGGAGCCGCGGGCACTGCGCTTCCTGCGCACCGACGAGGGCGTCGTCGTGCTGTTGACGCTGGCGCTGCAGCCGTCGCTGACGCTCGCCGACGCGCACGCCACCGCCTCACGCGTGGAAGAGGGGATTCGCGAGGTGGTGCCGGACGTCGCCGAGGTGATCGTCCACACCGAGCCGTAGGGCTTCCGCTCCGCCCCGTTCGGCTGCGCCGACCTCCCATCGTGGCCGTGCGGTTGAATAGGCCATGTGCGGCTGACGATGTTCCATCCCGCCGGCAACCCGATGGATCGGGGCTGGGTCGGCCGCATCGACGGCGACCGTATGGTCCACCTCGCGGCGCAGACGCTGCAGTCGCTCTTCCTCAACGGCACGACCGCGCGTGAGCACGCCGAGTATCCGCTGGCCGAGGTGACGCTCCTCGTGCCGGTGCAGTACCCGCCCACCGTGCGCCTCTTCGACGACGCAGCAGGGGCCGGGTTCCGCTTCGGCAATCCGACCTCCGTCGTCGGTGACGGCGTTCCCGTCGTGGGCTCGGGGCTGACGGCGGCTGCCCGGATCGCCGCAGTCATCGGTGCGGGTGGCGCCGTGGGCGGCTGGTCGGCGCTGCTCGAGTGGGAAGATCCGGCCGAGGCGCCGGCCGTCAAGCGGGCCGACTTCGGGCTCGTCCTCGGCCCCACCGTCGTGACGCCGGACGAGGCCGGCCCGACGACGAACGCGCTTCGGATCAGCTCGGAGTCGAAGGCGGTGGAGGACGATGTCGCGCCGTTCCCGTGGGCCGAGGCGCTCACACTCGCCGGTAGGCGCACCGTGCTCCGGCCCGGCGACGTGATCGCGGGCCCACCGGTCGTCCGACTGGAGGGTGTCGACAGCGGCGTCGAACTGGACGCCGGCCTCGTGGGGACGCTCCACTGCCCGCTCGCCTGATGCAGCTCGTGCTCGACTGGGACGGAACGGTCACACGGCGGGACACGCTCCACATGGCGATAGAGCAGTTCGGTGACGTCTCGGTGTTCGAGGAGATGGAAGCGCGGATCGGGAGGTCGCTGACCCTGAACGAGGTGATCGCCGTCGAGATGGAGACGATCACGGCGCCGCTGCCGGAGGTCGTCGCCTGGCTGCTCGAGACGGTGGAGGTGCGCCCGGGCCTTGCCGAGCTCGTGCAAGAGCACGACCCGCTGATCGTCTCGGCCGGCTTCCGGGAGCTGATCGAGCCGATCCTCGAACGCGAGGGGGTCGAGGCGCGGCTCGTCGCCAACTCGATCGCGGCCTCGTCGGCCGGTTGGCGGGCGACCTTCCTCGAGCGCGAGACGTGCCAGGTCTGCGGCGAGCCGTGCAAACGCAGCGCGCTCGCGGCCGTCGCGCCGTACGTCTTCGTCGGCGACGGCATCTCCGACCGCTGCGCCTCCCGTGCCGCCGAACGCGTCTTCGCCCGGTCGGGGCTGGCCCGCTGGCTCGACGAGCAGGGAGCTCCGTACGAGCCCTTCGACGACCTGATCGACGTCGGCAGGGCGCTCGAGCGAATGGCTGCCTGAGCCGTCGCCGCGATGAGCCGCCTCGCGATCCCGCAGCCCTACGACTTCTTCGCCTCGACCGAGCGCTTCCGCTCGTGGGGGCCCGACCGTGCAAATGCCTGGGAGAGCGATGCGCTCTACCGCGTCGTCGGCGGCCGTGAGGTCAGGATCGTCGCCGCTGCCGGCGGGGTCGACGTCGAGCCGCTCGACGACGAGATCGCGGCGGAGGTGGGGTGGCTCCTGGGAGTGCCGCTCGACCTCGACGGCTTCTGGGCCTTTGCAGCAGACGACCCCGTGCTCGAGCCACTGCGGGAGCCGCTCTCCGGCTATCGGCCGCCGCTCGTTCCCGACCCGTGGGAGATGCTCGTCACCTCGATCACGGCGCAGCAGGTTTCGCTGCATGCGGCGTACGCGATCCGCTCCCGCCTGATCGAGCGCTTCGGGATCGCCCACGAGCACGCATGGGCGTTTCCGTCCCGGACACGGATCGCGCAGGCATCCGAGGAGGAGATCCGGACCGTCGGCTTCTCTGTCCGCAAGGCGGAGTACGTCGTCGGGCTCGCATCGAGCGACCTCGATCTGGACGGGCTCGGGGCGCTGTCCGATGACGCAGTGGTCGAGGCGATCACCTCGCAGCGCGGCCTCGGCCGCTGGACGGCGGAATGGTTTCTCTCTCGCGCGCTGGCGCGGCCGAGTTGGCCTGCCGGAGACCTCGCCGTCCGCAAGGCGACCTCGTTCTTCTACGGTTCCGGCAGAGATCTCGACGAGACGGAGGTACGCGCGGTGGGAGAACGATTCGGCCCCTGGCAGACGATCGCCTGCCACATGCTGCTCGCGGGCACGAGGCTGCAGGGATGAGCGTGCGCCCTGCGACGAGCGCCGACCTCGCCGTGCTGGAGGAGCTCTGGCGCGTCTTCGCGGCAGAGGTGCCGCCGCCGGCCCACGAGCCCGTCGACGAGGCGGAGGAACTCTCCGAGCTCCGGAAGATCGTCGAGTCCGGGCTTGCGTGGGTGGCCGAACGCGACGACCGTGCGGTCGGGATGGCGCTCGCGCGGAGGCGCGGCCCGAAGGTGGCACGGATCACCGACCTCTACGTCGTCCCGGAGGCTCGCCGTGCCGGCGTGGCGGAGGCCCTCACGCGCGCGGTCGCGGACCGGTTCGCACAGGACGGCGTCGAGGTGATCGACCTCGAGGTGATGGCGAGCAACGCGGCGGCGCGGGCGACCTACGCGCACTGGGGCTTTCGGGAGGAGGTGCTCGTGCTGGCAGTCCCGCTCCCCGTTCTCGCCGAGCGCCTCGGCGAGGCCCCGCTGCGCGGCTCGTTCGGGTCGATCCACGTGCAGACCGACGACGCGGACGCGATCCTGCGTGCGGTCGAGATGTACGTCCCCCGCCTGCCGGGCCGATCGGTGGGATCGATCGTGACCCAGCCCCGAGGCGGCTACGTGACGGTCTACGACGACGTCTGCGACCGTGACCCCGAGATGCTGCGCCGGCTGGCAAAGGAGATCTCGTCCCGGACCGGGCTCGTCGTGATCTCGGTCGGGGTCGAGGAAGACGCGGTCGTGCGGATGATCCTGCTCGACCGTGGCGGCATCGTCGACGAGTACGCCTCCGTCCCGGAGTACTACGGCGCCCTGCCGCCGGGCGAGGTGGTGGCGATGCGGGCGAACCCTGTCGTCGTCGAGCGGTACACGGGCGCCTCCCAGGCGGCCGTGCGGGCTGCGACCCCGGTTGCGTCGTCTCCAGCCGAGCTGCCGCCCGCCGTCGAGGTGCTCGCTGCCCTCGCTGCGACGCTCGGCCTCACCGGCGCCGGTCACGGCTACGCCGACGCGCCCGAGAGCGACGACGTCGCCGCGCGGGTGGAGCGCTGATGCTCGCGGTCGTCGACGCCCCGCGCTGCCCCTATTGCGCCCGTGTGCGGATCACGCTCGCAGAGAAGGGAGTCGAGTACGAGGCACAGGTGATCGACCTCTCCGACCGGCCTGCCTGGGTGTACGAGCTGAACCCGTCGGGCCGGGTGCCGATCCTGCGCGACGGCGACCGGGTCCTGCCCGAGTCGGCGGTCATCGACGAGTTGCTCGAGGAGCTCTATCCGGAGCCGCCCCTGCTGCCGAGCGACCCGTACGAGCGCGCCGCCGCCCGCCTGCTGATCTTCCGTCACGACGAGTTCACCGACCCCTACTACGCCTATCGGCGCCGCGAGCCGGGTGCCGAGGAGGCACTGGCGCGCGCCCTCGCGTTCCTCGACGACACGCTCCACGAGAGGCGGTTCCTCACCGGTGCCGCCTTCGGGCTCGCCGATATCGCCTACGTCCCGTGGCTGCTTCGCGCCCGCGACGCGATGGGTGTCGAGCTCGCGCCGTATCCGCAGGTCGACCGCTGGCTCGAGGAGCTGTCGCAGCAGCCGGCGGTCGCGGCCGAGGTCGAGGTGGTGGCGGCGCTGTGAGCGACGTCACGCTGGAGGAGCTCGCGGCCCGGCTCCACGAGGAGGCGCTCGTCCTCCTGGATGTCCGTTCGGACGTCGAGTACACGGGCGAGGGCGGCTATCCGTGCGACGCACGGCGGGGGCACGTCCCCGGTGCTCGTCACATCGACCTCCAGGTGCTCTCGGCGGCCTCGGCGCCCGACGAGATCCGTGCGCTCGTGGGAGCAGCGCCCGGCTCCGAGGTCATCCTCTATTGCCACACCGGGGGACGCTCGGCGATCGCGGCGCAGATCGTTGCTGCCGCAGGCTACGCCGCCCGCAACTACCCCGGCTCGTGGCACGAGTGGGCGGCGAGCGATCAGCCGGTCGAGCTCGGCCGACCCGCGGCGTAGTCCAGGAACGCGTCGCAGAGCCGGCGTCCCTGTTCGTTCCAGGGTGGCAGGAAGACGTCCGTCTCGCGGCGTACGGCTGCCGGGTCGGGCAGCTCCGCCTCGCCCTCGACGAACCAATGGTCGAGCATGTGCCGTGTCACCTCCGGGTGGAACTGGACGCCCCAGGTCTGCTCGCCGAGGCGGTACGCCTGCCGGGAGGCGCCGTTCTCGGCGAGGAGCGAGGCGCCCTCGGGCAGGCCGAACGAGTAGTAGTGCCACTGGAAGGCGTCGACCCGCCGCGGGAGGACGCCGACGACCGGGTCGGCCGCGCCGACCTCGCTCAGCTCCACCACGCGCCAGCCCACCTCCGGGTAGGCGGCCGGTCCGACATGGGCGCCGACGGCGCGCGCGATCAGCTGAGAGCCGAGGCAGACGCCGAACAGCGGCACCTCGTGCTCGATCGTCTCGCGAATGAAGGCGAGCTCGTCCGTGAGCCACGGGTGCTCGGCGTCCTGGTCCGGGTGCATCGCGCCGCCGAAGACCATGATCGCGTCGTACCGGCCCGGGTGGTCGAGCCCCGACGCGTCGTGGGCGATCGAGATCACCTCGAGCCGTTCGCCGCGATCCCGGACGAGCTCCTCGAAGAGGCCCCCGCCGCCGGTCGAGGTGGGCTCGTGGACGATCGAGAGCACCCGCATGGAGCCGAGCCTAGCGTTCCCGCTCAGAACAGCGTCAGCTCGGCGGGCGGTAGGTCGATGCCGCCGGTTGCGGGGATCCCCGCCTCGTCGAGCAGGCCGCGGAAGACGACTGCGCTGCGCGGAGCGAAGTCGTCGCGATTGTTGTTGAAGAGCGCGTAGACCTCGTCCGCCTGCTCGGCGAGCCGCCGTGTCGGCTCGACCCACTCGGCGAGCTCCTCCTCCGAGTACATCCAGTCGAAGCGGTCGGCGGCGCTGCCGCCGCGGATGTTCCACGTCATCGCGTTGCGGCCGTGGAAGCGGATCACGGTGACCGGGTGCGTCGCAGCAGCGACGCGGGGCGCGACGTTCGTCGCCCGGGTCAGCGGCGCGTCGACCGAGACGTACGAGAGCCCGTGCGCCTCCAGGAACCCGAGCGTGTCGGAGCGCTCCTCGAAGTCCATCCAGGAGCGATGACGAAACTCGACGAGCGGGATCAGCGGGTCGAGGCGCTCCGGCAGGCGGGCCAGCTCTGCCTTCGCCTCGCCGGACTTGACGAAGCGCGGGTGGTATTGCAGCAGGACCCCGCGCAGCTTCCCCGAGAGCTCGAGCGGCTCGACCGAGGCCCGGAAGTCGGCGAAGGCGCGGTCCGACGGTTCGCCGTCGTGGTAGGTCATCGCCGCGCCCGACTTGACGTGGAACGTGAAGTGGGCGGGCGTGCGCTCGGCCCAGCGGCGCGTCACGTCCGGATCGGGCAAGGCGTAGAAGGGCGAGTCGACCTCGACGACGTCGAAGCGCTCGGCGTAGTAGCGCAGCCGTGCGGCGGCGCTCGAGACGCCCCGCGGATACCAGGCCCTGAGCAGCCCCTCGTCGGCCCAGCTGCAGGTTCCGAGGCGGACGGTCGCGGACATCGGGCTCACCGTAGCCCGGCCGCCTGTCGGCTGCGGCCGATCGGACGTCGCCTGCCCCGCCACTACACTCCCTCCCCATGGATACCCGCCCGATCGGTGTGTTCGACTCCGGTGCCGGCGGCCTCACCGTCCTGCACGAGTGCCTCGTGACGATGCCGCACGAGGACTTCGTCTACCTCGGGGACGGTGCACGGCTGCCGTACGGGCCCCGGCCGCTCGAGGAGATCCGCCGCTTCGCGGGCGAGGTGGGCCGCTTCCTCGAAAGCCGCGGCGTGAAGCTCGTCGTCGTCGCGTGCAACTCGGCCACGGCGGCGGCGCTCCCCGACCTGCAGCGGGCACTCGCGGTGCCGGTCCTCGGCGTCATCCAGCCCGAGGCGCAGGCCGCGGTCAGGGCGACCCGCAACCGGTGCGTGGGCCTCCTCGCGACGGAGGCGACGGTCGCGAGCGGCCGCTACGAGGCGTCGATCCGGACGCTCGACGCGGGGGTCACGGTGGTGCCGGTCGCCTGCCCCGGGCTCGTGCCGTTGATCGAGGGGGACGACCCCTTCGGGGAGGCGACGGTCGCGGCCGTCCGCGGCTATGCCGCGCCCCTCCGGGATGCGGGCGTCGACACCGTTGTGCTCGGATGCACGCACTACCCGCTGATCCGGCCCATCCTGCAGCGCGTCTTCGGTCGCGGCGTCACGCTCGTCTTCTCGGCCGACGAGACCGCGCGCGAGGTGTCGGAGACGCTGGCGCGGAAAGGAATCGAGAACGACGCCTCGCGTGAGGGTGCCTACCGCTTCCTGACGACGGGCGACGCCGTAGGGTTCCGCGAGATGGGAAGCCGCTTCCTGCAGCTGCCGATTGCCGACGTCGAGCACGTCCGCGTCAGCGAGCTCGAACGGGTGGCGGCGTGAGCAGGCACGACGGTCGCCGGCCCGCGGAGCTGCGTCGGCTCGACGCGATCCCGGACTTCCTCGAGCAGCCCCACGGCTGCGTCCTCTGGTCGCAGGGCAAGACCCGCGTCCTCTGCACCGCGACGATCGAGGAGGAGATCCCGCGCTGGCTGCGGGGCAAGGGGCGCGGCTGGATGACCGCCGAGTACTCGCTGCTCCCCGCCTCGACGGGAGAGCGAACCCAGCGCGGCGTCACGCGCGGCCGCCCCGACGGTCGTACGGTCGAGATCCAGCGCCTGATCGGTCGAGCGCTTCGCTCGGTGTGCGACTTCCAGGCGCTCGGAGAGCGCACGCTCTGGCTCGACTGCGACGTGCTCCAGGCCGACGGGGGGACGCGGTGTGCGGCGATTACGGGTGCCTACGTCGCCGCCTATCGCGCGCTCGACCGACTCGGTCTGTCGAAGGCGCTGCCCCAGTCGGTTGCTGCGGTCTCGGTCGGCGTCGTCGACGGCGTCCCCGTTCTCGATCTCGACTACCCCGAGGACTCGGAGGCCGAGACGGACATGAACGTCGTGATGACCGCCGATGGTCGCCTCGTCGAGGTGCAGGCGACGGCCGAGCGCGAGCCGTTCACCCGGGACGAGTTGGACGAGCTGCTCGAGCTCGCCGCGGGCGGCATCGAGGAGCTCGCCGCCGCCCAGCGTGAGGCGGCGCTCGCCCCACGCGCGTGAAGGCGCGACTCGCCTCCGGCAACCCGCACAAGCTCGAGGAGCTGCGGCGTGCGCTGCCGGAGTGGGAGATCCGGCTCGCCGAGGCCGACAGCTATCCACCCGAGGACGGGGACACCTACGAGGCGAATGCCCGCATCAAGGCGCTGCACGGCCGCGCGAGCGCTCCGCCCGACGCCTGGGTGATCGGCGAGGACTCCGGCATCGAGGTGGCGGCACTCGGGGGCCGACCGGGGATCGCGTCGGCCCGCTGGGCGCAAGACGGCGTCGCGCAGGTGCTCTCCGAGCTCGGGGACAGCGACGATCGCCGCGCCAGGTACGTCTGCGTCGTCGTGGCGCTCGGGCCGGAGGGCGAGGATCTCGTCGCTGCGGGCACGCTCGAGGGGTCGATCTCGGCCGGCCGCCGTGGCAGCGAGGGTTTCGGCTACGACCCGATCTTCGTCCCGGCCGGCGAGAGCCTGACCGTCGCAGAGCTCGGAAATGCCTGGAAGAGCCGCAATTCGCACCGTGCGCGGGCGGCCGCCGCACTCGCGGAGGCGCTTGCGGCCACTGTTTGAGGCAGTTCAGCCCGGTTCAGCACCTGCTAGCGTCGAGCCCTATGGAGCCGGCCGAGGCGCTTTCCGAGCTGATGACGCTCTCCTCACAGGTCGAGGATGCAGCCATTCTCGGCGGCTCGGGCTTCGTGCTCGCGAGCAGCGGGACGCCCGAGCGGGGTGAGTCGCTCGCACGTGTCGCGGCCGACCTGCTCGCCGCGGCAGCCGACGTGAGAGCGGGTGGGGAGGTGACGCGGGTCGAGGTGCGGCTCCCTGGCTCGAGCGTCTTCGTGATCGCCGAAGGCGGTCGCACGGTGGTCGCGACGACGGTTGCCGAGCCGACGGCGGGGCTCGTCGTCTACGACCTGCGTACGGCGCTGCGCCGCCTCGACGACGAGGAAGAAGCCGTGCCCACGAGCAAGAAGAAGGAGAAGGGAAAGGCAGATGCGTAGGCTCTTCTGGCTGGCGCTGATCGGCGCGGTCGTCTGGTACTTCCTCAATAGGCGCTCGTCCGAGCCTGTCGAGGGCGCCACGATCGGCTACGCGGACGGCTCCGCCGTCACGCTCGACGGCGATGCGCCGGAGCTCGCTCGGCTCGTCGAGGTCGCCGCCGCGGCGAGCAGTCGATGACCGACGAACTGGGGCGGCAGCTCGTGGCGCATGCGCTCCTCGAGGGCGACTTTCTGCTGCGCTCGGGCAAGCGATCGAGCTTCTACCTCGACAAGTATCGCTTCGAGACCCGTCCGGACCTGCTGCAGGCGCTCGGCGAACGTCTTGCAGCGGTCGCCGCCGATGTCGAGCCAGACACCATCCGATTCGCCGGACCGGCTCTGGGAGCCGTTGCCCTGGCCGCTTCTGCGTCCATCTCGTCCGGTCTGCCCTTCATCATCGTCCGCGGTGAGAGCAAGGAATACGGCACGGCGAATCGGATCGAGGGCCCCTTCGAGCGCCAGGAGCTCGTGTGCCTTCTGGAGGACGTCGTCACGTCAGGCGGTGCTCTCGCCGAGTCGGTGGCGGCACTGCGCGAGGCCGGACTCGTGGTCCGGAGCGCGGTGTGTGTCGTCGACCGCGAAGAGGGCGGGGCGGATGCCCTCGCACGGCTGGGAGTGCGGTTGCACTCTCTCTACCGGGCGAGCGACCTCCTCGCCGGGCGCAGCGCCGGCGCAGATGCCGCCAGAGCGCCGGGCGAAGCCATACGCGGCTGAGCCACAGCCGCCGGAGCGTCAAGGACTCCGGAGGTTTCCCAACGACCATCGAGTAGGAGGCACGGAGTGACGAAGCAGGAGTTCGTAGACAAGGTTGCGGACAGGGCCGGTATGTCCAAGCGCGACGCGGGCGCCGCGGTCGACGCGTTTCTCGAGACCGTCGAGGAAGCCCTCAAGGGCGGAGAGACGGTGACGTTCACCGGTTTCGGCAAGTTCCACACGACCCACCGGGCCGCGCGCATGGGCGTCAACCCTCGGAACCCGAGCGAGAAGGTGCACATCGCGGCGGCGACGGTGCCGAAGTTCTCGGCCGGCTCGCAGCTGAAGAAGGCCGTCAACTAGGCGGCTTCTCCCCGAAGCAAGACGAGTTCCAGGAAGACGGCGAGGGCCCCGGTCGGGGCCCTCGCCGTCTCCGCCCGTTCCATCCTTGACACGAACGTATGTTCGTGTCAAGGATGGAACGGTGCAACTCACGTTCGATGCCGCCGATCGCCTCGTCGAGCTCGTCGAGGCGCGGCGAGGACCTGTGCCGGCAGGCGAGGCGGCAGCAGCGCTCTTCGCCCTCGCCTCGGCCCCGACCGCGATCGCCCGCTCGCTCCTCGACGACGTCGTCGCCGGCGACGCCCGTCTCCGCTGGCGGGGCGGCTCGGTCGGACTCGCCGACCCGCCGGGCGCGGCGACGTGGCTCGAGGAGGCCACGTTCGTCGTCTTCGACCTCGAGACGACCGGCCTCTCGGCCACCAGGTCGCGGATCGTGGAGATCGGCGCCCAGCGCGTCGTCTCGCTCGCGCTCGAGCAGACCTTCGAGACGCTCGTCGACCCGGGCGCGTCGCTGCCGCCCGCGATTGCAGCCCTGACGGGCATCGGGCCTCGCGAGCTGCGCGGCGCCCCGCCGCCCGATCTCGCCGTGCGCCGGTTCCTCGCCTTTGCCGGCGACGCCGTCCTCGTTGCCCACAACGCCCGCTTCGACATGGCCTTCCTCGATCGGGCCGTCGAACGGCTCACCGGCCGCCGCGTCGCGGCACCCGTCGTCGACACGCTCTGGCTCGGCAGGCGTCTCCTGCGTGGACGGACGAGCCGCTTCGGGCTCGCTCATCTGGCCGACTTCTTCGGCGTCGCGGCCGAACCGTGCCACCGCGCCCTGCCCGATGCCTCGGCGACCGCGGAGATCCTGCTGGCGCTGATCGGCCTGGCGCAGGAGCGCGGCGCCCGATCGGTCGCCGACCTCCTCGAGCTCGCAGCGCCGCGGGCACGGCGGCTCAATGCGAAGCGGGCGCTCGTCGCAGCCGCCCCTCAGGTGCCCGGGACGTATGTCTTCCGTGATCTCCACGGCCAGGCGCTCTACGTCGGCCGCGCCCGTAACCTGCGAACGCGGCTGCGTTCCTACTTCAGCGGTGAGCGGCAGCGTCCGTCCGTCGAGGCCGCGCTTCGAGCACTCGCGGCGGTGGACTGGAGCCCGTGCGGCAGCGAGCTCGAAGCGGCGCTCGAGGAGCTGCGCCTGCTGCGGGAGCTCCGGCCGCCGGCGAATGCGCGTGGGAAGCACCCCGACCGCCGCGTCTACCTCTGCCGCCGGGGCTCACGGTGGACGTGCGTGGAGGAACCCACCGGCGTGGGGCCGGTCGGCGGCCGGTGCCTCGCCCGCCGCGCCGTCCGGGCGCTCGAGGGCTTCGAGGGCGATGACCCCCGTGCAGCACTGCCGCCGCTGCGACAACGTCTGCGCCGGCTCGCCGCCGAGCTCCGCTTCGAGGAGGCAGCGCGGCTGCGCGATCGGATCGCCGCGCTCGAGGAGGTGGTCGATCGGCTGGACGAGCTCGAACGACTCCGGGCTTTGCGCGTCTGCGTGCTCGCGCCGGCAGTGGATCCGCGGATGGTCAGGGCGGTCTTCGTCGCCGGGTCCGTGGTCGCCCGGCGGACGCTGCCGTGCGGCGCAGGCGCGATCCACGAGATCGAGGCCGGGCTCGCCGACGTACGTCACGCCGGGTCCGCGGAGCTCGACGGGGCGGGCCTCGACGAGCTGCTCCTCGTCGCCTCCCTCCTGCGCCGCCCCGCCCCGGAGCTCCGCGTTGTACCGCTCGAGCGGGAGCCGATTCTGGCAGCGGTCGCCGGGAGGGCGCTCGCGGCGTGAGCGAGACACCGCGCTAGCCTTGACGGGGTGAGCTCCGCTTCGGCCCACACGCCCGCGCTTGCGACCGTGCCGTTCTCGGATCGGGTCGCCGCCGCGGTCGAACGAAAGCGCAGTCAGCTCGTCGTCGGGCTCGACCCGCGAGTCGATCTGTTGCCGGTGGAGCTGCGCGGCGAGGCCGTTCTCGGCCGTGCCGCAGCAGGGGCCGCCGTGGAGCGCTTCTGCAAGGGCATCGTCGACGCCGTCGCCCCGTACGCCGTGGCCGTGAAGCCGCAACTCGCGTTCTTCGAGGCGCTCGGCAGCGACGGTTGGCACGCGTTCGAGAACGTCTCTCGCTATGCGTCCGAGGCGGGCCTGCTCGTGATCGCGGACGCGAAACGCGGCGACATCGGCTCGACCGCGCGCGCCTACGCGGCGGCGTTCCTCGAGCCCAGAGGCTCGGAGCCGCCACTCGCGGATGCGCTCACCGTCAACCCCTACCTGGGCTCCGATGCGATGGACCCGTTTCTCTCGGCATGCCGCAACAACGGCGCAGGCTTGTTCTGCCTCGTCCGCACGTCGAATGCGGGCGGCCGCGACATCCAGGAGGCGACGCTCTCGGACGGCGCACCGCTGTGGCGCCACGTGGCCGGCCTCGTGCACGAGTGGGGAGCGGATCTCGTGGGAGAACGCGGGATGTCGAGCGTCGGGGCCGTCGTCGGTGCCACCGTCCCGCGGCTGATGGGCGATGCACGGCGCGCGATGCCACAGGCGATCATCCTCCTGCCGGGCGTCGGAGCACAGGGAGCCACCCCGGCCGACGTGGCGCGCGCCTTCACGAGCGGGCCGGCGAGCGGGCTCGTCAGCGCCTCCCGCTCGGTCATCTACGCCTACCGCGACACCGAGGCCGACTGGCGCGACGCCGCCGGCGCCGAGGCGGCCCGGCTCTCGGCGGAGATCTGGGCCGCCGCCGGCTGGTAGGCGTCGTCTACAGTCCAGCCGTGCTCCGCCGGGCGATCGTGGCTCTCGTCGTCGTCGCGACCGTGGCGGCTCTCGCCGCGAGCGCCGTGGCCGCTGCTCCCCCGCCCGCGGTGGAGGCGCCCGCCTACATCGTGCGCGGGCCCGACGGCACCGTCCTCGCCGCGCGCAACGCCGACGTCCCTCGCGCTCCCGCGAGCATCACGAAGCTGATGACCGTGCTCGTCACGCTCGAGCATGCGCGGCTCGACGACGTCGTCACCGTGTCGCCGCAGGCGGCCGCGGTCGGCGAGTCGACCGCCAACCTTCGCGCGGGAGAGCAGCTGACGGTCCGTGACCTCGTGATCGCGGCGCTCGTGCCGAGCGCAAACGACGCGGCCACCGCGCTCGCCGTGTATGTGGGCCGGGGCTCGATCCCGCGTTTCGTCGCGATGATGAACGCCAAGGCGAAGCAGCTCCGGCTCACCTCGACGCATTTCCGGAATCCGCACGGCCTCGATGAGGCGGGACACGTCTCGAGCCCCAGGGACGTGACGACGCTCCTCGACGCCGCCCTCGCGATCCCGTTCGTCCGCTACTGGTCGACTCGGTCGAGCGCCTCGATCGCCGGCGGCCGCACGTTGACCTCCACCGACGATCTCCTCGGAACGCTGCCGATCATCGCGGCCAAGACCGGTCATACCGACAACGCCGGCTGGTCGCAGGTCGCAGCGGCGCAGCAACACGGCGTACGGATCACCGCCGCCGTGATGGGCGCCTCCAGCGAAACACAGCGAAACAGCGACCTCGCCGCCCTCGTGAGGTGGGGGCTCGCGCAGTACCGGCAGGTACAGGCGGTGAGCCGCCGCGTCTACGGCCTCGCCGCGACCGGCTACGGGGAAGCTCCGATCAAGCTGGTCGCGCCGAGGCCCGTCGTTCGCCCTGTCCGCGTCGGGACGCCGCTCGTCGAACGTGTCGTCGTGACGGGGACGATGCCCCCGCCGGTGCGCAAGGGGCAACCCGTCGGGGAAGTGCGCATCTACGCTCGCGGCAAGCTGATCGCCCGCTCGCCGCTCGTCACGGCCACGGCAGTTTCGGCACCGAGCGTGCCGGCAAAGATCGAGTGGTACGCACGACGGACGATCCACCATCTCGCGGGCCTCGTGTCGTGACCGCCACGTATCGTAAGGAGGAACCGCTCTCGTGATCGTCACCGTCACCCTCAACGCCGCCCTCGACCGCTCGCTGACCGTTCCGATCTTCAAGCTCGGGCACCGGCACCGTGCGAGCCAGACGCTGTCGCTCGCAGGCGGCAAGGGGATCAACGTGGCGCGGGCGCTGAAGCGACTCGACGTCCCCGTGATCGCGACCGGGCTCGCCGGCGGCCGCACCGGGACGCGGATCGTGGAGGAGCTGACGGAGGAGGCGATCCTGAACGACTTCGTCCGGATCCGGGACGAGTCTCGCACCTCGACCGCGGTCGTCGACCCTACGTCGGGGACCTACACCGAGATCAACGAATGGGGCCCGAAGGTCTCGGAGGAGGAGCTCGGGATCCTGCTCGAGAAGCTCCGCTACCTGAGCCGCGGTGCCTCGGCGGTGGTGTTCGCCGGCTCGCTGCCGCGTGGCGTCGAGGACGGGTTCTACGGCGAGGCGGTGCGCGAGATGGCCAAGCTCGGCACGAGCGTCGTCCTCGACTCCGAGGGCGAGCCGCTGCGACTCGGGATCGAGGCGGAGCCGTGGCTCGTCTCGCCCAACCAGCACGAAGCGGAGCAGCTCGTCGGCCAGGAGCTCGAGGGCGAGGAGGACTTCGTCTGGGCTCTGGAACGGATCGCGGAGATGGGCGCACGCAACGTCCACATCACGATGGAGACGGGCGCCTACGCCCTCGTCCGCGAGGAGCGGCAGACGCGGTTCTACCGCGCGCGCGCACCCGAGCTCGAGGCCGTCTCGGTCCTGGGCGCCGGCGACGTCTTCCTCGCGCGTTGGCTCGCCGCACGGGAGGAGCGAAAGCAGGCGGACGATGCGTTGCGCCTCGCCGTGGCCGCCGGGTCGGCGTCGGTGCTCGACGTCGGCGCGGGTCGCTTCGACCCGCGTGAGGCGGCGAAGCTCGCCTCGCTCGTCGAGGTCGACGAGCTGCATCCGGTCGCGAACTGAGGGCGTTCCGGCGCCGCCGACCCGGTTGGTAGAGTCGGCGAACGTTGGAGTTCGAGCTCGACCGCGATCTGAAGTTCGGCAAGGAAGGCCTCGCCTTCGACGACGTGCTGCTCGTCCCGGCCGATTCGGCGGTTCTCCCCAACGACGTCGCCACGGCAACGCGGCTGACGCCGACGATCGCTCTCGAGATCCCCGTCGTCTCTGCGGCGATGGACACCGTGACCGAGTCGCGGCTCGCGATTGCACTCGCGCGGCAGGGCGGGATCGGCATCCTCCATCGCAACCTGTCGATCGAGCACCAGGTCGACGAGGTCGACAGGGTCAAGCGCAGCGAGGCGGGGATGATCGTCGAGCCGGTTACGCTCGGTCCCGACGCTCTCGTCGAGGATGCACTCGAGTTGATGGCGCGCTACCGCGTCTCCGGCGTGCCGATCACCGATCCCGACGGACGCCTGGTCGGCATCCTCACCAACCGCGATCTCCGCTTCGGCGCCGGGGCCGGTGCGCTCGTGCGTGACCTGATGACGAGCGATCACCTCGTCACGGCACCGGTCGGTACGACGCTCGCCCAGGCCGAGACGCTCCTCGGGGCGCACAAGATCGAGAAGCTCCCGATCGTCGACGAGGCCGGCCGTCTCAAGGGCCTGATCACGGTCAAGGACATCCAGAAGCGCGAGCGTTACCCGCTCGCGACGAAGGACGAGCACGGCCGGCTCCGCGTCGGCGCCGCCGTCGGTGTCGGCTCCGACGCGCTCGAACGGGCACAGGCGCTTGCAGCGGCGGAGGTGGACGTGCTGGTCGTCGACACGGCGCACGGCCACTCCCGGGCGGTCGCCGAGATGGTGCGGCGGATCAAGTCGCTCGTCGACGTCGAGCTCATCGCGGGCAACATCGCGACGGGCGAGGCCGCCGAGACTCTGATCGACGCCGGCGCCGACTGTCTCAAGGCCGGCGTCGGGCCGGGCTCGATCTGCACCAGCCGGGTCGTCGCCAGGGTCGGCGTCCCACAGGTGACGGCGGTGTTCGACGTTGCCGAGGTTGCGATCCGGCACGGGATCCCGGTCGTCGCAGACGGAGGGATCACCTCGTCGGGAGACGTGGCGAAGGCGATCTCCGCCGGTGCGGACACGGTCATGCTCGGCTCGATGCTCGCCGGCACCGACGAGTCGCCAGGCGACGTGATCGTGGTCCAGGGGGAGCGCTTCAAGGAGTACCGCGGCATGGGCTCGCTCGGTGCGATGCGGGCGCGCTCGTTCTCGAAGGACCGCTACTTCCAGGGGGACGTCGAGGACGTCGACAAGCTCGTGCCCGAGGGGATCGAGGGGCGTGTGGCCTACAAGGGGCCGCTCGCTCCGATCGTCTTCCAGCTCGTCGGTGGGCTCCGGCAGGCGATGGGGTACTGTGGCGCGCCCACGATCGAGGCGCTCAAGACCGAGAGCCGCTTCGTGCGGATCACCGGTGCGGGGCTCCGCGAGAGCCACCCGCATGACGTCACGATCACGAAGGACGCTCCCAACTATCGGCGTGCCTGACGGTGCCCGGGGAGAGGAGGCGCCGGAGGCACGGCCGGTCCTCGTCCTCGACTTCGGCGGCCAGTACAGCCAGCTGATCGCGAGGCGCGTCCGCGAGGCGCGGGTCTACTCGGAGCTCGTCAGCCATCGCCTCTCGGCGTCCGAGATCGCACGCCGGAACCCGATCGCCCTCATCCTCTCGGGTGGGCCCGCCTCGGTGTACGCGGAGGGTGCGCCGGAGCTGGACGACGAGACGCTCCGGCTGGGGATCCCGACGCTCGGCATCTGCTACGGGATGCAGCTGATGGCGCGTGACCTCGGCGGCACGGTCGAGTCCAACGACGTCTCCGAGTACGGCAAGGCCGAGGCGGTCCTTGCCGAGTCGGCGCTCTTCCACGACATCCCGAGCGAGCAGGTCGTGTGGATGAGCCACCGCGATTCCGTCACGGCTCCTCCGCCCGGCGCACGCGTCATCGCCTCGTCTCCGAGCACTCCGATCGCCGGTTTCGAGGATCCGCGGCGTGGACTCTACGGAGTCCAGTTCCATCCCGAGGTCGTCCACACGCCCGACGGGCAGGAGATCCTGAAGAACTTCCTCTACGACGTCGCAGGGGCGCCGCCGAGCTGGACCCCGGCGGCCGTGATCGAGGAGCAGGTGGGGCGGATCCGGGCCCAGGTCGGTTCGGCCCGCGTCATCTGCGGCCTCTCCGGCGGGGTCGACTCGGCCGTCGCCGCGCTGCTCGTGCACAAGGCGGTGGGCGATCAGCTGACATGCGTCTTCGTCGACCACGGCCTGATGCGCGAGAACGAGGCCGAGCAGGTAGTGGAGACGTTCGGGGGCCACTTCCACGTGCCGCTCGTGCACGTCCGGGCAGAGCAGCGGTTTCTGGGTCGGCTCGCGGGGGTGAGCGACCCGGAGACGAAGCGAAAGATCGTCGGCGAGGAGTTCATCCGCGTGTTCGAGGAGGAGGCTGCGAAGCTCGGCGACGTTCGCTTCCTCGTCCAGGGGACGCTCTACTCGGACGTGATCGAGTCCGGCGGCGACGCCGGCGTGGCAGCGAAGATCAAGTCGCATCACAACGTCGGCGGCCTGCCGGAGGACATGCAGATGGAGCTCGTCGAACCGCTGCGGCTCCTCTTCAAGGACGAGGTGCGCCGCGTCGGCGAGGAGCTCGGAATGGCGGAGCGCATGGTCTGGCGGCAGCCGTTCCCCGGGCCCGGCCTCTCGATCCGGATCATCGGCGAGGTCACGCGCGAGCGGCTCGACATCCTCCGGGCGGCGGACGCGGTGCTGCAGGAGGAGATCCGCAGGGCGGGCCTCTACCGGGATCTCTGGCAGAGCTTCGCGGTCCTCCCCGCGATCCGGTCGGTCGGGGTGCAGGGAGACGAGCGGACGTATGCGTATCCGATCGTGATCCGCGCCGTCACCTCCGACGACGCGATGACGGCCGACTGGGCGCGGCTGCCCTACGACGTGCTCGAGACGATCTCGAACCGGATCATCAACGAGGTTCCCGGTGTCAACCGGGTCGCGCTCGATCTCTCGTCGAAGCCGCCGGCGACGATAGAGTGGGAGTGATGAGCCCGTATCCCGGCGGATCCGAGCTGAGATGAGCGAGTTTCGCGACCTGCTGAAGCGACGGCGGATGGTGCGCAGCTACCTGCCGGATCCGATCGAGCCGGAGCTGATCGAGCGGATCGTGGGCGTCGTCCGCCGTGCTCCGAGCGGAGGCTTCAGCCAGGGCCATCGGCTCCTCGTCGTCACCGAAGCCTCGACGCGCAAGGAGCTCGCACGGCTCGCAGGCGAGGAGGAGTACATCGGGATGGGCCATGAACCCTGGATCTCCACCGCGCCCGTCCACGTCGTCGTCGGTGTGCGCGAGGAGAGCTACCACGAGCGCTACCGCAAGGCCGACAAGCTCGTGGACGGCGAGGAGGTGCAGTGGCCGGCGCCGTACTGGTACGTCGACTCCGGGGCGCTCTTCATGCTGCTGCAGCTGGCGGCACTCGACGAGGGGCTCGGCACCGGGATCTACGGCGTCCACGGCGAGAAGGTGCCCGAGTTGAAGGCGCTGCTGCGACTGCCGGACGACGTCCACTTCACCTGCATCCTCACCATTGGGAGAACGCCTCCCGAGACGGACGACAGCGCGCTCGTCTCGCGGCTCTCGCAACGACGGCTTCCGCTCGAGGAGCTCGTCCACTGGGAGCGCTGGTAGCACCGATCACCCGTCTCAGGGGTCGCGGCTCCGGCGTTGCAGCCGATACGCCGGGCATGAGGTTTCGCCTGCGGCTGCTTCTCCTCCCGGTCTTCGCGCTGGCTGCTGTCGCGCTCGCCTCACCCGCGCTCGCGAGTCAGCAGTTGACGGACGTCAACATCCACTTCAAGTCCCTCGGCGTCAACACGAAGGGCGAGGCTCTCGTCAGCTACCTCACCGAGACGGGCAAGCCGCGGCACGTCCTGCTCTGGGGCGCGATCAACGCCAACGCACCTCTCGATCCAGCGGTACGGCAGGTGCAGTTCAAGCGCGACTATGCGGGCGGGTGGGGGAAGTACCGCAACGCCTCCTACTGGAAGACGTTCAGGAACGCGTGCGCCCCCTACGACGGCCCGGCGCTCCCCTATCTCGTGGCAGCCTGCAAGGCGCCCGACGGAACCTACTGGGCGGTGCAGTCGTGGCAGCGCGGTCTGCCCCTCCTCGGGTTCGACCCGTGGAAGCCGAGCCAGACCGCCTACGAGTACCACGTCTCGCACTGGAGCGGCGATCTCCCCAGGCTCGAGGTCTACACGCACTGGACGTACGGAGGCCAGTTCCAGGGTCTGTTCGGACGCCTGACCTACCTCGGCCAGGCGGTGCATGGTTTCGGCTCGACCGGCGACGGCAACCCGCGCGACCGCTACGGCCGGAACGTCTACATCGATACGTTCAATTCGGTCTACGGCGCCGGCTGGCGCCGTGAGTCCGGCATCCTCGTGCACAAGCCCTCCGGCACCTTCTGCCACAGCTTCGTCCCGCAGCGCCCGTTCCCGGGCTACCCGAGCCAGGCGATGCGTCCGCCGGCTCCCGGTGAGCGCTACCGCGTCACGGTGATGGGGCCCGGCGTGACTCCGGTCGTCGACTGGGAGGGCTCGGGTCTGACCTCGGCCGACCGCGCCTCCGCGGCGTCGATCACGGCCGTCTTCGACCAGATCATGGCCGGCGACGCGCGCTGCGCCGCCGAACGCTGAGTCTCGCTCAGCTCGCTTTGCCCGCTGGGTCGTCGCTCGCGCGAAGTGGGACGGCGAACGTCGTCGCCGGGTCGATCGTGACGGCGACGCGCGTACCCGACGGTGGTGGGGTGACGCCGGTGTAGGCGGCGACGATCGTCCGCCCGTCGTCGTAGCGCGCCGTCAGCTTCACAAGCGGGCCGTCACGCCGGAATTCGACGACGGTCGCCTCGCCGCCCGGATCAGGCTGTAGGACGACCGCCTCCGGGCGCGTCACGCGGGCGAGGGAACCCTCCTCGACCACGTTGCCGAGCCCGACGAACCGGGCCACCCAGGCGTCGGCGGGCGCTGCCCAGAGCTGCTCGGGAGTCGCGACCTGCACGATCCTGCCGTCGCGCATCACCGCCACCCGGTCTCCGAGCGCGAACGCCTCCGCAACGTCGTGGGTGACGTAGACCGCGGTCAGCGCGATGCGGGCGAAGAGCGTGCGCAACTCCTCGACGAGTCGGTCGTGGAGCGGCCGGTCGAGCGCGCCGAGCGGCTCGTCGAGCAGGAGCACGCCAGGCGAGGGAGCCAGTGCGCGCGCGAGCGCGACCCGTTTGCGCTCCCCGCCGGAGAGCGTCGTCACGTGCCGCCGTTCGGTCCCGTCGAGGCCCACGAGCTCGAGCAGTTCGCGCACGCGCGCCACGGTCGCGGCGCGGCCGACCCCCTGCATCCGCAGCCCGAAGGCGACGTTGGCGGCGACGTCTCGATGGGGGAAGAGCACGTCGTCCTGGAACATGAGCCCCACCTCTCGGCGGTGGGCAGGCACGCCGGCGAGCGAGCGGCCGTCGAGACGGATCTCGCCCGCGTCGAGCCGCTGCAGGCCGGCCACCGCCCGCAGGAGGGTCGACTTGCCACTCCCGCTCGGCCCGAGCACCGCGAGCGTCGTGCCCGGCTCGACGCGGAACTCGGCGCCGGCGAGCGCTTCGTGTCCGCCGAGCCTGACCCGGGCCGCCTCGACCTCGAGCAGCATCGCCGTCAGAGCCCCCGCCCGCGCCCGCCGGCGAGGCGCTCGGCGGCGAGAGCGGCGCAGACCGTGACGCCCGCCAGCACGACGGCGAGCGCCGCAGCGGTACCCTGGTTGGCCGCACCCGGACGCCCGAGGAAGCGGAAGATCGCGACCGGCAACGTGGGCTGCTCGGCGCGGGCGAGGAAGACGGTCGCACCGAACTCACCGAGCGCGACCGCAAAGGCGAAGCCGGCTGCGACGCCGAGTGCGCGGGCGGCGAGCGGGAGGTCGATCTCCCGGCGGCTGCGGCGGGGAGAAGCGCCGAGCGTCGCGGCAGCCTCGCGGAGCCTCGGGTTGATCCCCCGTAGCGCCGGCGTCACGATCCGGACGACAAACGGTGCTGCGACGAGCGACTGTGCCACCGGCACGATCCACCACGACGAGCGAAAGTCGATCGGCGCGTGGTCGAAGCTGATCACGAACCCGAAGCCGAGCATCACCGCCGAGGCACCGAGTGGCAGCAGCACGAGCCCGTCGACGACCCCCGGGGGCCGCCGCGCCAGAGCGGCCGCGGCAAGCCCTCCCACGAGGAGCGCGAGCCCGGCCGCGACCGACGCGAACGCGACTGAGAAGACAGCGGCGTGCCAGGGGGCGACGAGGAGCGCCGGTGTCTCCTCGAAGAGCGTGCTCCAGCTGCCGCGCGATCGACCGACCAGCTCGGCGAGGGGGAGGAGGAGCAGCGCTCCTGCGCTTGCGAGCACGGCGACGAGCAGGAGTCGCTGACGACGGTTCGGGCGCTGCAGCACGGCGCTCTCGTCGGTCGTCCCTGCCGCTCCCTCGGTGCGCGCCTCGAGCACGCTTGCGACCGAGAGTACGACCGCGACGAAGCAGAGTTGCAGCACCGAGAGGGCTGCTGCGGCGTGGAGGTCGAAGAGCCGCACGGCCTGGTCGTAGATCGCCGTCTCCACGGTCGCATGGGCAGGCCCGCCGAGCACGAGGATCACCCCGAACGACGTGAAGCAGAAGAGGAACGTGAGCGCCGCCGCAGCCGACAGGGCAGGGGCGAGCTGCGGCAGCGTGACTTCCCGCAGGCGGCGAAACGTTCCCGCCCCGAGCACGGCGGCCGCTTCAGGCAGGCGCGGGTCGACGGTCGCCCAGGCGCCGCCGACGATCCGGGTCACGACGGCGACGTTGAAGTAGACGTGGGCAGCGAGGATCGCCAGAACACCGTGCTGGTGGCCCGTCGGCAGGAGCTCCAGGAACGCGGTCGCGACGACCATCGTCGGCAGCACGAACGGGACGAGGACGAGCGCACGCACGAGCGAGCGCCCCCGGAAGCGGAAGCGGCCGATCGCCCAGGCGAGCGGCAGCCCGGCGGCGAGCGTCAGCAGGGTGGAGACGAGCGCCTGCCAGGTCGTGAACCAGACGATCGCGCCGGTGCCGGCGGGCAGTCCGAGCCCCGTGCCGGACGCGAAACCGCGCTCGAGGATCGTGACGAGCGGGAAGACGAAGAAGAGCGCCAGGAACGCGGCCGGGAGGGCCGCGAGCAGCGCCGTCGAGGCGCGACTCAGTGCAGGACGACCCGGGTCCACTCGGCGATCCAGCGGTCACGCTGCTTGCCGATCACTCCGGGCGGGAGCGAGAGCGGATGGGCGGGTGAGACCGCATAGCGGCGGAAGGCGACGGGCACGGGTGTGCCGCGCCGCACGGGCAGGACGAACATGCTCTCCGGCAGCGAAGCCTGGAACCGCGCTCCGAGCATGAAGTCGATCAGGGCCCGCGCCCCGGCCGGGTTCTTCGCCCCTGCGAGCACGCCGGCGAGCTCGATCTGCCGGAAGCAGGTCGACGCCACCGCAGCCGTGGGAGCCTTCGCCGGTCGCGGCTTCGCGTAGATCACTTCGGCCGGCGGGCTCGTCGCATAGGAGACGACGATGGGACGACTGCCCTTGCTGCCGCCTGCGCCGGAGAACTGGGCCGTGTAGGCCTCCTCCCAGGAGTCGACGACGAGCAGCCCGTTGGCGCGCAGCTTCCGCCAGTACGCCTGCCAGCCGTTCGTGCCGTAGCGCGCGATCGTCGCCAGCATGAACGCCAGTCCCGGGGTGGAGGTGGCGGGGTTCTCGACGACGAGAAGCTTGCGATAGGCGGGCTCGGTGAGGGCGGCGAGCCCGGCGGGAGGCGCAAGATGGTGCGAGGCGAACCAGCCCCGGTCGACATTGAGACAGACGTCCGCGTGGTCGACGGGAGTCAGCTCGTTCGTCGGGTCGATCCGGTAGGCGGTCGGGACGCGGGCGAGCGCTGCCGGTCGGTAGCGCTCGAGCAGCCCCGTGTCCACCGCACGTGTGAGCAGGTTGTTGTCGACGCCGAAGATCGCGTCGCCCTCCGGGTTGCCCTTCGTGAGGAGAGCCCGATTCAGCATCTCGCCTGCGTCGCCGCCCTGGAGGATCCGCAGTCGGTAGCCGGTCTGCTGCTCGAACGCGGCCTTCACCGCCTTCGGAATCGCGAACGAGTCGTGCGTCACGAGCACGACGTCCCGGGCCTGCGGCGAGACGCTGGCGCCGTGCGCCACGCCCGCGAGCGCCACGACCAGCACGGCGATCACCGTCGTCGGCACCCACTTGCTCACGTCGGTTCCTCCTCGTGCCCTGGCTGCACCGCCACGAGACAGCCCCGGGCCACCGTCACGCGCGCCGCGGCGCCGGTGAAGAGGTTGGAGACGCCGCGGCTCGTGCCGGCCGGCAGGGTCTCGCCGTGCAGCGGGTAGGCGAGTCCCTCCGTCGTGACGCCTTCGGCGGCGCCGTGCACGGGCAGCAGCGAGACGAGCCCGCCCGGCGTCCCCTGGAGCTCACGGAAGCCGCGGACCACATCGACACGGCTCGCTCCGAGCAGCCCCGTGACCCGGGCCGCCGCGTAGCGCTCGTCGGCGAGCAGGAGCAACGAGGCGAACAGGTGGTCGCCTCGGCCGCCGCCAGAGCCAACGACGACGATGCGCGTCGGGCCGAGCGAGATCGCGGCGTCGAGTGCGAGTTCGAGGTCGGTCGCGTCCTTCGTCGCTTCATACCGCTCGATCCGCGTCCCGGCCACCTGGGCGGCTGCGAGACCTTCGGCGCTCACCGAGTCGAAGTCGCCGATGGCGCGGTCCACGTCGAGTCCGAGCGCGTTCGCCGTGTCGAGCCCGGCGTCGGCAGCGATCACGGTCGCAGCCGCGGGCAGCAGCGGTATGGCAGCAACGTCCACCTGTCCTCCGGCGACGACGACGACCGTTTCGTGCTGCAACCGACTCCCCTCCGCTGGCATTACCCAGATCAGGTTCTGCGGGTCGGCGGCCCTCAGCCGCCCTCTCAGCCCGGTCTCGCCCGAGCTCCCCGTATCGCTTCGAGCGCATCGTAGCGCGCGACCTCCCGCTCGTCGCTGCTACACTTCCGCGCCGTGCGGTCGACCGACCGCGTCCTTCTCACGTGATGAAGACCTATACCGCCAAGCCGGGTGAGATCCAGCGCGACTGGTACCTCGTCGATGCCGAGGGGCAGACGCTGGGACGCCTTGCGACGCAGATCGCCGACACCCTGCGCGGCAAGCGCAAGCCGCAGTACACGCCGCACGTGGACACCGGCGACTTCGTCATCGTCGTCAACGCGGAGAAGATCCACGTCACCGGCCAGAAGCTCGACCAGAAGATGGTCTACCGCCACTCGGGCTATCCCGGCGGGCTGAAGACACGGACCCTGCGGGAGCAGCTCGAGCGCCGACCCACCGAGGTGATCCGCAAGGCGGTGAAGGGCATGCTGCCCAAGAACCGGCTCGCCGCCGCGCAGTTGACGAAGCTCAAGGTCTACGCCGGCCCCGAGCACCCTCATGCGGCCCAGGCCCCGAAGGAGTTGAAGATTGGCTGACATCGCCCAGTATCTCGGCACCGGCAAGCGCAAGACCTCCGTTGCGCGCGTCATCCTCCGTCCCGGCGACGGCCAGACCTGGATCAACGGCCGGACGCTCGAGGACTACTTCCCCCGTGCGACGCATCGCACGCAGGCGCTACAGCCGCTCAAGACGGCCGGTGCGGACGGCACCTACGATCTGCGCGTCCGCGTGCACGGCGGTGGGATCAGCGGCCAGGCCGGAGCGGTCCGCCACGGCATCGCCCGGGCGCTCGTCGAGGCCGATCCCGAGCTACGGGTCGTGCTCAAGCGCGAGGGCTACCTGACGCGCGACGCCCGCCAGGTGGAGCGCAAGAAGGCCGGCCTGCACAAGGCGCGCAAGGCGCCGCAGTTCTCCAAGCGGTAGGCCGCCATGCTCACTGGCGGTCGGACGGACGACCCCGCGGGGCGGCGGGACGGACGCATGGCACGTGTGCACTTCGGCACCGACGGGGTTCGCGGCATCGTGGGGGAGAGTCTGACGCCGGATCTCGTGGAGCGGCTCGGCCGGGCCGCGACGGCATGGTCGGGACGCGGGCGCGTCCTCGTCGGGCGTGACACGCGCGGCTCCGGGCCGGAGCTCGAGGAGGCGATCACACGTGGGATCACGTCCGCCGGTGGTATCGCCGTCCTCGGCGGCGTGCTCCCGACCCCTGCGGTGGCGCTGCTCGCACAGGACCTCGGAATCGTCCTCTCGGCGTCGCACAACCCACCCGAGTACAACGGCGTCAAGTTCTTCGCCGCGGCGGGGCACAAGCTCTCCGATGCGGACGAGGAGGCGATCGAAGGGCTCCTCGATGCTCCTTCGGTGGGGGTCGCGACCGGGAGCGTCGAGTTGGCCGAGGGCGCCATCGAGGGGTACGTGGAGCACGTGGTCGAACACTTCGGCTCCGACCTCGGCGGGATGCGGATCGCCGTCGACTGCGCCAACGGCGCCTTCTCCGACATCGCCCCCGGGGTGTTCGAGCGGCTCGGCGCCGAGGTGACCACGGTCGCCTCTGATCCCGACGGCACCAACATCAACGTGGGTTGCGGCGCCACCGACCTCGGGCTCCTGCAGGAGGTGGTACGCGCGGGGGGCCACACGCTCGGCGTAGCCTTCGACGGCGACGGCGACCGGATGCTTGCAGTCGACGAGACCGGCGCTCCGCTCGACGGCGACCAGATCGTCGCCGTGCTGGCACTCGCGCTCGGCGTCGATACGGTCGCCGTGACCAAGATGACGAACCTCGGCTTCCACCGGCTGATGCAGTCGAACGGGATCACGACTCTGACGACCGATGTCGGCGACCGCTACGTGCTGGAGGCATTGCGTGCCGAGGGGGCGATCCTCGGCGGCGAGCAGTCGGGTCACGTGATCTGCCTCGACGGGCACGTCACGGGCGACGGCCTGGCAGCGGCGCTGCTGCTCTGCCGCTCGCTCGGCGGCCGTCCCTTGTCAGAGGCGGCCGGCGTCCTGGAGCGACTCCCGCAGGCGAAGGAGAACGTTCCGGTCGCAGGCGACGGCCCCGGAGACGAGGTGCTCGCGGAGGTGGAACGACTGGGGCTCGCCCTCGAAGGACGGGGCCGGATCCTCGTCCGCCCGTCGGGCACGGAGCCGCTCGTGCGCGTCCTCGTGGAGTCGGAGAGCGCCGAGGAGGCTACCGACCTCTGTGGTAGGGTTGCCGCCTTGATTCGGTCGCAGCCTTGACACGCGTTTGGGACGCGGCCTTCACGGGAATCCGACATCGCTGCCGGGTCCGCCGACCCCGGCAGTGCCAGGACGGGACCTGAGGAAGGAGAGCGCGAATGTGCGGGATCATCGGTTACGTCGGGCCGAGAGAATGCAAGGGGTTGCTGCTCTTCGGTCTGGAGCGGCTCGAGTATCGCGGCTACGACTCGGCCGGAATCGCCCTGCTCGAGACTGACGGGCTGCGCTACACGCGCGCCGTCGGCAACCTCCAGAACCTGAAAGCCGCCTCGGGCGACGGGTCGTCCCCGGCGACGACCGGCCTCGGCCACACGCGCTGGGCGACGCACGGCGGGGTCACGGTCGAGAACGCTCACCCGCTCGCGGTCGAGGACGCCTCGGAGCTCGCGATCGTCCTGAACGGGATCGTCGAGAACTACCGTGAGCTGCGTGAGCGGCTCAGCGCCGGGGGGCACGTGTTCGGCTCCCAGACGGATGCCGAGACGGTGAGCCACCTGATCGAGGAGCATTACGACGGCGATCTCGTCGAGGCGACGCGACACGCCTTCAACGAGCTCGAGGGCCATTTCGCCTTTGTCGCGATCCATCGCGACCATCCGGGGCTGCTCGTCGGTGCCCGGCACCAGTGCCCGCTCGTCGTCGGCGTCGGCGAGGGCGAGACGTTCCTCGCCTCGAACGCCGCGGCCTTCCTGCGAGAGACGCGCAAGGTTCACTTCCCCGAGGACGGCGACCTGGTGGCGATCACGGCGGCGGGCGCAGCGTTTGTCCGGGCCGAGGACGGCCGTTCGGTCGAGCGCTCCCTCGACGAGCTGGACTGGGACGACGAGAGCGCCGAGAAGGCGGGTTTCGAGACGTTCATGCTGAAGGAGATCTACGAACAGCCGGATGCCGTTGCAGAGACGATCGGCGACCGCGTCCGCCACGGCCGCCTCCACCTCGACGGTCTCCTCGACGACGACGCGCTCCGGGTGCTGCGCCGGATCGTGATCCTCTCGGCGGGCACCTCCTACCATGCGGCCGTCGCCGGCCGCTACGCGATCGAGGAGTGGGCTCGCGTTCCCGTCGAGCACGACATCGCCTCGGAGTGGATCTACCGCAACCCCGTGCTCGATGCCAACACGCTCGTGATCGGCATCTCCCAGTCGGGAGAGACGCGCGACACGATCTCCGCGATGAAGCTCGCCAGGGAGATGGGCGCGCACACGATCGCGATCACGAACATGATGGGCTCGCAGATCACGCGCGAGGTCGACTCGGTGCTCTACACGCGTGCCGGGCTCGAGGTCAGTGTCGCAGCGTCGAAGACGTTCACGGCGCAGCTCAGCCTCCTCTTCCTCGTGGCGCTCAAGCTGGCCCAGGTGCGCGAGACGCTTCCCGTCGACGAGCTCACGTTCATCCTCGACCAGGTCTACGAGCTGCCGACCAAGATCCAGGCCTTCCTCGATGGCGACCATCCGATCGACGAGATCGCGCAGCGCCACTTCGACAAGCCGTTCTTCCTCTATCTCGGCCGTCACATCGGGCTGCCGGTGGCGCTCGAGGGGGCGCTGAAGCTGAAGGAGATCTCGTATATCCCGACCGAGGCGTATTCGGCCGGGGAGATGAAGCACGGCCCGATCGCGCTGCTCGACGAATCGACACCGGTGGTCGTCGTCGCCGCCCGCAGCCACGTCTACGACAAGATGATCTCGAACATCCAGGAGGTCCGGGCGCGCGGCGCACACGTGATCGCGATCGCGACCGACGGCAACGAGGACATCCAGCATCACGCAGACGACGTGATCTACATCCCGTCCTCACCGGCATTCCTGCAGGCCGTGCTGGCGGTCGTGCCGCTGCAGCTCCTCGCCTACCGGATCGCGCGCCTCCGCGGCCTCAACGTCGACCAGCCCCGGAACCTCGCCAAGACCGTCACCGTCGAGTAACCGACGTCGTCAACTCACCTCGTCGCGGATCGCGAGCGAGATTGCGCCTGCGATGAGCGCGCCGACGAGCGGGCCGACCAGGTAGATCCAGAGGTTGCGGAACTCGAGTGCCCAGACGGCGGGATCGATCGAGCGGGCCGGGTTGTACGAGCCGCCGGAGGTAGGACCGATCGTGAGCGCGGCCACGAAGATGAAGCCGCCGATCGCAGACGGGGCCATGACGCCTTTCCACAGCGCGCTGTCGTCGAAGACGACCGTGATGATCACGAGGATGAACAGCATCGTCCCCACGAGCTCGGCGAGCATCGCGCGCCAGTCGGGCACGCCGGCGCCCGGGTTCGTGACGAGGCTGTCCTTGACGTCGTTCGAGTAGATCACGACGGCGACGATCACCGCGAGGAAGCCGCCGATCAGCTGCGCGATCCAGTACGGCACGACGGCCGCCGGCGAGAAGCGCCTGGCCGCCGCGAGCCCGAGCGTGACGGCAGGGTTGAAGTGGCCACCAGAGATCTGGCCGAGGGCGGCGATCATGACCCCCAGACCGAGTCCGAAGCCGGCTGCGATCCCGGCCGGCCCGATCGATCCCGGCAGATTGTGGGCGGCAGCGATGCCGCTGAAGCCGATGAAGAAGAAGCCGAAGGTGCCGAGCAGCTCGGCCATCAGTCGGTTGCCCATCGCGGGTGCGTCCACGTTCCCTCCCGTTCGCCGTTGTGGCAGCACCAGTAGCGGCGCCTGGACGAAACCCTAACCTGTCGACCGGATCGACCCCCGCAGGCTCGCCGCAGGGCCCGGGCACGGATACCGTCCGGGGAATGACGCAGGACGCCGATGCGCTGCCGCCGTACGCAACCACCACCCGGCAGGTGATCTCCCTCCCCGGAGGCGCGGTCGTCACCGACCGGCTCGCGGTGGAGGAGCCGCTCGAGCTCCGGATCGAGGGGACGCCCGTCGCGGTCACGATGCGGACCCCGGGGCACGACGAGGAGCTTGCGCTCGGCTTCGCGCTCTCGGAAGGGCTGCGACCGATTCGGGCTCGGATCTCCGACGGCCTCGAGGCCAACACGATCGAGCTCGAGGCGCCCGGCTTCGATCCTGCACGCCACGCGCGGTCGTTCTACACCACGTCGTCTTGCGGCGTCTGCGGGAAAGGCGCGCTCGAGGCGATCGCGGTGGAGGCGCCCGTCGTCGAGAGCGCGCTCACGGTTGCCTCGGCCCTCGTCGCCTCGCTCCCCGAGCGTCTCCGCGAAGCGCAGACGGCCTTCGCCTCGACGGGCGGCCTCCATGCGACGGGGCTCTTCGACGCCGCCGGCACGCTCGTCTGCGCGCGCGAGGACGTGGGGCGGCACAACGCGATGGACAAGGTCGTGGGGCGCGCCTTCCTCGACGGGCTGCTCCCACTCGCCGAGTCCATCCTCTGCGTCAGCGGCCGCCTCTCCTTCGAGCTCGTCCAGAAGGCTGCCGTCGCGGGCTGCCCGATCGTCGTCGCCGTCGGCGCGCCGTCGTCGCTCGCAGTCGAGCTCGGCAGCGACCGTGGCATCACGCTCTGCGGTTTCGTCCGCGACGGGCGTCTCAACGTCTACTCGCGCCCCGAGCGCATCGACGCCGCCTCGTGAGCTTGACCTGCGCGACCGCGGGCGCATCGCGCTAGCATCGTGGGAAGGATGCGGAACGGAACCACACGGTTGACGACCCCGCTCGTGCGGGACGGCGGCGAGTTCCGCCCGGCGAGCTGGGGCGACGCGCTCGACCGAGTCGCGGCCGCGTTCACCGTTGCCCGGCAGACGGACCCGACGACCTCGTTCGGCATCTTCTCGTGCTCGAAGGCATCGAACGAGATGAACTTCCTGGCCGCCAAGTTCGCGCGGCAGGTGATGGGCACCAACAACATCGATTCGTGTAACAGAACCTGACACGCACCCAGCGTCGTCGGTCTGGCGACGGTGTTCGGGGCAGGCGGCGGAACGTCGTCCTACGAGGATGTCGAGCACACGGACGTGATCCTCCTCTGGGGCTCGAATGCCCGTGCGGCGCATCCGATCTTCTTCCACCATCTGCTCAGGGGCGTCCACAACGGGGCCCGGCTCTACGCCGTCGACCCTCGCCGGACGGACTCGGCCGCCTGGGCAGATCGCTGGCTCGGCCTCGACGTGGGCTCCGACATCGCCCTCGCGAGCACGATGGCGCGTGAGATCATCCACGCCGGGCTCGCGAACCGCGAGTTCATCGAGCGTGCCACGACCGGCTTCGAGGCGTATGCAGCGTCCGTGGAGCCGTTCACGCTCGAGGAGGGAGAGCGGCTGACCGGTGTCCCGGCCGAGGCGATCCGTGAGACGGCGCACGCCTGGGCACGGGCCGACCGGGCCATCATCTGCTGGACGCTCGGCATCACCGAGCACGCAAACGGCGTCGACAACGTCTTCGCGCTGATCAACCTGGCACTGCTCTGCGGTCACGTGGGGCGCTTCGGCTCGGGCCTCAATCCGCTGCGGGGCCAGAACAACGTCCAGGGCGGCGGTGACATGGGCGCGATCCCGAACAAGCTCACAGGGTTCCAGGATGTCGAGCGCGACGCCGACGCCCGGGCCCGCTTCGAGGCCGCCTGGGGAACGCCGATTCCACCGCACTACGGCTGGCATCTGACCCAGATGTTCCATGCGATGGAGCGCGGAGAGCTGCGCACGCTCTACGTGATCGGCGAGAACCCGGCCCAGTCCGAGGCCGACGGCTCGAAGGCCAAGAAGCTGCTCGCCGGCCTCGACTTCCTCGTCGTGCAGGACATCTTCCTCACGCCGACCGCAGAGCTCGCCGACGTCGTCCTCCCCGGCACCGCATCGTGGTGCGAGTCCGAGGGCACGGTGACCAACAGCGAGCGTCGCGTCCAGCGCGTGCGCAAGGCGCTCGATCCGCCCGGTGAGGCGCGAGACGACATGTGGATCCTCGCCGAGCTCGCGCGGCGCCTCGGCTACGACTGGCCCGACCCCGTGGCGGAGGACGTCTGGAACGAGATCCGCTCGCTTGCACCGATGTACGTGGGGATGAGCTACGCGCGCCTCGAAGAGCTTGGCGGGCTCCAGTGGCCGTGTCCCGACGAGAGTCATCCCGGCTCGCGGGTCCTGCACGAGCGCCTCTGGGCAGAGCCGCTCGAGGGCCCGGCGGCGCCGTTCACCGTCGTCGAGGCGCGCGGCCCCGTGGAGGCGCTCGATGCCGAGTTCCCGATCCGGCTCACCACGGGCCGTAGGCTCGAGTCCTACAACACCGGCGCGCAGTCGCGTCTCTACCGCTCGCCGCTCCACCGCGGCGAGTCGATCGACCTCTCGCCCGAAGACGTCGAACGGCTGGAGCTCTCGGAGGGAGAGATCGTGCGGGTCTCGTCACGGCGCGGTTCGGTCGAAGCGCCGGTGCGTGTCGATCCAGGCCTGCGCCCCGGCCTCGCCTTCATGACCTTCCATTTCCCGGACGAGGTCGAGACGAACCAGCTCACGATCGACGCGACGGATCCCCTCTCGGGCACGGCCGAGTTCAAGGCAGCCGCGATTCGCGTCGACCGGCTCGAGCCCGCCGAGCGGGAGGGGCGGGCAGGAATCGCAGAGCCGGCCACTATCGGCGGTAGCGACTAGATGGACCTCCACCTCGTCCCCGGCGCCGAGCCGACCCAGGCCGAGCGTGAGGCGCTCGATCGTGTCCTCGGCACGCCGGGAAGCGGCTGGGAGGGAGGCTCTCGCCTCGAGGGCGTCGACGGCAACACCGCGAGCACGGGACACCTCGCACGTGCTCGCCGCACCCAGCTCCTGCCGGCGCTGTGGGCGTTGCAGGAACGGATCGGCTGGATCAGCGCCGGCGGGCTGAACGAGCTCTGCCGCAGGCTCGACGTGCCGCCTGCCGACGCCTACGGCGTCGCCACCTTCTACGCGATGCTCGCCGTGGAGCCGCGCCCCGCCAGGGTCGTGCACGTCTGCGAGGACGTCGCCTGTCGCTGCCACGGCTCGGACGACCTGATCGCGCAGCTCGAGGAGCGCTTCGGGCCCGAAGGCGAGCTCTCGGACGACGGCTCCGCGACCTGGTTCCGGAGCCCGTGCCTCGGTCAGTGCGACCGGGCCCCGGCGGCGCTCGTCGGCGACGCCGGCGTCGATTTCTCGGAACGGACGCTCGCCCCGACGTCGGCAACGGCGGTGCTCGACATCCTCGCGGGCGGGGATCCGGGCGGAGCGCCCGTGACGGTGCTGCCGCAGGCGGGCGATCCGTCGCTGCGCCTCCTCCGTCGTGCTGCCGCAGGGAACGCCCAGACACTGGACGGCTATCGTGCTCAGGGCGGCTACCAGGCGCTGCGGCGTGCGATCGAGCTCGGGCCGGAAGGGGTGATCCGCGAGCTGAAGGACTCGAAGCTGCAGGGTCGCGGTGGCGCCGCCTTCCCGACCGGTGTCAAGTGGGACGCCGTCGCCCGCCAGCCGATGCGCCCGCACTACCTCGTGTGCAACGCCGACGAGTCGGAGCCGGGCACCTTCAAGGACCGGGTGCTGATGGAGCACGACCCCTTCGCGGTGATCGAGGCGATGACGATCGCCGCCTATGCGATCGGCTCCGAGCGGGGCTACCTCTACATCCGCGGCGAGTATCCCGAGCCGGAGCATGCACTCGAGCAGGCACTCGCGGAGACCCGTGCCCGCGGCTTCCTCGGCGACGACGTGATGGGCGAGGGCTTCGCCTTCGAGATCGAGATCCGCAAGGGTGCCGGTGCCTACATCTGCGGCGAGGAGACGGCGATCTTCGAGTCGATCGAGGGGAAGCGTGGGGAGCCGCGCAACAAGCCGCCGTTCCCGGTCACCCACGGGCTCTTCGACAAGCCGACCGTCGTCAACAACGTCGAGACGCTCGTCAACGTGCTCGAGATCGTCCTTCGCGGCGGGCCCGCATACGCGGCGACGGGCACCGAGGTCTCGACGGGGACGAAGCTGTTCTGCCTCTCCGGGCACGTCGAGCGCCCCGGCGTCTACGAGGTGCCGTTCGGTACGACGCTGCAGGAGCTGCTCGACCTCGCGGGCGGCGTCCCGGGCGGGAAAGATCTCCAGGCGGTGCTGATGGGGGGCGCCGCGGGCGGATTCCTACGGCCCGACGAGCTCGACGTCCCACTCACGTTCGAGGGCGCGCGCGAGGCGAAGACGACGCTCGGATCGGGCGTCGTGCTCGTGCTCGACGAGACCGTCGACCTGCCCCGGCTGCTGCAGCGCCTCGCGGCCTTCTTCCGCAACGAGTCGTGCGGCCAGTGCGTGCCCTGCCGTGTCGGCACGGTGCGGCAACAGGAGGCGCTCGCCCGCCTCGTCGCCGGGACGACGCCGCGCGGCGTCGAGCATGAGCTGGCGCTGATCGCGGAGGTCGGGCAGTGCATGCGCGACGCCTCGATCTGCGGCCTCGGCCAGACGGCCTCGAGCGCGATCGAGTCTGCGATCGACCGACTGAAGGTGTTCTCGTCGTGACCGAGCTGCTCGCACCGAAGCGGATGGTCGAGCTCGAGATCGACGGCCGCAGCGTACGCGTCTTCGAGGGCGAGACGATCCTCAGCGCCTGCCGCCGCCTCGGGATCGACACACCGACGCTCTGTTACGGGGAGACACTCGAGCCGGCCAACGCATGCCGTGTCTGCATGGTCGAGCTCGAGGGCTCGCGCGTGCTCGTACCCTCGTGCTCACGGCGGGCCGAGGACGGAATGAAGGTGCAGACCGACTCCGAGCGTGTGCGCCACTCGCGTCGGCTCGTACTCGAGCTGCTCGCCTCGTCGGTCGACCTGTCGACGACGCCTGCCGCCCCGGACTACCTCGACCGCTACGACGCGCAGCCCGAGCGCTTCGGCCCGCAGGCGCCGCCGGATCCCGACCGCGACCGCAAGCGGACGGGCCACCACATCGAGCCCGACGGCCTGACGGCGGCCACCGTGCACACGCCGGTGAAGATCGACAACGAGCTCTACGTGCGCGACTATTCCAAGTGCATCCTCTGTTACAAGTGCGTCGACGCCTGCGGCGAGCAGCACCAGAACACGTTCGCGATCCACGTCGCCGGCCGCGGCTTCGATGCCCACATCTCGACCGAGTACGTCGCCGAGCTACCCGAGTCCGCCTGCGTCTACTGCGGCAACTGCATCGAGGTCTGCCCGACCGGCGCTCTCATGTTCCGGTCCGAGCACGAGCTGCGCGAACAGGGCGAATGGCGTGAGGACGACCAGGAGGTCACCCAGACGATCTGCCCCTACTGCGGTGTCGGCTGCACCCTCGAGCTCCACGTGCAGGACAACACGATCGTCAAGGTGACGAGCCCCGAGGACCACGACATCACGCTCGGCAACCTCTGCATCAAGGGGCGGTTCGGCTTCCAGCACGTCCAGGCCCGCGGAGACTGAGCCCTGGACGCCGGCGGCGTCGTGCTGGCAGGCGGCCGCTCGAGCCGGATGGGGGCGGACAAGGCGCTGCTTCGCGTCGGTCGGCTGACGGCGGTCGAGCACGCGGTCGCCGTTGTGGGGGAGGGCGCCGGCGACGGCCCGGTCTGCGTCGTGGCCGCGCCCGGGCAGGAGCTGCCGGCGCTTGCTGCGATCGTCGTCGAGGACGCCGAGGAGTTCCCCGGCCCCCTCGCCGCGCTCGCGACGGGGCTTGCAGCGCTGGCAGGGCGCTGTGAGACGGCGTTCGCGTGCGGCGTCGACACGCCGCTCCTCGCCCCCGAGCTCGTGCGCGCCGTCCTCGCTGCCGTGCGGGCCGGCGACGCCGCCGCTGTACCGGTCGTCGGTGGCCGGGCGCAGCCGCTCCTCGCGGCGTATCGCGTCGGGATCGAGCCGCACCTGCGCGAGCTGCTGGCAGACGGAGTCCAGGGGCTCAACGCGGCGCTCGCGGCGCTCGCCGTCCGGTCTCTGTCGGAGGAGGAATTGCTCGCGGACGCCGAGCTCGCGCGCGCCGATCCAGGGCTCCGCTCCGCCGCGAACGCGAACACGCCCGAGGAGTGGCGGCGGTTGGTTCAGCGGGAGAGCTGATCCACCTCGCCGCTCTCGACGAGCGCGACCGAGCCGTCTGCGAACTCCACCTCGAGCCTCCCGTCACGCGTAATCGGTCCCGCTCTCCCCACCCGGGCGTCGACGACAACCTCGCGTCCCCGGAGGGCATGGTGTCCGTCCAGCTCGGCGGCCAGCACCGGGAGCCCGCCGGCCAGCCAGGCCGTGTAGCGCCTCTCGAGCTCCTGCAGCAGCGCCGCGAGCAGGACGCCTCGGTCGAACGGGCGGCCACATGCGATCCGGAGTGAGGTGGCAGGCAGGCGTGTGGCGGCCGGGAGCGAGGCAGCGCCCTGGTTGACGTTGATCCCGATCCCGCAGACGACGGTCGCGCCCGCGGCCTCGAGCAGGATCCCGGAGAGCTTGCGGCCCTCGACGAGCACGTCGTTTGGCCATTTCACGACGGCTGCGACGCCCGCGAGATCCTCGATCGCCGCTGCGACCGCGAGCCCCGCGACGAGTGAGAGCTGGGGTGGGGGCGGCGCTTGCGGCGGCAACCGCAGCAGGATCGAGCAGAGGAGCGCCTCGCCCTCCGCCGCGTCCCAGCGCCGCCCCGACCGCCCGCGACCGGCCGTCTGGTGCTCTGCGACCGCCACCGCCCCGTGGGGATGGTCGGAGTCGCGCAGCAGGTCCTGCGTCGAGCGCGTGGACGCCAGGTAGAGGTAGGGCCGGCCGAGCCCGTTGGCCAGCATCGACACGATGCGAGCGGGGTCGAGATCACTCATCGTGATCGACCCTACGCAGCCGCTTCACCTGGCTGCGGTGACGTTTCGAGTTGAGCCGTTCCTCCTCGGAGGCCTGCGTCGGCCGGGTCGGGCGGCGCTTCCGTTCGACCCGGAGGGCGTTGCGGAGTCGCTCCACGAGCCGGTCGACCGCCAGCTCTCGGTTCCGGAGCTGACTGCGCTCGTCCTGAGCGACCGCGCGGACGGACGGCCCCAGGCGGTCGCTCACACGACGCTTCTGTGCCTCGGTCAGTGCCGTCGACGCAGCGACGTCGAAGACCGCCTCGACGCGTGTCTCCGACGTGTTCGCGTGCTGCCCGCCGGGGCCGCTCGAGCGCGAGACGCGAAGCTCGATCTCCGACAGCGGCAGCACGACGGAACGCGTCACGCGCCGGTGCGTGCGCTCGTCGAGCGTCATCGGGATGAGGGCGGCTCGATCGTGAGCAGTCGCTCGGCGTGCTCGTGGTCGACCTGGAGCGTCGTGTGCGTGATCTCGAAGCGCTCGTGCAGCATCCGCTCGATCACGCGCCGGATCCCGTGGCAGTCGTCGCCCTCCCGCACGAGGACGTGGGCCGACAGGGACGGGAACCCGCTCGTGATCTCCCAGACGTGGAGGTCGTGGACCTGGACGACTCCGGGCTCGGACAGGATCGCCCGGCCGATCTCGGCTGCGTCGAGGCCCCGGGGCGTCGCCTCGAGCAGAACGAGCGTCGACTCGCGCAGCACGCTCCAGGAGCTGACGACGAGGTAGATCGCGATCAGCACGCCTGCGATCGGATCGGCGTAGGGCCATCCGGTCGTGACGATGACGATGCCCGTGACGACGACCGCGAGCGAGCCGAGGGCGTCGCCGACGAGATGGATATAGGCGGCGCGGAGGTTGAGGTCGCGGCCGTCGCGGCGGAAGACGGCGGCCGCGCCGCCGAGGTTGATCAGCAGGCCGATGCTGGCGACGACGATCAGCCAGCCACCCGGCACGTCCGGCGGGTCGGCGAAGCGGCGTGCCGCTCCCACGAAGACGACGATCGCGATCACGACCAGTGAGACCGCGTTGAGGAGCGCGGCGAGGATCTCCGCCCGGCGGAAGCCGAAGCTGCGGTTGGGTGTCGCGGGGCGTCGCGCCAGCATCACGGCCCCTGCGGCGACCGCGAGCGCGAGCACGTCGGAGAGGTTGTGGCCGGCGTCGGCGAGGAGCGAGAGGCTGCCTGCGGCGACGGCTGCGACCGCCTCGACGAGCGTGTAGACGCCGTTGAGGACGAGCGCGATCGTCAGCGAGCGCAGCGAGCCGCCGCCGTGCTGGTGGGGGCCGTGCGCATGGTCGTGCCTGTGCGCGTGCCCGTGCGCATGCGCGCTCATGCCGAGACGGTACCCCGCCTGTCGGCGCGTGGTGGGCGCGGTCGGTCGGCGTCTGTGAGAATGGCTCCGATGGCCTGCATCCTGCTCGACATCGACGGCGTCCTGCACGTGTCGGGAGAGCCGATTCCCGGTGCGGTTGACGCCGTCTCGCGGCTGCGGAGCCAGGGACACGCGTTGCGCTTCGTCACGAACAACTCGACCCGGCCACGTCCGATCCTCGCGGAGGAGCTGCGTGGGGTCGGGTTCGAGCTCGAGGACGACGAGCTCCAGACGACGCCGCGGGCCGCCGCCCGCGAGCTCAGCGGGCGCCGCGTGCTCGCGCTCGTGATGAGCGCCATCCTGCCCGACCTCGAGGGGATCGAGCTCGTCGGCGATCACGCCGATGCGGTGCTGCTCGGAGGGTGCGACGAGACGACGGAGCCGAATCAGGTGTTCTCCTGGATGAACCTCGGCCGTGCGTTCGCCGAGATCCAGTCGGGAGCCGACCTCTACTGCCTGCACAAGAACAAGTGGTGGCAGACGAGCCGCGGGCCGCTGCTCGACGCCGGCTCGTTCGTCGCGGGACTCGAGTACGCGACCGGTGTCGATGCGACCGTGCTCGGCAAGCCGAGCGCCTCGTACTTCGCCGCCGCGCTCGATGCACTGAGTGCCGAACCAGAGCTGACCTGGCTGATCACCGACGACCTCGAGGCCGACGTTCGCGGTGCGCAGTCGTTCGGGATGCGGACGGCGCTCGTCCGGACCGGCAAGTTCCGACCCGAGACGCTCGAGCGGTCGGACGTCGTACCCGAGATCGTGCTCAGCTCCGTGGCTCTGTTCCCGGAGTGGCTGGAGCGGTCGCTCTGATTCGATGGCGGCTCGTGTCGGAACCGACCTGATCGAGATCGAACGGATCTCCCGCGCGCTCGAACGGCCGGGCTTCCGCGACCGGTGCTTCACGGCGGCCGAGCAGGAGTACTGCGAGAGCCGGCGCAACCCGGCCGAGAGCTACGCCGCCCGGTTCTGCGGCAAGGAGGCGGTCGGCAAGGCGCTCGGCTGCGGTGTCCGCTTCACCTGGAAGGAGATCGAGATCGTGGGGCCGCCCAAGCCGGGGGTGACGCTCAGCGGCAGAACGGCCCGCTTCGCCGCCCGCGTCGGCATGCGCGAGATCGACGTCTCGCTGACGCACTCGCACACGATGGCCGGCGCCACCTGCGTCGTCGTGCTCGAGGCGTAGCGACCGGATGAGCACAGAGGGCTACGAACCGCTCTGCACGGCGGCGGAGATGCGCGCCGCCGAGGAGGCGTATCCAGGATACCCCGAGACGATCCCGGAGTTGATGGAACGAGCGGGCGCCGCCGTCGCCTATGAGGCGATGCGCGCCTTCCCGCACGCGCACCGGTTCGCGGTCGTCTGCGGCGGCGGCTCCAACGGAGGCGACGGCCGCGTCGCGGCGCGCGTGCTTCGCGACGCCGGGCGGGAGGCGGTCGAGACCGATGTCGTCGAGGGCGCCGAGGTCGTCGTCGATGCGCTGTTCGGAACCGGGTTCCGCGGTACACCACGGGCCGAGGCGGCGGCGTTGATCGAACGGATCAACGCGTGCGGCTCGCCGGTCGTCTCGATCGACGTCCCCTCGGGCGTCGACGCCTCCACGGGTGAGGTGGCCGGCCCGGCCGTCGAAGCGACGCTCACCGTCACGTTCCACGCCGCCAAGGTCGGCTTGCACGTCGCGCCGGGACGATTCCATGCGGGCGAGGTCGTCGTCGCCGACATCGGCCTGGCGCCGATCCGCACTGCTGCGCGGCGTGCGACACCTGCTCTCCTGGCGCAGATTCCGCGTCGCTCGGCCCGCGACTCGAAGTTCAGCGCCGGCTCGGTGCTCGTCGTCGGCGGCGCCCCGGGGACGACGGGGGCGCCGGTCCTGAGCGCCATGGCGGCGCTGCGCGCCGACGCCGGTTACGTGACGCTCGCCGTCCCACGCGAGTGCCTTGCCGCCGCGGAGGTGCTCGCGCTCGAGCCGGTGAAGCGCGGCTTCGACTGGGACGACGCGCCCGGGCAGATCCTCGAATGGGCGCAGCGGGCGCACGCCGTTGCCCTCGGCCCGGGGCTCGGGCGCAGCGACGAGGCACGTGCGCTTGTCGCCGTCTTGCTCGAACGGCTCGAGCTCCCGGTCGTCGTCGACGCCGATGCGCTCTACGGGCTGGAGCCGTTCGCGCGCGCGCAGCCGACCGTGCTGACCCCGCACGCGGGTGAGCTCGCCCGGCTGCTCGGGTGTGAAACGACATGGGTCGATGCGCATCGGCTGCAGGCGACTCGGACGTGCATGGAGCGTCTCGACGCCATCGTGCTTCTCAAGGGCGCCGGCTCGATCGTGCAGGGACGAGCTGGGGCCCCGTGCGTCTGTGACACCGGGCCTCCCTCGCTGGCGACGGCGGGGACGGGGGATGTGCTGACCGGAGTCGTGGCAGCATTCCTCGCGAAGGGACTCGATCCCATCACGGCCGTTACGGCAGCTGCAACAGCACACGGCCTCGCGGCCGCCGTTGCTCCTCAGCAGGCCGGCCTCGTCGCGGGCGATGTAATCGCGAGGCTTCCCGGCGTCCTGTCCTAGGGTCAGAAGCAACCGTCGGTGGCGTTGACTCCCACGTTGCACAGGTGGAGCGGGGCCGATGGTGTCCCAGTCGGTCAGAGCGAGCCTACGTTCGTGCACGAGGGCGGCTCGTATCCAACGTACCGTCCGAGAGGTTCCGTTGTCCAT
Source organism: uncultured Gaiellales bacterium (assembly GCA_964581085.1). Lineage (GTDB taxonomy): Bacteria > Actinomycetota > Thermoleophilia > Gaiellales > Gaiellaceae > Gaiella. Next base: position 55,895 of record CAZOMP010000001.1, on the reverse strand, counting down.
CCTGGTGGCCCGAGTGACCGTGCGACAGGCGGCCGTAGGGATCGAAGATCATGCCGCTCTCCTCGTTTACGAGCGGGGCCGTGAAGGCTTCGATCACAAGCCACGCACAAAGGGCGAAATAGACCATTGCCGCCGCTGCGCCGATGGCATACCACTGCCACACGCTTCGCTCCGTTCGCCTGAGGGGCTCGGCTTCCTCCCCGCATTGAAGCGTCGTAATCGGACGACGCAGCGCACGGTTGCAGCGCCCAACGGTCGGAGTCGCCACGCCACAGTAACTCCGGTTCTCCATCGCGGCGGACATTCATGGCCGACGGAACAGCCCGTGGCAGTGAGACGCGATCACGACAGGAACTACGATCGCTCCGTGCGTCTCGAGATCCTCGGCTCCGGCGGTGCCGCCACGATTCCGCGCCCCGGCTGCGTCTGTCGGGTCTGCGTCGAGGCCCGGGAGCGGGGCGGGCGCTACGCCCGCACCGGCCCTTCCGTCTTCGTCCACGGCCCCAACATCGTCTTCGACACACCGGAGGAGTCGAAGCTGCAGCTCGAGCGGGCCGGGATCGGGGAGATCGTGGCCTGCTTCTACTCGCACTGGCATCCGGACCACACGATGGGAAGGCGCGTCTGGGAGACGCGAAACGGCGACTTCCGTACCTGGCCGCCGGAGGCGAAGCGACCGCTCGTCACGGACGTCTACCTCCCCGAGCAGGTGGCAGCCGACTTCCGTGAATGGCTCGGCGGCATGGCCCACCTCGAGTTCATGGAGAGCCGTGGCTGGATCCGCGTCCACGAGTTGCGCGACGGCGAGACGGTCGAGATCGGGGGCGTCACGGTGCGCCCGTTCCGGCTCGCGGAGGACTACGTCTATGCGTTCGAGCTCACAGACACAGATGCCCGCCTCCTCGTCGCGATGGACGAGTTGAACGGCTGGGTGCCTCGGGCGGACGTGAAGGGCTGCGATCTGGCCGTGCTGCCGATGGGGATCTGCGAGTTCGACCTCTTCACGGGCGAGCGCCGGATCCACGAGGAGCACCCGGTGCTCCGCTTCGAGGCGACCTTCGAGGAGACGCTCGCGATCGTGGACTCGCTCGATGCGAAGCGCGTCGTACTCAGCCATGTCGAGGAGATGGACACCCTCTCGTACGCCGATCTGCTGCGCCTCGAGGAGCGGCTCCAGGCAGGGGGACGGGACATCCGCTTCGCGTGGGACGGGATGACCGTCGAGGTCTGATGCCCCGCTCGCTGATCACCGTCGACCTCGGGGCGATCCGTCACAACGTGACTGCGTTGCGCTCGCGTCTCGCACAGGCCGAGCTGTGGGCGATCGTCAAGGCGGACGGCTACGGGCACGGCGCCGTCCCCGTCGCCCGCGCCGCGCTCGAGGCGGGTGCCACCGCCGTCGGAGTCGCGACGGTGAGCGAGGCGGCGGAGCTACGAGCGGCGCTTCCCGATGTGCGCATCCTCGTGCTCGGGCCGGTGGATGAATGGGAGCTTCGGAACGCCCGTACGACCGGGGTCGAGCTGTGCGTCTCGACCGACCGCCTGCCGGAGGGAATCCCGCTGCATCTCAAGCTCGACACCGGCATGGGACGCTGGGGTCTCGGCGAGTTGGTCACGCCGAGCGGGAACGTCGTCGGGCTGATGAGCCACTTCGCTGCCGCCGAGAGCGACGAGGAGTTCACGCAGGGCCAACTCCGGCGCTTCCTCGACGCGACCGAGCCCTATCCGCACCTCACCCGCCACATTGCCAACACCGCCGCCACCCTGCTCCATCCGCAGGCCCACCTCGATGCGGTTCGCTGCGGGATCGGCATCTACGGGATCTCACCGCTCGGGGACGGCCCGGCAACCGTAGGGCTGTCGCCGGCCCTGCGATGGGAGTCGACCGTGGCGCTCGTGCGCACGCTCGAGCCCGGTGAGAGCACCGGCTACGGCCGGCGCTTCGTCGCCTCGCAGCCGACCCGAGTCGGCATCGTTCCGGTCGGCTACGCGGATGGCTTTCGCCGCGACATGACGGGAACCGAGGTCGTGGTGGCCGGCGAGCGAGCACGCGTGGTCGGGACGATCTCGATGGACGCCCTCGCCGTCCTTCTCCCTGCCGCTGCGGGCGCGGGAGACCCCGTCACGCTGATCGGCGACGGCGTCCTGATCGAGGAGCATGCGCGGATCTCAGGCACCATCGGGTACGAGATCGCCTGCGGCCTGCGGGCGGCGCAGTCCACGAGAACGGAGCGAGCAGTCGTCGTATGACCGATCCCGTCGCAGCCAGAGTGGCGCTCCAGGAGCGCCGCAGCGCCGAGCTGAGCGCCCAGCTCCAGCGTGCGCTCGCGCCCCTGCACGGCACCGAGCGGGTGCTCGACAGCGGCTGCGGGGCCGGAGCGCTCGCACTCGCGCTGGCGCCGTTCGTGGAGAGCGTCGTCGGCCTCGACCTCTCGGAGTCCCTCGTCGCCGCCGGCCGGGAGCGCGCGCCCGCCAACGTCGAGCTCCGTGTCGGCGACGCGACGGCGCTTCCGTTCGAATACGGGTCGTTCGACATCGCCGGCTGCCTCCGCGTCCTCCATCACGTTCGCCGCCCGGAGCTCGTCGTCTCCGAGCTCACCCGCGTGACGCGACCCGGAGGGAGAATCCTCGTCGTCGACCAGCTCGGGAGCGTCGACCCGGTTGTCTCGGCCGAGCTCGATCGCTACGAGCAGGCCCGAGATCCTTCTCACACGCGCCTGCTTCCCGACCAGGACATCCGTTCTCTGCTCGACGCGAACGACCTCGAGACGCTCTCCAACGAGGTCGTGCGCGAGCAGCGCGAGCTCGAGGCGTACCTCGACCTCGCCGGGCTCGAGGGCGAGGAGCGCCGTCGGGTGGGCGCGATGGCGCCGGGCCCCGTCTATGAGGTCGAGGTCGGCTGGTACGTCGCGCGTAAGCGCGGCGGCCTGGCGTAGCGACGTCCCCGGCCGCGGGCAACAGCGCCCGCAGCCGGGGACTCGGCAGCTGATCCAATCACCTTGTCAGCCCGAACTGGACCAGCCGACGCGTGGACACGCCGCCGAGCGGATCTTCGCCCGCCTTCCGGGCTCTGATGTACACCTGCACGTTGTAGTCCGGATTCTTGGGGAAGTCCGCCTGCGGCACCATCGTCAGCGTTACCCAACCGTCTTCCTGGGTGACCTGCTCGGGCGGCGTACTCGTCACCTCTGGCGTCGTGCGCACGAAAACCGTGGCGCCGCGAACGACGTAGCCACGGTTGTCCTTCACCTTGACGCTGATCATGATCGGGCTGGTCGAGAGGACCTTGACCGGATTCGGCGAGATCCGTAGATCGGAGATCACGAGCCGTTGACCGTCGGTGACGCTCGTGCTCGTGACCGGGATAGATGTTTCGCCGTTCGGCAGTTTGACGGCTCCGGCGGGGCCGGCCGCGACGATGACGCCCGTCTGACCCGACGTTGTGGTGGCCTGGCCGTCGTTGTTCGCGGCCGTGATCCGGATCCGGATCGTCCTGCCGATATCCGCGGCCTGCAGCTTGTAGGTCTTCCCGGTTGCGTTCGCAATCGCGCCACATCCGTTGCCCGCCGCGTCGCACCGCAACCAGGCGTATGCGTACGAGCCGGGCTGGTTCGACCACGTTCCGGTGTTCGCGGTCAAGGTCTGGTTCTCGACGAGCGCACCAGAGATCGTCGGAGCACTCGTATTCACGGGCGCGTACTGCGCATCGGCGGCAGTGACGGACGAAGCCGACGCAGCGCTGAGCACTGCCAGGCCCGCGACTGCGGCAACGGCCAGGCTGATCGCAGCCAGCATCCCACGAATCCGTTCACGTCTCAGGCGTTGCGCTCTCATCGGTTTCCTCCTCGTCCTCGAGCGTCGATCCAGGCTGGGAGCGGAACTCATGCCCGACCGACGCCTATTGCGGGCGCCGGTCCGCACACCACCGGCGTCCCTTCGCTGCCTACGATGTGGCCGCTCTCGCGCCACATCGAGCAGGCTACGAGGGTGGGATCAAAGTCGGTACGTCTCTTGTCAGCCCGTGATGAAGGTTGTGCGCGGGATTGCTCGCGTTGGCACGCATCTCGGTGGGGTCGAGGTTTAGACCGCCGTGAGCTTGTAGCCGATCCCTCGCACCGTGACGATCCGCTCCGGATGTGAGCGCGTCCGCTCGATCTTGGCGCGTAGGTTGGCGATATGGGCGTCGCATGCGCGCGCATCGCCCACGTAGGGGCTCTGCCAGAGGTGTTCCATGATCTGCCCTCGGCTGAACACCTGCTCCGGATGGTCCATGAAGAACAGAAGCAACCGGAACTCGGACGGTGTCAGCTCGACGTCGTGGCCGTCGACGGACACCCGATGTTGGTTGAGATCGATCCGGACTCCCCCGACTTCGCGCGTCGCGCCGCCCGAGCTCCGATCGAGCTGCCGGCGGCGGAGGATTGCCCTGATCCTGCTCTGCAACTCGACGACGGAGAACGGCTTCGTCACGTAGTCGTCGGCGCCGAGCTCGAGGCCAAGGACGCGGTCGATCTCGCTGTCTCGTGCGGTAAGCAAGATGATGGGCACGTCGCTCTCGTTGCGCAGCTCGCGGCAGACGTCGAGGCCGCTCTTCGCGGGCATCATTACGTCGAGGACGACGACATCGAAGCGCTGCCGGCGAGCAAGCTCGAGACCCCTTTCGCCGTCATGCGCGACCTCAACCTCGAATGCGTCTCGCTCGAAGGCATAGCGGACCGGCGCCAGGATGTCCGGTTCGTCGTCGACGAAGAGAATGCGAGCCATCACTGCCCTCCCGTCCGGGCCATGGGCTCGCGCCGACGCACGAGCCGGTGGACTGTCCTCGTCACGAGTCTGCCAGACGAGCGTCCGCTGACGAGTCGCCGCCGCGGCCGGAGGACGCGGGCGAGGGCAGAGACGTTCGCCCTGCACCGCTTCGGGTCGTACCGTTGTGCAGCGAACCGGTTCGAGTCGCTTTCCCCGGTCCGCCGCGGCGGAGAACGAGCCGAGCGGTCATTCCCTTCGCCGCCTGTGTCTCGATCTCGAGGCGGCCGCCGATGGCCTCAGCCACCTCCCGAACGATCGACAGGCCGAGCCCGAAGCCGTCCGCGTCACGGCCATCCTGGCGGAAGAATCGCTCGGCGGCGCGCTCGGCATGGCGGGCTTCCATCCCTGGGCCCGAGTCACTCACTTCGACGGTCACGAAAGACGTGTTGCTGTTCGCGGCAGAGACCGTGAGCCCCGCGCCGGCTGCGTAGCGTTGTGCGTTCGTGATCAGGTTCTCGACGGCTTGCCTCAGTAGATCCTCATGGGCCAGGGCGACGAGGCCCGCCTCGACGTGGACGACCGAGGGATCGAGGCCCATGTCCATCGTGATCTCGGCAAGCAGCCGAACGAGATCGATATCGACAACGCGAAGCGGCTCGGCGCGTGTCTGCGCTCGAGCCAGGGTCAGGAGCGCGTTGTCGAGGCGACCGAGCCTCCGCGACTGGCGATCGATGAGATCGAGGAAGCGCTTCAGCTCGGCGGGCTCGTGCATGGCTCCGTGCTGCAGGACCTCGACCGCGCTCGCGATCGCGGCAATCGGCGTGCGCAGTTCGTGCGCGGCATTTGCGACGAATTCACGCTCTGCTCGCTCACGGCGAGCCTGTTCGGTGACATCCGTGACGACGAGCACTGCCGTCTCCGCGCCGGCGGCCGGTATGCCGGTGACGACGTAGGTGTGGTCGGGTGCTGCTACGAGCTGAATCGTTTCCGGCCGTGACCCGGCGCTGAAGAGCCGCCTTGCCAGACCGCGGAGATTATGAGCCGGCCAGGGGTTCTCGAGCTGTGCGCCCTCCCCGACCTGTTCTCCGAGAAGGGCCGTCGCGCGTGCGTTCGCGACCATGACGGTCAGGTCACTGCGAATCCCGATCACACCTTCGTGCAGCTGTTCGATCAATGACCTCAGCTGGTCACGCTGCCGCTCGAGGTCCTCGAACGATGCCGCCAGGCGACGCCGCATCGAGTCGACGGACACCGCAAGCCCACCGAGCTCGTCGGGGAAACGCGTCCGGAGCTCTTGCCCGAACTCTCCTCCAGCGATTGCGTTCGCTGCGCTGCCGATCCGACGAACGCGAGTGGTGATCAGGATCGAGATGAGGATCCCGCAGAGCGCCCCGACGAGCGTTGCCCATCCTGCGGCAACCCAGATCCGGTGCTGGACGATCGACCCCGCGGCGACGAGGTCGGGCCGGGACGCAATCTCTACGAGGGCATGCGCGGGTCCGCGGCGGATGGGCAGGGCGACGGTGATCTGACGACCGTCAGCGAGGCTGTCGACGTACCGCTGCCCGACGAGCACGTGAGCGAGCAATTCGGCCCGGTTCTTCACCGCTGCGAACTCGACGCCCTCCGACGATCCAGCGCTGAGGAGGGCGCCCTTATCGTCGAAGAGGAACAGTGCCACCCCGCGGTTGCGACTCTCCAAGGCCGTTCTCCTGCGTGCGGCGGCAACGTCCGGCTCCGAGGCGATCTTCGCTGCCGCACCCACTGCGCTGCCAGCGGCGAGATCCCTCGCTCGGGCCCGGAGGGCTGCCTGGCTCTGCGCCTGGAACACCTGTGCAACGGCGATTGCGGTGACTGCCGCCACGACCGCAAAGGCCAGCGGAAGCCACCAGCGAATGCTGACGAGTTTCGAAGGGCTCACCTGCGAATCAGTATGTCCCTCAACGTGTGAACCAACCACGAGCCGGGCTGAGCGTCGCTGGTCAGGCCGGTGTGTCGGCTCGTTCCCTGGCATCGAGCGAAGCACTACGCGCTGATCGACGAGGACCCGTCACGATGCATCGACCGGCCCGCTCCACGCGCCGTCTCCAGTGCCAGCTGTCGCACCAACTGATCGATCCCCTCTCGAGCTGCGACCTCTCGCTGCCGAGCTGACCCGCCCCCGAGGCGGGCCATGGTCTCGACGTGTCCGAGCTCCGATGTGCATCCGAGAGCAGCGGCAGTCGGCAGCAGGCGCCCCAATAGAGCGGTCGCTCGCTCTCTCGCCGGCGTCACGCTGCCGTCTACAAGATCCGGCAGCAAGGCCTCGAGACCGTCCCGGGCTGCGAGCAACAACGCCTCGCCGATCCTTGCCCGCGCATGAACAGGGATCTGCTCACCTGCGTCGTAGCGCCCGGCAAGGTCGAACACGAGGCACTGCACCAGCGCGACGATCGCTGCAGCGTCCTCGATTCGCGTCTGGGCGTCAGCAGCTCGGACCTCGATCGTCGCGCGATCGACGTTGAGGCCGAGATTCCAGAAGAGCCTGGCCCGCCCAGGTGACGACTGTCCCGTTCGGATACGACGTACGAACGCCCCCAGCTCGACCCACGAGTCGAAGGCCGGCGGCACCCCGAAAGGAGAACGCGAGGGGTCGAGAAACGGTCGCATGGTCGCGAGGCCGGTGTCGAAGCCGTCGTGGCAGGGCGCGTTCGCGCCGAGCGCCACGATCTCTGGAAGGTAGCTCCGGAGACCGTTGTAGACGGCCAGGGCGCGATCGGCTCCTCCCACTGCGACATGGATGTGGATCCCACAGGCGGGGATACTTCCCGCCGCCCACGGCCGAGCTGCGGCGAGCACCTGGTAGGGATCGCGCGACGTCACCGGCCCACCCTCGCCCGGGAACGCGCCGGCGGCGACGAGCAACACATGGGGCAGCAGGCTGCTCGACAGGAGCTTGCGCATCGATCCGAGTTCGCGTTGGACATCGGCGACCGCAACGCAGACGGGGCTGAGCACCGCGATCTGGGCCGCCCCGGCGCCCGGCGCAATTCTCGCATCGGAATCGAACAGGTCGAGGACGAGCTCGGATTCGGGCGTCAGCCGCCCACTCGATGCGTCGACGAGGAAGAACTCCTCCTTGGCGCCGACCGTGAACGAGCATGCTCTGTCGAAACCTGCTCGGAGGTATCGCGCGTCTCGCTCGAGCGTCGGAGTGGCACTCATCAGGCGTCCTTTCTCTCTGGCCGATCGTGCTCGACCTCGCTCATTCGTCGGAGCGTCGAAAGCTAGGACGTGGGCGTGAGCCGGTCGAGTCGTCACGCCAGCGGGAGACGAGGATTCCGTAGGCATCCCCTCACGGAACGACAAGTGCCGCTCTCCATCCAGGCCCAATCTGGTTGAGCGAACGCTCACAGAAATCGGACCGACACTTGGTTCGCCTGGTGGTCGTCCTCGTCCGAGGCGGCCAAGCTGGTCGGATCAGCCACAACCCGCCGAGCCTGCTGCCCGGCGGAGGAGGTGATTCAAGGTGATCACGATTACACGCAGGTTCACGGTCGTACTCGCCGTCGCGGCGACGGCGCTCCTCGCGATCATGGCCGGCTCCGCAGCCGCGGCTGCTCAGGCCGGAACGCTCACGATCGTCGGATCATGGACGGGAGCGAACGAGGCATCGTTCCGGGCCGTGCTCGCGGACTTCACAGCGCGAAACCCCGGCATCGAAGTCACGTACACGGCAGCAGCAAATGGGGACGTTCCGGCGGTGTTGGCGGGTAGCAAGCCCGACATCGCATTCCTCCAGCTCCCACGCGACCTGACGGTTCTGCGGGACCTCTCCCAGAACGGAACGCTGAAGCCGATCGACTTCGTCGTCCCCACGATGGCGAAGAACTACGGGTTCAGCTGGAAGCAGGCCGGTTCGGTGGGAGGGAAGCTCTTCGCCCTGCCGTTCAAAGCCGAGGACGACTCGGCCTTCTGGTTCAACACGGGACGCCTGCAGAGGCTCGGTGTGACGCCGAACAACGCGAAGACCTGGCAGTCGTTCAACGCGTTCGTCTCCGCCGCAGCTGCGGGTCGGACACCGTTCGCGGCGAGCGGCCAGGGAACCAACACGCTCACGAGCCTGTTCGAGAACGTCCTGCTGATGCAGCAGGGGCCGCAGGCCTACGACAGGTTGGCTCGAGGCCAGTTGAGCTGGGACAGCGGTCCCGTGCGCGACGCGCTCAGGACGGTGGCGGGCCGGTTTGCGTCCGTGGACAAGCTGGCCGGCGGGCTCGGCCAATCCCTCGTCTCCACCTCCCCGATGGCTGTGCGGAAGGTATTCGGAGGTGCCCCCACGGCGGCAATGATCTTCGGCGGCAGTTCCATCATCCCGGTACTGCAGACCTCACCGGCCGTTCGCCCGATCGCGCAGTTCGGTGTGATCCCGTTTCCGTCCATGAACGGGATCGGGCCGGCGCGAGTCATCGGCCGGACCGACGGAGCCGTGATGCTCAAGGATTCTCCCGCGGCCCGAGCCCTGATCGGCTATCTGGCAACCCCTGAAGCCGCGACCGTCTGGGCGAAGCGTGGCGGCTACTTCCTCTCGCCCAACCGGAAGGTCGACCCTGCGGTCTACACGATGCCGTCGATGAGAACCCTGGCTACCGCTCTGGCAGGGACGAACGCGTTTCGGTTCAGTCTCTCGGCGACTCTTTCCCCAACCAACCGGAGCGCATTGAACGATGCGGTCGCTGCTGCGATGAGGAGTCCGCTGCAGCTGGGCACCATCACGGCGAGGCTCCAGTCGGAGCTTCTGAAAGCCTGACCCGGTCATCCAGCCGGCCGGCTGTGCCTGCTGTACGGCCTTGTGCCGTGCGGTGGGCACAGCCGCCTCGGGCTTCCTGCAAGCGGCCGTATCTGGATCGGCGGACCTATCCCGCCGATCCACACGCGGCTGGTGCCGGGCACGGCCTCCGGAGGGCTCTCTGATGGAGCACTTGGCTCGAGATCGTCTCCCGGTAGCCCTCGCGTTCCTCGGCAGCATCGGCTTCGCCCGCCTGGGTGGCGGCTTCACGCAGGTTTCCTGGGGAGGCGTTGCGGCCTGGTTCTGCCTGGTGGCATTGGTCGTCATCCTCCGCGGCGACGCACAGCCGCTGGCTCGACTCGAACTCGTCTCGGTGGGCGCATTCCTCGTCTTCGTTGCCTGGACCGCAGCCTCCCTGCTGTGGACGGGCAGCGTGTCCCTCACAGCGCTCGACGTGGAACGATCGTTGTGGCCGGTAGGCGTTCTCTTCGCCGCTCTGCTCGTGACGGGAGCAGATAGTGCTCGCCTTCTCGCTGTGGGCGTCGGCGCCGCCTCGGTCGTGCTGGCGGGCTGGGCGCTGATTGCCGGAGTCGATGAACCGATCGGATACGCGAACGCCCTCGGGCTCCTCTGCGTGATGGGGCTCCTACTTGCACTCGGTTGGACGGCCCAGCGCCGAGACGGTGTCGCTCTGGCGACCACAGTCCCAGCAGCTTCTGTCCTGCTGGTCGTGCTGTCGAGGACGCAGAGCCGCGGTGCCGTGGTTGCGTTCATCGGCGGTGCTGCCGTCGCGCTTGCGCTTCGGTCCCGACGCCCGCTCGCCACGACGCTGGCGGCTCTCGCCGTCGCCGTGATCGGTGTAGCGGCTCTCGCTGCTGTCGGCAGCTCAGAGCGGGCCGCCTACTGGTCGGTGACCTTCCACGAGATCGGGCGGGAACCCGTGCTCGGGTCGGGGGCCGGCACCTGGCAACAGGTCTGGCTACAACACCGACACGTCGATTCCGTGGCAACCAATGCGCACAGCCTCTATCTGGAGGTGCTCTCGGAGCTCGGGGCGGTCGGCCTTGTGATCCTACTCACGGCGCTCGTTGCGCCGATTCTTGCCGCAGTGCAAGCACGCAGCCGAACTGCTACACCCCCGATCGCCGCCGCCTACGCGGCATTTCTGATCCATCTCGGAGTCGACTGGGACTGGCAGATCACGCCGGTCGCGGTTGCCGGGGTGTTGCTCGGAGCAGCCCTTCTCGGATCGGCCCGGGAAGGATCGCAGGAGCTGTGGCGCCCGCCGCGAAGGTGGGCGCTCGCGAGCGCCGCGGCGCTCGCGGCGATGGCGGTCACCGTCTGGAGCGGCGGCTGGCTAGACAACTCGGCGCAGGAGCAGCTGCGATCGGGCCGGTGGGCGCTTGCCGAGCACAGCGCACGTCGTGCTCATCTCCTGCAGCCGTGGTCCGCGGATCCCTGGCGGCTCCTTGGCGAGGCTCAGCTCGCGCAGGCCGACCAGAACGGTGCGGCCGACAGCTTTCGTCGCGGCCTCGGGCTCGATCCTGGGGACGCCCAGCTGTGGCGACTTCTCGTGAAGGTCAGCTCGGGTGGGGAGTTGTTGCATGCCTGCGAGCGACTGCGGCGACTCGATCCGCGCGGGACCGGGCCCGACTAGAACGGGCGACGTTCTCCTCGACAGGGCCGTCCGGTGACCGGGTCGGTGAAATGCGGGGAAATCGACACGGAATCGCTGGAGAACACGGACGTTTGCGGTCGTCCTCCGATGATCGCCGTGCCACGGTGGAATCGGCGGTCGTACCTTCGAATCGGGAGCCAGAGGTAGGTCTTCGTACGGTGTCCAGGCGCATTCAGCAGGATCCGTTCTTCGACGGCTCGTGCGCCGGCGCCTTCGTCCGGCTCGAGAACGTGAGCGTGCGTTACGCGGTCGGAGACTCCACGGTCACCGCTCTGTCGGCGCTCGAACTGCACCTGGCTGCTGGGGAGCTGGCAGTCGTCTGCGGAGGACCCGGTTCCGGCAAGACGACACTCGTCGAGCTGATCTGCGCTGTCAAGCGCCCCTCGTCGGGGCGCGTCGTCGTTGGCGGTGTCAACCTCGACGCGCTGGACGATCGGGCCAGACTCGAGTTCAGAGCCACCAGGCTCGCTGTCATTCCGGAACGGCCGTTCCTCGCTCCCTCCCGTTCTCCTCGAGAGACGCTCATCGAAACGGCGGCCCTTGCCGGGGCTTCTGCGCCGGAGGAGAGCGCGTACGAGCTTCTCGCCGCCATCGGGCTCGGCCATGTGCTCGACATCCCGGCCGGATCGCTGGCCCCGGAGGACAAGCAGTGTCTCTCGATCGCCCGGGCCCTCGCGAAGGACTCGCCGCTCCTCGTTGCCGATGACCCCATCCACGGTCTCGACAGCGCACGCGCCGAACGGGTTGTCTCGACGGTGTACGCAGCGTCGCGCAGCCGCGCGAAGACGGTGATCCTGATCTGCTCGGGACGCGGTCCGTTTCGAACCGCCGACCAGATCATCGAGCTCGACGAGCCTGGTCGTGCTGCGGAGCGTTAGATCCTGTCCTGCCGGTAGTCCGACATCCCGACGAACCGCGCCACTATCCCTGGCACGACGGCCTGTGCGACGCCGACGAGGCGGTAGGGGAACCACGGGATCACGGTCTCGGCCCTGTTGCGCTCAATCGCCTTCACGACCGCGCGCGCCACGTCTTCGGGCTCGATCACGAACCGCGCCATCAGCCTGCTCTTCAGGACGCCCTTCTGCGGGAACCCCTCCGTCTCGACGAAGCCCGGCATGATCGCGTGCACCGAGATGCCGCTGCCCTTCAGGGCCGCGCCGAGCGAACGCGAGAAGGCGAGCTGGGCGTGCTTGGAGGCGGCGTAGGCTCCCGCCGGGGCGAACGAGACGGTGCCCGCAACGGAGACCATGTTGACCACGTGGGCGCCGCCCGCTCTCGCAGCCGTCTCGAGCCCGGGTAGGAACGCCCGCGTACACCAGACGCCACCGAGATAGTTGACGCGCGTGACCCGTTCCACGAGGTCGAGATCGACCTTGAGAAACGTGCCGCGGGCGGGCATGCCGGCGTTGTTGACGAGCAGCGGGAGCGAGGGATGGCGCTCGAGCACCCGTGCGGCGAGCGCCTCGACGGCGACGCGGTCGCCGACGTCGCAGAGCTCGACCTCGCCGCCGATCTCGCCGGCGAGCCGTCGCAGCAGCTCCTCGCGGCGCGCCACGAGGACGCAGCGCCAGCCCGCTGCGGCGAGCACCCGTGCGGTCGCCTCCCCGATCCCCGACGAGGCCCCGGTGACGACGGCGACACGTTCCACTGCGGGAACCTAACCCAGATCGGTCGCGTCGCCCCAGGTGAGCTTGCGGGCGCGGCGGTAGGCCTCGCCGTCTCGCCTGGAGACGGTGCGGCGTTCGAGTCCGCCGCGGGAGCAGAGGTCGAGGACGACGTGGCCCTGGCGCTTGTCGGGTCGGCGCAGCACGCGTGCTGCCGACAGCGGTGCCGGTGCCCGCGCGAGCGCGACGTACGAGAACTTCTCGTCCTCGAATCCGTGTACCGCGCCCTTCGCCCGGCGGTGCTCCGCCGATCGTGCGAGCCGGACGCCGAAGTGGCACCAGTCGCTGTCGGTGAGTGGGCATGCCCGCTCGTGTGGGCACGGCGCCACCACGTGGCCACCCGCGGCGATGATCGTGTCACGAACCGCTAGTACCCGTTCGTAGCCGGCAGGCGTCCCCGGCTCGACGACGACGAGTGTGTCGACAGTGTGCTCCCAGGCCTCGCCCACGAACGTCTCACGCTCGGCGGTCGGGATCTCGCCGAGGAGGTAGGACGCGATTACGAGCCCGGCGCCGCGAGCGGCGGCGAGAGGGCGTCCGGGTGAGGGCGTGAGCCACGCTGCTCGTTGCAGCTCCGCGGCACCCGCCGCAGCGAGCTCCCGACCGGCTGCGATCGGCTCCGGCTCGACCTCGACGAGCTCGACCGCCGCGATCGAGGGCCACGCCTCCGTTGCGGCCCATGCTGCGACCCCGGGCCCGGCACCGAGGTCGAGCAGCGAGTCGGGCGTCCAGTCCGGCCGGCCTACCCGGATCTCGCCGAGCACCGCCTCCACGGCGGCGTAGGTTGCCGGCGCTCGCGTGATCAGGTAGGCCGCCACCGCGTCGGCGTCCCGCGCCACCCGGCTGTCGCCTGCACGGTAGGCGTGGGAGAGCCGGCGTGCTGCCTGTTCAACGCGGCGCGCGTCCCGTCGCGCCACGAGCTCGTCGATGCTCGCTTGCAGTTTGGGCCGCATCGTCACGTCCGCATCATCACCGACGCGACAGTAGGATCCCCCCATGGCCGGCAGGTTCGAGGGCAAGCAGGCGCTCGTGCTGGGCGTCGCCAACCGGCGCTCGCTCGCGTGGGCGATCGCGCGGCGGCTGCACGAGGAGGGGGCCGAGCTGGCGTTCACCTACCAGGGCGAACGGATCGAGAAGGGCGTCCGCGAGCTCGCTGATTCGGTCGGCGCGAAGCTCGTGACCGAGTGCGACGTTCGCTCCGACGGCGATGTCCAGCGGGTCTTCGCCGAGACGGCGGCGGCGTTCGGCGGCGGGGTCGACGTGCTCGTCCATTCGGTCGCCTTCGCGGCGGCCGAGGATCTCGAGGGACGCTTCGTCGACACGCCCCGCGACCGCTTCTGGATGGCCCTCGACATCTCCGCCTACTCGCTCGTCGCGTGCGCGAAGGCGGCCGAGCCGCTGATGCAGGCGCGGGGCGGCGGCTCGATCGTGACGATGACCTACCTCGGCGGCGAGCGGGCCGTGCCTCACTACAACGTGATGGGCGTCGCGAAGGCGACGCTCGACGCGAGCGTGCGCTACCTCGCCTGGGACCTGGGGCAGAGCGAGATCCGGATCAACGCGGTCTCCGCCGGCCCTGTCCGCACGCTCTCGGCCCGTTCGATCGCCGGCTTCACGACGATGGAGGAGATGTTCGAGCAGCGCGCCCCGCTGCACCGTCACATCGACGCCGACGACGTCGGCGCCGCGGCGGCCTATCTCCTCTCCGACGACGCCAAGAACGTGAGCGGCACCCTCGTCTACGTGGACGCCGGGTACCACGCGATGGGCATGTAGGGGTCTCGAGCCAGCTTGCGGTCATGGCCCGCGAGCCTTTGTTCGAACGGCTCGGGTGGCGTTGGAGGTGGCTTGGAAGCTCATGTCACGCGCGTGATTGCCTCGCGGTCTCCCAGGCCGTTGGGTTTGGTGTGCGGCGGCCCGTCCCTTTGTAGTGCGCTCGGACGTTCGGGGTGTGGACCCGGTGATGACGCGCTTCCGCGAGTTCGGTGCGGGGATGTATCCGGGGGCGGGCGATTTCCATACGGTCGGCATGCGTAGACTTCGATGCGTGGAGCAGCCGGCGGAGATCGAGTTCGTCTTCGAGCCTCAGGAGGAGGGCGGCTACTACGTCTACGCGCCCGACCTTCCCGGCCTGCACACCCAGGGGGATACGCTTGAGGAAGCGACGGCCAACGCCGAGGAGGCGCTCGCGCTCTATGTCGAAGCACTTCGCGAGGAAGGTCGGGGCGTCGGTGCGGGTATCGTCCGGCGAACGCTTCCACTTCCTGCGTGAACGAGCGACTCCCGGTCGTCTCCGGCGCGCAGCTGATCCGCGCGCTCGAACAGGTCGGCTGGGAGGTGGTACGGCAGCGAGGAAGTCACGTCCGACTCCGTCACACCGACCGGACAGCGTTTCTCGTCATTCCGCTCCATCGTGAACTGAAACGAGGGACGCTCGCAGGCATCCTGCGCGACGCAGGCCTTGAACGCGACGAGCTCCGCGGGCTCCTTTGAGACGAGGTGGAGGCGCTGTCGTCTATGCATCTCCTGGTAAGGACCAGGTGATGAGAGGCGCCGCGTAGCACATCGAACGCCCTTCAAATCGCCGGGTTGTTATCAGGCGATAGGTATGTAGATCGACACCTCTATCGACCCCGTAGAGCGTGGAACCGCAGTAGGGCCGAGCATGACGCTCGACCGGGGGTCGCTCGCCCGTCTCGACGTACCCTGTCCCTCAGCCGAGCGTGACGATCTGGTCCGCGGGGATCCCCGAGAGCTGCGTCCTGCGGCCACCCGGGTAGCGGACGCTCAGCTCTGCCACCCTCGTCGCCTTACCGAGGCCGAAGTGAGCACGCGGGTCCTCCGAGGAGAGATAACTGCCGCCCGCGTGGATCTCGTCCACGAGCCGCCGGCCGTCGGGTAGGACGGCCGTGACGACCGCGCCGGGCGCGAACCGCGGCAGAGCGACCTCGAGCCAGTGGCCGTTCGAGCCGGTGTTGTGGAGCAGGAGCAGCTTGCCGCCGATCGTGTTGACGGCCACGTCGACGCGGCCGTCGTTGTCGTAGTCCGCCGCCGCGAGGCCGCGGCCGTTCACCCATGGCGCCGTGTTCAACCCGACGGCGTCGGTGGCAGCGGCGAACTGTCCCGGATGGCCGTGGGCGGTCATGTTCTCGAACGCCTGCACCGGCTCGGCGCTCGCCCGCAGGCCCGTCACGGGAATGGCGCCGTTCGCGAGCACGAGGTCGAGGTAGCCGTCGTTGTCGAGGTCGATCCACGAATCGCCCCAGCCGGCGTAGCGCGTATCGAACGCCGGCGCGATGTCGGCTCTCGCATCCTCGAGGAACCGCTTGCCCGGCGAGGGTGGAAGGCTGCGGTAGACGCCGTGGAGCTGCTTGTGACTGTTTGTCACAAGCAGATCGGTGCGGCCGTCGCCGCTGTAGTCGGCGGCCGCGATTCCCATGCCGGCGCCCGTGTCGCCGAGGCCCTGCTGCGCCGAGACGTCGTCGAGCCGGAAGCCGAGCCGGAGCGGGTCGGCCCTGACGCCGCCCGGGTAGGGCTCGTTCAGGTAGAGCCGGTTCGGGTTGGCGTCGTTCGCGACGTAGAGATCGAGCCGGCCGTCCCCGTTCACGTCCGTGAAGACGGCCCCGAGCCCGTGCTCGACCCTCCGATCGAGCCCGAGCTGCGCGCCCACCTCGCGGAAGCGGGCGTGGCCGTTGCGGTCGTTGCCCTCGTTGAGGTAGAGCAGGTCGCGCACGCCCTGGTAGTTGTTCGGGAAGCCGGACTCGGAACCGGGGATCTCGGCGTTCCAGTCCGTGTAGCCGGCCACGAAGATGTCGGGCCGGCCGTCACCGTTGACATCGCCCACCGCGACGCCGCTGTGCCATCCGTAGGCCGTGATCCCGGCCGCCTGCGCGCCCTCGCTGAAGTGGCCGTGGCCGTCGTTCCAGAGCAGTGCGTCCTCGCCGGCGCCCGTGACGTAGAGGTCGGGGAAGCCGTCACCGTTGAGGTCGGCGGCGACGCAGCCGTTCCCACGCATCGAGATGTCCGCTCCCGAGGCGATGCCCGCGGGTGTGAAGCGGCCGTGATGGTTGAGGTAGAGCGCGTTCCGCGGCATGCCGCCGTGCGTCTGCCAGTAGCCGACGTCGAGGTCGGCATGGGAGTTGACGGCGTAGAGATCGAGCCAACCGTCGCCGTTGACGTCGATCCAGCAGACGCCGCCGCCCATCATCGCGACCACGTCCGCGGTTGCGGCCGTGCGGAAGCCCTGTTGGCGGAAATCGACCCCCACCTGGGCGGCGACGTTCGACAGCCGTGCGCCGCCGAGCCCGGTCGCGACGAGCTGCGGCGCGCCGTCGGAGCCGAT
This sequence comes from uncultured Gaiellales bacterium, assembly GCA_964581085.1. GTDB lineage: Bacteria > Actinomycetota > Thermoleophilia > Gaiellales > Gaiellaceae > Gaiella. The sequence goes on along the minus strand of CAZOMP010000001.1, from coordinate 38,697 downwards.
GACCTCGGGGGTACCGCCGCGCGAGCCGACGATCAGATACGGACCGCCCTCCGACTGGAGCTCGAGCGTGCGCGTATAGGGCGTCGCGTTGCCACGAAAGGCGACAGCGGCGGGCGAGCCCGAGTAGGTGACGAGACGTTCGGTGCCGCTGATCGTGGCGAGGACGAGGGGCGGCGCCTGGTCGGTCGCCGCCTGCAACTGGAGCTGCACTTTCTCGAGGGTGCTCTGGGGGACGATCACGGCGGCACCGCTGGAAGCCGCGATTCTGCTCCAGAGCGCCTGCAGCCGCGCCCCGCCGGCCGCGTTTGCCGCTCGCTCGCGGTCGCGGTCGCGCAGCGCGGCCGACTCGGCGCGCAGGTCACGTGCGAGATCGGACGTGATCTGCCGCGCCACCTGCGGATCGAGCTGTGTGGAGACGCCCTGCGACGGCAGCACGGTCGCGACCGGCAGGCCGCGCATGTCGCCGAGCGCGGCGCTCGCGCGGGCAGCCTCGGGCCGCGCCGGGATCCCCGCGACGACGAGGACCGCGCCGAAAGCCAGCGCCCCGGCAGCGATGGCGGTAACCGCCCTACCGCGCGACGGCAGCGTCGGTTGCCACCGCGCCACGAGCAGCTCCACGAACGGCCGTGCGGCGCAGACGAGTGTGAGGGAGGCGAGCAGCGCCACCTTCGTCCAGAACTCCGTCACCGTCGGTGCGATCAGCAGCGTCGCGAGCAGCGCCACCGAGATCGCGTAGACCCGGCGGCCGCCGCGGCCCGCGGGAATCGTCCGCGGATCCGTGATCATGAAGAAGAGGAAGATCAGGACCTCGGGCGAGAAGAGCAGCACGCGCCAGAAGTCGAAGCCCGTGATCGGGCCGAGATGCCAGCGGGCGGTCATCTGATGGCCCGTGAGGGCGAGCACGGCGATGCCCGCCGCAAAGGTGAGCCAGAACGTGAGTGCCAGCACCATCAGGTGGAGGCGGGTCAGGATCACGACTGCGCCGACGACGATGATCGCGAGCGCGAGCACCATCCACGGCGACATCGGCCCCCACCAGAGCGCGAGCGGGTCGGCGCGATCCGACCCGAGCACGACGAAGCAGATGACGAGGCCGAAGTTCGACGGATTGAGGAAGTGGCGGCCGCGGAACGTGATCAGGTGCTTGGAGAGGAGGGCGATCGCCGCCGTGCCGGCGAAGATCCACCACCCGTGCAGGCTCCACCAGTCGCCGTGCTCGGTGCCCGGCACGCGCAGGACGAACGCGACGCCGTTCCCGGTCAGGAGGGCGCTGGCAGGCCACAGGATCACGCGCTGACGGCGGATCGCGATCGCGAGCTCGAGGATCGCGCAGGTGAGCAGGGAGACGAGGATCTGCGCGATCGAGAGCTGGAACCCGAACGCCGTCTGGCCGAGGACCTGCAGCGAGCTGATCGTGAAGGCCAGATGGAGACGCGGGTCCTTCGCCTTCGGGAGCAGGATCGGGTACTCACGTCCCCAGATCCGCACCGTCGGAGGACCTGCCGCACCGGCGACGGACGGCGTGCTCACGCGGCCATGGTACTGCCGTCCGGATCGCGCCCGACGTCGGATTTTTCCGGTACTGGAGCGGCCACCGGTACCGCTGCCCGCTGCAATGCTTTAGTCTTTGAAGTCAGATGCTCCGCGTATCCCGCCGCCCGAAGCCCCGCTCGTAGTCGAGGCGACATGGCGCGCTTGGACCCCGGATCTCGGAGCCGCAGGGCTCCCCACCCCGTCGACAGGCAGGTTCGATGAGCGCCGGCATGCGAGCCGGCAACGGGCTCTACGCCGCCGACTACGAGCACGACGCCTGCGGCGTCGCCTTCGTCGCGAAGCTCGACGGCGTTCCCGCGCACGAGACCGTGCGCCGTGCGCTCGAGGCGCTCGCCAACCTCGAGCATCGCGGTGCTGCCGGTGCCGACCCGGATACGGGTGACGGCGCCGGGATTCTGCTCCAGATCCCGGACGCGTTCTTCCGCGGGGTCGTCGGAGAGACGCTGCCGCCGGCCGGGCACTACGGCGTCGCCGTCTGCTTCCTACCGAGAGACGACGAGCGCCGCCGCGAGCTCGCCGCGAGCCTCGAGCGGATCGTTGCCCAGGAGGGTCAGTCGGTCGTCGCCTGGCGCGATGTCCCGGTCGATACGCGCTTCGTCGGCTCGACCGCCGCCGCGGTCGCTCCCTTCGTCGCTCAGCTCGTCATCGCGCCGGGCGACGAGGTGGTCGACCAGGACGCCTTCGAGCGCAAGCTCTACGTGATCCGCAGGCGCTTCGAGCTCGAGTGCGGGCCGGCCGCGATCGTGCCGAGCCTCTCGTCACGGACGATCGTCTACAAGGGGATGCTGACCGCAACGCAGCTCGTCGGCTACTACCCCGACCTCAGCGACAGGCGCACCGAGACCGCGCTCGCCCTCGTCCATTCGCGCTTCTCGACGAACACGTTCCCGAGCTGGCAGCTCGCCCACCCCTACCGGATGATCGCGCACAACGGCGAGATCAACACGGTCCGCGGGAACATCAACTGGATGCGCGCGCGCGAGTCGCAGCTCGCCTCGGAGCTCTTCGGCGACGACCTCACGAAGGTGCTGCCGGTCGTGCAGGACGGCGGCTCCGACTCGGCGACCTTCGACAACGTGCTCGAGCTGCTCGTCCTCGGGGGGCGCTCGCTCCCGCACGCGATGATGATGATGATCCCGGAGGCAACGGCGGGCCGCACCGACGTCTCGCCCGAGCTACTCGGGTTCTACGCCTTCCACCAGTGCCTGATGGAGGCGTGGGACGGACCGGCGGCCGTCTCGTTCACGGACGGCCGCGTGATCGGCGCCACGCTCGACCGCAACGGGCTCCGGCCAGGCCGCTGGCTCGAGACCAGGGACGGCTGGGTCGTGCTCGCGTCCGAGGCGGGCGTCCTCGACGTGGCGCCCGAGAACGTGGTGCGCAAGGGCCGCCTGCAGCCGGGCAAGCTCTTCCTCGTCGACCTCGAGCAGGGACGGATCGTCCCCGACCCGGAGATCAAGCAGACGATCGCCACCCGCCGGCCGTATGCAGACTGGTTCGAACGCGAAGTCGTCCGCCTCGAGGACCTGCCGCCGCGCGTGCCGCACACGCTGCCGACGGAGCCGCTGCGACGCCGCCAGATCGCGTTCGGCTTCTCCCACGAGGACATGAAGGTGATCCTTGCGCCGCTGGCGCTGAACGCCGAGGAGGCGGTCAGCTCGATGGGCAACGACACGCCGCTCGCCGTGCTCTCCGACCGCAACCGGCTCGTCTACTCGTACTTCAAGCAGCTCTTCGCGCAGGTCACGAACCCGCCGATCGACTCGATTCGGGAGGCGATCGTGATGAGCCTGCAGGCGAGCATCGGCTCCGAGAAGAACCTCCTCGACGAGACGCCCGAGCATGCCCGCCAGCTCGTCCTCGGCAGCCCCGTGCTGATGGACTCGGAGCTGGAGCAGCTGCGCCAGGTTCACTCCGCCATCTTCAAGGCGCGAACGCTCGACATGACCTGGCCGGTCGCCGACGGCGAGGCAGGGTTGGAGCGGGCACTCGAGCGACTCTGCCGGGAGGCGGATGAGGCGCTCGCCGACGGCATCAACATCCTCGTCCTCTCCGATCGCGCGGTCGGCCCGATGCGGACGGCGGTACCGTCGCTGCTCGCGACCGGCGCCGTGCACCACCATCTCGTCCGGGAAGGCACGCGCCTGCAGGCGGGGCTCGTGGTGGAGTCGGGTGAGGCGCGGAGCGTCCACTCGATCGCGACGCTGATCGGCTACGGCGCTGCGGCCGTCAACCCGTACCTGATGCTGGAGACGCTCGCAGAGCTCGTCGAGCTGGGCTGGCTGCCCGAGGGGATGACGGCGCAGGAGGCGCAGCTGCGGGCCGTCAAGGGGCTCGGCAAGGGGATCCTGAAGACGCTTTCCAAGATGGGCATCTCGACGGTGCCGTCCTACTGTGGCGCTCAGATCTTCGAGGCGGTGGGGCTCTCCGCCGAGCTCGTCGAGCGTCACTTCACGGGTACCGCCTCCCGCATCGGCGGCGTCGGCACCGAGACGTTCGCGCGGGACATGCTCACGCGTCACGCCCGTGCCTACGGCGGCTGGGAGGGGGAGCTGCTACCCGTGATCGGGCTCTATGCCTGGCGACGCGACGGCGAGCATCACCAGTGGAACCCGGAGACGATCGCCCTGCTCCAGGATGCCGTGCGCAACGAGCGCTGGGAGACCTACGAGCAGTATGCGCAGGCCGTCAACGAGGACGCCGTCCGTCGCTACACGCTGCGCGGCCTGCTCGGTTTCCGGCTCGACCCGGGTGGGGGCATCCCGCTCGAGGAGGTCGAGCCCGCGAGCGAGATCGTGAAGCGGTTCGCGACCGGCGCCATGTCCCTCGGCTCGATCTCGCGCGAGGCGCACGAGACGCTCGCGATCGCGATGAACCGGATCGGTGGCCGGTCGAACACCGGTGAGGGCGGGGAGGACCCGGTTCGCTTCACCCCGGATCCGAACGGCGATCTGCGCCGCTCGGCGATCAAGCAGGTCGCCTCCGGCCGCTTCGGCGTCAACATCGACTACCTCACGAACGCCGACGAGCTGCAGATCAAGATGGCACAGGGGGCAAAGCCCGGCGAGGGCGGGCAGCTGCCCGGCCACAAGGTCGACCACTACATCGCGGGCGTACGGCTGACGACACCCGGTGTCGGCCTGATCTCGCCGCCGCCTCACCACGACATCTACTCGATCGAGGATCTGAAGCAGCTCATCTACGACCTCCGCTGTGCGAATCCGAGGGCGCGCGTCTCGGTCAAGCTCGTGGCCGAGGTCGGCGTCGGCACGGTCGCAGCGGGAGTCGCGAAGGCGAACGCCGACCACGTCCTCATCTCGGGTCACGACGGCGGCACGGGCGCCTCACCGCTCTCCTCGATCTTGTTCGCGGGTATCCCGTGGGAGATCGGGCTCGCCGAGACCCAGCAGACGCTTGTCCGCAACGACCTCCGCTCGCGCATCTGGGTGCAGACCGACGGGCAGATCAAGACGGGTCGCGATGTCGTCGTCGCCGCGCTGCTCGGTGCCGACGAGATCGGCTTTGCCACCTCCGCCCTGATCGCCACGGGCTGCGTGATGATGCGCGCCTGCCACCTCAACACCTGCCCGGTCGGGATCGCGACGCAGGATCCGGTGCTGCGCGCGCGCTTCACGGGCCAGCCCGAGCACGTCGTCAACTTCCTCTTCTACGTCGCCGAGGAGGCGCGGCGGATCATGGCGCGGCTCGGCGTGCGTCGCTACGAGGATCTCGTCGGCCGGGTCGACCTGCTCGAGGTCGACGACGCGATCCGGCAGTGGCGGGAGCGCGGGATTGACCTCTCCGCGCTGCTTGCGGTTCCGACGCTGCCCGACGGCGGCGCCCTGCCCGAGGGGACACCGCTGCGCCGGCTCCGGCCGCAGGAGTCCCCGCTCGCCGACGCGCTCGACTGGCAGCTGATCGAGGCAGCAGCTCCGGCGCTCGAACGGGGCGAGACGGTCGAGATCGAGGCCTCGATCCGTAACGTCAACCGCACCGTGGGCGGCCTTCTCTCCCACCGGGTCACGGTCGCGCACGGTCGCCCGGGCCTGCCCGCCGACACGATTCGGATCTCGCTCTCCGGCTCGGCCGGCCAGTCGTTCGGAGCCTGGCTCGCCCCGGGTGTCCGCCTCGACCTCGTCGGAGACGCGAACGACTATGTCGGCAAGGGGCTCTCCGGCGGCTCGCTCGCCGTACGGCCGCCCGACGGTGCCGGCTTCGTGCCCGAGCAGAGCGTCGTGATCGGGAACACCGTGCTGTACGGCGCCACCGCCGGTAGCGCCTTCTTCCGCGGCCTCGCCGGCGAACGCTTCGCCGTCCGCAACTCGGGCGCCGCCGCGGTCGTCGAGGGCGTCGGCGACCACGGCTGCGAATACATGACCGGCGGCACCGTGCTCGTGATCGGCCCCACGGGCCGCAACTTCGCCGCCGGGATGAGCGGCGGGGTGGCGTACGTCCTCGACGACGACGGCAGCTTCCGCGACCGTTGCAACCTGGAGCTCGTCGGCCTCGACCCGATCGAGGAAGACGACGTCCAGGCCGTCGTGGCCTTGCTGGGAGAGCACGTCGCGCGAACGGGCTCGACCGTCGCCGCGGCGATCCTCGCAGACAGCGGCTCGATCGCGACGCGGTTCGTCAAGGTGATGCCGCACGACTACAAGCGCGCCCTCGCCGATCTCGAGATCGAACGTGACGACCGTCCCGTCTCGACGGGCGGCGGCGGGTTCTTCACGGCCGAGACCGAGGAGGAGATCCTCTGATGGGCAAGCTCGGCGGCTTTCTCGAGTACGACCGTCAAGAGCCGCTCGAGCGCCCTCCGGCTGAGCGCGTCGACGACGTGCAGGAGTTTGTCAGCCCGCAGCCCGTCGCCGAGCTACGCCGGCAGGGCGCACGCTGCATGGAGTGCGGCGTCCCGTTCTGTCACCACGGCTGTCCCGTCGGCAACCTGATTCCCGAATGGAACGACCTCGTCTACCGCGACCGCTGGCGGGAGGCGATCGACCAGCTCCACCGGACGAACAACTTCCCGGAGTTCACCGGCCGCCTCTGCCCGGCGCCGTGCGAGGCGGCGTGCGTGCTCGAGATCCGTGAGGGAGAGGCCGTCACGATCAAGCAGCTGGAGCTCGCGATCATCGACCGCGCCTGGGCGGAGGGCTGGGTCGTGCCGCGGCCGCCGGCGCAGCGGACGGGCCGCACCGTCGCAGTGATCGGCGCCGGTCCGGCGGGGCTCGCCTGCGCCCAGCAGCTGAACCGGGCGGGTCACTCGGTGACCGTGTTCGAGCGGGACGAGGCGGGTGGCGGGCTCGTCCGCTTCGGCGTCCCGGAGTTCAAGATCGAGAAGCGGATCGTCGAGCGGCGTATCCAGCAGCTCGTCGACGAGGGCGTCGAGTTCCGCTTCGGCGTCTCGGTCGGCGCGGACGTCGGGGCCGACGAGCTGCGCTCTGCCCACGACGCCGTCGTCGTCGCCACCGGCTCGCGTGTGCCGCGGGACCTCCCTGTTCCCGGACGGGAGCTTGCCGGCGTCCACTTCGCGATGGACTACCTCTACGATCGCGCCCGAGCGATCGCCGAGGTGGTCGGGACGACGACCGCTCTCTCGCCGCCGGCGAAGCTGGAGCCGATCACCGCCGCCGGCAAGCACGTGATCGTGATCGGCGGCGGCGACACCGGCGCCGACTGCGTCGCCAACGCGCTCCGCGAGCGGGCGGCGTCCGTGACCCAGATCGAGGTGCTCGGGGAGCCGCCCGCCAGGCGGCCCGACGACCTGACCCCGTGGCCGCGCTGGCCGCTGAAGCTCCGCATCTCGTACGCTCTCAAGGAGGGCGGGACACGCGACTTCGCGATCTCGACGGCATCTCTCTCCGGCTCGAACGGTGCCGTGGAGCAGATCCACTGGGCCCACAACGACGGCTCGCCGCCGTTCGCTCCGATCGAGGGAACCGAGGAGTCGAGGCCTGCCGAGCTCGTCCTGCTCGCGATGGGCTTCCTCCACCCCGAACAGTCCCTGCTCGAACAGCTCGGCGTCGAGTGCGACCCGCGCGGCAATGCCGCCGCGCCTGCGTACGCGACCTCGGTCGAAGGTGTGTTCGCGGCCGGCGACGCCCGCCGCGGTCAGTCCCTGATCGTGTGGGCGATCAACGAGGGCCGCCAGTGCGCGATCCAGGTCGACCGCTGGCTCGCCTCGAGGACGTAGGAGACTTGTTCGCTCAGGCGCCCAGGAACAGCCGTGCGGCCGGGTTCGTCGTCTCCTCCACGAACGGATAACCGAGCCGCCGCAGCGACTCACGGAACACCTTTCGCTCCCGCGGGGGCACCTGGATCCCGGCCAGGACGCGGCCGTAGTCGGCGCCGTGGTTTCGGTAGTGGAAGAGGCTGATGTTCCAGCCCTGGCTCATCGCGTCGAGGAACTGCAGCAGCGCACCCGGCCGCTCGGGGAACTCGAACCGGTAGAGCACCTCGTTGCGGGCGTCGGCGGGGCCGCCGACGAGGTGGCGGACATGGAGTTTCGCGAGCTCGTTGTCGGTCAGGTCGAGGGCGTCGATCCCGGCCCGCGCCATGCTCCGCAGCACCCGGTCCTTCTCGGCGCGGTCGCGGACGCTGAGGCCGACGAACACGTGCGCCTGGGAGGGGTCACCGAAGCGGTAGTTGAACTCGGTGATGCTGCTGCGCCCGAGCAGACGGCAGAACTCCTTGAAGCTGCCGGGACGCTCGGGGATGGTGGCGGCGAAGACCGCCTCACGCGCTTCGCCGAGGTCGGCCCGCTCAGCGACGAAGCGCAGCCGGTCGAAGTTCATGTTGGCACCGCAGAGCACCGTGACGAGGTTGCGCCCCTTCAGCCGGTGTTGCCTGACGTAGCGTTTGGCGCCGGCGACGCCGAGCGCGGCCGACGGCTCCACGATCGCCCGGGTGTCCTCGAAGACCTCTTTCATCGCCGCGCAGAGCTCGTCGGTGTCGACCAGGATCACGTCGTCGACGTAGGCGCGCGCGAGCCGGAAGGTCTCAACGCCGACCTGGCGGACGGCGACGCCGTCGGCAAAGAGGCCGACCTGGGGGAGGGTGACGCGACGCCCAGCCCGGAGCGAGCGCGCCATCGCATCGGCGTCCTCGGGCTCGACGCCGACAACCCGGATCTCGGGCCGAAGCCGCTTCACGTAGGCGGCGATGCCACCGATCAGCCCGCCGCCGCCGACTGCGACGAAGATGGTGTCGATCGGCTCGCGCAGCTGGCGCAGGATCTCCATCGCGATCGTTCCCTGGCCGGCGATCACGTCGGGGTCGTCGTAGGGGTGGACGAAGGTCAGCCGCTGCCGCCTCGCGATCCGCATCGCCTCGGCGTACGCGTCGTCGTAGGTATCTCCCTCGAGCACGACCGTGGCGCCGAGCGCGGCGACGGAGTCGATCTTGATCTGTGGTGTCGTCACCGGCATCACGATCGTTGCCTCGGTGCCGAGACGTCGCGCAGCGAGCGCGACCCCCTGCGCGTGGTTCCCCGCCGAGGCTGCCACCACGCCTCGCTTCAACTCCGCCGGCGAGAGCCGCGACATCTTGTTGTAGGCGCCCCGTAGTTTGAAGGAGAAGATCGGCTGCAGGTCTTCGCGCTTGACGAAGAGGCGGTTGCCGAGCCGCTCAGAGAGGCCGCGGGCCTCCTGCAGGGGTGTCTCACGTGCGACGTCGTAGACGTTCGCGTTGAGGACGGCTTCGAGGTAGTCGACGTTCTGGGGGCGGCTCGTGCTCACGCGGCCCATCGTACTCAGGCAACCCTGGTTGCCCTCCACGTCTGCGGTGCGTCGATTTCCCCACTGGCCGTTCGCGAGCAGGACGTTGTGGTAGCTGAGGAAACCGGGGATCCGGTCGGGCTGCTCGAGAATCGCGTGCTCGAGTTCGACGATCACGGTGTGGTCGATGTCCGCGCGCGCCTGGCCGAAGAACCCGACTGCGTGGCAGTACTCAGGGAGCCCGCCAGCTCGAGATTCCCCCGTCGCGGACGAGCATGTGCCAGCCGGCGCGGCGCAGGCTCGCCTCGGCGCGGGCGGCGCAGCCCGGGGCGAAGAAGCCGCTCTGGCGGTAGAGGCCCTGGTGCACGACGACGAAGCGAACCCCGAGCGATGCCGGCACCGTGCCGCGGCCGCAGGAGAGACCGCGTAGCTCGCGGGCGAGCCGGTCGGCCGCGGGCGGCGCCGTCGTCGAGTAGCCCAGCGGCCGCTGTCGCGGTGATTGGCGCGCATAGGCCATCGCAACCGAGCCGTAGTGGAGGTCCGGCCGGAAGACCGGGAGCTCCAGCATCCTGCCGCCACCGTGGATCGCTGCGTACGCCGGGCTCGGCTCGTCCGCGGCGACTGCGCCGAAGACGGGCACCCGGAGGTCGAGCGCGAGCAGGACGAGCAGGAACGCGACGGCGGCGGCTGGAAGACGGGAGCTGGTTCGGCCCTTCTCGAGATCCGTCCCTGACAGCCGTCGTAGGCCCGCGTCGACGGCGCACCCGACGAGCGCCGCGATCGCCAGGCATGCGATCGGAAGCAGCCGTTCGGGAACGCGGGCGAAACGCAGCGGCGGCAGCGCGCGCCAGAGCGGCTCGTAGAGTGGCGCGTTGGCGCCGAGTGCGAGCAGGCAGGGCAGCAGGGCACTGACCCCGAGGAACCAGGCGAGCCCTCGTCTGCCCCGGATCGCCCAGAGCCCCGCGAGTGCGAGCAGCGGCGTCAGCCAGCCGAGGAAGACGAGCTCCTCGACTCCGGCGCCGACACCGCGCGTGACGAAGTCGGTGAGCTCGGCCGAGTAGTGGCGCACCTGCGCGAACGATCTGCCGCCGCCTGCAATCGAGCCTGCCACGACGGTGCGCTGCACGACGAGCGCGACCCCCGCAGCGACGGTCGCCACGACAGCGGCGCGCCACCACTCGCGTCGCGGTAGACGCGCCCACGCGTAACCGAGCGCGAGCACGACAGCTCCCATCGCGAGGTGGATCTGGCCGCAGAGCGGGATCGCAGCGAGCGCGAGCGCGGCCCAGACGAAGCGCCGCCGCTCGAGCGCGAGCAGCATCGCGGGGAGGAGGAAAGCGATCAGCCCGAGGAGGTGTCCCGTCGACTGGCCGACCCGGTAGGGCGCCAGCGCGAAGACGAGACCGCCGACGAGCGCCGCTCCCGGGGCGAGCCGGAGTACGCGCAGCCACCAGCATGCGAACCCCCCCGCGAGCACGAACGAGAGCAGCACGATGAGGTCGTAGGCCCAGATGGCTCCGAAGAGCGCCTGCAGCGGCCAGTAGGGAAGCCCGTAGAGCCACCCCTGCAGGTTCGGTGCTGCCGCCGCCTCCGGTCGGAACGTGTACGGATCGGCCCACGGCGCTGCGAGCCGTTCGAGCTGGTGGCCCGGGAGCCAGAAGGCCCAGCCGAGCTGGAGGTGGTCACCCGCAGCGGCCTCGCCGTAGCCGGGTGCGGGGCGAGCGAGATAGTGCCCGTCGATACTGCGGACGGCCGGCCACGTCGCCCAGAGGGCGCAGCCGACGTAGAGAGCGAGAGCAAGGGCAACGAAGCCGCGCCGACGTCCGGCATCTCCCTCCGAAGCGACCACGTGGCCTGGACCGTAGCGTCCTTGCTCAGGCGCCGTCAGGTGAGGAGGGGCAGCTGCTCGGTGGCGATCGCGATCTCCTCGACGACCTCGACGATGTCGCGGTTGGCGTTGAAGACGGCGAGCTGGCGCGAGGCGCTCGAGCCGCGCCCGAGCAGAGCCAGCACGCCCTCGAGCTCCCGCTCCGATCCGAGCTCGCGGGCGTGCGGTTCGATCTCGCGGAGCGTGCGACGGACGATCTTCGCGATCGGGACCCGGTTGCGGCGGCCGGTGGCGAGATCGATGATCGGCGCCTCGAGCCCGTAGCGCGCAGCGAGCCACTTGTTCTCCGTCGTCAGGATCCGATGGTAGGAGGCGATCTCCTCGCCCGCGTCGTAGCGCTCGGAGAAGTACTTCACGAGCGCCTGGCAGTAGGCGGTGATCGCAACGGCGTCCTCCAGCCGGGTGACCGCGTCGCAGATGCGGATCTCGAGGGTGCCGAGGCGGGGGTGCGGCCGGATGTCCCACCAGATGTGCGTGTAGTCGGCGATGCATCCCGTCCGTTCGAGCTGACCGACGACGTCGGCGTAGTCCTCGTAGTCCCGAAACCGTGGCGGCGGGCCCGAGCGAGGAAAGGCGGAGAAGACCATCTGGCGCGTCGACATCAGCCCCGTCGGCTCGCCGCGCCAGAAGGGAGAGCTCGCCGAGAGCGCGAGCAGCGGCGCCAGCTGCGGCAGGAGCCCGTTCATCACCTGGATCGCCTTCTCGGGGCCGTCGATCGCGACGTGCACGTGCATGCCGAAGATCAGCTCGCGGCGAGCGACGTACTGGAGCTGGTCGACGAGCTGCCGGTAGCGGTCCTTCGCGGTGATCCGCTGCCGCTCGAAGAGACTGAACGGATGCGTGCCGGCCGAGCCGACGCGGAGCCCGTTGGCCCGCGCCACCCCCGCCACGTACGAGCGCAGCGTCACGAGCTCGCGCATCACGTCGGCCGGCGTGTGGCAGACCGGCGTTGCGATCTCGAGCACCGACTGCATCAGCTCGGGATTGATCTGCGGCTCGAGCTCATGGCCTGCGATCGCAGCCATCACCGTGTCGATGTGCTGCACGAGGTCGAACGTCGTACCGTCGAGGAGCTGGTACTCCTCCTCGACGCCGAGCGTGTACGGGTCGCCGGTCCCGAAACGATGGTCGAGTACGCTCGCCCGCTCCCCCTGGGTCGTCTCGAGCCCGGTGATGCTCGACGGGATCGCCTGCCGCTCGTCGCTCACGGGATCACCGCGTCGACCTCGATCTCCACCTTCCAGGCGGGATCGAGCAGCGCCGTGACGACGCAGGTCGCTGCCGGCCGGGTGGAGCCGAAGACCTCGCCGTGGGCGCGGGCGACGCCGGGCCAGTGCGCGGCGTCCGTCACGAACATCCGCGTTCGGACGACGTCGCGCAACGACGACCCGGCGCGGCCGAGCGCCTCGGCGATGAGCGAGAAGCACACCGTCGCCTGCTCGTAGGCGCCGTCGGGAGTCGGGGATCCGTCGGCAGGGATCGGCGCCGTGCCCGCGACGTACACGGTCGAGCCGACGACGACGGCGCGGGAAAAGCCGGCAACACCCTCGAAGGGCGAATGCCCGGAGATCAGGCGGCGCTCCATGGCCGGGGTAGTATCGCGTGCCGTGGAGGCATTGCGCCAGGTCGACGGCTGGCCGGTGCCGTTCGCTGCCGCGGGCCTGACGGGCGCAGACGCCACCATCGCGACCCGCGGCGACACGACGCGTAGCGTCGAGCTCGCCTCCGTCTCGAAGCCGGTCGCCGCCCTCGCGACGCTCGTCGCGGCAGAGGAGGGAGTGGTCGACCTCGACGAGCCGGCAGGCCCGCCTGGAGCAACGCTCCGCCACCTCCTGGCCCACGCCTCGGGGCTTCCGTTCGAGGGGCGGACACCGATTTCGTCCCCCGGCCGGCGCCGGATCTACTCCAACGAGGGCTTTGCCGTACTCGGCGCCCACCTCGCGCAGAGGGCGGCGATGCCGTTCGCCGACTACGTCCGTGCGGCGGTCTGCGACCCGCTCGGCCTCCGCCTCGATCCCGCCGGCCATCCGGGCGCGGGCATGCACGCGTGCCTCGAGGACCTCCTCGCGTTCGGCCGGGAGCTGCTCCGGCCCCGTCTCGTGGCGGCCGAGACACACGAGGAGATGGTGCGCGTGCAGTTTCCCGGGCTGGACGGGGTGCTTCCCGAGTACGGGCGCTTCAGCCCACTCGACTGGGGTCTCGGGGTCGAGCTGAAAGGAGAGAAGGCGCCCCACTGGTCGGGCGCGCTCACGTCACCGTCGATGTTCGGACACTACGGCGGCAGCGGCACGTTCCTCTGGGTCGATCCCGAGCTCGGCGTCGCCTGCGCGGTCCTCACGACGCGCCGGTTCGGCGACTGGGCCAAGGAGGCATGGCCGCCTTTCTGTGACGGTATTGTGGCCGCGCTGCGGGATGGTCAGTCGGACACGTAGAGCGGCCGCAGCAGCTCGTTGAACGTCTCGCGGTCGCAGCTTGCGACGACGCAGGCCGTCATCGCGCTCACGGTCGCCGTTCGCTCCATCTGCATCAGCGGCGCGACCTCGCCGAACGCCTCGCCCGGCCGGAGCACCGCGCGCGCACCGCGCCCCACCTGACTCACGGATGCGACGCCGGAGAGGAGGACGTAGAAGCGGTCGGTCAGTTCGCCCTCCTTCACGATCGCCTGCCCCGGCGCGACGTCCTGTCGCACCATCCGCTCGGCGAGCTTGCCGAGTGCCTCGCCCGAGAGCGAGCCGAACAGCCCGACCCGCTGCAGCTCGGTGATGGAGGCAGGTACGTGGCGCGGGCTCACGCGGGGTACGGTAGCGCCTGTGGCGCCCAGCTCTGGTATCCGGCTGACTCCCCGAGCGGGTCTCCGCGCCGGCGTGCGGAGATCGGCATGAAGCTCGTCGTCTTCTTCGACGTCGACAACACTCTCCTCGACAACGACCGGGTCACCGCCGACCTGCGTGCGCACCTCGCCACCGACGTCGACGAGGCGTGCGGCGCCCGCTACTGGGAGATCTTCGAGCGGCTACGGGTGGAGCTCGGATACGCCGACTATCTCGGCGCTCTCCAGCGCTACCGGGACGCCCACCCCCTCGATCTCCGCATCCTCACGGTCTCGCAGTTCCTCGTCACCTATCCGTTTGCGAACCGGCTCTATCCGCAGTCGCTCGACGCGATCGATCATGCTGCCACGCTCGGCACGACGGCGATCCTGAGCGACGGGGATGTCGTCTTCCAGCCGCGCAAGATCCACCGCTCCGGCCTGCACGACGCGGTCGGCGGACGCGTGCTGGTCTACATCCACAAGGAGCAGGTTCTCGACGACGTCGCCCGGCGGCTGCCGGCCGACCACTACGTGCTCGTCGACGACAAGGTGCGGCTACTCGCCGCCGTCAAGGACGTCTGGGGCGAGCGCGTGACGACGGTCTGGCCGCGGCAGGGCCACTACGCGCTCGATACCGCAGAGGTTGCGCGGTACCGGCCGCCCGACATCATGCTCGAGCGGATCGGCGACCTGGTCGGCGTTCGACTCGAAGAGTTGCTCGTGGCAGCAGGCTAGTCCCCGCCACGTGCAGAGACCGGCGCGGGCCGGCCTCTGCACGTGGCGGGGAAGGGAGGGGAAGCTCTACGCCGCGGGGGCGAGGCCGAGCGTGCGCTCGATCGCACCCTTCGGCTGGGCGCCGATGACTGTCTCGGCGGGCTCGCCGTCGCGGAACATGATCATCGTCGGGATCGAGGCGATCCCGTAGCGCTCCGCCAGGTCGCGCTCCTCGTCGATGTTCACCTTCACGAGCTTGAGCGCGCCCGCCTGCTCCTCGACGATCCGGTCGAGAACGGGGGCGACGGCGTGACAGGGCCCGCACCAGACGGCCCAGAAATCGACGAGTACCGGGACCTCGCTCTGGAGGACCTCCTGCTCGAAAGTGTCGCTCTTGACTGCGGTTGCCATTGATTCCTTTCAGAAGTGGTCGGTTCGTCCCACACTGGTTCAAACGACGGTCGGGCACGGTCTGTTCCCGGGTGGCTGCGGGATGCCGGCGCCTAGAATCGACCGCATGTTCGCACCTCTGCCGGACAAGCCTGATCACGACGCGCTCGAACGGGACGTCCTTGCCCTCTGGGAGCGGGAGGCGACCTTCGAGCGGTTGCGGGCGCTGAACGCCGACGGGCCACGGTTCAGTTTCTTCGACGGCCCGGTGACCGCGAACAAATCGCTCGCCGTGCACACCGCCTGGGGGCGGACGCTCAAGGACGTGTTCCAGCGCTACAAGGCGCTCCGCGGTCATCACCAGCGCTACCAGAACGGGTTCGACTGCCAGGGTCTCTGGATCGAGGTCGGCGTCGAGCGGGAGCTCGGGCTCAACTCGAAGCGCGAGATCGAGGAGTACGGGCTGGCCGAGTTCGCGCGCAGGTGCCGCGACGTCGTCGTCCGCTCCTCGCAGGAGCTGACGCAGGGCTCGATCCGGCTGGGGCAGTGGATGGACTGGGGGCGGGACTACTTCACCTTCTCGGACACGAACATCGAGTACATCTGGCGGTTCCTCGCGATCGTGCATGAGCGCGGCTGGCTCGTAAAGGGGCACCGCTCGACGGAATGGTGTCCCCGCTGCGGCACCTCGATCTCCGCCCACGAGCTCCACGGCCACTACGAAGACCGCACCGACCCCTCCCTCTACGTCCGCTTCCCCCTTCTCGACCGCGAGGGTCAGTGGCTCGTCGTCTGGACGACGACGCCCTGGACGCTGCCCGCCAACGTCGCCGCTGCGGTCAACCCCGAGGCCGACTACGGCCTGCTCGAGAACGGTGAGTGGGTGCTCTGCGCCCGCTTCCCGGACGAGCGCTTCACGGAGATCGTCAAGGGAGCGTCGCTCGTCGGTCTCCGCTACCGCGGGCCCTTCGACACCCTCGGCCCCGGCGCCGGCGTGGAGCACCGCGTGATCGCCTGGGCGGACGTGGCGCTCGACACGGGAACGGGGATCGTCCATATCGCACCGGGCTGCGGCGGCGAGGACTTCGAGCTCTCGAAGCAGCTCGGCCTCGATGTGCTGACCCCGGTCGACGAGAGCGGCCGCTTCTACCCCGACTACGGCTGGCTGCACGGTCTCTCGACCACCGAGGCGGCGGAGCAGATCGTCGGTGATCTCGCCGACCGGGGGCTGCTCGTGCGGGCCGAGACGATCGAGCACAGCTACCCGTTCTGCTGGCGCTGCCACACCCCGCTCATCTTCCGGCTCTCGGACGACTGGTTCATCTCGGTCGAGGAGCTGCGGCAGCCGCTGCTCGACGCGAACGCCACGGTCGAGTGGACGCCCGCGTACATGGGCAAGCGGATGGACGACTGGCTGCGCAACATGGGCGACTGGAACATCTCCCGTCGCCGCTACTACGGCCTGCCGCTGCCGTTCTACCCGTGCTCGTGCGGGCACCTGAACGTGATCGGCTCGCGTGCCGAGCTGGAGGAGCGCGCGCTCGGCGGCCTCGACCAGCTGGAGGAGCTCCGCCGCCCCTGGATCGACGCGATCCAGATCCGCTGCGCGGCCTGCGGCGAGTCGGTGGAACGGATCCCCGAGGTCGGCGACGTCTGGCTCGATGCAGGCATCATCCCGTTCTCGACGCTCGGCTGGGAGAGCGCGGAGTTCGTCCCCGGGGGGTACGCGACGGGGGCGGCGAAGGGTCTGACGACGGCGGATCTGCCGGACCATGCGACCTGGGAGCAGTGGTTCCCCGCCGACTGGGTGTCGGAGATGCGCGAGCAGATCCGACTCTGGTTCTACTCGCAGCTCCTCATGTCGGTGGCGCTGACCGGACGGGCGCCGTTCACGAGAGTGCTCGGCTACGAGAAGATGCTCGACGAGCACGGGCGCGAGATGCACGGCTCGTGGGGGAACATGATCGACGCGGAGGACGCGTTCGCGCGCATGGGCGCCGACGTGATGCGCTGGCAGTACTGCTCGCAGCCGCCCGACCGCAACCTGCTCTTCGGCTTCGGGCCGGCGCAGGAGATCAAGCGGCGGCTGCTGACGCTGTGGAACTCGGCCAGGTTCCTCGTCGACTACGGTGCCATCGAGTCCTTCGCTCCCGTCTATGCAGATCTCGAGCAGGGCGGGCCCGTCGCGGCGCTGCAGCCGCTCGACCGCTGGCTCGTCGAGCGGACGGCGCAGCTCGTCACCGAGGCGGAGGCCGGCTACGAGGGCTGGCTGACGGTCGAGGTGACCCGCGCCTTCGACGCATACGTCGAGGATCTCTCCAACTGGTACATCCGCCGCTCGCGGCGCCGCTTCTGGGACGGCGACGAGACCGCCCTGCGCACGCTGTGGTTCGGGATCGTCCAGGGGCTCCGTGTGATCGCGCCGGTGATGCCGTTCCTCTCCGAGCATCTCTGGCAACGGCTCGTGCGCGACGTCGTGGAGGGGGCGCCGGCCTCGGTCCACCATGCCGGCTGGCCGGCCGCGCGGACGCCGGACGAGGGGCTGCTGACGGAGGTCGCGGAGCTCCGTGCCGTCGTTGCGCTCGGACACCAGGCGCGTGCCTCGGCGGGTATCAAGCTGCGCCAGCCGCTCCGCACCCTCGTCGTCGAGGGCGCACCGCTCGCCGCCTCCCATCGCGACGAGATCGGAGAGGAGCTGCGCGTCAAGGACGTCAGGTTCGAGCACGTCGACGCCGAGCTCCGGGTGAAGCCGAACCTGCCCGTGCTCGGTCCCAAGCTCGGCAAGGAGCTCTCGGCAGTCCGCGCCGCCCTCCAGGAAGGGCGCTTCGAGGAGCTCGGCGGCGGACGCTTCCTCGCCGCCGGTCACGAGCTCGGGCCGGAGGAGGTGCTCGTCGAGCGCGCCGGCAAGGACGGCTGGTCGGTGGCCGCCGAGTCGGGCCTCACCGTCGCCCTCGACACCGCGGTCGACGACGAGCTCGCCCTCGAAGGTCGCGTCTACGAGCTGATCCACCGGGTCAACTCGATGCGCAAGGAGGCCGGACTCGAGCTCACGGACCGGATCGCGCTGGCGCTGCCGTCGGAGGACGGCGACCTGCTCCGGCACGCCGACTGGATCGCGCGGGAGACGCTCGCCGTCGCGGTCGACGCGTCCGGCTCGGACGCTCCCACGATCGCCAAGGCGTGAGCGACCCCGTCCGGCTCGCGCGTCCGCGGCGGCCTCCGAGCGCCGACTCGTTCCGTCCGTCCCGTTAGGATCAGGCGGATGAGTGGGGGGTCGTCAGCCGGAATCGCCGTGCTCGGAGCCGGGCCGGCAGGGCTGACCGCGGCCCACCTGATCGCCTCCCGCGGTCGCCCAGGCGTCGTCTACGAGGCCGACGGACAGGTCGGCGGGATCGCCAAGACCGTGCAGCACGACGGCTTCCGCTTCGACCTCGGCGGCCATCGCTTCTTCACGAAGCTGCCCTGGGTGCAGGAGATGTGGGAGTCGGTGCTGGGCGACGAGTTCCTCGTGCGGCCGCGGCTCTCACGGATCTACTACCGCGGCGACTACTTCGCCTATCCGCTGCGCGCCGAGGACGTCGTCCGCCGACTCGGGCTCGTGGAGACGGCGCGCTGCCTCGGCTCCTATGCCGCCGCGCGGATGCGCCGCGCCGAGCCGCCGCAGACCTTCGAGGACTGGGTCACGCACCGCTTCGGGCGCCGACTCTACGATGCGTTCTTCCGCGACTACACCGAGAAGGTATGGGGGATCCCGGGCAGCGAGATCCAGGCCGAGTGGGCGGCGCAGCGAATCCGGAACCTCTCCGTCTGGACGGCGCTGACTTCCGCGCTCGGGATCAGGCGCTCGCACGTCACCAGCCTGATCGAGGAGTTCCACTACCCACGGCTCGGTCCGGGCCAGATGTGGGAGCTTGTCGCGCAGCGGTCCGAGGCGGCCGGAGTTCCGGTCAGGCTGCATCACCGTGTCGCGCGCGTCGTCCTCGACCAGGGACGGGCGCGCGCGGTCGAGGTGCAGCGGCCCGACGCGGGAATGGAGCTCGTCGACGTCGAGGCCGTCCTCTCCAGCATCCCGCTGTCGGAGCTCGTTCTCTCCCTCGACCCGCTGCCACCCGACGACGTCGTCGAGGCGGCGAAGCGGCTCCGCTACCGGGATCTCCTCGTCGTCGGTCTGATCTCGACCGACCCGGAGCCGTTCCCGGACAACTGGATCTATCTCCACGATCCGGGCACGCAGGCGGGCCGGGTGCAGAACTTCGGGGCCTGGAGCCCCGGCATGACGCGGCCTGGCTTCACGTCCCTCGGGGCGGAGTACTTCTGCTTCCAGGGCGACGAGACGTGGACGCTGCCCGACCACGCGCTCGTCGAGCTGGCCAAGCGCGAGCTCGGGAAGATCGGCCTGCTCGATCCCGCCCACGTCGTCGACGGCGTTGCGATCCGGGTGCCGCGTGCCTACCCCATGTACGACCGCGGCTACGACACGGCGGTGGCGAAGCTGCGCGCGTATGTCGACGCGATCCCGAACCTCGAGACGGTGGGGAGAAACGGGCTCCACCGCTACAACAACCAGGACCACTCCATGTGGACCGCCGCGCTCGGGACGCTGAACCTCCTCGACGGTTCGACCCACGACGTCTGGTCCGTGAACACGGATGCGGAGTACCTCGAGGAGGGCAACGCGCTGCCGCCGGTCGAGCTCGATCAGGCGCTCTCGACGGTTGCCTGACGCTGCCGTCTGGCCGCGCGAGCGAGACCTGCCGGTACCGCGACGACAGCGGTCAGCTGGTGCAGCGTGTGAAGCACGACGCCCCCGGCAGCACCCCTGAGCCCGATGCGGGTTCGCAGCAGGGAGAAGAGATCGTGGTTCAGCGCCACCTCGGCGCCGACCGCCGCCGCTGTCAGGACGGCCCGGCGGCGGACGATCCCGAAGGCGATCAGGATCGCCGCAAGTGCGCTCGCTCGCTCGCGCGCACCCAGATTGAGGTGTGCCGGCGTCTGGCGCCGCTCGACCATCAGCTCGACCCACGGGATGCCACGACGGTGCAGGTCGGTGCGCACCATCGAGGTGAGCGTCCATTCCTTCAGGTGGGTTCCCTGGAGCTCGGGGTCGAGCTCGATCCGACCGATGGCCGCCAGCCTGCCGCCCAGCTCGATGTCCTCGATCGACGGCGCGCCGTAGCGCTCCGCGTCGAAGCCGCCGGTCTGCTCGAAGGCGCTGCGGCGGACCGCGCCGAGCCCGGCCCAGAACGAGTGCACCTCGCCGGCGGAGCGCTGGTGGATCGTGTGGTGGAGCAGGTTGCGAAATGCGGCGACGAGGTCGTCGGTCGCAACGGTGTCGTCGTAGGAGCCGAAGACGGCAACGAGCCCTGGCGTCCCCGCAAAGGCAGCGCGGATCCGTGTGAACGTGTCCACGTGCACGAGCACGTCGGAGTCGACGAATACGACGACGTCGGCCGTCGTTGTCCCCGCGCCCTCGTTGCGGGCCGCCGCCGGGTTGCTCCCGGCCGGCTCGCGGACGACGACGACCTCTTGCGGCGGATCGTCGGCGGCGTCGATCGCGGCGAGACAGGCGCTGAGCGTGCCGCGGCCGTCCGTGGCCGGGATCACGACCGCAACGGTGAGCCGCTCCGGGTTCGAGCTCAGCTGTCGCGCTGCTCCGCCAACGCAAGCTCTCGCCGAAGCTCGATCGGAAGCCGGAAGGTGACCGCCTCGGTCGTCATCGCGAACGGCTCGACGTGCTCGACGCCTCGCGCCCGGAACCAGTCGCACAGCCGCTCCACGAGGTGCTCGGGCGCGGAGGCGCCGGACGAGATGCCGACCGTCCGCACGCCCTCGAGCCAGGCCTCGTCGATCTCCGACTCGTCGTCGATCAGGTGCCCCGCGACCCCGGCGGCGCGCGCCACATCGACGAGCCGGTTCGAGTTGGACGAGTTCTTCGAGCCGAGCACGAGCAGAAGGTCGATCTCCGCGAGCATCTCCTTCACCGCCCACTGGCGGTTGGACGTCGCGTAGCAGATGTCCTCCTTGCGCGGCGCGTGGACATGAGGAAAGCGGCGCCGCAGCACGGCGATGATCTCGGCGGTCTCGTCGACCGAGAGGGTCGTCTGGGTGATGTAGGCGATCGGCGTGTCGGGCGCCAGGTCGAGCGCCTCGGCCTCCG
Source organism: uncultured Gaiellales bacterium (assembly GCA_964581085.1). Classification (GTDB taxonomy): domain Bacteria; phylum Actinomycetota; class Thermoleophilia; order Gaiellales; family Gaiellaceae; genus Gaiella. Next base: position 17,470 of record CAZOMP010000001.1, on the reverse strand, counting down.
CCACGTCCTGGACGAGGATCGTCGCCTCGGGTGCCTCGCCCATCGTCCCGACGACCTCCTCGTGGCCGGCGTGGCCGATCAGGACGATCGTGTAGCCGCTGCCTGCATAGCGCCGTGCCTGGACGTGGACCTTCGTCACGAGTGGACAGGTCGCGTCGATCACGTTGTGGTGGAGGGCGGTCGAGTTGGCGTGCACGGTGGGTGCGACGCCGTGCGCCGAGTAGACGACGGTGGCGCCCTCGGGGACTTCCGTCTCCTCGTCGACGAAGATTGCGCCGCGTGACTCCAGGTCGCGGACGACGTGGATGTTGTGGACGATCTGCTTACGGACGTAGACGGGAGCGCCGTAGTGCTCGAGCGCCTGCTCGACCGTCTCGACGGCTCGCTCGACCCCCGCGCAATAGCCGCGGGGAGAGGCAAGGAGGACGCGCTCGACCATGCCGGAAGCGTAACGGCGTCCCGTTCGGTCAGCGGGAGGTCTCGGCCAGCACGATCCCGAGGAGAACGACGAGCCCGCCCAGGATCTGCACGACGTCGAGCGACTCGCCGAGCCAGACCCAGGCGATCACGGAGGCAGCGACCGGTTCGAAGGTAGCCACGATCCCGACCGTCGTCGCCGAGAGATGGCGCAGCGCGGCGACGGTGAGCAGATAGGGAGCGAGCGTCCCGAGCACGACGCCCCAGAGGGCGAGCAAGCCAACGGGAACCGTGAAGAGGCCGTGCGGGAGCTCGACGGAGCTGCTGAGCTCCTCCCAGGGGAAGCTCCACCATGGCAGCACGATCGTCCAGGCCAGTGCGGCGAAGCCGAGGCCGAAGCACGTCACCGAGATCGGGTCACGGCTGCCGACGAGGCGCTGGCTCATGAGGTAGAAGGCTGCGAGGGCGACGGCGGCAAGCAGACCGGCAGCGACCCCGATCCGGTCCAGAGTGAGACCGGCCCAGATCTGGGCGACGAGCGAGAGGCCGACGACGACGAGGGCGAGGGCTGCCCAGGCGCGGCGATGCACGGGCTCGTGCCAGACGAACCTCGCCCACACTGCGATCAGGACCGGTGCCGTGAACTCGAGCAGGAGCCCGATCCCGATCGGGAGGCGATCGATCGCGACGAAGTAGAGCCACTGCACGAGCGCGAAGCCGACGACGCCGTAGAGGGCGAGCTTCCCCGCCTCGCTGCGGCTCTCGATCCGGAGCCGCTGCGGCGAGAGCACCGCCAGCCCGGCGGCAATGATCACGAAGCTGCCGGCCGCACGTAGCTCCGTCCAGCGGAGGGTGCCGATTCCGCTCCCGTCGAGCGCGATCTTGGAGACGGCGCCGTTGACGGCGAAGAGCAGAGCAGCACCGATGATCATCGCGTAGCCTCGCCGCGGCCGGCGCCCGGAGATCGCTGTGGGCGCGGCGGAGAGGGCGAGCTCGGTCACTGAGCGAGGCTAGCGGGCAGCGTTCATGGCTTGCGCAGTAGGCTCAACGGGCGATGGCCGATCGCGTTGCCCTCTTCGTCACCTGCCTCGCGGACACGTTGTTCCCCGACGTCGGGCGGGCGACGGTGGCTCTCTTGGAGCGGCTCGGCGTCGAGCTCGTCTTCCCGCTCGAGCAGACGTGCTGCGGCCAGATGCACGGCAACTCGGGCTACCCGGAACCGGCGGTGGCGCTGGCACGGCGGTTCGTCGAGGTGTTCGAGCCGTACGAGGCGGTGGTGACGCCGTCGGGCTCGTGTGCGGCGCAGGTGCGGGAGCACTACCCGGCGCTGCTCGGCGGTGACGACGGCGGGGTGCCGGCCCGGACGTGGGAGCTCTCCCAGTACCTGACGCAGGTACTCGGCGTGGAGGATGTCGGCTCCGGCTTCGTGGGCAAGCTCACCTACCACCCGACGTGTCACTCGCTACGGCTGCTCCGAGTGGGGGACGCGCCACTGCGGCTCCTGCGGGCCGTCTCCGGGCTCGAGCTCGTCGAGCTCGCCGACGCGGAGGAGTGCTGCGGCTTCGGAGGGACGTTCGCGGTCAAGAACGCCGACGTCTCGGCGGCGATGCTCGCCGACAAGGTTGCAGCGGTGGTCGCCTCGGGGGCGGATGCGGTCTGTGCCTGTGACAGCTCCTGCCTGATGCAGATCGGCGGCGGGCTGCGGCGTGAGGGGCACCCGGTGCGGCCCGTCCATCTCGCGGAGGTTCTCGCCTCGTGAGCGACGCGGCCCGGCGTAGCGCGGTGCCCGAGCGGTTCCCGCTTGCGGCAACGGCGGCGCTCGCCGACCGGCAGCTGCGGGCGAACATCGCGCAGGCGACGTCCGCGATCCGGCGCAAGCGGGCCGGCGTCGTTGCCGAGGTGCCGGACTGGGAGGCGCTTCGGGCCGCCGGGGAGGCGATCAAGGACGAGGCTCTGGGTCGCCTGGACGAGGTGCTCGTCGAGCTCGAGGCGTCCGTGACAGCGGCCGGCGGGGTCGTCCACTGGGCTCGGGACGGCTCCGAGGCAGCCGAGCTCGTGGTCGCGCTCGTACGGGAACAGGGTGTCTCCGAGGTGGTGAAGGTGAAGTCGCTCGCGACGGACGAGATCCGCCTCAACGAAGCGCTCGAGGCGGCGGGGATCCGACCGCTCGAGACCGACCTCGCAGAGCTGATCGTCCAGCTGGCCGGGGAGCGGCCTTCCCACCTGCTCGTACCGGCGATCCACAAGAACCGACGCGAGATCCGTGATCTGTTCCGGGAGCAGCTCGGACTACCGGCTCTCGGTGACGACCCGCAGGAGCTCGCCGAGGCGGCCCGGCTCCATCTCCGCGCCGCGTTCCTCCGAGCCCGTGTCGCGATCTCGGGCGCGAACTTCGCCGCGGCCGACACCGGCACGGTGTGCGTCGTCGAATCGGAAGGGAACGGCCGCATGTGCACGACGCTGCCCGAGAGCCTGATCACCGTGATGGGGATCGAGAAGGCGATCCCGCGGTTCCGCGACCTCGAGGTCTTCCTCCAGCTGCTACCGCGCTCCTCGACCGGCGAGCGGATGAACCCCTATACCTCGCTCTGGTCGGGGGTGCGTGCGGGCGACGGTCCCCGGCTTTTCCATCTCGTGCTCCTCGACGCCGGCCGGACGCGCGTGCTCGCCGACCCCGACGGGAGGCCGGCGCTCCGCTGCATCCGCTGCTCGGCCTGTATCAACGTCTGTCCTGTCTACCGCCAGACCGGCGGGCACGCCTACCACTCGCCCTACGCGGGACCGATCGGCGCCATCCTCGCCCCGCAGCTCGCCGGTGAGCAGGGTCCGGTCGCCTCGCTCCCGTTCGCCTCGTCGCTCTGCGGCGCCTGCTACGAGGTCTGCCCGGTCGGGATCGACATCCCCTCGATCCTGATCCATGAGCGGGCGAAGGCGGTCGCACGGGAACGTCCGGGCCTGGAGGGGCGGGTGCTGAAGCGGCTCGGGAAGGCCTTCGAGAGCCGCGCCGGCTACGAGCGGGCCCAGCGGCTCGCCCGTTCGCTCCAGCGCCCGGCCGTGCGGGACGGCTGGCTCCGCCACTTCCCACCGGGGCCGCTCGCGGCCTGGGGAAGGTCTCGCGACCTGCCCGCACTCCCGGCCCAGACCTTCCGCGAGTGGTGGGTGTCACGTGAACGCGCGTGAGGAGATGCTCGCCCGGGTCAGGGTGGCGCTCGCGGATCGCCCGTCGCCGCCCTCGCGTGCGGCCGCGTATCGGCGCCTGGGCACGCTCGATCGCGGCGCCGTCGTCAACCGGTTCGTCGAGCGCGTCCGCGACTACCGAGCCGAGGTCGTGCTCGCGGACGATCCGGCGGCGGCGGTCGCCGCGGCGCTCGCGCGAGCAGGCGCCCGGCGGATCGGCGTTCCGGCCGATCTCGACCTCGCGCTCCTGCCGGGCGGCGTCGAGCTCGTTGTGGACGGGGGGCTCGACCCCACCGTCCTCGACGCTCTCGACGGAGCGGTTACGACCTGTGGGGTCGGGTGCGCTGACACCGGCACGATCGCCCTCGACGGTGGTCCCGGGCAGGGGCGGCGAGCGCTCAGCCTTGTCCCCGATCTTCACGTCTGCGTGGTCCGCGCCGCCGACATCGTCGAGACCGTGCCGGAGCTGATCGCCCGGCTCGAGCCGAGCGCCCGCGAGGGCCGGCCGATCGTCCTCGTCTCGGGACCTTCCGCGACGAGCGACATCGAGCTCACCCGCGTCGAGGGCGTTCACGGCCCCCGGCGGCTCGTGGTCGTCGTTGCGACGTGACCGCCCCTACACTTCTCTCGACGGGACGTGGCGCAGCCTGGTAGCGCGCTCGCTTTGGGAGCGAGAAGTCGCGAGTTCGAATCTCGCCGTCCCGACTGCCGTGGTGCGCGGTCGGTCGATTCTCCTCGGGTGTTTCCTGCTCGTGCTCGCAGCGGGCTGCGGCGGCGGCAAGAGCTCGCCTGCCGCCGACCGGTCGCCGTTCTCCTACGACGCCTCCGCGGCACTCCGCTACGTCGACCGCGGCGTCGTCAACAGGGGCTACCCGATCAGGGTGCACGACGTCTCCTTCACCGCGGCCGGGCGACGGATCGACGGTCTGCTCGCGGTGCCGCCCGGGAAGGGCCCGTTCCCGGCCGTGCTCTATCTTCATGGGGCGGGCGGCGACCGCACGCAGATGATCGTGCCGGCCGCCTGGATGGCGGCGCGCGGCGTCGTGGCGCTGACAATCACGATGCCCGAGACGCCGACGGTGGGTGGCGAGTCGGCGCTCGCGCAGCTGATCGCAGATCGTGACGCGGTGATCGACACGATCGTCGCCTCGCGGCGCGCCGTCGACGTGCTGCAGGCGCTCCCCCGGGTGAAGAAGGACGATCTCGGCTTCGTCGGCTTCAGTGCGGGCGCGCGGATGGGCGCGGTGCTCGCGGGCGTCGAACCGCGGATCCGGGCCTTCGACCTGATGTCGGGAGGATCGCCACCGGTGGAGGAGTACGCCGCTGCTGCTCCGGCGGACCTGCGTGGCGACGTCCGCCGCGAGCTCGGGGCCGTAGACCCACTGACGTGGGTGGCCGGCGCCCGGCGAGGAACGATCCTGCTCCAGGACGGACGCCACGACGAGGTCGTCCCGCAGGCGTCCTTGCGGGCGCTAGCGAAGGCTGCGGGCGACGCGGCGGAGCTGCGCTGGTACGCCCAGGGCCACGCGCCGGGAGCCGCCGCCTGGCGCGACCAGCTGCAGTGGCTCGCCGGCCGGCTCGATGTCGGCGGCCCGGTCGTCGTGGGCGCGAAGTCCGGGCCGTAGCCGGAGACCGAACTGCGTGGCGTGTCCGCGGGCACTGGATCAAGCCCAGAGCGCGCTGATCGGAACAGCCATCATCCGATCGCCGAGCGAATAGGGGCGCGGCCCCGTATGAAAGACGATGCCTGCCACGAAGCGCGTCCCGAGTCGGTCTCGCATCCAGATCAGACCCTTGTCGTCCCTTCCCGGCCTTGGCGCCGAATCGGCCTTGATCTCGATGCCGATCACGTCCCCGCCGCCAAGCTCTGCAACGAGATCGACCTCCTGTCTTCCCTGTTCTGTTCGGAGGTGAAAGAGCCGTGGTCTACTTTCGGAGACGGCAACCTCCGGCCGCAGCTGCGAGGCGACGAACGTGTCCAGAACGCTTCCCAGGATGCGGCCGTCCCGCATCACACCGTTGACGTCGAGTCGAAGGGCAGCGGTGATCAGAGCTGCATCTGTCAGGTAGCGCTTCGGTCGACGTCCCAGTCGTGCGAGGCGGTTCGACGTCCAGGCAGGAATCTGTTCGGCGACGAAGAGGTTCGAGAGCAGCTCCTCGTAGGCCGCAGCAGTCTTGGCGTTGATCCCGGCAGCGTCATACAGCGTCTTGTCAGCGACGACGCCGGCCGAGTTGACGGCGTAGGCCTCGAAGTACCGGCGTAGTCGCTCCGAGTCACGATGTCTGACTCGTTCGCGGCTACGGCGTGATTGCAGGAGAAGAACGTCGTGCGTGAGCAGGTCGGAAACGTAGGCCTCGAGCGCATCAGCTCTCGCTGCCCCGGTCAACAGCAGAGACGGAACGGGAAGGCCGCTTTCGAGAGCGATTTCCACGTATCCACGCAGATCCGGCGCCTCAGCTGGAGCTCCGAGCTCCTCGCCGCCGGCGACCCGGTCGAAGAACGTGGGACCCGAGACAGTGCCGCGCTTCTCGCGGACCGTCATCGGGTACATCGTCAGCCGAACGATCCGTCCCGATCCACCAGAGATCTCGTGCTCCGCGTGGGCGTCGACCGAACCCGTGAGAAAGAACCGACCTGGGCGTGGGCTCTCGTTGATCGCGCGGGTCGCTGCTCCGAAGACGCCCGGCGCCTCCTGCCACTCGTCGAGCAGAACAGGCTCGGGCAAGTCTCTGAGGGCCGCATCCGGGTCAGCTCGGAATGCGACCGACTCCGCCTCGGCTGCCAGCCGAATGATCGTTGCCGCCCGAAGCCCGAACGTCGTCGTCTTCCCTGCAGCTCGAGGCCCGACCACCAGCACTCCTGGAAGCTGCTGGAGCACGGTGTCCAGGTATGGGTCGATCAGTCGTCGCCGGTAGCTCAGCCCGAGCTCGGAACCGTTCATGAGTGGCTATAGTACCATAAATTCGCATTCTATAATGCCAATAAATCGCAGATCGGAGTACTACTTGACCATGATCTCGGAGGAGTCTCGCCTGGCGGTACCGACCGGCAGGTGCTCGTCGACGGGCGATGTCCGGGCTCGGGTGGGCTCGTTCGCGGGCTACTGACGCGCAAGCGCGACGCGCAGCCGTTCTTCCGGTGAGATCCAGTGGTCGTCGTCGTCCGCCGCCTCGTCGACGTCGATCTGCACCCAGTGCACGGTTCCGTTGAAGGTGCCCTGTTGCGGCGCGTAGTCGTCGCTCACCGGTGAGGCGGAGTCCGTCCCGATATCGGTGGTCTCGTCCGAGGAGAACACGAGCGGAACCGTCGCCTCCACCCGTCCTTGCCCGACCTGTGCCCCGTCGACATAGAGCGTCACCGTGCCGCCCTTCGCGAGGCCGCCGCCGTCGTAGGCGAACTCCATCCGTACCTGATGTGTACCGGCCGGGATGACCACGTCACTGCGGACGGTGAAGCGCTGGAGGCCGATGAAGTTGTGGCAGTAGACGAGGCAGCCGTCGTGGGTGTAGAGCACCCAACCCCCGAAACCGCCTCCCTGGGCGATCACGACACCCTCGGCGCCAGAGGCGGGAACCGTCACCTCGGCCGTGACGGCGTGCGACCGGTTCTTGACGTTGATCACCGAGCTCTCGGTGAGGCGGCCCATGCCACCGAAGAGGCGTTGCGAGCTCCCCCGTACGAGCTGTGGGCGACCGGCGAGGTGGGCGTCGAACCGCTCGACGCGCCGGTCGTCGAGGGGCAGCACCTTGTGTCGCCTCGCCTCTGCGAGCCAGAGCTGCTGCAGCTCCGCCAACTTCTCCGGCATTGCTGCCGCGAGGTCGTTCGTCTGGGTCCAGTCGACCGAGGTGTCGTACAGCTCCCAGACGTCATCTTCGAACGGGCCGAGCGGCTCGATCACCCAGGGGGTGGAATGGCGCGTGACGGCCGTCCAGCCGCGGTCGTAGATGCCGCGGTTGCAGAACATCTCGAAGTACTGGGTCTCACGACGCTCGGGTGCGGTCGGCGCGTCGAAGCAATACGCCATGCTGACGCCCTCGATCGGCTGTGGGATCCCGGCGGCGTCGAGGATCGTGGGGGCGACGTCGATGACGTGGTGGAACTGGCTCCGGATCTCGCCCCGGGAACCGATCGTGCCCGGCCAGTGCACAACGAGACCGTTCCGCGTCCCGCCCCAGTGCGATGCGACCTGCTTCGTCCACTGGTACGGCGTGTCGAGGGCGTGGGCCCAGCCGACGGCGTAGTGGTTGTACGCCTTCGGCGTCCCGAAGTCGTCGATGCGGGACGCCATCAACTCGGCGGTCTCCAGTTGCGGAGCGCCGTTGAAGATGATGTTCTCGTTGAAGCTGCCGTTGATCGTGCCTTCGGCGCTCGCCCCGTTGTCGCCGACGACGTAGAAGACGAGCGTGTCGTCGAGGAGCCCGAGCTCGTCGATCGCGTCGACGAGGCGGCCGATGTGATGGTCGGTGTGCTCGAGGAAGCCTGCGTAGATCTCCATCTGCCGTGCGAGCACCGGTTTCAGCTCGGCGGGCATGTCCTCCCACGCCGGGATCTCCTCGTGCCGCTCCGTCAGTTGCGCCTCGTGCGGGATCACGCCGAGTTCCTGCTGGCGCTCGAAGGTGCGTTCGCGCAGCGCATCCCAGCCGTCGTCGAACTGCCCTGCGTAGCGTTCCGCCCATCCGGGCGGGACCTGATGCGGGGCGTGCGTCGCGCCCGGCGCGAAGTAGACGAAGAACGGCTTGTCCGGCGTCAGCGACTTCTGTTGTCGCACCCAGGCGATCGCCCGGTCGGCCAGGTCCTCTGTGAGGTGATAGCCCTCCTCCGGCGTCGCCGGCGGCTCGACCGCCGTCGTCCCCTCGTAGAGCGCGGGGTAGTACTGGTTCGTCTCGCCGCCGAGGAAGCCGTAGAAGTACTCGAACCCTCCGCCGCCGGTGGGCCACGCGTCGAACGGCCCGAGCGGACTCGTCTGCCACTGGGGCACCTCGTGGCACTTTCCGAACTGGGCCGTCGAGTAGCCGTTGAGCTTCAGCGTCTCTGCGAGCGGCGCCGCCGACTTCGGCCGGATCGACGAATAGCCGGGCGCGGACGTCGCGAGTTCCGTGATGCAGCCCATCCCGACCGAGTGGTGGTTGCGCCCCGTCAGCAGCGCCTGCCGGGTCGGCGCGCACAGCGCCGTCGTGTGGAAGCGATTGAACCTGAGCCCGTCCCCCGCCAGGCGTTCCGCCGTCGGCGTCGAGCACGGACCGCCGAACGCACTCGAAGCGCCGAAGCCGACGTCGTCGAGCAGCACGACGAGGACGTTGGGCGCCCCGGCCGGGGGTCGAAGCGGCTCGAGCGGCGGGAACGTCGCAGCAGGATCTTTCGCATCGAGCGGCGGCGTGCCCGCGTACGCGCGGTCGGGGATGGGAAGTCGGTCGCGTGCTGGTCCGTCGGCCACGACTGGCAACACTACGGTCACCGACGCTGATCGTCCACCGAGAACGGTGACCGGCAGGCTCTCACCGAGAGCGAGCAAGAAGCGGGTGGCGGGGATCGAACCCGCATAGCCAGCTTGGAAGGCTGGAGCTCTACCATTGAGCTACACCCGCGACGGCCCCATTCAAGCGGTCCCGGCCGGGTCGCGCTGCCGGATCGTCCAGCGCCGTCCCTATTCTCGTCTCATGTCCGACGAGCGACTCGTCCGCTTCCGGCCGCGCGCCGTCCTGTCGGTGATCGGCGTCCTGATCGCGGTGGCGGTCGTGCTCGAGGTGCTCTGGGTGACGAAGTCGGTCCTGATCTGGGCGCTGATCGCCCTCTTCCTCGCGATGGCGCTCAACCCGGCCGTCGAGTTCCTCGTCAACCGTGGGCTCCGGCGCCCATTCGCCGTCGGCATCGTCTTCGTCGGTGCCATCCTCGTGATCGTGGGGATCGCAGCCACTTTCGTACCCACGCTCGTCCGTGAGGTCAACGACTTCGCGGACGCGGTCCCCGGCTACATCGAGGACCTGACGAAGGGTAGGGGCCGGCTCGGGTTCCTCGAGCGCGACTACCACATCGTCGAGCGCGCCCGGGAGGCGATCGAGAAGAGCGGCGTGGGCGGCGTGCTCGGGCTCTCGAGCACCGCGCTGAGCGTGACCAAGAGCATCCTCAACGCTGTCGTTGCGACGCTCACGATCGCGTTCCTGACTCTCTTCATGCTGCTCGAAGGGCCGACCTGGGTCGAGCGGGTCTACGGCCTCATGCCCGAGACGTCGCAGCCCCGCTGGCGCAAGGTGGGCGGCGACATCTACCGCACCGTCGGCGGTTACGTGACCGGCAACCTCGCGATCAGCCTCGTCGCGGGAGTCTCGTCCACGATCGTGCTGCTCGTGCTCGGCGTCCCGTATGCCGTTGCGCTCGGCCTCGTCGTGGCGATTCTCGACCTCGTGCCGCTCGCAGGCGCGACTATCGCCGCGGTGATCGTGAGCCTGGTCGGCTTCCTCCACTCGACGACGGCCGGCATCATCCTCGTCGTCTTTTTCGTGCTCTACCAGCAGCTCGAGAACCACGTCCTGCAGCCACTCGTCTACGGTCGCACCGTGCAACTCTCCCCGCTCGTCGTGCTTCTCGCCGTGCTCATGGGAGCGGAGCTCGCCGGGGTCATCGGCGCGCTCGGGGCGATTCCCGTCGCGGGCTCGCTCCAGGTGATCCTGATCGACTGGCTTCAGCACCGTCGCGCTCGGATCCTCGATCCTCACGGGCCACCGCCGCCGGCCACCGAGCTTCCCTCCTGAGCGCGTTCACGGCCGTGGAGGGTGAGCTGCGTGGCGTCGCAAGGTACAGGGCGCTCTTCGCCAACGATCATGCCGGGTCGCTCTTCGTCTGGAGCATCGTGGCCAGGATGCCGCTCGGGATGGCAGCGCTGTCGCTCGTCCTGCTCGTGCGCCACTCCGGCGCCGGCTACGGAGCGGCCGGGCTCGTCGCGGCGCTGTTCGGGATCGGGACCGCGGCCGGTGCGCCCTACGGTGGCCGCCAGGTCGACCGCCGCGGCGCCCGCAGGATCCTCAGCCGCAGGATGGTGATCTTCCCGGCGCTCGTCGCCCTCGTGGCGCTGCTCGGCGCGACCGGGGCACCGACGGTCGCCCTCGCCGTGGCTGCGGCAGCGGCGGGCCTCACGCTTGCGCCCGTTTCGGCTGTCCTCCGGTCGATCTGGCCCGAGGTCGCGGGGTCGGACGGCGCGAAGACGGCTTACGCGCTCGATGCGGCTCTGCAGGAGATGATCTGGGTCGGCGGGCCGCTCATCGTCGCCGTACTCGCCGCGGTCAGTCCGACGGTGGCCGTGGCCGGGGTCGCCGCCATCGCCGCGGTCGGCACCTTCTGCTTCGTCCGGATCCCACCCGTTGCCACGTCGGCGCCGGCGGAAGAGCGTCACGAGTCGCGGCTCGGCGCGCTGTCTGCCGTTGGCGTGCGGACGATCGCCGCGTTCGCGCTCTGCCTCGGCCTCGGCTTCGGCTCGCTCGAGATCGCGGTTCCCGCGTTCGCCGAGATCCACGGCGACCGCGCCCTTGCCGGGGTCTGCCTGGCCGGCTTCGCGGCAGGGTCGCTCGTCGGCGGCCTCGTCGCGGGGCTGCGACCGATGCGCGACGAGCGCCGCCGTATCGTCTTCGGAACCTTCGCCCTCGCCGCGCTCGTCTCGCTCCCCCTGCTCGCGAGCTCGATCCCGACGATGACGGTGCTGCTGTTCGTCGCCGGGTTCCCGATCGCGCCGGTCGTGGCCGCGATCTACGGCGTCGTCGGTCACGTCGCCGCCGCCGGCTCCGTGGCGGAGGCGTTCTCGTGGTTCGGGACGGCGATCGGGCTCGGTATCGCCCTCGGGAGCGTCATGGGTGGTGCATTGATCGATGCCCACGGCTGGCGTGCGAGCGCGACGCTCGCGATCGGCTGCATGTTCGTGGCGGCCCTGCTCGTGACGTTGCGCCGGGGAACGCTCGTTGCCGCCAGCACCGGGTCGACGGATGCCGCCTGAGCTCTAGTTGAGGATCAGGCCGGCGATACCCTTGGCAGCGAGCAGGGCGCCGATCGCGACGACGATCGCTGCCATCAAGAGAGGGTTGTGCGCGGCCACCCAGCTGCGCATGGCGCGCAATCTGACGTCCGCCGTGGCTCGTCCGCCCACGTAGACGACGAGCACGGCCAGAAGGGCGGAGGAGGCGACGACGGCGTAGAACAGGACCGCACCGACCGCGCCGCCGCCGCTCACACCAGAGGCCGCGATCCGGAGGCCGGCGTCCACGACGAAGACGACGTTGATCATGAACGTTCCGAAGGCGAACGCGGCGATCGGGCCGAGGTGATCGAGCTTCCGTAGCCAGCCGGGCTCGACGGACGGACCCGCAGCCGCACGCGCCCGTCGCCAGCGCGGGACGCCGAAGGCGAGGAGCACGAGCCCCAGCACGAGCTCGACGACTGCGAGCCCCCGCGAGGTTGCCTGCGTCGTCGAGCTCGCCGCCCCTCCGAAGCCGGCGGTGACGACGGCTGCGATGAACGTCACCGCCGAGAACCAGCCGAGCGTGAACGCCCCCGCAACGCGCGCGCCGCCACGGGAGCCGAGCATCACGATCACGCCGACGATCGCCCAGGGAGTCAAGGCGGTCAGGAGGCCGACGACGAGGAGGTAGAGATAGAGGTGGCTGTTCATGCGAGGAGCCGCCGGGCGGCGAGGCGAGCGAGTACGGCGAGCACGACGGCGATCGCGAGCAACCACGCGCAGTGGCGAGCGACTGTACCCCAGGGGCTCGGGTCATAGAGCGCGGCCGTCGCGAGGTCGACGAGGTGTCCGAACGGGCCGAGCGACCGTACCCGTTCGGCGTGTGCGAACGCGCCGCCGGGGATCACGCCGGCGAGCGCCACCGGGAGGCCCACGAGCAGCGCCAGCAGCATCGCCGGGCCCACGTCACGGGCGAGCGCGCCGACGAGCACTCCGAGCGCGCCGAAGGCCGCGCTCGCGAGGAGCAGCCCCGGGAGCAGCAGCGGTAGCCGGGCCCAGGGCTCGCCGCCGCTCACGCCTCCAAGCTCGACGACGGCCCCGAAGCCGACGGCGAGTGTGAGCGCGATCGCGGTGCCGACGAGCGCGACGAGCACGATCTTCTCGGCGACGAGCGCGCCCGTGCCGACGAGCCCGCGGACGAGTCGGGCAAGCGTCCGCTCCTCCCGCTCGGCGGTGATCGATGCTGCCCCCAGAATCACCGCCACGAAGGCGAGCGCGAGGGCGAGTGCGTACGCCTGGATCTGGGCCGAGAGGACCCAGGTGCGGCCGCTGCGGGCGGTGGCCGAGAGCTCGATCGGGTTGGCGGTGGCGCGGAGGAACTGACCGACCTGACCGACGGCCCCGTTCACCTGGGCGACGAACGCGGCCAGCTCGCCCGCCTCCCTGGCCACGAGTGGGTCGCGCGAACGGGCCAGCTTGCGGAGCTCGCGCTCGGCCCGGTCGAGCCCGAGCACTGTCAGTTGCGACGACCCGAGCGTGCCGCTGCCGCCATGCTGGAGCAGCTTCACGTAGCCGAGGTTCGCGTCGATGTAGGCCTGCTGCAGCTCGAGGTTGACGGCGTACACGAGCGCGCGCATCTTCTCGGTGACTCCTGTGCCGAGCGCTCCGGGTGTCGTCTCGAGCACGAGCCGGGGGCTTTCACGGAGGCCGCGCAGACGCTCGGTGAAGTCCTCCGGAATGGTCAGCACGGCGACGACCTGGCCGGTCTCGAGCGCGCGGTCGGCTCGCTCCGGGCTCATCCGGACGAGGTCGACCTCGCCGGCGTGCTCGAACAGGCTCTGGAGGTCGAAGCTGCGATCGCCGAGTGAGATCGCCTGCGGCAGGCCCGTCTGGTCGACGAGTGCGACGCGGGGTCGCTCGCCGGCGTAGCGGACGACGAGGCCGACGAGGAGCGCTAGGAGGAGCGGGTAGAGGAGCAGGGCGACGAGAAGGAGCGGCGAGCGCGCCAGCCGCCGCAGGTCCTTGCGAAGCAGGAGCCCGATACCCGTCATGCCGTAGCCTCGTCCGCGACGATCGCGCCCTCGACGAGCGTGACGATGCGCGTCGCGAGCGTCGCGGCCTCCTCCGTCGTGTGTGTCGCGAGCAGGGCCGTCTGGCCGCTGTCGCGGCGTGCGAGCAGGAGCTCCCAGACGAGTCTCTGCCGGTCGGGGTCGAGCGATGCGGTCGGCTCGTCGAGCAGGAGCAGGTCCGGGTTGCCGAGCAGCGCCAGTGCGAGGTTGAGGCGTTGCTGGTTGCCCACGGAGAGTTGCGCGGCGCGCTGCGTGGCGTCGACGAGATGGACCTGCGCGAGCGCCTGCTCGGCGGCAGGGCCCGGATCGAGGAGGCCGGCGAGCCTGGCGAAGAGCTCGACGTTCTCGCGCGCGGTGAGATGGCCGTAGAGCGCCGGTCGCTGCGGCGCCCAGCCGACCGACAGGCGAGGATCGGGCGTTTCGACCCTACCACCGGACGGAGGCAGGGCGCCGGCGAGCAGCGACAGCAGCGTCGACTTGCCGGCTCCATTCGGGCCCACGAGTGCGACGAGCTCGCCCGCGCGGAGCTCGAAGTCGGTCGGGCAGAGGGCGATCCGGTCGCCGTAGCGGCGCTCGATTGCAACTGCGCGGAGGACAGGGAGTACGGATGCGGGGGCCGGAGCCGCTATGCCGCTCCCTTCGGCGGCTCGATCGTGACCGGCTCGTCCGGACGGGAGATCTCGATCGTTCGTTTCGTCGCGGCGCTCTCGCCGGCGCCGACCGGTCCGACGACCTCGATCCGGCGCAGGATGCTGTCCTCTCTCCCGATCCAGAGCGTCACGACAACCGTGCCGGAACTGCCCTTGACGGCGGCAAGTGGTGCGACGCTTGCGGCCGGAACCGTGCCCGTGAACCGAAGCGTCTTCGTCCCGTCGACGTCATCCGAGCCGTCGCTCGCAGTCTGCGTCACGTCGCGCATCACGCCCAGCACACCTTTCTGTGGGTCGAGCAAGAAAGCGGGAGTCGTTCCCACCGCGATGCGCTCCCAGCTGCCGCCGAGGGGGTTCTCGATCCAGAGCTTGCCGCCCGCGGCGACGAGCGAGGTCGCGAGCGGGAAGCCCGCGAAGGTGCCGCTCACCTCGGCCCGCAGCCGATCGGGGACACGCACGTCGCCCTCTGCGCCTGTCAGCTGGAGCCCTTTACGGCTCTTCGGCACGCCCTCCACGTCGAGCCGGAAGTGGAAGCTTCGCAGCTCGCCGGTCCGTTCGGCGCTCTGCCGGACAACGGCGGCCGGGCTCGGCTCCGGGGTCCCGTCGCCTCCGCTGCCACCGCATCCGGCCGCCGCAAGGGCTGCGACCACGATCCCGAGCCCGGCGAGTCGGAGCATCGAGCGCGACTATACGTCCGGGCAGAGCAGGGCGTCGCTGCCGCTCACGCCGCGTGATCGTCCGTCTTCGTTCCCCGGCGGAGGGTGAAGGTCTCCTCGAGGGCCCGGGCCCGCTCGGGTCCGATACCGGGAACGGTCAACCATTCGTCCGGGTCCGCGGCCACGACTGCAGCGACGCTGCCGAACCGCTCCAGGAGAGCGCGTGCCGAGCCGGTCGAGATCCCGGGGACGGCGGCGAGCATTGCCTCGGCGGTCTCGTCGCCTGGTCTAGGCCTCGGTCGCTGTGCGTACCCGGGCCGCTCGGCTGCCGGCTCGACCGCCTGACAGCGCACCGCGAGGCGATGGATCCAGAGCGCCGAGTCGCGTTGGTTGCCGCTGCGCAAGAGTGCGATCCCCTGATCGATCACGGCTAGGCAGGCGCCGCGGACGGCGTTGTGGTGAAGCGGGCCCCGGTCGATGTCGCTGCCCTCGACGAGCACGTACGGGAACGCGCAGGCGGCACGCAGCTTGCCGAGCTGCGGCCAGAGGCGGCCCTTGAGAACGGCGCCGTGAAGGTCGAGTACACGCTTGCGTTCGACGAGCGTGTCGGCACCGACGGCGTAGTCACCAGCCGGGAGCGATGCGATCTCGACCTCGGCGCCGAGCTCGGTCAGGGTCTCCGCGATCCGGCTCTGCCGCTCGTGCACATCGACGACGATCCTCACCGGTACAGATCTCGTACGACCCACCGCCGACTCCTCGCTCGAGCTCGCAGCCGATCCCCCGCCAACGCATTGACCAGCCCCGGGGGCGGCGATGATATCGGTATCCGGCCAGGCATGGTGGTTCGGTCATGTCTCGCGAGGCGGGTTCGTCCCTGATCATCGCGACGTTACGCCGCGTGTCGCTGCAAGGGGTCGGGCCACGCATCCCGCCGGGATGCGACAAGACGCTCCGGCCCACAGTCACGGACTCCCACCCAGGTTCCGACCACCCCCGCCCTTGGCCCTGTTATTTTATTTTCTGGTGCGATAGCAAAATAAGAAGACGATCTCGCCGCCGCTATTGAGTTCCAGCGAAGCAAGGAGTCGAGGTGCCTCCCGCTACTACGCGAGCCGGACGGTGCGTGAAACAACGAACCGGTTATGCCGCGTTCATCCCGGCCCCGTTGCCGCCCGATCCGCCCGTAGCGCTCGATGGAACGCTGCAGTCGCTCCTGTCGCGAGCCGATCAGGCGATCGGCAGGCTCGACGGCGTCATCCAGACGGTTCCGAACCCGGACTTCTTCGTCTCCATGTACGTTCGGCGCGAGGCAGTGCTGAGCTCACAGATCGAGGGCACCCAGAGCACGCTCGAGGATCTCCTTGCCGCAGAGCTCGAACCTCAGCCTGCTTGGCGCCGGCTTCCCCAGGATGTGGACGAGGTCGTCAACTACGTCCGGGCGATGAACTACGGCCTCGCGCGCGTGAACGACCTCCCCTTGTCGTTGCGGCTCGTCACCGAGATCCACCGGGAGCTTCTGACCGGCGTGCGGGGATCGCAACGGCGGCCCGGCGAGTTCCGCGAGTCGCAGAACTGGATCGGCCCTGAGAACGCCACCCTGGCCGAGGCGACGTTCGTGCCTCCCCCGGTTCACGAGATGAAGGAGGCTCTCGACAACTTCGAGCGGTTCCTCTACAACGACGAGCTGCCTGCGCTGATCCACGTCGGGCTCGCTCATGCGCAATTCGAGACGATCCATCCTTTCCTGGATGGAAACGGCCGCGTTGGACGACTCCTGATCAGCTTCCTCCTGGTCCACCGGGGAGTCCTGCACCGCCCGCTTCTCTGCCTCAGCGTCTACCTCAGGCGACACCGGGCCGAGTACTACGACCGCCTCACCGCGATTCGCGAGTCCGGCGACTGGGAAGGTTGGTTCCGCTTCTTCCTCACTGGAGTCGCCCAGACAGCCGAGGAAGCAGGGGTCAGCGCCCGTGCCATCCTCGACCTTCGCGAACAACACCGACGGCTGATCCAGGAGCGCCCACCAGGAGTGAACGGCCTGCGCCTACTCGATCTTCTCTTCGAGCGGCCCCTCGTTCAGGTCAACCTGGTCAGAGACGACCTCGGTATCGCCTTCGTCACCGCGAACAAGCTCGTCGAGCAACTGGAGAGCCTCGGACTGCTCCAGGAGATCACCGGACGGAGACGAGATCGGGTGTTCAGCTACACGCCCTACGCCAGCCTCTTCCAGGACGAGCCCCTCGGCGGTGAAGGCGGAGAGCTGTTACAGACCGAGGCGGACGAAAGCGCCCCTCAGGAGCAAGCAAGCTCGTGAGCCCCGGCGGTCTGATGGGGCGGATCTCAGTGACCACAGGGTGTTCTTGATGCGCCCGGGAGGATTCGAACCTCCGACCCGCGGATTAGAAGTCCGCCGCTCTGTCCACTGAGCTACGGGCGCCCGTCTGGAAGGGTAGTCGGCGCGCCAAACGGTGGACGCGAGCGCCGGACGGCGTCGGGTTCCCCTAGATGAGTGATTCCGTCCGAGCGTTGGGGTCAGTGGTCGTAGGCGATGAGGT